>JARRJP010000033.1:0-27472 GCA_037389025.1 Reinekea sp. | reverse complement strand
ACGTTGCTCGATCCAGCCGCGTCGATGTTCGTAATCAACCCCCGTATCGTGATCCTTTCCGGCGAGAAAGGCTCGCCGAACACAGCGGGAAACACAGTGATAATAAGGTGTTGCGTCTAATGAGACCTGCTCGCTCCTTGGCTTGGGCATGAGTCGAATCCTTGATTGAGATTGGAACTGTATATCCAACCAGCTTTTGATGGGTGAGTCAACTTTTAGAATGTCTGTCTGGTTAGAGAGTATGAGAGTGCCTGTCCGGTTAGTACGGTTAGTATGCTTCCCAAAAATGCCCGGTGCATTGGTCTTCCTTATTGGCTTTCCGGGAAATCCTTTCGTTCAGAACTTCTAGAGTGCCTGTCCGGTGAGTGCACGGTTAGTGCACCAGGGATGCCGCGTAGTGCCGTGACAGGTGCTGTTCCAATCAGCGTGGTGGTGCGATTGGATGGATTTGTGGTGAAAAGTCCACTACTGGCCCGGTAAGGGGGGCAGTTAGCCAAACGGTAACAACAGTGTATAGGAAGAAAAATTGAATTTTCTGATTGATCTTGAGGGATTTCCAGGCATCGGCAAAGAGGTTGTCGATACCGTTTGATTTGGAATTCAGAAAATGGCAATTGGCTGGATTTTGTGGGAGTCTTCACGGCGGTTCTTGGTTGGTTTCATGTATTGTTTTTGCGAACGACATTTTACCAATCCAAGGGCCTTTTTTTATGCCTGAAAATAGGGATTTACCAAAATTTTTTGGGTGAGTTTGAACTCCGAAACTTGAGCGGGTATCTATTGGCGGGATAAAACAAAAACTGTACACCGCGATAAGTGCTGCAGTGTACAGTTGTCAGGTTAAGGGTCAGGATTGTGCCGGCTCAGCCTCTGATTTTTCAGCTTCGTCCTTTGATGAATAGCGTCGTACCCAGTAGATAATGTATTTCTGCATAACAATAAACAGCAGCAACAAAACGCCGACCGCAATTTTAGTCCACCAGCTGTTTAAGGTGCCGTCGAATGAAATCAGCGTCTGGATAACCCCTTGAATCAAGCCTCCGAGGAAGCTGCCGAAAACAAATCCGACACCACCACTTAATAGGGTGCCGCCGATCACCACTGCGGCAATGGCATCCAGCTCGACACCCACTGCGGCCAATGGATAAGCTGAGCCAGTGTATATGGCAAAGATCACGCCTGCGGTGGCACTGAAAAATCCACTTAAAGCGTAGATGCGAATAGTGGTTTTTTTCACTGGTACACCCAGCAGCGCGGCTGATTGCGCATCACCCCCCAGTGCATAAACATTCATGCCGAAACGGGTTCTACGAGCCAGGATCATACCCAGCGCCAGTAATACCAGCATGGCAATCGCGATAAATGACAAGTAGCCACGACCAGGCAGCGGAATATAAAAACCGGCCAGTGTAGCGACAAAGTCATGGTCTATGGGTACTGAGTTAACGTTAATCAGATACGCTAGGCCACGAAACAAAAACATTCCCGCCAGTGTGACGATAAAGGGTTGGATTTCGAAGTAGGCAATAATTAATCCCATCAATGCACCGAATAAGGTTCCAACCACTATGGCTATGACCATTGCGGGAATCGGATGGAGGCCTAGTGAGGTCACCAAATATGCCATCAGTACGCCAACGAAAGCGATCATTGACCCGACGGAGAGATCAATGCCCCCAGAGAGAATGACAAAGGTCATTCCAATCGCAGTGATGATTAGAAACGCGTTATCGGTTAACAGGTTGGAAAATACCAGTAAACCGCGAAAGCCGTTGTATTCGACAAAGCCAAAGCCGTAGAGCAGGGTGAAAACCAAAAGTGTCGCCAATATCGGCAGCGAGCGTTCGTTAAGCATGATGGTTTCCTCGCATAGCATTTATTTTTTTCTTGATCACGAGACGGGTCCTTGGTGACTGGACCAGCAATACCAGTAATACAATGGCTGCTTTAACGATCAGATTATATTGTGGCGGCCAACCGATGGTGTAGATCGCCGTAGTGATGGATTGAATAATCAATACGCCAATCACCGTCAGACCAAGATAGATGCGACCACCATTGAGTGATGCTCCGGCAATGACCACTGCAAGAATGGCATCCAGTTCCAGCCATAGGCCTGCGTTGTTTGCATCCGCTCCGCGGATATCCGCTGCGATAATCATCCCGGCAATAGCCGCACAGCAGCCGGAGAATACATAAGCCAGCAGAACCAGTGTCTTGGCTTCAATGCCGACCAGGCGGCTGGCTTGCTGATTGGCTCCAACTGATTCAATAAACAGTCCCAGCGCCGTTTTACGCATCACCAGTATGATGCAGGCAATAATTATTGCGACAATCCAGACTCTGACTGGCAGTGCAAGGAAGTAACCGTTGCCGAAAATATCCATGGCATTGGATTGAAAGGTGACAATTTGTCCTGCTGAAATCATCTGAGCAATACCGCGTCCGGCAACCATCAGAATCAGTGTCGCCACAATTGGCTGGATACCAACTATCGCAACCAGGATGCCATTCCACAATCCGCATACCATGCCGACAGCAATGGTTAGAGCCAGGATCGCTGGGAAAGGCAGATTTGTAGTTGTCAGCAAGTAGGCGCTTACAGCACCGCTGATGGCGACCACCGAGCCGACAGACAAATCAATGCCTTTGGTGCCGATGACAATCGCCATGCCGATAGCAACCAGAGCCGTTGGTGCACCGCGATGCAGAATATCCAGCAAGCTGCCGGACAGGTGTCCATCAACAATGGACAGGCGCAAAAAATCGGGTGACATGGCCGCTGCGGCCAGAATAATCAGGATCAGACTGAGCAGTGGCCCTATGGATTTCTGATCCCGAAGTACCATGATGTTCATTGGTATCTTCATTGTGTAACTCCTGGTTTATTGCGCAATAGCGGTAATGATGGCGTCTCGGGAGACGTCTTCGCCGGACAGTTCAGCAGCCTTGTTACGGTCGCGCATGACAACAACGCGATGGGCAAAGGCCACCAGTTCTTCCAGTTCGGATGAGGCTACCATCAGCCCCATGCCATCGGCACAAAGCTGTTTCATGATCTGAATGATTTCCTGGTGCGCACCGACATCAATGCCGCGAGTGGGTTCATCCAGAATCAGCAGTTCAGGGTGAGTAATCAGCCAACGGGCCAGAATGACTTTCTGTTGGTTGCCGCCGCTGAGTTCCCCAATGGGTTTTTCGATATCCGGCGTTTTGATGGCCAGACGTTTGACCATTTCGTTTACCAGTGTTTCCTGTTCAGCGCGGGTGATCGCTTTCCACCAGCCTTTGCTGGCCTGCAGTGCCAGAATCATATTCTCGCGCACGCTCAGCTCAGCGATGATGCCGTCACGTTTACGATCTTCCGGGCAGTAGGCCATGCCTTTGCGAATGGCTTGGCGAGGTGATTTGAAGGTAGCTGCCTGACCATGTATTTTTCGGCTGCCTGAGTCCGCCTGCTGAGCTGAAAATGCCAGCTCGCATAGTTCTGTTCGACCGGAGCCCAGTAATCCGGCAAGGCCGACAATTTCGCCCTTGTTAACCTGCATGGAAACTGGATTCAGATAGCGGCTTTTGCCAAATTCCTGCAATGCCAGTAGGGCATCGCCCTGTTGCTGATCACTTTGTACATGACGTGCCGGGCCGCTTTCTTCAATGGCGTGACCAACCATTTTCTGAATCAGATCTGCGCGTGGTAATTCGGCGGTTTCATAAGTGCCAATGTACTGACCGTTACGCAGTACGGTAATACGATCAGTAATACGATAAACCTGATCGAGAAAGTGGGTGACGAAAATAATGCCTATACCTTGCGACTTGAGTTGTTCCATCAGCGCGAACAGTTGATCAATTTCCTGTGAATCCAGACTGGCCGTTGGTTCATCAAGAATCAGCATTTTGCATTGTTCGCTGCCCACGGCACGGGCAATAGCAACCATTTGCTGGATAGCAACCGAATAGGTATCCAGGCGTCGGTTTGGATCGATATCCAGCCCGATTCGTTCCAGCATGTTTTTTGCCTGTTTGATGGATTTTTTCCAACTGATCAGGCCAAAGCGACTGGCCTGGGTTTGCAATGTCAGGTTTTCAGCGACAGACAGTGTCGGTACCAGATTAACTTCTTGGTACACGGTGCTGATGCCGAGTGCCTGAGCATGGCCGGTATTCTTTGGATTGATACTTTTACCGTTGAGTAGAATCTGACCGCTGTCGCGTTCGTATACGCCCGTCAGTACTTTAATCACAGTGGATTTGCCTGCACCGTTTTCACCGAGCAGAGCATGAATTTCACCTGCCTGTATTGTTAGGCTGACGCTATCGAGCGCCTTGACGCCGATAAAACTTTTGCACAGTTTTTCAGCTCTTAATAACACATTCGCTGCTTCTGTCATTTGCACACCTGTTATCAATTATTCAAGTTTGGCGAAGGGAAGTGAAAGTTGAAACGGACCTGAATCCGTGACTCCATAGCGGCCCAGTGCGCAAGCCATTGATTCCTCTTTGCTTCCCCAAAATTGGGGTGAACCTATGGGTGCACCTGCAATTTTTGCAAAGCAAATGGAAATCAAGTTCTTACACCCTGCATCCACTCTGAAGTCACGGATTCAGGACGGAAAAAGTGAAACGCAAAATGACTGTGGTTGATTGCGTTCAAGTGTCGTCCTGTTGCTTGTTGCGTTTTACTTTTCACGTTTAATCTTCAAATCAAAGGTTCAGACCTTTATCACCACTGATATAAGCGCTGAAACTTGAGTCTAGTAAGAGGCGGCGCCAGGCGCCGCATTAAAACGTTGTGCAAGGATTATTTGCGTTTCTGATACTCTTCTGCCGCTGTGTCTGGCAGGAATAGTGGACCGTTGGCTTTGATCCATTTGGGGATGTCTTCGCCTGCTTTGGATGCCGTGATAGCATCAAAGGCTGGGCCACCCAAATGTGGATTCAATTCGATGGTCGCATTGGATTCACCGTCGGCCATGGCTTTGAAGATATCCGGTACTGCATCGATGGACACAACAATGATGTCTTCAGATGGCTTTAAACCGGCTTCTTTGATTGCCAGAATGGCTCCGAGCGCCATGTCATCGTTGTGAGAAAAGACAGCACAAATATCCTTACCGCCGTTTTCGGCTTTGAGGAAACTTTCCATAACCTGCTTACCACCAGCACGAGTGAAATCACCAGATTGTGACCGGATGATTTCCATGTTGGGGAAGTTGGCGATTAGTGCTTCGAAACCGGCTTTACGGTCAATCGCTGCAGAAGAACCGACAGTACCTTGGAGTTCGACGATGTCACAGACTCCGTTGGTTTCGGCCGCCAGCCAAGCGCCAGCCAGTGAGCCTTCTTCTTTGAAGTCAGAAGCAACTTTGGTCAGGTACAGGCTTGGGTCAGCTGCGACACCTCGATCGATTAATACTACGGGGATGTGGGCACGTTTGGCTTCTTTCAGCACTTGGTCCCAACCAGTTTCAACCACCGGTGCCAGCAGAATGCCATCAACACCCTGAGCAATAAATGATCGAACCGCTTTGATCTGGTTCTCCTGCTTTTGCTGAGCATCTGAAAACTTCAGTTCTATACCGCGTTTCTCAGCTTCGGCCTTGATTGAAGCTGTTTCCGAGGTACGCCAGCCGCTTTCCGAACCTATTTGAGAAAAACCGTAGACAGGGCTGGCAGCAAGCGCCTGAGTGGCTAGTAAGGGTAGTGTTACTGCGGCTGCAGTAACGAGTGTAATTTTTTTGATAAAGCTTGAGAATTCCATGTTGTTCTCCTGTTTTATTTTTATTGTATCTGTTGCGCCGAAAATTTCGACGACAGATGCATTACAAACTAAGTCATTTTTGCTGCAAAGGCTATGTGAAAAGAATGACAAATTAATCCATGTATTTAGCCTGATTACCGAAATGAGACTTATTCGCTTTAAGGCTTGAAAAAGCATCTGGCTAAATAACAATCGAAACCTGCGATTTGGTTGCTGAGTTTATGGAAGATATGGCTACGTTATCGCTTGGGTAATTGCAAAAGGATGCTAGTCTAATAGTCTGGAGACCAGTATTCTTAATTCTTAGAATGAATGCTGTGAGTCTCCTGGATCAAAAAAACAAGTATATAGCAGTCATCATACTGCTTTCTTTGGAGTGAATTTATGAAAGTGATTAAAGTTCTCTTGACGGGGTTTCTCGTTGCCAGTCTGTCGATTGTTTCCGGTGCTGTATTTGCTAAGGATCGTGTTGGAATTTCCATGCCGACAAAGTCATCCTCACGGTGGATATCTGATGGTAACAGCATGGTTAAGCAATTTGAGGCGGCCGGTTATAAAACCTATCTGCAATATGCGGAAGATGATATACCGACCCAGTTATCTCAAGTGGAAAACATGATTGTGCGTGGCGTGGACGTTCTGGTGATTGCTGCTATTGACGGAACAACTCTGTCCAGCGCTTTACAGAAAGCCTCTGATGCTGGTATCAAAGTTGTCTCTTATGACCGACTGATCCGCGATTCAGGAAACGTTGACTACTATGCAACTTTTGATAACTTCCAGGTTGGTGTGTTACAGGCTCAGGCAATTGAAAGTGCTTTAAAATTGAAAACCGCTGCAGGCCCGTTCAACATCGAACTGTTCGGTGGCTCACCTGATGACAATAACGCGTACTTCTTTTACAACGGTGCCATGTCTGTTCTGCAGCCTTATATTGATAGCGGCAAGCTGGTGGTTTTGTCAGGCCAATTGGGCATGGACAAGGTATCGACATTACGCTGGGATGGCGCTGTTGCCCAGGCTCGTATGGATAACCTGTTAAGCGCATACTACTCTGATAAGCGTGTTGATGCTGTATTGTCACCTTATGATGGCTTAAGCATCGGCATTATCTCTTCGTTGAAAGGTGTTGGTTATGGTTCAGGCAGCATGCCAATGCCGGTGATTACCGGGCAGGATGCTGAATTGCCATCAGTGAAATCCATTCTGGCAGGCGAGCAGTCTTCCACCGTATTCAAAGATACTCGTGAATTGGCACGTGTCACCGTTGGCATGGTTAATGCCATCATGAAAGGCACTAAACCAGAAATCAATGACACTAAAACTTATGACAATGGCGTCAAGGTTGTTCCTTCTTATCTGTTGAAGCCCGTGTTGGTCGATAAGACCAACTGGGAATCTATCTTAGTTGACAGTGGCTATTACAAGCTCAGCCAAGTGAAATAACAACCGCAGCGCCTGATCATCCTCAGGCGCTGAATTTTTCTTATTCGAGAGGTCCGTATGGCGGCAATTCTTGAAATGCGTGAAATCACGAAAACCTTCCCCGGTGTGAAGGCGTTGAGCAACGTCAATCTCACAGTTGAGGAAGGTGAAATTCACGCAATTGTTGGCGAGAACGGCGCTGGAAAATCTACTTTGATGAAAGTGCTTAGTGGTGTTCATCCAGCTGATACCTATGATGGCGATATTGTCTATCAGGGAGAAGTTCAGTCGTTTAAATCCATCTCCGACAGTGAACAGAAAGGCATCATTATTATTCACCAGGAGCTGGCACTGGTATCGCAATTATCCATTGCCGAAAATATTTTTCTTGGCAATGAGCAAGCAACTCGTGGTTTTATTGATTGGGAACGGACCTATAAGCAAACTCAGACTCTGCTGGCCAAGGTTGGGCTGACAGACTCTCCTGATTCTCTGGTGTTGGACATCGGTGTTGGTAAGCAACAGTTGGTTGAGATTGCAAAAGCTCTGTCAAAAAATGTCAAACTGCTGATTCTGGATGAGCCAACAGCCAGTTTGAATGAAAAGGACAGTGATGCACTACTGGATTTACTGCTGGAGTTCAAACGGACGGGTATGTCCGCTATTCTGATTTCGCACAAATTAAATGAAGTGCGTAAAGTCGCTGATTCCATTACCGTGATTCGTGACGGTGAATCGGTAAAAACACTCGACTGTAAGCAGGACGGGATCGATGAGCAGGAAATCGTTAAGCACATGGTCGGCCGTCCGCTGGAAGATCGTTTCCCTCCCAAAACTGCAACGGTTGGTGAGCGAGTATTAGAAATAGAAAACTGGAATGTGTACCACCACCTTAAACAGGATCGGCAAGTTGTTAAAAATGCCTCTCTGCATGTCTGTAAGGGGGAAGTCGTTGGTATAGCCGGGCTGATGGGCGCAGGTCGAACTGAGCTTGCAATGAGTCTGTTTGGTCGTTCCTACGGTAGAAATATCTCTGGTGAGGCGCGGCTGCACGGTAAATCACTGTCCTTGCCAACTGTTGATGCTGCGGTGCAATCCGGCTTGGCTTATGTGACTGAAGATCGCAAAAACTATGGCTTGGTTCTGATTGAAGATATAGTGAAAAATATCTCTCTGGCCAACCTGAACGGCGTGTCAAAACGAGGCATTATTGATGATACGAAAGAGGCCTCAACGGCAGAACAATATAAGCGTGATTTGAATATCAAATGTTCCAATGTTCATCAGAAAACGGTGAATCTCTCCGGTGGTAATCAACAGAAAGTTGTTTTATCCAAATGGCTGTTTTCCAACCCGGAAGTGTTGATTCTCGATGAACCGACGCGCGGCATTGATGTAGGTGCAAAATTTGAAATTTATAACATCATTGATCAGCTCGCGGCACAGGGCAAGGCAGTATTGATGATCTCATCAGAAATGGCAGAGCTGCTTGGTATGTGTGATCGGATTTATGTGATGAATGAAGGTGAAATTGTTGGCGAATTAACGGCTGAAGAAGCCTCTCAAGAAGCCATTATGTCCATTATTATGCAGGCAGGGAGTAAGAATCATGTCGATGCAACCCTCTGATATAACTAACCAAGCTTCTGAAAAGCAGGCTGTTGTAACCAAATCCTGGAAAGGCAATATACGCGAATATGGTATGTTGATCGCATTGGTTGTGATCATGCTGTTTTTCCAGTTTCTTACCGAAGGCGTATTATTGAAGCCTTTGAACCTGACCAACTTGGTATTGCAGAATAGCTATATCATTATTATGGCCGTCGGCATGTTGCTGGTGATTGTGGCGGGGCATATTGATCTGTCTGTTGGCTCAGTGGTTGGTTTTACCGGTGCTCTGGCCGCCGTCCTGATGGTTAATTATGATTGGCCGGTCATTCCAACTATTCTGGTCAGTCTGGCCACTGGCGCATTGATTGGTGCAGCGCAAGGGTATTGGATTGCCTATTACCGGATTCCTGCCTTTATTGTGACACTTGCTGGTATGCTGGTTTTTAAAGGGCTGACTCTGGCACTGTTAAATGGTCAGAGTGTTGGGCCTTTCCCGGAGATTTTTCAGAAATTGAGCTCAGGTTTTATTCCCGACTTTTTCGGTGAAGGTGGTTTCCATGTTACATCGTTTCTGATCGGTATCGGCCTGATTGCTTTCCTGTTTATCTCAGGATATCAAGCGCGTCAGAAGCAGATTGCGCATCAAATTGCTGTAGAGCCGGCCAAGTTTTTCTTCATTAAGAATTTTGTTCTGTCGGTTGCTGCTGGCTATATTCTTTATCTGTTATCAACCTATCAGGGTCTGCCAAATGTGTTAATCATCATGGCACTGCTGATATCTGTTTATACATTCTTCACCAATAAGTCGATAATGGGTCGTCGTATCTATGCGATTGGTGGTAACGAAAAAGCGGCGATGTTGTCAGGCATCAATACCAAGAGACTGACCTTCTATACCTTTGTTAATATGGGTGTATTGGCCGCCCTGGCAGGTCTTGTGTTTGCAGCACGCTTGAATACAGCAACACCAAAAGCGGGCCTTGCTTTTGAGCTTGATGTTATTGCTGCCGTCTTTATCGGTGGTGCCTCAATGCAAGGTGGTGTCGGTAAAATAACCGGTGCTGTTATTGGTGCCTTGGTTATGGGTGTCATGAATAACGGCATGTCGATTATGGGTATTGGCATCGACTGGCAGCAGGTTATCAAAGGCTTGGTATTGCTGGCGGCAGTTATTTTCGATGTTTATAACAAAAACAAGTCCAGTTAAGAGTTTGCTCCGTTCGCTATTAGGTTGATCCCCGATAGCTTTTAGTCAGTGCTACTATCGTTTGCCCGCTTTTGCGGGCCATTTTTTTGTCATTAAAGATGAAGTATTCAACGTAAAAGATTACCTGAATCCGTGACTCCAGAGTGGATGCAGGGTGTAAGAGTTTGATTTCTATTTGCCTCCCAAAAATTGTAGGTGCCCCCATAGGTTCCCCCCAATTTTTGGGAGGCAAATAGGGATCAATGGCTTGCGCACTGCGTCGCTATGGAGTCACGGATTCAGGTATAACGACAATCCCCGGATCGCAAAGACTCAGTTGCCTAATGATGGTTCCACCCAGCGGCAGTAAAATTCTTCCCTGCAGCACTTGAACGGATTCGGACGTTTCATCAGCGTCCTGGCTTTTTGCCACCAGGTAGTGTCTGGAATAAAACCTGTATTAATATGCGTTTTATTGGAGACGCTACACTAGGTGGAACCATCATTAGACAATGAGGTTTGCTCTTGTTTTCGCTTAAAAACCAAACTCCAATTGTTTTTGAAGGGTATTGATCGGGTCGTGATCCGAAAACACTAATGCTTGACAGCTCAATGCGTTGTTATCATTCAGGATTTCAGGTAATTGACCTGCTTGAGTAGACCAGATCACCACTAATGCACTCTTGCCATTCTGCAGGCAGCGTTGAATATATTTTTTGATAGACGGGCTTTGTTCGGACAGGCGAATAATACGGATGTAATGAGTGCCCAGACCAATGTCATTTAGATATTGATCATTTGGGATAAAAGGTGGATTGATCAACGTAACCCACTGGTGGGTAAGCGGTTTTTCTTTGATAGCCGCAACCAGATATTGCCATTGATTCAACAGTGGTGTTTGGTAATCATAGCGCTGTAAACGTGATTGCTTAGACAAGGTGCCTTGGTTTGCCATCTGGTAGTGGGGTTCATCAACTTGCAGACTAATCATTGTTTGGCCTCATACTGTATGTATTAACAGTATGTGTATTTATATACAGTAAAGAGCCGGTAAACGGCCCTTTTTTTGATGTGGTGTTTCTTACTTGTGTCGGTGTCGATAAAGCGGCTCAGATATCTGCGTATCAGCCTGATAACGTACAGTAAAGCTGGTGCGGACTCGCAATGCGGTTTCCAGCTCTGATTCTTTACGAACGGCAAACGCGTCGAAACCACAGCGCTCCATGTAAAACATCTGATCGGGCATGAAGTCGCCACAGGCGCGAATTTCACCCTTGAAGCCATGCTGTAGGCGCAGTTGCCGAGCCTGAGTGAAGGCACGGCCATCGGTGAATTTTGCGAACTCGAAAGCAATCACCTTTATGGTATTCAGGTAAGGCAGAAGAGTGTCAATTTCTTCGTTCTCGCGAATGACTACGCCGAAAGGCAGTGATGATTGTTCAAGCTCAGTACCTGATTCAGACCAGATCGACAGTGGCATCAGCGCATTACCGGGCAAGCCCTGAGTACTTTCAGCTTCATAAATTAACCAAGGATCATTTTTGACCCGCTGTCCATCTTTAATTAGATGTTGCATAGACACGCTCCTTGAATGGTTCCAGACCCAGACGGTAAACAGCATCGATAAACAACTCACCGTCCTGACGCAGCTCAACAAAGGTGTTTATAACGGTTTCCAGCACATTAGCAATTTCTTCAGCCTTGAATGAAGGACCAAGAATTTTACCGACGCGGCCATTTATGCCGCTGTCGCCACCAAGAGAGACTTGATAGAACTCATCACCTTTCTTATCAACACCCAGAATACCAATGTTACCGATATGGTGGTGACCACAAGCGTTCATACAGCCCGATATATTGAGGTCAATATCGCCTAAGTCGTATAGGTAATCCAGATCATCGAATTTTACCTGAATAGCTTCTGCAATCGGGATCGATTTGGCATTGGCCAGGGCGCAGTAGTCACCGCCGGGGCAGCAGATTAGATCGGTCAGAGTGCCAACAGTGGCCTCTGCGAAGCCGATGCGACTCAGTTCCTGCCACAGGGCAAGCAGTTGATCCTGGCGGACATCAGCCAGAATGACGTTTTGCTGGTGGCTGACGCGTAATTCTCCAAAGGAATATTCGTCGGCCAGCCGGGCAATAATCTCAAGCTGTCGATCGGTTGCATCGCCTGGTGCGCGACCTGTTTTTTTCAATGATACCGTAACGGCCGCATAACCAGGCTTTTTGTGGGCCTGAACATTGCGGGTAAGCCACTGATCGAAAGCCGGAGTTTCAAAACGTTGCTTTGCCAGCAAGTCTGTTTGATCTTCAAGCGCGTCATAAGCTGGGTCAACAAAAAAAGATTTAACCCGGTTCATCTCGGCTTCCGTCAGTTGTTCTGCACCATCTTTGGTGTAGGCCCACTGTTCTTCAACCAGCTCTCGGAAAGCATCAACGCCCAGTGCTTTGACCAGAATTTTAATACGTGCCTTATATTTGTTGTCACGCCGTCCTTTAAGGTTATATACCCGAAGGATAGCATCAAGATAAGTCAACAAATCTTTGGTCGGCAGAAATGGGTTGATCTGTTGGCCCGGTATAGGGGTTCGACCGAGTCCTCCTCCGACAAATACCTGAAATCCAGTCTCGCCGGCATCATTTTGTACCACTTGCAAACCAATATCGTGAAAGCGAATTGCTGCACGATCAGTCGACTTAGCCGCGTTGACTGCGATTTTGAACTTACGCGGCAGGAAAGCGAATTCTGGATGCAGGGTGGACCACTGCCGGATGATTTCGCACCACGGGCGTGGGTCTTCGATTTCATCGGCAACGACACCGGCAAACTGGTCGGTTGTTGTGTTCCGGATACAGTTACCGGATGTCTGAATGGCATGCATTTGCACTTCTGCCAGATCAGCCAGAATATCTGGCACATTTTCCAGCGCAGGCCAGTTCAGTTGAATGTTCTGACGTGTCGTGAAATGCACATAACCCTTATCGTATTTGCGTGAAATTTCCGCAATACGACGCAGTTGGGTTGAAGACATCAAGCCGTAGGGTACAGCAATGCGAAGCATAGGGGCATGTCGTTGAACATAAAGCCCATTTTGCAGGCGCAGCGGCAGAAACTCTTCCGGCGCCAGCTCGCCATTCAGGAAGCGATCCGTCTGCTCTCTGAACTGTGCAACGCGTTGATCAACAATCGTTTGATCATACGAGTCGTAAACGTACATCTTGCAACCTCTTTGCAGTCAATTCCAATTATACAGGTAGGCACTATAGCGCAAGCTGCTTATTCTCTGAATGATTAAAGTTTTATAATTTAATATCTTATGGGTATAAAAGTACCTTATGTGAGGCGTATGGTGTCTGAACTGGGGTACTCGTACCGTTTCACAGAGGAAATGATGGGTTGAATTCCAAACTGTTATTTCCCAAACATCAAACCTACTGCCCGGCATTTCCATTTTCAAAGGTGTCGCCATTCCAGCCGGTTCGGCCAGTCTCCTTTTACTGTGCGTCTGCGAGAGGGACCTCGCAGTCGAGTGATATACGGCATACCTGAACGGCACAGTAAAAGGAGACTGGTTGAGCCGAACCGAAGCCACCTTTGCAGGCTGATTGCCTATCTGGTTCCGATAACCCTGGCCTGAATCCGTGACTTCTTCAGTGGATGCAGGCTCTTGCGCACTGCGCTGCTATGGAGTCACGGATTTTCCTTACTGCCGTAAGACTTGCAGGATTATCATAAAGGTTATTTAATGACCTCAGCCTGTTACATTGCGAACGGGTCGCTGTATACCTAAATAATACCTGCATCCACTCTGGAGTCACGGATTCAGGTAAACAACAAAAAGAATAAAGGAGAGGGTAATGACAACAAAAAGTCATTTTACTGATTCTCAGGCTGACGCCATCGCTGCAGTTATCGTTGCATTGACTGTTGTTGCAACGGCGGTTTATTGGGGTTTCTGTGCTTGAATAAAAGGGGGCAAGCCCTTTTCAGGTTACTACTTTCAGGTTACTACTTTCAGGTTACGATGCTCACTGGAGTAATCAGTGCTAATACAAGCCGATGGTGAAAATGACGCCACCAACAACATATGGCCGGATAGATTGACTTTCAAAATCTTTTTTCCGGTTAGCCTCGCTCTGTACACCGATAGCAGCGGCAAAGACACTCTTGGTGACTTACCAGAAATTATTCTTTTTATTTTGTGACATAAAATTTTCCAAATTTGGGAGGCGACTTAAAACCTGAATCCGTGACTCCATAGCGGCGCAGTCCGCAAGCCATTGATTCCTCTTTGTTTCCCAAAAACTGGGGTGAACCTGTGGGTGCACCTGCATTTTTTGAAAAACAAATAGAAATCAAGCTCTTACACCCTGCATCCACTGAAGAAGTCACGGATTCAGGTTAAAAATTAGTGACCACTATTTCGTTAATCTTTGTAAGGTCGTATGGTTTGGTGAATTATTAGAAAATATATCCGCTTAATCAGCCGTATTCTATGATAATTATGTGGAACTGCCAGCTCGATTGCTCAACAACGGTCTTTTTATGTCGTGTGTTTTGGTGTACCGACGATAGTCGCTACTGAGCAATAGGTGATGACAGTCTGTGCTGCCGGGAACCGAATACCCGATCCGCGAAATTAACCCGCAGTTTAGGTATTTTATCGCGTGTTAGTAACATTTTCGGACTAATCTTAAGTCTGATCAGCTTTAAAAAAACAATGAGGTCACGATGTCCACCGTTTTAATGACAAGTCAGCAGGAGCTGATGGAAGCTTTATTTCAACGTTTGAATTCGCATTTCCCTGAATCACATCTCGACGATTTACACCACCTGATAAGCGAACTGTTTAAGCATGCATCCATGCGAGATCTGTCCCGCTATGAGATGACTGATCTGGCGGGCATGATCATTACGCTCTGGCATTCACTGCAGCATAAAGCTCCAGGCAAGGCCGGAATTGAGGTTATTAACCCTAACGTAGAAGAGCACGAATGGCAGTCGCAACATACGATTGTGTCTATAGTGCATCGTGACCTTCCTTTTGTGATTGATTCCGCACGTATTGCTTTGAATAAACTGGGGATCAATATCCATAGTATTTACCATGCAACATTTTCTGTAGAGCGAAGTAAAGACGGGCATTTTAAATCTTTTTCGGCAAAAGGGCAGAAAGAATTGCTGCTTTGCTTGGAAATGGATCGCACCTCAGATCCCAAACAACGTGCCTCGATTGAAAAATCACTGCGTGAGGTTATGAAGGATGTGGTGTATGTCGTCGATGATTTTCCTGCCATGCTGGAGAAATCATCAGAAGTCATATCAGATCTACGCAAAGGCGACTATCCATTTGATCAGGACGAACTGGAAGAAGCCGCTATTCTGATGGATTGGATGATTAATGATCATTTCAGTTTTTTGGCCTACGATGAGTACGTTATTGAAAATGGTATAGTGAAGCAGATACCGGGAACCGAACTGGGTCTGTTCAAGAAAAACAAACAGCGCCGTGACGAAATCATTGCTGAAATGTCTGAAGAACGTCGAGCGCATGTTTTTAAGAAAGAATTATTGATTTTTACCAAGTCCGGCCATCGCTCCAATGTACATCGTGCAGCCTATTCGGATTATGTTCTGATCAAGCGATTTAATGACAAAGGCGAAGTGATTGGCGGGCGGCGTTTCCTGGGTCTTTATACTTCTTCTGTCTATAACGAAACGCCAGAAAACATCCCTGTTGTGCGTCGCAAGATAAAACGAGTACAGGAACTTTCCGGTTTTGAACCCGGTTCGCACAGTTTCAAAGAGCTCTCTGCAATCTTGTTCAACTTCCCGCGCGATGAGTTGATACAGAGTAATGAAAAGCAACTGCTACGTGTATCCAATGAAGTACTTTCCATTCATGAGCGTAAGCAGATTCGTTTGTTTCTGCGAAAAGATTCTTACGGTAAATTCCTGACTGCTTTGGTTTATATGCCACGTGAGATCTTTAATACTCAGATTCGGATTCGGGTGCATGACCTGCTGGCAGACAGTTTCAAGGTTGAAGGTTCAGACTTTACGACTTTCTTTAGCGAATCTGTTCTCGCGCGTAGTCGCTTTGTTTTTAAGCTGGCTGAACAGTTAGAGGAATTGCCCCCGATTGAAGTGCTGGAGAACCGGATTGTTCAGATTGCACGGCGCTGGACCGATGAGTTACAGCAGGCGTTGGCAGATTCTTTCGGTGAAGAAAATGGCATCCGTTTGTTTCAATCCTACGAACAAGCTTTCCCGCCGGGTTACACTGATGAATACAGTGCCCGCGTAGCTGTAGCTGATATTCAGCGCATTGAAAGTCTGCAGAAAAGTCAGACTGAAAGTCTGACCTTGAGTTTTTACCGTTCAATGGAGCCGACTGGCAGTGCATTGAAGCTGAAAATTTTCAATAAAGGTGAAGCCCTTTTATTGTCTGATCTGATACCGGTGCTTGAAAACCTTGGTTTGAAAGTGATTGATGAAACACCTTATGAGATCAGTCATCCAGAACAGGGCTGCACCTGGATTTATGATTTTAATCTGCTCTATGCCCCGAACCCGGAAATTGACCCGGCCAAATACCGCGATGAGTTTTCCAAAGCTTTTCTGAATATCTGGAAAGGGCGCGCCGAGAACGACTCATTTAACCAGTTGATATTGCGTGCCAAGCTGACCTGGCGTGAAGTCGCCATGTTACGCGGCTATGCCAGGTACATGAAGCAGATTCGCTTTCCGCTGAGTAAGGGCTATATCGCCGGTACATTGATTCGCAATACCGTGATTACCGATCAGCTTTCAGAACTGTTTTCAGCGCGCTTCAATCCAGAAAAGCAAAAAGGTGTGCACCTGGTCGAGCATTGGATGGAGCAGTTGGAGAAACAGCTCGATAGTGTTGATAATATCAACGAAGATCGTATTGTGCGTCGTTATATTGAGCTGATCAGTGCAACGCTACGCACTAACTTTTATCAGGAAGAAGATGGCGGTCAGCGTAAGGAGTACATCAGCTTCAAACTTGATTCGAGCAAAATTACTAATATCCCACTGCCGCGTCCGAAGTATGAGATTTTTGTCTATTCACCGCGTATTGAAGGGGTGCATTTGCGCGGCGGCAATGTTGCACGCGGCGGTTTGCGCTGGTCGGATCGTAATGAAGATTTTCGCACCGAAGTTCTGGGTCTGGTAAAAGCACAACAGGTTAAGAATGCAGTCATTGTACCGGTTGGTGCCAAAGGTGGTTTCGTTGCCAAGAAATTACCACCATCATCGGATCGCGAAGCCTTTCTGGCAGAAGGAATAGAGTGTTATAAGACTTTTATTCGCGGTCTGCTTGATGTAACTGACAACCTGGTCGAAAACGAGGTTGTACCGCCTGCCCGAGTGGTGCGTTACGATCAGGATGATCCATACTTGGTGGTTGCTGCTGATAAAGGTACGGCGACATTCTCTGATATCGCCAACGCTGTGGCCAATGATTATGGCTTTTGGTTAGGTGACGCATTTGCTTCCGGCGGCTCCAATGGTTATGACCACAAGAAGATGGGCATTACCGCTCGCGGTGCCTGGGTCTCGGTTCAACGCCATTTCCGTGAGCTGGGTATCGATGTGCAGAACGACCCAATTACGGCTATTGGCATCGGAGACATGGCCGGCGATGTCTTTGGTAACGGTTTGCTGCGCTCGCGAACGGTCAAACTGGTTGGCGCGTTCAACCATATGCATATTTTTGTTGACCCGTCTCCAGATGTTGAAAAAAGCTTTGCCGAACGCCAGCGCTTATTTGATTTGCCGCGTTCTTCTTGGGAAGACTACAGCAGTGCCTTGATTTCCAAGGGTGGTGGCATTTTCAAGCGTACTGCCAAATCAATTCCGATTTCCAAAGAGATGCGCGGGGTTTTTGGCATTGAAGCCAATCGCTTGTCTCCTAATGAATTGATTTCCGCCATGTTAAAAGCGCCGGTGGATTTGATTTGGAATGGCGGTATTGGTACTTATGTCAAAGCCTCTTATGAATCTAATGTGGATATTGGTGACAAGGCCAACGACTTGTTGCGTGTTGATGGCCGTGACCTGCGCTGCAAGGTAATTGGTGAAGGTGGCAATCTTGGTTTCAGTCAGTTAGGGCGCATAGAGTTCAATCTGAATGGCGGCCGCTGCTTCACTGATTTCATCGACAATGCCGGTGGTGTTGACTGTTCGGATCACGAAGTGAACATGAAAATTCTGCTTGATGATATGGTTGCCAGCGGCGATATGACGGTTAAGCAGCGCAACTCAACTTTGGAGAAACTGACGGAAGATGTCTCCAGACTGGTGCTAACAAACAATTATCGTCAGACTCAGGCCTTGGGTGTCGCGTTTACCGAGTCATTGCAGCGAATTGAAGAATATCGTCGACTGATTAATTCAATGGAAAGCACTGGTAAGCTGAATCGTGAGTTGGAATTTTTACCATCTGATGATCTGATTTCCGAGCGTAAAGCCAATAATTTTGGACTGACCCGGCCGGAATTATCAGTGCTTATTTCCTACGTCAAGGGCGATTTGAAAGAAGCCCTGGCAAAAGAGGAATTGGCAAATGATCCTTTTGTGGTTCATATCGTCGAAACCGAATTTCCGGCTGCAATGAAAAAGAAATATGGCGCGCAGATGCGCAGTCACCGCCTGCATAAAGAAATTATCGCCACGCAGGTGGCCAACGACATGATCAATTACATGGGGATTTCATTTTTTAACCGGCTGTACGAAAGTACTGGTGCATCACCGGTTGATGCGGCAAAAGCCTATCTTGCTGCGCGTGAAATTTATGGATTGCATCAGATCTGGGCAGATATAGAGGCGCTTGATCACCAGATTTCCAGTGAGTTGCAGTCGATGATGATTCTGCGTTCTCAGCGTATGGTGCGCCGTGCCAGCCGTTGGTTGATTAAAAATTATCGTATAGGTATTGATATTGAAAATACCATCGGGCTGTTCCGAAATGCTTTGCAAGGATTGGAAGCAAATCTTGAATCTGTATTGCCTGAAAGTGCAAATGAAGTCTGGTTAAAAGATGCCGCTGATATGATCGAGCAAGGTGTGCCAGAGGTGTTGGCCCGTAAGGTGGCAGCCTCCGAAATGCTTTATACTGCGTTAGGTATTATCGCGGTTGCGCAGTCGCTGAATCGCGACTCTTTAAACGTGGCGCATGGTTATTTTAGTGTTGGCGATGCGTTGGGGCTGGAACTGTTTACTCGTCAGGTGAATTCGTTAACAGTGACTTCGCATTGGCAAGCGCTTGCGCGTGAATCTTTCCGTGATGATCTTGAATGGCAGCAAAGACGTATCACACAGGGACTTTTTGCTCAGATGGGCGAGGGCGATAATCTTGATGATACGATCGCTCGTTGGCTGACAGATAATGAAATCCTGGTGAATCGTTGGTTGCGTATCATGAATGAAATTCGCTCGGTGAATGAACCGGAATTCAGCATGTACAGCGTTGCGATTCGTGAGTTGTTGGATCTGTCTCAGGTGACGATGACCGAGCTGCAGTGAGGCAAACTCTTGCCAGCTTGGAATGTTTTACATTGAATAATCCTGAATCCGTGACTTCGTCAGTGGATGCAGGGTGTAAGAGCTTGATTTCTATTTGTTCTTCAAAAATTGCAGGTGCACCCCTAGGTTCATTGAAATTTTTGGGAAGCAAATAGGAATCAATGGCTTGCGGACTGCGCCGCTATGACGTCACGGATTCAGGATAATATCTGGGTTAGGTGAGGTGGCTTTTTGAGAGTTTAAAACAGCATGGCTGCTGAGCTTCATGACAATACATTAATCGTAGATATTCATATTCCTGCGGAAGAATATCTGCGTCATTATCAGGGCAGTGTTACTCAGGTATCCTGCATATCGCGTGATGGTCGCAAAGTACGCTTTCCATCGCGCATTCTGCAGCCCTTTGTGACTCGGCAGGGCATTCATGGCACGTTTCGAATTTATTTTGATCAATATCATAAGTTTCAGCGAATTGAGCAGTTGTGATATCAGGTTTTATGCTGTACGTGAAACCTAATATGCTGTATGTGAGACTTAAGATGTGAACGATCAGAGGAGTTATAAGCATCGGCTTTTAGATTGAAATTCGGCTCTGCATCCACTGAACAAGTCATGGATTCAGGCATTAGTCATTCCCATCTCACTAACACCTGAATTGCTTCTGTTTTCATCGCTGAGAATCCGTATAATGCGCAAGCAATGACCGTTGCGGAGCATTTCATGTACCCCATCTTCAAGAAAATTGCCTTTTTACTCTCCCCTGAAACAGCCCATGAAATCACCATTGACGCTTTTTCAGTGCTCTCTCATCTGAATATGACCGGTTTGATTCCCAGGCCGAAAAAACAAAAGCCAGTGACCGTGTTTGGTATTGAATTCCCCAATGCTGTTGGCCTGGCAGCAGGGCTTGACAAGAATGGCGATGCAATCGATACACTCGGAGCGTTTGGCTTCGGCTTTGTTGAAGTCGGCACGGTGACACCGCGACCACAGTCAGGTAATCCGCTGCCAAGACTGTTTCGAATTCCAGAAAAAGAAGCCATCATCAATCGGATGGGTTTTAACAATAAAGGCGTAGATTATCTGGTCGAGCGAGTGAAGCGCACCAAGTATGATGGTGTGATTGGTATTAATATTGGTAAAAACAAAGATACGCCAGAAGAAGAAGCAGTTAATGATTATCTGTATTGCCTGGATAAAGTATATGGCGTTGCTGATTATGTGGTGATCAATTTGTCGTCACCCAACACACCGGGCCTGCGAAACCTCCAGTTCGGCGACAATTTGAGAAACTTGCTCAGTACCTTAAAGCAGCGACAAAGTGAGTTGGACGAACAGTATGAACATGCCCCTGTACTGATCAAAATTGCTCCTGATTTGAGTGAAGATGATGTCACTGAACTCGCTGCAACCTTTAATGAGCTGAATGTCGAAGGTGTGATTGCAACCAACACAACGGTTTTGCGTGACGCAGTACAGGGGTATCAGCATGCGAACGAAATCGGGGGGATGTCCGGTGCTCCGGTTCGCGATCAGGCCAATGCCATTCTGAAGCGTTTTCGTGAAAAACTCGATGAATCCATTCCGCTGATCGGTGTTGGTGGTGTTATGACCGAGCAGGATGCGGAAGAAAAACTGCGTCTTGGCGCTGACTTGGTGCAGATTTATTCTGGCTTTATTTATCAGGGGCCAGGTTTGATCAAGCGTTTGGTTGAGCGGTTGGCTTGATGACGGGCAGGTGAACGGTTGGCTTGATGACGGGCAGGTGAACGGTTGGATGTAGTCGCTCAGTCCTTTTCATTCAACCCTCACTCCAAAAACTGAAAAAGCCGGTAAAAACCGGCTTTCCTCACAATAATTTAACAGATGACTTTTTGAATTTTAATGGTGAATAATAACTTCGTTAACCCGATGAATACCGCTTACTCCAGTGTAGCCGTCCCAGTGGTCGCTGCGCCCTTCACGCCAGCCGTTCATCCACTGTTGATGTTCTGGTCCTTCGTCTTTTGGACACATGTCTTTTGATTTACCCTCTATTCCTGCCATATAACCTTTTTGAAAGGCCCGATCCATTTTGTCTCTTTTTTGTCGTCGCATACGTATTCCTCGTATATATCGTCGAGAGAACAGGGTACAACTGCTGATGTACCCCAAGTGAAAACCTAAAAGATGCTACAGTTGTAACTAATTGAGGACGCCGGTGTCGATGATCAATATAATCTAAAAACGGTATTCTTTATGAATTATCGACATATTTACATATTCATATTGGCACGCCCCGCAATTCGGTACTTTCCGGCCTTTTTGTCAACATCGTTGATGTAAATATATAAAGGTTGGTTACAAAAAAATTAATTTTAATAGAGAATTTGTCTAAATATGTCATTAAGCTCTCACTTTCAGTTTTGGATAACTTGCCCGCAGGGAACTCAGGGGCTGGTGAAGCAGGAAGTTGAAACCATTACTGAACAGACTGCCTCGGACTGGCATAAGGGTGTGTCCTTTTCTGGTGCCCTGGTTGATGGGTATCGTTACTGTCTGTGGAGTCGAATTGCCAACCGGGTAATTGTGTCATTGGCTGAAGTCTCTGATGTCACCACAGACGCATTACAGGCATTGGTCCAAAGTATTGACTGGGACGAACATCTGCGCCCAACCGGCACCCTAAAAGTGAATTTCACCGGCTATCTGCCGGAAATTCGCGATACTCGTTTCGGGGCTCAAAAAGTTAAAGATTGGATTGTGGATCAGTTTCGTGATCGTCATGGTGTTCGGCCAAGTTTTGACCGTGATGCCGATATCGAGATTTTCGTCCAGATCGCCAAGAAGAAAATGTTTGTCGGTCTCGATATTACCGGTGAATCACTTCATAAACGCCATTACCGCCAAGCGACGGGTCCGGCGCCCATTAAGGAAAATCTCGCTGCTGCTTTGTTACTGGCCAGCCATTGGCCAGAAAAAGCGCGTCATGGTGAAACCTTTATCGACCTGATGTGTGGTTCGGGAACCATTATGGCCGAAGCCGCGATGATAGCCGCCGATTGCGCTCCTGGGCTTGGCAGACGACAGTTTGGTTTTGAAAAATGGCTGCAACATGATACTAACAGTTGGCGCAATCTGCTGACGGAAGCCCGGCAACGCCGCACCGCTGGTGCAGAAAATATGCCTTCGGTGTTGGGTTATGATGCGGATGGTGGTGTCGTCGCGGCTGCCAATGCCACGTTGGAACGCCTGGCGTTACATAAGCATGCCCGGTGTTACCAGAAAGCGCTGGAGGATTGGACATTGCCAACGCATTGGACGTTGAAACCCGGCCTCTGGGTGTCCAATCCACCCTATGGAGAACGCCTCGGCCATAAACCCGAGTTATTGAGAACCTATCGTCGCATTGGTGCCATTCTAAAAGAGCAATTGCCGGACTGGGATGCGGCTATGCTGACGTCGGATGAAACGCTGGCTCGTGAAATCGGTTTGCGGCCCAATCATAAACGCCAGTTTTATAATGGCCGTATTGGCGTCAATCTCTATCATTTTAGCGGTGCTGAACGTGGTGACAATGTTCAGGATGATGGCTTAACTGAGCAGTTAACCTACTTTCGAAATCGTTTGGATAAAAATCTTAAACGTCTGCGTAAATGGTTGAATAAAGATTCAATAGAAGCCTTTCGAGTTTACGATGCCGATATTCCAGAGTTTGCTATCGCCGTTGACAAATACGGTGATTATTTGCACGTCCAGGAATACGCCCCGCCTAAATCTGTACCAGAGCATAAGGCTCAACGTCGTTTAATGAATGCTGTGGATGTGCTGGCTGAGTGCTTTAATATTCCTGTTGTCAATATCGCGATTAAGCGACGTGAGAGGCAGAAAGGTGCAAAACAGTATGAGCGTAAAGCGGACTCCAGGCAGCATCTGGAAGTGGTTGAATATGGTGTCAGGTTAAAGGTCAATCTGTTTGATTATCTGGATACCGGTCTGTTTCTTGATCACCGAAATATGCGTCACTGGGTACAGCAGAACTCGCAAGATAAAGCTGTACTGAATCTTTTCTGTTATACCGGTGCTTTTTCTGCACATGCATTTGTTGGTGGAGCTAAGTCGGTTACCAGTGTGGATCTGTCCAAAACTTATCTGGCCTGGGGGAAGGACAATCTCGTCTTAAATAATGGCAGGCCTAGTAAAGGTTTTGAGTTTGTTCATGCAGACTGTATGACATGGTTGCAGGAAGCGAAGGGCGTTTACGATCTTATCGTACTTGATCCGCCAACGTTCAGTAATTCTGCGCGGATGAAGGATACCCTGGATGTTCAGCGTGACCACGAGTTTTTGGTCAACGAATGTATGCGTCTGCTATCAAATGAGGGTGTCTTGATTTTTTCCAATAATTATCAGCGCTTTAAAATTGCTGACAGTTTGCAACAGAAATACCGCATTAAAGATATTACCAAGCGCTCGGTGCCGGACGATTTTGCCCGTAAAGCACCGCATATCTGTTTCGAAATACGCCATCAGAGCTGACAGAAATAAACATTAAACTTCGGGTGTTTGGATTTTAGCGCCACACGCCCGAATCGTTTTTTCAGGTCGCTGTAGTAGGGTAGGTGGCGGTTTGCGACAACCCAGAACTCTCCTTGCGATGTCAGGTGTTTGTGCGCATCAGAAAACAATTTATGGGCAATTTTTTCTGTTAGCGAAAACCCCTGATGGAAGGGCGGATTGCAGACGATCAGATCAAACAGTTCATCTGAACCCAACGCGTTGGTTCCATCTGAGTGAATGAAGCGCAATCTGTTTGTTGTCTTAGCGTGACAGAGGTTGGCTTTCGCACTGTTCAGTGCCTGTTGGCTTTCGTCAATCAAGGTGATCGCTGCTGTCTGACTGGCTTGAGTCAACGCTACGCTTAGCACGCCATTACCACAACCCAGATCGAGTGCTGCATTGAAATTTGCCCGCGTTTTCAAGTAATCGATAAATACCAGTGCGCCTGGATCAGCATTGTTTTCGGCAAAACAGCCCGGTAACTGGGTAAAGTCTGTATTGAGTGATTCAATAGCATAGTGAGATGCTTTGGACTCAGAATGCGGGATTGGATCAGTTAATTGGATAACTCTGGCTTTCTTTTCGGCCCTTCCCGGATTGATATTGGAGAAATAGCGCGTCATTAACTCAATATGGCCTTTGGATATGTGCTTGACCATGCCGAGTAGAAGTACGGAGCCGGTGTTAGTCAGGCATTGCTGAATTTGCTCCAGTTGCCAGGCAAAGAAGTTCAGACTTTTCGGCAGATGCATGATGACGGTATCAATCTCAGCCTGTTCTGGAAATTGGTGATTGACGATTGGCAATCGAACCTGATTCGTTGCACAGTTTAACTTTAGCGCATCATGTGCCATTGCCGAATCGTTCCACCAGCATAGTTCTTTATCGGCGAGCGTAACCGCTAGTGCGCCAAAAGAGTCGTTCAGCAATAGTATTTGGCCGGTGCATAATTCGATATCGCGTTTGAGTAATAACTCATCAGCGGCATTCCAGGCCTGTAATCCCGGCTCTTGAGGTATGCGCTCAAGGCGATAAGATGAAAGCACGTTTCAATACTCCGAGAAAAAATGTTTATTTCAAAAGTAATCAGTTTACCCTCACATAGACGTGGGTTTCACTTAGTCACTGAACCGATTGTAAAACAGATACCTGAGCTTGCGACGATAAAATCTGGCCTGTTGACGCTATTGTTACAGCATACCTCAGCTTCACTAAGTCTGAATGAGAATGCTGATCCTACGGTCAGGCAGGATCTGGAATATTATTTTAATAAAGTTGTGCCAGAGAATGATCCTAACTACATCCATACCTATGAAGGCGCGGATGATTTACCAGCGCATCTCAAAAGTGCCTTGTTAGGGGTTAACCTCTCAATTCCTGTACACCAAGGTCAGTTGGTTCTGGGTACCTGGCAGGGCATTGTCCTTGGTGAGCACCGTGATTGCGGTGGTTCACGTAGAATTGCCGTGAGTCTGATGGGTGATCGCTATTACCTGAATCCGTGACTCCATAGCGGCGCAGTGCGCAAGCCATTGATTCCTATTTGCTTGCCAAAAATTGGGGTGAATCTATGGGGGCACCTGCAATTTTTGAAAAACAAATAGAAATCAAGCTCTTACACCCTGCATCCACTGAAGGAGTCACGGATTCAGGTATTAGTGTTAACCGTCCATTCTCTGGCTATCATCCCGCTCCAATATTACGCCAGCTTCCATATGATGAGTGTATGGGAATTGGTCGAATAGCGCACAATGACGGATCGTATAGTTATCTTTCAATGCGTCAATGTTGTTGACCATCGATTCCGGATTGCATGAAATGTAAATAATGCGACGGAATTTTTTCAGCAACTTAATGGTGTCATCATCAAGGCCTGCGCGTGGCGGATCAACCAGAATGGTATCGAACTTGTAACTGCCGATATCAAATTCCCGAAAGCGACGGTTAGGTTCATTATGTAGCCAGGCTTTGGAAAGATCTTCGCTGGCCATGCGGGCGATGGTTAGGTTATCACAGCTGTTAAGTTCAATGTTTTCCTGAGCCGACTGAACGGATGTTCGCGAAATTTCCGTTCCAAGTGCACGATGAAAGTTTGAAGCCATTGGAATGGAAAAATTACCATTGCCGCAATACAGCTCCATCAGGTCACCATCTTTACTGTTTTTGGTATGGCGGACAGCCCAACTGACCATTTGCTCGCAAACGCCAGCATTGGGTTGGGTGAAGCTGTTTTCGTACTGATGGAAGCTGAACGGCGTGTCCTCAATATTGAGCGTTTCAGTGACGAAATCGCGTTCCAGAACCAAGCGCTGTTTTCTGGCCCGACCAATTACAGGAACACCCCATTGTTCTTGCCAGTAACGCGCGCGCGCTGTCCATGCATCCGAGAGTTGGCGATGATAAATCAGCGTAACCAGAGCATCACCGGACTGGGTGGTCAGAAAGTCAACCTGGAACAGCCGATTGCGAATTTCATCGTCCTTATGAGCCGCATCGCGAACCTTTTGCATTAGATCATTGATCGTTAATGTTGCAACCGGAAAGTTTTCGACTTCAATCGGGACGCGACGATCTTCCGGACGAAACATTGCAAAGAACGAGCGATCATCGTCATGCCAGAAGCGAAACTCCGCCCTCATTCGGTAGTGTTCCGGTGATGATGCAAATACCTTCAGCTCTGGATGATCCCAGTTGGACAACAGTGTTTTCAGTCGATTGGTTTTTTCATCCAGTTGATTCTGATAATTGGCTGGGTCGAATGGAAAAGGCATCTTCAATGGTCCGATCAAATTAAGGCGGCGAATTTTAGAGTTTTGCTGTGATTATTCTAGTTTATACCGTTATCTTTGATGCGAGTCATGGCAATAGAAAGGGATCTTCCTATAATGCCCTCGTCTTAACTCATTTAATCATCAGTGAAATACTATGGATCACGCAGTAACCGAAGAAATCATGGCGGATATTCACCGCTTTCTGAAATGTCCGACACCACAGGGATGGATTGATGTCGCTGAAGTCAGTAGCAATGAATGGATGGCGTTTCTAAAAGAACACAACCTGACTCATCTTAATTGGGCAGTGAGTGATAAAAACGAGGGTGCTTCAATAATAGTTCCTGGCGCAAACCCATATGGATATTGGGAAGCAACTGATTTAACTGCTTCAGGTACATATGTAAAAAGTGTGATTTCGAACTGGGATAATGATGACCCTGATGGAGGCACAGAACCTATTCCTCAGGGCAATGTGAACTGCGAACATTTGATTATTAATCCCTGGCCAGATGGCTTTCAGGGAAAAGTTGTTATTACCAATAATACGTCCAGCACTATTAATGGCTGGCAAGTCAACTGGTCTTATAATGATAGCTCAGTGATTACCCAAAGTTGGTGCG
>JARRJP010000032.1:0-41997 GCA_037389025.1 Reinekea sp. | reverse complement strand
TGGATGACTGGAGACCTTAGAACAAGGCGGGTTTATGCGTCACTACATCCGACATCCTACGGATATACCGATCAGCTGTACTCTGAAGGATCATTATTATTGCATTCATAATGCTATGCTGGATGTCAGTGCAGGTGGATTGCGCTTTGCGACTGAGCAATACATTGCCCCTGGGGAGATGATTCATGTAAACATTTATGTCCAAGATCCCTGTTTTGAAGCAGGTTGCACTGTTAAATGGTGTCGTCGAGTGGATGCGGTCTATCATGTTGGTGTGAATTTCCAGACATCATCGGAAGTGTTCAGTTTTCGAATGGTTGAGCAGGTTTGTCATATCGAACATTACAAGCGGCAGGTCTATGAAAAGGAAGGGCGTGTTTTAAATGGTGAGCAGGCTGCTCAGGAATGGATTAACAAGTATGCAGGTCATTTTCCGCGTTGAGTTTTTATTTTTCTGATTCTGTGCTGTACGGGTAAGTCTTTGACCTGAATCCTGTGGCTGATCCGTTAAGGTCGTCGTTCGGTGTAGATTTGTCAGTGTTATGAGGTTTTAATGGATTCAGTTTTTTATATTCTTTCAAAAGTATTACGACTGTTGCTGTCGCCAGCAACCTGGTTACTTATAATACCTGTTATTGCCTGGTTATTATCCAAAGTAAGGCGTAACGGATTGGCTCTAGGGTTATGGGTGGTCGAAATCATCAGCATCCTGCTAATTGGTTTTTACTCGGTTGGGCAATGGCTGGTTTACCCGCTTGAATCCTACTCCCATTTACCAGAAGAAACGGCCCCATCGCCGGATGGTATTATTGTTCTTGGCGGAGCGTGGCGTCCTTTTGTTGCAGACTACTGGAATCAATGGGAATTAAATCAAGCCGCTGAAAGGGAACTGGCATTTATCAGCCTATCTCGTCGTTATCCTGATGCGAAATTGGTTTTTACCGGTGGCAGTGGCCGCCTTATGCATCAGGACTTGAAAGAAGCCGATATTGCTGAACGACTCTATAAAGATCTTGGAATAGAGTCAGGACGTGTCTTATTTGAACGTGAGAGCCGTAATACTTTCGAGAATGTTAAATTCAGTCGTAAATTGGCATCACCCAAAGCAGGTGAGCGCTGGTGGTTGATTACCAGTGCGTATCATATGCCACGAAGCGTTGGAATATTCTGTCGATTTGGCTGGCCTGTAATACCTTATCCCGTCGACCATTTTTATACAGAACAGACCTGGAAGCCTTCCTGGGGATTTACCGATCATTTGTGGGAATTGGAGAAAGTCAGCTATGAATGGTTTGGGTTGTTGGTTTATCGAATAACAGGGAAAGTTACCGTATTTTTCCCGGAAGAATGTTAGAACGTGTTGATGTTTGCTGGTTCATTTAAATGCTTCCTGAGCTTTGTTGAGTCGTGTTTATTTAGATGACTAAACCGCACACGCCTCGCTCAAAAAAAGCATTCAAATTGAACAGAATTCAATCCACAAGCACCAACACGCTCTAGTGATTTTGTATTGGATTTATTAATTTCGATTGGTCTTTTGTGCAGTGAACTTAATTCAGATCTCTGTTTTTGCCGCCTCTGTCTCTGATTGATTGGGCAACCATTTATTCAATATGGCGGTTAGTGTCTTTTGTGTGATTGGCTTTATCAGTAGATCATCCATGCCCGCCTTGATACAGGCTCTCTGATCTTCATCGCTGGAGTTTGCGGTAAAGGCAATAATGGGTTTGTCAAAGCTTCTTTTGCGCAGTATTTTAGTGGCGGTCAGGCCATCAGTATGAGGCATTTGTACATCCATCATTACCAGATCCACAGGGTTTTCCTGAAAAAACTGCAGAGCGTCGTCGGCGTTGTTAAAGCACAGACCGTTGATCTGTAGTTTGTTTAATAGACCGCTCATAACTTTCAGGTTGACTGAATTATCATCGACTACCGCTATGCGATAGCCAGAGAATGTGTTGTTCAATTCTTTTGGGCCGGAACTTTCATCGGAAGGCTCCAAAATATCCTGAACCTGTTCCAAAGGGATGTTGAAATAAAAGTCGCTGCCGATGCCAGGTTTACTGGTTGCTTTCAGATGACCACCCATTAATTCAACCAAGCGAGAGGATATTCTCAGCCCGAGGCCTGTACCACCATACTGACGAGAGATGGAAGAGTCAGCCTGGGTAAATTCTTCAAACATCGAGTCGAGATTTTCAGACTGGATACCAATGCCAGTGTCCTGAACTGAAAAACGAAGGTAATCGTCAACCACCGATACAGACAATAAAACGTAACCTTTATTGGTGAACTTGTAAGCGTTGCTCAGCAGGTTGGCAATAACCTGTTCTATACGTTTTTCATCACCCATGACCCATCGAGGAACGTTATCTCCAATCTCGATACGAAATATTGTTGAAGGACTTCTGTTATCGATAGCCTGATAAATGGAGCCGACCTGATTTATTAAAGTCGGCAAATCGATAGGGTGTTTATCCAGCAATAGCTTGTTTGCATTCAACTTCGCCAGATCCAGAATATCATTAATCAGAAAAAGCAAAAAATTGGAGGAATGCCGGATAATATTAAGACGTTCAAGGTCTTCACTGTCTAATTTTTCTTCTGGCAGCAGGTCGATTGAGCCTTGAATTGCGTTCAATGGTGTTCGTAATTCGTGACTGATATTCGCCAGAAAACGTTCTTTGGTACGAATTGCTTCATTAGCCGTTTTCAGTGCTTCCTCAGTTGCGTATAAACTGGCAGATTTTTCTTTGTACACAGTGCTCAACTGCATATTGAGTACTAATGAAAGTAGAATGACTTCTAATGAGACCGCCACCAGACCAACGTGTTCAATCAATATCGTGCTGTAATTGATTGAGTTAAGCACAATGGCAATAATACCTGGCACAATAAATGCCGTGTTAGCTATAAGATAGTAGCGAGCAATTCGCAGGCCATTGATCATGCGAATGATGCCTGATGAAATACCATAGACTGCGAAAACCCCGACGCCTATGCGAGCGAACTCTAGGCTGTAATTCGGAATAAACGGAGCGATTAGCCAAAATGCCCCCAATAATGCCATTGCGGCAATGCCTAAGTGATACAATAACGGGGTTTGTGGCTTACTAATTTTTAAGAGATTCATAACAAAGCCAATGTAGGCAATGTTGGAGACCATAATTGGAAAGCCGATGCTGTAAAAGAATTTTATATTAAAGACATCACTGAATACGTTCAGCGCTGTACCGTTGTAAACCAGGTTGCACAGAATGAATGTAGCATAAAGGTAATCAGTCGGATCTCTTCGCGTAATGCCCAGTACAAAATAGTAAGCGCCCAGCCCTAGAAAAACCCCAAGGCCCAGCATAGTAATGGTATTGCCGGTTTTTATGGATTTTATATATTGCTGTTGATTAAACAAAGCAGGCTTTGGCTGTGCTAGTAGAAAAGGACTGTCCATCTTTGTAACGATGCGAAAGTTTCCTGCAGGTAGCTCAATATTTCGGCCATGGCGAAGAAAGTAAGGGTTTAGTTCCTTGGAAAGAATTCCTCCTTCCATTAACTCTATCAATTGTCCTGTGTCTTTATTGAACAGGAAGTGAGTATAAGTACCGACAACCGACGAGCTGGTGAAATCGATTACATATTTTGCCGGACTCTTAAGTGAAACATCCAGAACATGCCAGAACTCGCCACCTGTTCGGGGGAGCAACCTCTCTCTCTCCTGCAGATGAGCCGTATCAGTATTCAGTAATTGCGTCTCGCTGTAGTGATCATCCTGCAACCAGAAATCCGCTTGTAAGCCTTTACTGAACGCAGAAATCGGAAATATCAGGAAAAGGATCGCGACCAGACGTTTGGTCGAAATAAATGTGCTCCGGAAAATATCAGGGTGAGGCATTTAAATAGCGCTGATTTTTAATATAAATGCAGGCTAATCAGCATTATGAATATTGTCAAATAGAATAACCCGATTATCAGTAAGGTGATAATCGGATTGTTTCATTAAACCGTTGTTTTTAGTGATTTAATCAGAAGCTCGCAAAGGCTGGAATACCTGGCAACATGCCTACAGCCGCCATTGCTGCGCCAGAAATGAGGAATGCAGCCAGAGGTATGACAATTCTGTCGGCGAATGAAAGTTGCTGAGCTCGTTCTTTATCTCCGATTAAACCATTGTTGTCCAAAAGCATCGAAATAGCCCAACCGAATACTGGATTCACAACAGCGGAAGCAAAGATTGTAATACCTGCAGATTGAGTATCTTTGGTTTCTTTAACCATTTGCATACCCGCTTCCAGTAGAGGCAGGAATACACCAACCAGCAGCGCGATACTCATGACTGGACGCCATACTGCAACATCCATTGGATACCCTAATACTGCCACGATGATGCATAGTACCCCCAGAATGATACCTCCAGCCGGGATTGGTCGCTTGGCGATGGCTGCTGGAATCATATAGGTACCCCATGAAGAGGTGACATTACCACCACCAAAGGCGGTGCCGACAATTTGTCGAAGTGAACAGCCAGTCATCGTATCGTCGACATCCATCAGAGTGTCTTTAGCTGAAGAAGGGTAATTCAGTTCCTGAAATATTCGATGGCCGAGGAAGTCTGGTGACCACATCGCAACTGCCAACAGTGCAAATGGCAGTGAGGCTATGAAATGTTGAGCGGTTGGCAAGCCCAGTTTCCAGCCTGTTTCAGTTGAACCCCACCAGTAGGCTGGATTCAGGTTTGGCAGACCAGGAGATGTTTCAAAGGCGAATGGTGCGCCCAGCAGTAGGGCTAAAACCACTGCTACGGCTGAACAGAGGGGAATTGCAAGCCAGCGTTTGCCTATGCGTGCAAGATAGGCATAAACGAAGATGTTTGCCAGTAAAACTGCAAAACCCACATAAGCAGGCCCAACATCTGCCGACCAGGCAATCAGTGAGTTAATTTGAGAGAGTGAGCCGGATAGCCCCAGGTAGACCAATAGACCGCCTGCAACGCCATCGCCGGTGAGGGTGACCAGGCGGGAGCCTCCTTTTGTGAAGCTAAGGATCAAGCCAAAGCTGCCCAGTAGAATGGCCAGTGCCAGAGGGTGCGCACCTGACGCAGCAATCATGCCGATTAGCGGAATCATTGGGCCATGATTACCGGCAAGATTTGCCCGGGGGTTAAGAAAGCCAGAAGTTATGATGCAGAAAAAGAAAGCAGATACCAGCATCTCTACTCGAACATTTTCAATGATAAAGTTGGCGTCGAGGCCAAAGCCATTTGCCCACGAACTCATCACTGCTGAGTACATCACGGTTATGCCGATTGTACCTGCCAGCGCAGGCACCAGGTCCTCCCATTCAAACCGAAAATCCCGACCTGGCAAATTTAATCGCCAGCGGCGTGGTTTCATGATAGTCAGTTCATGATCGAGATAATCTGAGCGCTTGTCGAATTCCTTCGAAGGTCTGTGCAGGTCGCGGTAGGTTCCAGAGGAAGAATCTTCATGCTTGTTTGATGGTGGTGCGTTGAGAGTCTGTGTCATACTGCATTCTCTTTTTGAATTAAAGAATATTTGTTATGGGAATGTATTTTTATTTCAAAAAAGAGTTTTGATGCGGGTCAACACTCGTTGGCATCAGTGGAGAAACACTGCTTTTGATTGGAATATCGTATGTAAGAAGAGAAAGTAAGATTTTTTTATATTAGATGACAAGTTTTTGAACTGCCAGTTTTTCGTTGGATTATTTAAAAACTGAATCCGTGATTTCTTCAGTGGATGTAGGGTGTAAGAGCTTGGCTTCTATTTGTTTTTCAAAAATCGCAGGTTCAAAAGGTTCCCCCGATTTTTGGGAAGCAATGAGAAATCAATGGCTTGAGCACTACGCCGCGATGGAATTACGGATTCAGGTTAAAACAAACCGCGAACAATGTCGCGGTTTTTCTGATAACAAGCTGTTGCTTTAATATGGTATTAGTGAAATACCATGTTATTTTGGTAGCCTGTTTACTCGTCGATAAAGCTTCGCAAATGGTCAGAGCGGGAAGGGTGGCGCAACTTGCGTAACGCTTTTGCCTCAATCTGACGAATTCGCTCTCGAGTTACATCAAACTGTTTGCCCACCTCTTCCAGTGTATGATCAGTATTCATATTGATACCAAAGCGCATGCGTAATACTTTCGCTTCACGAGCCGTCAGACCAGCCAGGACTTCCTTGGTCGCATCACGCAGGCCAGTTGAGGTCGCGGAGTTGACTGGAAGCTCCATTGTATTGTCTTCAATGAAATCGCCCAATGAGCTGTCCTCATCATCACCAATCGGCGTTTCGAGTGAAATCGGCTCTTTGGATATTTTCAGTACTTTGCGAATTTTATCTTCTGGCATATCCATACGTTCGGCCAGTTCTTCCGGCGTTGGTTCGCGGCCCATTTCCTGAAGCATCTGACGCGAAATGCGGTTCAGTTTATTGATGGTTTCAATCATGTGAACCGGAATTCGAATAGTACGTGCTTGGTCTGCAATAGAGCGTGTAATTGCCTGGCGAATCCACCATGTTGCATAGGTAGAGAATTTATAACCTCGGCGATATTCAAATTTATCAACCGCCTTCATCAAGCCAATATTACCTTCTTGAATCAGATCCAGGAATTGCAAGCCGCGATTGGTGTATTTTTTAGCAATAGAAATAACCAATCGCAGGTTAGCTTCAACCATCTCTTTCTTGGCGCGGCGAGCGCGAGCTTCACCGATAGATATTCTGCGATGAATATCTTTTATTTCAGCTAGAGTAATCCCGGTCGATTTCTGAATATTGCGCATTTTTCGTTGAGCTCTGCGTAATTCAACCTCATAGCGAAAGGCTTCGTCTGAATACTTAGGGTCTTCCAAAATTGCGGTTAACCATTCATCTTCAGTCTCGTGGCCGACGAAAAGTTCAATGAAAGTCTTGCGAGGAATATTCAGTGTGCGAACACAAATTTCGATTATCTTGCGTTCCTGGCTTCGAATTTCACTCACTGAAGATTTGATCGGATCAATAGAGTCATCAAAAGCTTTTGGCGTTAACTTGAAGCAGGAGAAGTTTTCTCCCATCTCGGTCAGGGCCGAGTGAGCTTCTTTGCTATATCGACCTTTTTCTTCGATTTTTTTCAGTGCAATTACCAGCTGCTCTTTCAATAGAGTAAAGCGCTCCGCTGCCAGCTCTGGATCTGGACCGTTATCACCTTCATCATCTGAGCTTGACTCATCATCGTCGAGGTCGTCGCTATTATCAGCCTGGATGGCATCTGGTGAATCAGCCGCTGGTAGTGGATCTGCTTCGTCGGGATCCTGAAAACTGGTCAGAATGTCCGAAAGACGACCGCCTTCTTCTTCAAGTGTACCTTCATAGGCAGTAATGATGCTTTCAATAACGCCTGGATAGAACGCCATCGCCTGCATGACTTCACGAGTACCTTCTTCGATACGTTTGGCGATGACAATTTCGCCTTCGCGGGTCAGCAGTTCAACAGTGCCCATTTCGCGCATGTACATGCGCACCGGGTCAGTAGTGCGGCCAGTATCGGATTCCACAGCTGCTAAGGCGGCTGCGGCTTCTTCGGTCGCATCTTCATCGGTGCTTTTTTCGTTTTCGTTAAGCAGTAGTTGATCGGCATCTGGAGCCTGTTCAAAGACTTCGATACCAATATCGTTGATCATTGCGATGATGTCTTCGACTTGATCCGGGGAGTTGATCTCCTCCGGAAGATGGTCGTTGACTTCAGCAAATGTCAAGTAGCCCTGTTCCTTACCTTTGGCAATCAGTTCTTTAAGTCGTGACTGACGCTGAGATTTTTCAGCCATAGAAAACCTGTAAGCTCTGTAATAGTTATAGACGCAAGCAAATAGCCCGATAGTGTACAGTAAATCAACAAGTTAGCCAAATTCTGGCATTTGTCCAATGCTTTCGTTTCTTGCCGTCGTTGATGAAGGATTAATCGGTCAAATTACTCTGTATTACTGCTTTCTTTGTTTGAGCAGCTCGCGGTATCGCTGCTTTTCGGCATCCGTCAGGGATGAATCCAACGCTAAGACGCGTTTTTTTAGTGTTTCATATTCGGTATCAGGCGCTTTGTGAGTAAGGGCATTAATAATTTTTTCAAGCTCTAGGCCGGCAAAAACCTTTTCATCTTTGTGGTCTTCATTAGCCGCTTCTAGCCATAGGTAATCCGATGAGGCTATGGGCGCCAGAGCTTCACGCAGCCCATGCTGACACAAATAATCAAATGCAAAATACATATCCTGTTTAGGTGATTGCTGGAGGAGCTCGACAACCTGTTGCAAAAGCTTGTGCTCAGGTTGCGATGAGAGCCTGTCAAGAGATTTGAGGTTTATCGTTTTTACCAGCTCCGGAAACCTGATTAACCAGGCCAGTGCACGGTGAGCAAAGCCGATGCGAACAGATAATTCGCGCTGTATTGGTGCATAAATCGGTAAGTCGCCGTACTCGGGTGGTTGTTCAGGCGGCAGTTCTTGTGCAAATCCGTTGGGCTGTTCAACCTGATAATTCTGTTCTGGAATGATTTCGGGTGCTGCGGGCTGGTAGTTATCTTGAATCTGCTTAACGGAGAGCCCGATCAATGATGATAACTGACCCAATAATAGCTGTTTGAAGAAGCCATCAGGGACTTTCTCTATCCAGCCCTGTGCGATACTTGCCAGTTTGGCTTTTCCGTCAATGCGGGAGATATCAGCTTGTGTCTGCAGGTGTTGGAATAGAAAATCCGGTAATGATTGTGCTTGCTTGATTCTGCGCATGAAACCCTCATGCCCGTCACTACGAACAAGACTGTCGGGATCTTCGCCATCCGGCAGAAAAAGAAATCTGGCCTGTTGGCCATCTTTTAGTTCAGGCAATGTGTTAGACAGTGCTCGAACTGCGGCTCTTCGACCAGCATCGTCACCATCAAAACAAAAGACGATTTCATCCGTCATTTTGAATAGGCGTTGCACATGTGTACCAGAGGTTGCAGTGCCCAGTGTCGCTACCGCATTTCGTACACCAAATTGTGCGAGGGCGACAACATCCATGTAGCCTTCAACAATAATTATGTTGTCGAAGTTTTTGAGGCTTTTTCTTGCTTCATAAAGGCCATAAAGTTCTTGTCCTTTATGAAAAATGGATGTTTCGGGGGAATTCAGATATTTCGGTTTTTCATTCGGAGTCATTACCCTGCCGCCAAAGGCGATAACCCGACCTTTGATATCTCTGATAGGGAACATTAGGCGGTGACGGAAACGATCATAAACCCGGCCCTGATCATTTTGTGTCAGCATTCCGGTGGCTAATAACGCTTTGTTGGTTGTGTCGTTACGAAAATGCTGGATCAGGTTGTCCCACCCCGCAGGTGCAAAACCGATTTGATAAGTGCGGACAATCTCTTCGCTGAGTCCGCGACCGATGACATATTGCTGTACTTCGTTGGCCGTCGGGTGCTGGTAGAGCTGGTGTTCGTAATAGTCAGCGCAACTGTCCATTAAGTCATAGTGGCTTTTGCGCTGTTGTTGTCTGTGTTTGGCTTTTTCGCTGACTTCTTCGCGAGGAACATCAACCCCAGCAGTGCGGGCCAGCTCTTCAATGGCTTCTACAAAGCTTAGGTTGTCATATTCCTGAAGGAATTTTACTGCGCTGCCAGATGCTCCACAGCCAAAGCAGTAGTAGAACTGTTTGCTGGCGTTAATAGAAAAGGAGGGGGAGTTTTCATTGTGAAATGGGCAGCATGCCCAGTGGTCTTTGCCCTTTTTCTTGAGCGTGAGGCGATTTCCGATGATTTCGACAATGTCCACTTTGTCGAGCAATGAGTCTATGAAATCATTGGGAATCAGTCCGGCCATAGCCTTCCAAAAGCTCGTCTAGTCAGTCAGGAGCAACAGTGTAATAGGTTTGACGCAGGTTAAGAAGGATTTAGCTCAGTCTTGCCTTAATACGTTTGCTTATTTCAGCCATATCGGCCCGGCCTTGCGCTTTGGGTTTGATTAAACCCATAACTTTGCCCATATCGGCCATGGATTTTGCATCAGTATTGCTTATGGCATCTTCGATCAGAGTATCAATTTCTGCATCTGTCAGTGCCGCAGGAAGAAAAGTGGATATCACCTCCAGTTCAAAGCGTTCGGTTGCGGCAAGATCTTCGCGGCCAGCACTTTCGAATTGTGCTATAGAGTCACGTCGTTGTTTGGACATTTTGTCGAGAACCGACAAAACACGGTTATCATCTAGTTCGATTCGTTCATCAACTTCTATACGTTTGAGCTCTGCCAATATGAGTCGAATCGTTCCGAGACGCTCCTTCTCTTTGGCGCGCATGGCCTGTTTCATTTCATCGGTAAGGCGTTGCTTGAGCTCAGACATAGAAATTAACCCACGAAAATCAAATTAATACATGCGGTTCATGCGTTTGTTTTCACGTGCCATTTTCTTGGCATGACGTTTAACAGCGGCAGCGGCAGCACGTTTACGAACCCAGGTTGGTTTTTCATAGTGTTCACGACGACGTACTTCAGACAGAACGCCTGCTTTTTCACATGAACGCTTGAAACGACGCAGTGCTACGTCAAATGGCTCGTTATCTTTTACTTTTACGTGTGGCATTTATGCTTCCTAAACTTGTGGGTTTATCAAAATCGGATGTACCGAAATTTAAGGCGCGTAAGTGTACTGATCAACTTTGGTGCTGGCAAGACTGATTATGGCGAATGTTTCTGGTCGTCAGGTAATGTTTCTGGTCTGTCAGGTATTGAGCGGCTAGAATGACCGCCCCTTTCGGTCTGACTTTATTGATATGCGTGTTTTAGGTATTGAAACATCTTGTGACGAAACTGGCGTTGCTGTTTATGACTCTGAACAAGGCTTGTTGGCACATCAACTATACAGTCAGGTAAAAATGCATGCCGAGTTTGGTGGCGTTGTACCAGAGTTAGCCTCCCGGGATCATATACGCAAACTGACCCCTTTGATTTATGAGACTTTTAAACAGTCAGATATCCGTTATGGTGATGTCGATGGCGTCGCCTATACCGCAGGCCCAGGTTTGATCGGGGCTCTGATGGTCGGAGCTTCTACCGCAACAGCACTGTCGCTGGGGTGGAATGTGCCTGCTGTGGCGGTTCATCACATGGAGGGCCACCTGTTGGCTCCAATGCTTGAGGATAACCCTCCTGAGTACCCGTTTGTTGCGTTGTTGGTCAGTGGTGGGCACACGATGTTGGTTGATGTTGCCTCGGCAGGCCAGTATCGGATTCTAGGTGAAACACTTGATGATGCCGCTGGCGAAGCGTTTGATAAAACAGCAAAGATGATGGGGTTGCCATATCCTGGTGGTCCGTTATTAAGTAAATTGGCGATGAGCGGTAAATCTGGGCAGTTTAGGTTTCCGCGCCCGATGACTGATCGGCCAGGTATGGACTTCAGTTTTAGTGGCCTAAAAACCTCAGTTCGTCTGGAAATTGCACGGCAGGCTGTTGATGAAGTTGTGCCTGAGCCTGTCATGGCAGACATTGCCTGTGCATTCCAGGAAGCTGTAGTCGATACACTAAGCATTAAATGTCGTCGCGCATTAAAAGAAACTGGTTATAAGAGGCTGGTGATTGCCGGTGGTGTCAGTGCCAATACTCTGCTGCGTGAGCAGTTACAGCGGATGGCAGCGAAGCAAAAGGCGGCGCTTTATTATCCCCGCACAGAGTTTTGTACCGATAATGGTGCCATGATCGCGTATGCCGGGTGTTTGCGTTTGATGGCAGGGCATCAGTCTGGCTTGGCGTTACAGATTCAGCCTAGATGGCCGCTTGATCAATTGGAGGCAATGTAAATGGATAAGGTTTATATCGAAGGCCTGGAGGTCGAAACCCTGATTGGCGTTTACGAGCATGAGCGTCACTCTCCGCAGCCGTTGTTTCTTGACCTGTGGCTCGATCACGATTGTTCAAAGGCCGCTAATACCGATAATCTACAGTTTACACTCGATTATGATCGGCTTTCCAAACGGATTCGCAGCTGGTCTTCCAGACAGAAATTTGAGTTATTGGAGCGCTATGCTCAGCAATTGTGTGATTTGATTCATCAAGAATTCGGAATATATACCATTACTTTGAAAATTAATAAGCCGAAGGCTGTGCTGGGTTGCCAGGCTGTCGGTATTCAAATCCAGCGCAGGTACTCATGAACAATCCGATTGTCGATGTGGCGTTGAGCCTGGGTAGTAATGTTCGTCGATATCAGAACATTAATGCAGGATTGTCCGCCTTAGAGGCCGAGTTTGAGTCTGTGACGTGCTCCCCTGTATATGAAAGCGCTGCGGTTGGCTTCGATGGCAGTCCATTTCTAAACCTTATCGCGCTTATTCAGACTGGGTTACCGTTGTTGCAGGTGATCCAGCGGTTATAAAAAATTGAAGATGATAATGGCCGAGAGCGTTCCGGGCCAAAGTTCAGTCCCCGAACACTGGATATTGATGTCGTCACCTACGGTGAATACTCAGGTGTTCTCGATGGTGTTGAGCTGCCTCGTCCTGAGTTGTTCAAGAACGCATTTGTGTTATTGCCGATGGCCGATTTGTGGCCAGATCGCCTTATACCTGGACAAGCCGTTAGCTATGCCAAACTCTGGTCCGAGATGGCGTCTCAGCAGCAAGTGCTTCATCGGGTTGACTTGGTGCGTCGTTAGCTTGCGGCGGCACGTTTCAATGCTTGATCAAGCACTGGTAATACGTTTTGCAAAATCAACGGCTGTGCTTCAGCCGTTGGGTGTAATCCATCTGATTGCATCAGCTCCGAGTATTGTGCGACGTTATCGAGTAAGAATGGCAGATAAGCTAAAGCATTACTCTTGGCCAGCCTGGCATAGTTCTCGAAAAAGGGTGTTGTGTAACGTTTGCCCAGGTTAGGCGGCAGACGAATACCTAATATGATCACCTGGGCATTGTTTGCCTTCGCTAAATCAATCATTTCCTGAAGGTTCTTTGCGATCTGAGGTATCGGATAACCTCTTAATCCATCATTTGCACCAAGCTCCAGTACAACGACATCGGGTTGATGGGTTTTCAGTAAATCTGAGAGCCTGTCGAGACCGCCTCTTGATGTTTCACCACTGATACTGGCGTTGATGACCTGATGCCGGTCACCATAATGTTCTGCTAACAGAGTGACCCAGCTTTCTTCAGGTGTTATGCCATAGCCGGCTGATAAGCTGTCGCCGTGAACCAAAATGGTTTTGGCTTGCGTAAAAGAAGCAGAAAAGACAGCAATCAGGCAGACTAAGCCCCAATAAATGGGCTTGAATAAGTTTTTGCGATTGAGGTAATGGTAAGTCATGGTTGAACAGCATCGTAGTTTGATTAAGACCGATAAGCTTAGGCAGGAAGTGAGCAGTCGTGAAGGGCCTCTGGTCATCCTGAAGGAAATTGATTTGTCGATTCAACAGGGTGAATCGGTTGCCATTGTGGGTGCTTCCGGGTCGGGAAAATCAACCTTATTAGGAATGCTTGCCGGGCTGGATACACCCAGTGGCGGAAAAGTCTGGCTCGATGACATTGAGATAACCACTATCGATGAAGAAGCTCGTGCCCGGGTACGGGGTGAAAAAGTTGGGTTTGTATTTCAGAATTTTCAACTGCTACCCAGTCTTACTGCGTTAGAAAACGTTATGTTACCATTGGAAGTCAGTAATGCCAGCTCACCCAGAGAAACTGCACGTAGCTGGCTCCAACGAGTTGGTTTGGGTGAGCGCGAAACGCATTATCCTCAGCAACTTTCCGGTGGTGAGCAGCAGCGAGTGGCGGTTGCACGTGCATTTGCCACGCACGCGCCTATTCTGTTTGCTGATGAACCGACTGGCAATCTTGATACTCAGACCGGGGAAAAAATTGCTGATTTACTGTTTGAACTCAATCAAGACCAGGGAGCAACTCTGGTTCTGGTTACTCACGATGAAACGTTAGCTAACCGCTGCTCCCGTCAATTGCGCATGAATGCTGGTGAGCTGTTTGAGGTAACATCATGAATGCCGGATCAGTCGCTCGATTGTCCTTGAAATTGCTCTGGCGGGATTGGCGGGGCGGCGAATTGAACGTCATTGTCGTGGCCTTATTAGTCTCGGTTATGACAGTGACCGGAATTGGCTTGTTCTCTGACCGTATCCAAAACTCCATTCTTGACGAAGCCAGCTCGCTATTGGCCGCTGACGCCCAGATTACAGGCAGTCAACCAATTCCTGATGAGTGGCAGCTTGATGCCCAGGCACTAAAGTTAAAAACTGCATATTTGGTGCGTTTTCAGGCGATGGCGTTTGGCAGGAATAATGCCGCGCAGTTGTCTTCCGTGAAAGCGGTATCGGATGAATATCCTCTGAAGGGGCAAGTTGAGGTCAGTGATGTTCCGTTCGGTATGCCTCGCCGGGTAATAAGCCGCCCCGGCCCTGGTGAAGCCTGGGTCAACTCCAGGATTATGGCGTCATTGAATCTTCAGGTCGGTGATGTTGTGGGAATTGCTGATGCCGATTTTACTGTCTCTAAAGTATTGATCAGTGAACCCGACAATACCGGTTCAGGCTTTGGCTTCAGCCCGAGTATTCTGGTGAATCTGCGCGATGTCGAGCGTACAGGCTCCGTACAGACTGGTTCTCGTGTCAGCTATAGCCTGCTATTAGCCGGAGATGTTGAACCCTTTCATAAGCAATGGCAACAGCTGGAAACGCCACATCACCGTTGGCGTAGCGTTGAAGATGCCAGTGAGCGCGTAACGGAAACGCTTGAAAAAGCCGACAGCTTTCTGTTGCTCGCCGGTTCCCTTGGTGTCGTTTTGGCTGGTGTTGCGCTAGCGCTATCGTCCCGGCGTTACGCCACTCGACAGTTATCTCATGTAGCCTTGCTGAAAACGCTGGGATTAACGCCGGATAATATCTCGCTGCTCTATAGTGGCAGTCTGGCGGTGCTGGCAATAGTTGTCGTGGCAGTGGGTATGGTCGCTGGCTGGCTGTTCCACTGGGTATTTCTTGAGGTCTTTTCTGGCATGCTCCCACGCGAATTGGCTCCGGCCACAGCAAAGCCGATTGTGATTGGATTTGTCACTGGTGTGATTTGTTTGCTGGCGTTCTCGTTGCCACCAATCTGGGCTCTACGTCATACTCCACCCGCTAAAGTACTGCGTGACGATATTGCAGGTGGTACGGTCAGCCGATGGCGTTCCACTGCACTGGGTGCGGCTGCTGTTTGCGCATTGGTGTTTCTCTATTCTCAGAGCCTGTTTATTACTGGTGTTCTCATTCTGGCTGGCACAACAGCTATTGTTGGTGTGAGTTTGTTGGCTCGCCTTTCGATTATTTTTGCACGCCGACTGGGGGGCAATTTTGGCGTCACCTGGCGGCTTGGCTTGGCAAATCTGTATCGACATGGAAATCAGAATAGTTTTCAGATCATGATCTTTGCTGTGGTGTTAATGCTTTTGTTTATGCTGACACTGTTGAGAACAAGCTTGTTGCACGAATGGCGAAATCAGTTACCTCAGGGAACGCCTAACCATTTCGCTTTCAATATATTTGAAGATGAGAGGGACGGTTTTCAGGCTTTCCTGGCTGAACATAATATTCAGTCCACGCCTTTGTATCCGATGATTCGTGGCCGTTTGATCAAAATTGGCGATGAAAATATTCAACAGCGCATCGAGCGCTTGAATCCGGAAGGTGATGATTACCGCAGAGAGCTGAACAACACTTGGAGTCAGAACCTGGCTGAAGATAACAAAATTGTCGAAGGCGAATGGTTTGACGCAACAGACCAACAGAAATTATTGATATCCATTGAACAAGAGTTTGCCAAACACCTGGAAATCAACCTCGGTGACGAGCTGACCTTTGCATTCGGAGGTCAGCAAGTAACGGCCCCAGTAGATAACATTCGTACCGTCGATTGGAGTAGTCTGTCGCCTAATTTCTACATTATCTTCAGCTCGCAAGTGTTGGGTGGGCGCGGTGCGGTTTATCTTACCAGTTTCTATCTGAGTGATAGTCAAAAGCCTTTGCTGGTTGAATTATTGCGTCAATACCCCACGATGTCAGTAATCGAAGTTGATCTGATTCTAAAACAGCTTCAAAGCATTATTGAGCAAGTAACATCGGCAGTTGAGTTTATTCTGGCTTTGGTTTTATTGGCGGGTTGTGTGGTTCTGGTGGCGAGTATTCAGGCTACGTTGGACAATCGGCTGCAGGAAAGTGCAATTCTCCGGACGTTGGGTGCTAAAGCCAGGTTAGTTCAGGGTGCGTTGGCAATTGAGTTCCTGACGCTCGGTGGGTTGGCAGGCCTGTTAGCGGCAGTTTGTGCAGAAATTGGTTTGTATTTTTTGCAGACAGAACTGCTTGATATTAATTTTGCACCGAACATCTGGTTATTGCTGACTGGCCCAATTATTGGGGCTGTGACTATTGGTGTTGTTGGCTTGCTCGCTACTCGCCGGGTAAGACTTATCGATAACAAATGAAGCACGGAACGAAACACCAGCCGGGTAATAACTGTCACCACCAATGGATTCAACACCAAAAGCCTTGCAAATATCATGAGCGTATTATTAGGACGCAAAGCACCGGATTTTACTGCCCCTGCTGTATTGGGCACTGGAGAAATAGTAGACAGCTTCAGCTTTGCTGAAACCATTAAAGATAAGTACGCGCTTGTCTTCTTCTATCCATTGGACTTCACTTTTGTTTGTCCTTCGGAACTAATCGCTTTGGATCATCGAGTAGAGCGTCTGAAAGAGTTGGGTGTTGAAGTCATCGCTGTCTCAGTGGATTCTCACTTCACTCATAATGCATGGCGTAATACCCCGATTAATCAGGGGGGCATTGGCCCGGTGAAATACACCATGGTTGGTGATATGAACCATGATATTTGCAAGGCTTTTGGTGTTGAATCATGATATTTGCAAGGCTTTTGGTGTTGAATCCATTGGTGGTGACAGTTATTACCCGGCTGGTGTTTCGTTCCGTGCTTCATTTGTTATCGATAAGTCTGGTGTTGTTCGTGCTCAGCATATGAATGATGAGCCGATCGGTCGTAACATCGATGAGTTGGTTCGTGTTGTTGAAGCCCTGCAGTTCTTTGAAGAAAACGGTCATGTTTGTCCTGCGGGTTGGCAGAAAGGTGATGCCGGTATGGTTAATACTCCAGATGGCGTTGCTGAGTATCTGTCTGGTAATGCAGACAAACTGTAAGTCTTGTTATAAATCTGAATCCGTGACTCCAAAGTGGATGCAGGGTGTAAGGGCTTGATTTCTATTTGTTTTTCAAAAATTGCAGGTGCACCCATAGGTTCACCCTAATTTTGGGGAAGCAAAGAGGAATCAATGGCTTGCGCACTGCGCCGCTATGGATTCAGGATAAAGATTGAGTTATTGAAGGAAGCCCGCATTCGCGGGCTTTGTTTATTGCCCGGAAAATTTTCTCAGATTCGATGAGCAAAGGTCGGTACCAAATTGCCACCGGCATTGGCAAGTTTAAGTGCCCTACACATCTGAGTTGCAGTAGATTTCCGAGCGTTTGGGACTAGTGTAGTGTCTTGAAACACTACACTAGAGCAAGATAATTTTGCCGTTTTGGATTTTAAAGTCTAATTTGCTTAGGCTGTCACCTCGGCATGGACCGGAAAGGCAGCGGCCTGTCTTGATCTCGAACAAGGCGCCATGCATTGAGCATTGGATAAGTTGACCCTCATCATCAAGAAACTGGTTTTCCAGGAATTCCAGGTTGGTTTCTCTATGTGGGCACCGGTTCTTGTAGATATGGATCTGGCCATCATAAAATACAATAAAAACCGGGCCTCGATGGCTGTGAAACCCTATTGATGATCCTTCATTGAGATCGGATACGGCGCAAAGTTCTGTCACGGTCACAGCTCCATCGAGGTTGTCAGGGTGCGTGCTTGCGAATGCAGCAGGTCGTCATTGACCGTTAACCGATCCAGCTCCCATACCTCTAATCGATGACCATTGGTCAGTGTTATATCCCTCAGTAAGCTGGCTTCTATATTTTTGTTGGCGTGTTCATCCTGAAGCACGGGTTCGGCCATTATAATTTGATCTGTCGGCTGTAAAGCTCGTAGTTGAGATAGCCAGACTTCGGCATCGCCTGTGACCAATGGCAGCGGAATGCCATGTTTGTGCGTCTTACTGACAAACGCTGGCCCGGAGCTGATTGCAATCCCAAAAACCGGTTTTGCTGCAGAGGACCGTGCGGCATATTGTTGTAAAGCCAGTTGAATAACGCGCGCCGCGCAGATGCTGTTGAAAACAAATTCATCATCATCCACCAAACCGAAAACCAGAGTAAAGCCATCGGGTAATACAATACCCGAGTACAGTTCGCTGACTCGCATCATGGCAGATTCATAGTGTGACCAGAGCGTTTGCAGCTCATTGGCTGGATAGCTACGAATTAACTCATCCCAGTTTTGGCATTGAATGGAAACCAGTGCGATTTCTTGGTAACTGCCTTCATTGGAGACTAATGCAATCTGCTCAATCAGCCTTTCTGTATCGCCATCAGCGACCTGAGTCTGAATTTGCTTCATTAATTCACCCTGACGAGTGATAGGTCGGTTTAATAAGTTCATAAGCTGAGTTAGCTTTTGCTCAGCTGTACCTGATAGTTGGCTGGCGATTTCAGGCAGTTGTTGAGATAGCTGCTGATCAAGCTTATGCCATTGGCGCTCATGGACATGCGTTTTCAAATAAATAAAAGCAGCCAGGCTTGCAAGGCTGATCAGATTAAAAATCACCCAAGAGGAAATGGCCTGAGAATACCAGAGAGTCAGTCTGTCTCTGCTGAGTACCAGATGTGCCGTACCGAGTAGTTCATTTGAGAAATGTATTGGAAACTGAAATTCATCGCCTTGCTCGACGGATTGCTGTTTGGTACTGGAACTCAGGTGCAAACCATTGTCGGTTTCAGCATTGATGCTTGCCATTAGTACAAAAGGTTCATCGGCAAACCGGTTGAGTAGGTTGGACAGTACAACCCGATCTTCCGATGACAGTGGCGCTATTGTCTCAAAAGCAAGGTGTTTAACCAGACTGTTTCCTAACTGTTGATGGGCCTGTTTCAATTTGTCGTAGCCAGTCTGAAACCAGGTGAAATAAAAAATAGCATTCAACATAACCAGCATGGACAGGGCTATTGCGGTTAAGGGTTGAAATATCCAATTCAGAGTTTTCATGGTGGTGGAATAAAATACCTTTGTCGATACAATAGCTGGCGTTCCGCCGCGGAGCTCTATAGTAATCAGCTCGGTGGCAAAAATCATGGTATTGGTGCCTTAATATGCACCCAACAGCAATCAGATGAGGTTGACGGATGAGTGAAGCAGTGAAAACCCTAGAAGAACAGTTATTGGCTCTGCAGAATGGTCTGCTGAAAATGAGTCCGCGTGATCGTATTCGGGCATTGTCAACGCACGAAACTGATGATCTGATTCTGGATCTTCAGGATGTTGCTGAAAAGGCACTGAAATCTCTGGATGCTCTGAAAAAATAACCCGGAGAATCCGTTGAGTACCATTCTCATGCTTAAGGTGAGTGGACAGGATCAGGTTGGTCTGACCGCTCGCTTGAGTCATATTCTGGCTGAAGCCAATGTGACTCTTCTCGATATTGGCCAATCGGTCATTCACGATCAGGTTTCTCTGGGTATGCTGGTGCAGTTGCCAGCTTCATCCGATAGTGCTGCCATGTTGAAAGAGCTACTTTATCAGGCGCACGAGCAGAATATTCATGTCCGCTTTACGCCGGTCAGCGATGAAGCTTATGAGCAGTGGGTTAATCAGCAGGGTAAGGATCGTTTTGTGCTGACGATTCTTGCCAGGCGGGTTACCGCCGAGCAGCTGGCTCATATAACCAAAGCTGTATCCGAACAAGGGTTGAACATCAAAGACATCAGTCGTTTAACCGGACGGGTATCTCATCATGAAGATTCAAGCACTGATAAGGCTTGTATTGAAATGATCTTGCAGGGGCAGCCGCATAATCTCGATACTTTGCGTCAGCAGTTTTTGCAGATCAGCTCGTCCTTGAATGTGGATGTCGCCTTTCAGGTTGATTCTGTCTATCGTCGTAATCGTCGCCTAGTCTGTTTTGATATGGATTCTACGCTGATTGAGGCGGAAGTTATCGATGAGCTGGCGCGTGCTGCTGGGGTTGGTGAGCAGGTTGCGGCGATAACCGAGGAGGCAATGCAGGGCAAACTTGATTTTCAAACCAGCTTTCGGCGCCGAATGGCGTTGTTGAAAGGCCTGGATGAATCTGTTTTGGCTGATATTGCGCGTCGTTTACCGATTACCGAAGGCGCGCATCGATTAATTCATACTTTGAAAGCTTATGGCTATAAAACGGCTATTTTGTCTGGTGGGTTTACCTATTTCGGGCGCTATCTACAAAAAGAGCTGGGGATTGACTTTGTTTATGCCAATGAGCTCGATATTGTTGATGGCAAGGTAACAGGCGAGGTCCAAGGCGATATCGTCGATGGCGCTATGAAAGCCCGGCTGTTAAAGCAATTGGCTAAGCAGGAAGGTATCTGTATCGAGCAGACCATCGCTGTTGGTGATGGTGCCAATGATTTACCGATGCTATCCGAGGCTGGCTTGGGGATTGCGTTCCGGGCCAAGCCGATTGTTAAGGAGAGTGCTCGCCACTCACTATCGACATTAGGGCTTGATGGTGTCCTTTATTTTCTGGGCTTTCGGGATCAGGAAATTCATAGTTGATGCCACAGTGATTGAGGTCGGAATTATCCGACCTCTTCTTCGTCCGCATCAAAGTTGTAGTTCATACCATCCAGCGGTGCCTGCAGATAGTATCCCTGAATATAGTTGACTCCGAGTTCCCATAGGGCTGCCAGTACTTCCGCATTTTCAATTTTGGGCACGATGGAGTTGATATCGTTTTGATGGATGCTTTTCAGTAAGTCGATCAATTTACTTGAGGTCTGACCGGTCTTTACCAAGTCCTCAACATAGGAACCATCGATACTGGCATAGTTAATATCCAGGTGTCGAGTCAAGCCCATTCCTTTATCTGACATACCAAAATGATTAATTGAGAGCTGGCATTTCAGTAAGGACAGACCTTTACTGAAGGCTTTAGCTGCTTTCAGATAGCTCAATGCAATAGCCTCAGTAATCTGGAAGCAAACCGCGTCGCCGGGAACCATTTTCTCTTTCAATTGGCTGTTTACCCAAGGCAGGAAGGTTGGATCCTGAATGGACGCTGGAGTCAGATGTACCATAATCTGAGTATTGTTGCCGCGTTTTCTATGTCCTGAAAGTGCTATAAGTGCGTTTTCTACAACCCAGCGGTCAAGTTTCCCATTGAGATCACTGTTTTCGAGGGCGGGCAGAAATTCTTTTGGTAATACATCGCTGCCATCTTTATCTGTCAGGCGTACCAGCACATCATAATGTTCCTTGCTGTCGCCGCGCAGACTCATGACCGGCTGGAATTGAACGCGCAATTTATCATGTGTCAGAGCGTGGTCAATTTTGGTGATCAGCGAGTTGTCCGCCAGATTGGCGATATCTGATTTATCAAAGTAGGCTGTTTTCGTATTCTGTTTCACAGCCTGCGAATAGGCTTGGTCGGCATGCACCAATGCTTCATTGCCACTCTTGCAGGACTCATCTATGTGGGCAATACCACTGACCAATTGTACCTGAACAGTTTTCCCGGCAGCTTCAAACAGCATGTCAGCAATTTTGTCCTGCATATGTTCCAGTTTGGTTTGAACCGATGCTAAGTCGGCTGTTGGAAACATCAATGCAAACATTTCATCTGAATATCGTGCCAGTAATGCAGCGTCACGGATGTATTGTTTCAATGCATCAGCCAATGGTTTGAGAACTTCATCCAAGTCGGAAACGTTAGCCTGAGATTTGATTTCGTTAAAGTTCGTGAAACCTAAATGAACGACCAACTGTCGCTTGGAGGACATGACAGCCTGTTCGTATGCTTTTTCCAGTTGCTCGTTAAAATAAATCCTATTGTGCAGGCCGGTGGCTATATCCAGCGATGAAATTTCCTTGATTCTTTCTTCCAGCGCTTCATTGTTAGCCGTATTTCGACGTATAACAACTTGAGTACAGGGCTCACCTTCATAACTGGCGGCAGAAAATGACATCTGAATATCGAAGTTCGAGCCATCAGAATGTTCACCAATAGTGGTAAATTCGGTGGTGTCGCCTTCTGGGTTGGATTTCAGCGCTTCTTTGAGTTTGTTGACTTGAGCACTGGCGACAAGATCCATAATTGGCGTGCACTGAAGTTCTTCCAAGTCATCATAGCCAAACATTTTCATATAAATCGGATTGGCATAAATGTGCATGCCTTCATGCACATAACCAATGGCATCCACCGAGCTTTCCAATAGCAGCTGGCAACGTTTTTCAGTTTCGCGCAGAGTGATACGTTGAGTTCTCAGGTTCCTGCGATCAGCCAGGGACGCCATTTCTCTTTTAGCGGCTTGAACAAGGTGTTGCTCGGCCGATTCTACAATGACGTCAACCATACCCATATCCAGAGCACTGGATATGATTTCACTATCGTATTCGTCGATCAATCCGATAATTGGTAGATCTTTGCCATCGCGTTGAATCATGCCTGTAGCATCTGAGACATCAACAGTATCTGTATTCAATTTGGCGATCATTAAATCCCAAGTCTGTTCTTCCAATACATGACTAAGCTCGTCAAGAGATGCAATGAAGTGGCTGCGAACCGCTTGGCCAGAGTTGCGTATGGCATTTGCGACTGGCTCAGCATCATTTTGAGTGTCGTGTATAAACAATATTCGGATGGCGCTGCTAGCAGATGCATTCATATATAATTCAGTATGAAAAAGATTTATTGATTAATGGTTAAAGTATAGTGACAAACGGTCAGACTTCACACCACTAGTCCATTTGTCATAAGAAAGTGTTAATGCGTCGAGGGTTTTGCTGTTTGACGATTGACATTATGTTTGTCATGGGTATGTCAGCTTGGCAATATTTTGTTCTCTCTATCTATATATGTGTATATGTTTAGTCTGTAGTTCTGTGAGAAGCAAATGAATCTATAGCTGGCGCCACAAATTATCAAAATCATCGGTCTCATCAGTCGTTTTTGAACGTGTATTTTCAAGCGGTTTTTTTGCCACAGGTCGTATTTGAAACTGGCTGATAATACCTGTTGATGTTACTCTTTTTGTTAGCTGGAATTTGGTATCGATACCATCAAGGTTAATAGAGACTTTATTGCCAATGTTAAATGGTCTCAATGATGTGATGACCGATGCATCCTGGCCAATAGCACGTATCTCGGGAATATAAAGTGCTCTCAGGTAGTCACCCGGCACGCCGGTTTTGTGCAACTGCCTGATACCACAGGAACGACTGTTCGGCGCTAGCAACTCGACTCCTATCTGGGCTCCATATTCAGCGCCCTGGCGAATCCAGCGTACGATTCCCAGATTCCAGTGCTGTAACTTTTCTTCCTTGATAGCAATAACCTCACCGGTTTTAAGGTTGGGGGCTGGTGATTCGGACCATTGAATGCAATAGCCCCTGGGACTAACATTAACCAGTTGACCCTGATAGCTAGGAGGTTGTTCGCTACTGTTTGCCTCTTTGGAAAATTCAATACCGTCACTTGCCAGCCCAGAGACTTGATGATCTACGTCATAAGCATCCTCCCAGACATCGTGACTGGCTCGGACTGCCTGTGTGTCAGAAGCGACAAATCGCTTACCGGTTTCCCCAGTGAACGGATTTTGACTCGGTGTGGAGGCTGAAGATCCATATAACTGAGAATAGAAACTGACACCTCCGGAAATATGGTGATGTGTGGCGGTAAGTCCTACCGCAATTCTGACATTACCCCCGGCGGGGGTGCGTGAGAAACTTCGTTGTTTCATTCCTCCCCAAGCCTGAATCAGGTGTTTTAGTAGACTGAGGCTGAAGTCATCAGGAACAATAAGTGACTTCACTGTTCGATCTTCAGCTGAAAGTGCTTTGTGGTCATTATGCAGCTTGTGAACAAGAGATAAGGTGTTAATGCCAATGTAGTCAGAAACATTGCTTGTCTGAACCAGATAGCGGTATTGCGGTGCACCATCTGTTTCGGGATTAATGATTAGTACAGATTTTTCATTAGCGACTTCATCAATCTTCAAGTGAGTTGCCCATTGACCTAAGGTTTCGAATGCTTCGTTGAGCTCACGTTGTAGAAGCTGGTTCGGCTGGCAGGCTCCGAGAAGAATCGTTTTGATATAAGCATGTTGAATACTGAGGTGAGTATTTTCAACAGGGTCGTTAATTACCTCATATTGAATATTGAACGATGATGCGATTTGGTAAAGCTGATGTATTTCCTGCCAGATCCCGCGTGGTGTCTGAATATAAAGCTGATAGGAGCGCAACACGGCTGGCATGAGTTCGTGCATGGTGCGATGAATTGCCTTCCCCAGCAGTGCTTTATGTCGAGTGCTGTTCTGGTTGAGGGTATGTTGGATAATAATCTTGTATCCGACGGCTAAATGTGTTTGCAGTGCTTGGGCGAGGTTGGCTACTTTGCGTTGCCGCTCATCGAGCACTACCGTTTGATTGAGATAGCGCTGGTTAAGCTGACCGCAAATGAAATGAATTGGACCTCTGACCAGATCCATAAGCTCAAGACGGGAAGCATCCGGTATATTTAGCTGATTAAATTCAATGACTGCATGGTATAGCTGGCGCGATGTTTCGCCTATGTTTGCCATTGGAAGACTTTCTACCCACGCTTTAATTTGTTTTGCAGTGGGGTCGCAAAACGTAAGTGTGGAGAGCGATTGTTTTGGTATATTCAAATACGAAGGATTGCTATTTTGCATGGGATACTCTTTGCATCGTCCGTGTCAGTATAGTCTGTTTTGAACTGCGTCAAATCTTCAGCTGTTTACTAGGCAATGCCCATCGCATTCCTCGTCAAAATATTAATCTGAGTCCGTGACTTCATAGCGGTGCAGTGCGCAAGCCATTGATTTGTCTTTGCGTCCCAAAAATATCAATGAACCAAAGGGGGCACCTGCAATTTTTGAAAAACAAATAGAAATCAAGCCCTTACACCCTGCATCCACTCACGAATCAATACAAAACTAGAGTAATTGCTTGGTTTCATAAATTTACTGCCTATTGACCTCTAAATGTTACTAGTGGAATGCCAATTAATGACGTCTATGACTATATCCTGAATCCGTGACTCCATAGCGGCGCAGTGCGCAAGCCATTGATTCCTCTTTGCTTTCCAAAAATTGGGGTGAATCTATGGGTGCACCTGCAATTTTGAAAAACAAATAGAAATCAAGCTCTTACACCCTGCATCCACTCTGGAATCATGGATTCAGGTAAATAGTCTATAAATAGTTTACCCATGTTTTCGATGGGCGGTTTGGAACTTCTCTGACAAGGCGAGGTAACAGGTAACCGGAGAGCTGAGATTGCATATCTCTCCAGATATTGACAGCTTGATTATCATCAAGATAAAAGTGCTGGGCTCCTTGTACCGGATCCAGCAGGTGTAAGTAATAAGGGAGTACACCAACAGCAAAAAGTTGGTTAGAAAGTGCCACTAATGTATCGGTATTGTCATTAATCCCCTGAAGCAGTACTGACTGATTAAGTAGGTGAACATTGTTTTGGCGTAAAGTTTGAAGGTGCTCAGCCAGTACAGAGGTGATTTCGTTTGGGTGGTTGCAGTGGATAACCAGTACAACTTTGGCTCTTAGGTTCAGTGAGTCCAGTCTGGTGAGTAATTCGAGCAGTTGACTATCGCCAAGGCTGAGGGGGTCTCCACCACTGAGAATGACTTCATTGATTTGAGGGTCTTTGACAATATAGTCAAGTACCTTGTCAAGTGCGTGACCGCGCAAAGACTGTTCAGAGTATGGAAAATGACGGCGAAAACAGTAACGGCAGTGGATGGCACAGGCCTGATGGGCAATCAGCAGTACCCTGTTTTGGTATTTATGGATTAACCCCGGTAGTGGTGAATGATCAGCTTCCTCAAGAGGATCGACGGAAAAGCCTTTGATTTCTGCTTTTTCGTCTAATCGAGGCAGAATCTGCAGCAATATAGGATCATAAGGATCTTTTGGATTAATCAAATCGGCAAAATATCGAGTAACTTTTGTTCTGAATGCATTTTGCGAATCAACTGCATAAGGCAGTTGTTCTTCGACCAGGTTTAGGTGCTTCAGCAGCTCAGGAACTGACCTGAAGCACTGGGCCATGGCTTTTTGCCAAAATTCACTATTGCTGGGCGCTATGGTGTCCAAAGTTGCAGAAGAAACAGGTATCATATTCGCCCTCAAAAAACTGGTAATAGAAGATAGACACAATGGCGACGTATTCTACCAATGAATTTCGTTCTGGTTTGAAAGTTTTATTGGATGGTGAACCCTGTTCAATTGTTGAAAACGAGTTTGTTAAACCAGGAAAAGGACAGGCATTTAACCGTGTTAAGCTGAAAAACCTGAAAACGGGCCGTACTTGGGAGCGTACCTTCAAATCAGGCGAGAGTATTGAAGGAGCTGATGTTATGGATATTGATATGGAATATCTGTACAACGATGGTGAGTTCTGGCATTTCATGAAAACCGATGGCTCATTTGAGCAGATCAGTGCGGATGCTGCGGCGATGGGGGATACTGTTGATTGGTTGAAAGAACAGGAAGTATTTGAAGTTACTTTATTCAATGGTTCCCCAATTGCTGTATCTGCACCAAACCACATCGAGCTTGAGGTTGTTGAAACTGATCCTGGCGTCAAAGGTGATACGGCAACAGGTGGTTCCAAGCCAGCCAAACTTTCATCTGGTGCGGTGGTTAAAGTGCCTCTGTTTATCAGTGAAGGAGAGGTGATTCGTGTTGATACTCGCTCGCGCGAATATTTGAGTCGCGCTAAAAGCTGATTTTTTGTGATATCAACCTGAATCCGTGACTCCTTCAGTGGATGCAGGATCAAGTAAAGGGCCGCAGTAGCGGCTTTTTTATTGGGATAGAGTAGGTTTACCTTGAGTTCTGATCAAAGTTGGCAACCCAGTGCAAGTCTGGCTGCCTTGCGACATCGGGCAGAAGTTCTTGCCGGCATTCGGCAATACTTCTCCAAGCAAAAAGTATTGGAGGTTGAGACTCCGGTTTTGTCTCATTTTGGTGGTACCGATGTGCATCTTGATCAATGGCAAACCGGTAATGGAATGAGTCTGCATACTTCACCAGAGTTTGCGATGAAGCGACTGTTGGCGGCAGGATCTGGAGATATTTTTCAAATATGCCGTGTTTTTCGTCAGGATGAGATCGGACAACGCCACAATCCTGAATTTACCATGCTGGAATGGTATCGAGTCGGTATCGATGAATTTGCACTGATGAGCGATGTGGTGGGTCTGATTCAAAGCTTATCTGATACTGAGCTGGCTAAGCCCGTCGTGTATACCTACTCGGAAGCATTCCAACTGTCAGGCTTGCCACATCCGTTGCATTCAAATGATGCCGAAGTAAGGCAGCGTACCGAGTCTGAATTGAGTTCAGATTGCCGAAACTGGAGTAGGGATGAATGTCTTGATGCTTTGATGGCCTGCATTGTAGAACCGGCATTACCTAAAGAAGAACTTTGTTTTGTACATCAATATCCCGCCAGTCAGGCAGCATTGGCACAGTGCATATCGACGCCAGATGGGCTTTGTGCTCGAAGATTCGAGCTTTATTGGCAGGGAATGGAGTTGGCTAACGGATATTTTGAGCTGGTTGATGCAGCGGAGCAGGCTTACAGGTTTAATGCTGAAAACCAACAGCGACAACAGCAGGGGAAATCTGAAGTGAGCCAGGATAAGCGTTTTATTGCGGCATTGGAGGCTGGGATGCCTGCTTGCTCGGGTGTGGCGCTGGGGTTGGATCGTCTGCTTATGATCTTACTGGGAAAAGACCACATTCATGACGTTGTGGCTTTTCCGTTTGATAGAGCCTAGGCGTTATCTCAACAGCGCCTAGTGCAGTGTCTTGAAAAAATTGCAGGTGCACCCATAGGTTCATTGAAATTTTTGGGAAGCAAAGAGGAATCAATGGCTTGCGCACTGCGCCGCTATGGAGTCACGGATTCAGGACCTGTATTAAGAAAGCCCCTCCAGATGTTCACCGCAAGGCGCAGCTTGAAGGCAATGGCCTCTCCCTTGTCAAGAGTACACTAGTTTAATTGCTTTTCTTATTAACCAGTGCTTCCAGCTTTGCTTGCAGGCGCTCTTCTGCTTTTTTAGGATTATCCGCCTCTTGCCTGGTCTCCCTAGGCTTGCTTTTACTGGCAGGAGCTTGCTTGCGAGGGCGTCTCTTTGTATTTTTTGCTTTATCTGGCGCGGGCTTTCGCTGAGCTCGTTTCTTATCTATTTCTGCCAGCTTTTCAGCAGCATGGGCTGCCTCTTCAGTGGTAACCTGCCCAGCAACCTCACCACCTACGGTAATTCTGCCCGCACCTTCCGTCAGGCTTGCTATATATTTACGTCGACGAACATATATATTGAGGGCGCGGCGAATGCGAGTTTTGGATAGCTTTCCATCTTCAGCAAGCGCTTCATGAATACCGATTTTCAGCGGTTTTGGATCTGTCTGTGAAAAAACTTCAGGGTACAGTTCGCAGAGGTCTTCCAGAGCCTTGCGATTAGCTTCAAATTCTTTCTGGCGCTTAGCTTCCAGTGACTTTGGGCTGACTTCTTTGGTTTCAGGCGATGCTTGCTGTTCGGACATACGACTTTTTGCAAAAGTTAAAAATTGAGCGGCGGAGCATACTCGGTTAAGCAGCGTTTGCAAAGCGCCTTTGGGTCGATAAATTTATGGTTTTTTTGCTATTTCATCTCAGAATCCGTTCATGTAATCACTTGGGAGTAATCTATTCAACGACTGACTATTTACTTGCAATACAGTGTAGTGTCTCAAATAAAACGCATATTAAGATGACCCGCCGGTTTAAAGTTGCGGCATAGGTATTATATGGAAAAACGGTGGCCCTCTCTTCGAGAAGACCAGCAGAAGTCCACCGCTTCGTTCCAGCTCTTGACAAGGGTGGGGCATTACCGTTGAGCTGCGCCTCGCGGTGAACATCTGGAGGTGCTTTCTTAATACAGGTTTTATTCAAGACTCTACACTAGATGCTGGACTAACATTGGTGTAGCACATGCCGGGTGTACCGGCATGTTGATGAAATCGATTCCGAAATTCCGGGTTAAGTTCGCGGAAGGTAGGCGTACTGACGCTTCACCGGCGACGGTATAATCCCTGGCTTACGCATATATTGCTGTGGGATATTCAGTCCTTCACTTCGAAAGCTGACAAGCTGTTCCGGGGTTAAGTTTTCCAGAAACCTGAAAAAATAGCTTTGAATCCGATCATCATTTGAAGTGCAAGCATCGCCCAGCAATTGCATTATTGCTGCGCTGGAATTCAAGCGATGCCGAGTGCCTGTTTCACGTCGAACCAGTGCCACTAGTTTTGATAGTATATATATATTCGTTTCTGTAAAAATCATTAGTTGTTCCATGGTATCTCCTGGAATGATCAAATTGGTGTCTTTAAGGTAGTTAATCATTTTGACATTGCCAGGAGAAAGGCGTGCTTTTTTGATATAAATTTAATGTTTTTCTTTATTTGTGAGTGGTGTCTCAACCAAAAAGTGCACTGTTCATCAGTATTTGGGGGCTGTTTTCTTGGGAGGGGAACGAGTAAGGAACGGGCAGTATTACCCGTTTGTCATTATCCGTTTCTGGATATTAGTTGGCCCATTCTTACCTTTGTCTCGGTCCGAATATCTTCATGCCAGTTCATTTGGTTTTCTTCAAATATCATGATAACGGTACTCCCTAGCCTGAATCTCCCCATTTCCTCACCTTTGGCAAAGCTTATCGATTGGCTGTTGAATTGCTGCTGCTGAATCCGTCGTTGAAAAGGAGCAACAATGCCTGCCCATGTTGTCTCAATACTGGCAACTACCATGGCACCGACCAGCACCATAATGAAGCGTCCCTGATGACTGTCGAATTCGCAGACCAGTCGTTCATTGCGTGCAAAAAGCCTGGAAACGTTATTCGCTGTTAATGGATTTACGCTGAATAGCTTTCCAGGAACAAAGGTTGTTTTGAGTAATGTAGCCGCCATTGGCATATGAATACGGTGATAGTCCTTTGGAGATAAGTACAGTGTTACAAATTGGCCATTTTGGTAATGTTCACTTGTCGTGTGATCGCTACCTAACAATTCAGTCAATGTGAATGTTTTCCCTTTGGCTTGTATTAACTGACCGCCTTCGATTGAGCCCACTTGGCTAATCTGGGCATCAACAGGGCTTATCCAGTCATTCTTACTGCCCATAATAGGTCGAGCTTTGGCATTTAGTGCTCGCGTAAAAAAGTCGTTAAAGTTGTTATAGTCTGAAATTCGGGTGCGTTCTGCTTCGGAAAGGTCAATACCGAAGCGATTCAGAAAGAACTTCATCATTGGGTTTTTAATAAAGGGCAGTTCAGATTCAGCAATACTACCGGCTAAACGGGATACCAAGTGATGAGGCAATAAAAATTGCGAGGCAAGGAAGGATGTTTCCTTAAGGTTCATGAATTAAAGTCTCATTTAAAAAAAGCTTTCATTTTCACTGGCGGTGATGAGCGGTGGTGGTAGCAGTTTGTCGGCTCGACTGCGATTGGCGTCGTTGACCCAGAGTGCTGTCACTCTTTTACTAAGCTCAGTCAGAATGCCAGAGGACAGGGTTGTCAGCTTCAGGTTTCTTAATAACGGATATTCTTGGCAACCTTGTGTGTCAAAGGTTTGCCAGAAGCCGTTTTGCTCTTCCATTACTACCAGGCGAGACAGGTGCAAGCCATGTTGAAGTCCATACAGTGCGCTTTCCTGAATTTCAACAGGGGAATGCCAGCTTCTTTGATTGCGAAACTGACTGCGTATTTCATGTTGAAGGCTAATGTTGACACCCGGGCGCTGACTGCTACTGGAAAAATTCAGTGTTTTTGTCGCACCATTTTTATTAGCAGGTTTGGTCTCCTGTTTTGTGTTGACCAGATTGGCTTCCGGCCAGGCGTCAATGTCTGGTAAGGGCGGGTTTTCCTGTGTTTGATTCCTTGGTGATTCTTGGCTGGAAAGTTGTTGAGCCAGTGCCTGATCCTGTGGACTGAAGCCTTCCAGGCCTGTTTTTCCAGAATGTGGTTGTATTACCATTAAGTGTCTTGCTGCAATTGCAGCATATGACAGTTTGAATTCACGTGCGGCAACTGTAACCCATTGCCTGAGCATTGTTTTGAATTCAGGTAGCCCTAAAGACACTTCACCTTTACGGCATAAGGCATCCAATGACTGGGAATGCCAGTTCTGACGCACTGCAAAGGCTAATTCGTGGCTGAAGGGTAAAAAGAACTTCAATGCGGATTGCTTGAATGGCTGTATACGTGAAAGATCTTTGTTTTCCACTGATTCATTAGATGGAAGTACCGGCAGTTGAAAGTATTGGCAGAGCATTTCGTTGAAGTCTCTGACAGGCATTCCAATGATCTTTTGCATCAATTGATCGCGGTTTTCACCTTGTTGTACCCGAAATTCAACGTTTTCCATTTGTTCGGGCTCCAGTAACCACCCGACCCAAATTGACAGATCGTAGAACAGGGAAAACCAATAGTCAGTTTCAGTCCAGGGAATCTGACGCATTTGAAACCACTGTCTCAGTAGGCTGGAAGCAAGAAGACTGTCACCAATGGCCCTTAACAGGCCCTTGGCAGATGCGCTTTTCTCTTCAACCCTTGGTATTTTTCCCGCCAGAGTCCTCAAACGTGGAGTGCCGAGAAGGGAGATTGCTTGTTCCAATGTACGGACTGACACGTTATTACTGGCCAACATCTTATTAGCATGTATAAAAAGATGAATCGTTAATAAGGGATCTTCTCGAATGATATTCATCCAGTCGTCTACTGGGGCGTTAGGCTGCGGTAAAACCATAATTGGCAGGACAGCAGGCAAATTTAGCTGCTGAACTCGAGAAAACCATGCGGATTCGTTTGTCATTGAAAACCGGAAATCAGATTAAAGATCGTTCAGGCAGTTTAGCGTTGCTGCTTTCAACAAGCAAAGAACTATCTTCACTTGTCAGATTGATGAAATTTCCGGGCTAGTGTAGTGTCTCAACTAAAACACATATTAAGATGACCCGCCGGTTTAAAGTTGCGGCATAGGTATTATTCGGTAAAACGGCGGCTTATTCTTCGAGAAGCCCTCCAGAAGTCCACCGCTTTGTTTCAGCTCTTGACAAGGGTTGTGGGGCCATTGCCTTTGAGCTGCGCCTCGCGGTGAACATCTGGAGGTGCTTCTTAATACAGGTTTTATTCAAGACACTACAGTAGTGGGCTGAGGGCAATTCTTAAATCAGTGTTGCTAGCTTTTCCCAAGCACCCCTGGCTATATCCTGTTGTTCAAAGTCAGACAAGCTTGATAGCTGACTGTATTCGACGGTATGCAAGCGAAGATAGGGCAGCCTTTTCTCGGGGAATTCCCGTAAATCGCCGAGTTTTAATACTGGAAAAATCTTTTTCTTATCGAAATACCCCATCTTCAGGGCCTTCAGGCCTTGATTTATGGGAAGTTTCTCCATTTTACCTGAAGAGGTTGAGGTGCCCGATACGATTAATTGCGTTTTTCCATTATGAACACGTGGATAAATATGAACTGAGGTTTCAATGATCGCCTCGTTACTGACTCGGTTATAAATCGAATCATATTTTTTAAAATCAGGTAGGACAACCAGACGTTGACGCCCAATAGGGCCAGTGAGGTGGGCCACATATTCGCAATAAAGCTTTTCAACAGCGGAGGAATAAATCATAAAACTATTATTGAATATTCCGAAAAAACGCATGGCGTTGTCTGGTGATTGGAAACTTTCAAGGCTCCAGACTAAATCCCTTGGTTGATTGGCTCGACCCATTTTATTTCCTTGCGTACTTAAAAATTGCAGGAAACTGCTCTCTGCACTGATGACAGAAATGTGCTTTTATTAACCTGAATCCGTGACTTCATAGCGGCGCAGTGCGCAAGCCATTGATTCCTCTTTGCCTCCCAAAATTGGGGTGAACCTGCAAGTTTTGAAGAACAAATAGAAATCAAGCTCTTACACCCTGCATCCACTATGGAGTTGCGGATTCAGGATTAAGCTTTGAAACCGATGAGCTATTCATCGTTGGTTTTAGTATGTATTGGTCGAAGTTTATTCGCAATCAATTGCTTATAAATTCATGGGGTGAGTCACATTTTTTGCTTTTGTAAAGATTGGGATAGTATTGTTTTCTACATAAACACTCTGTATGACGTGGGATTTTCAGGATGGGGTGTTTAATAATGAGGAAATAGCTGACTCTGCAGTCGCTAAGATTTGGTTGCGGATCTTGGGCTCGAAAAGTGCCTGGCTGGTTGTCACTAGAACCCGTATCCGTTGAGCCCAGGTCTTCCAGTAGAAAAGGCTGTATAAACCACAGGCTACAGCGGCAAGTGCAATCCAAAAGCTGTGGAAGATAAAGCCAATAGATAACCACCAAGCAAGGTACAGCGGTATGCCGATGATGTAGGCGTGGCTCGCCCATTTATCTTCTGCCGTCGAATGTTGACGCGTAAGCCAGTAATGTATGATCAGCATTGGAGCATGGCAGAGCAGTCCAATCACCGCAAATGGAAGTCCAGAGACGAAAATGGTGAGCTCAAGTCCGAAACGAAAGAGAATTTCTCGAATTCGCTTGTGGTATCTTAGAACATCCAATTCAATATTGGCTTGTGTCAGCCAGCAGTGCAGGGCAGTCAACTGACTGTTCTTCTGAAGAATCGCTTTTATTGAGGTCAGAGAAGTTGCTTGATGGGTAAACGCAGACAGACTGTGTGCTAACCAGGTAATTTGTTTCTTTTCGGCCGTCTTTATTGGGCCGGGGAGTGCGTCCTGGATATTTTCTTGCCACAGGCTGACGGCTTGGTCCTTGTCTGCGATACCCTGTTGAGGGTCATAAACAGTTTGTCCTGCTACTGTAACCCAAATATCGGAGTTCATTCTGGATTTTTCACCATAGAAAAGAGCGACCTGTAGTATGCGAACAGGCTTTCCTGTTTGTTTAATGTACTGTTCTGCGATGTAGGCAGCCCCTTTTTTGAACGGACGTGGTTTGCTTCTATTATGGCTTAATCCTTCAGGAAAAATGACCACCCATTTGCCTTTTCCCATGTCATGAACCAGTTGGCTGAAGCTGGATTGATTCAACCTTCCTTTGCCTTTTGGTGCTAACGGGACAGCGCCAATTAGATGTACAAACCATTTGACCAGCCAGTGCTGAAGCCAGTCTGCCCTGATTGTGCGAACCAACCTTTTACCTAAGGCGACTTGTAATACGAACGGATCAATAAAGCCATTGGCATGGTTGGCGACAACGATCGTTGCAATATCATCCTCAACACGTGAACCGACGAAATTTATGTGACGGTAATAAAGAGACAACATAAGCGCCCAAAAAGAGCGTGGAGGGTTATGAACCACTAAGTGTGCAATGACCGAACAAATGGCAAAAATGAGTATCGTGTACAGCATTTTCGAGTGATACCTGAAGAATGACAGTATGTATGGTTCTTCCGAACACACAAAACTGCAACAATCAGGTACCGAGTAGCGCTGAGTGATACAAGTAGTATATCAAGCCTCTACTAAAAGACTAAAACCTGAATCCATAGCGGCGCAGTGCGCAAGCCATTGATTCCTCTGTGCTTCCCAAAAATTGGGGTGAACCTATGGGTGCACCTGCAATTTTTGAAAAACAAATAGAAATCAATGGCTTACACCCTGCATCCACTGAAGGAGTCACGGATTCAGGTTCAAGACACTACACTAGCAGTAACGTTCAGGTCTAAGTCATATGATGATAAATAGCGGTTTTATCTCACTTATTATTGAGTATCAGGAAATATATGCCATGGTTTTATGATTTGAATGTTTTCGGTTGCGGGTTTTTCAGTCTCTGACTTGACTTTAACATAAGCCGAACGTATGTTTCAAACGATCGTTTGAATGCATTTCAAGAGTATCCTGCGCTCTACAGTATGCGCGCTCTTGGAGTCATAACAATAAATGCTGCAATGACCTGTGGCGCCAGAGAGGTAATCCAGATGCCAACCTATAAAGCTCCTTTACGTGACTTGCAATTTGTTTTGCATGAAGTCCTGAAATCGGAAGAACATTACAAAGCCATTGGTGCAGAAGACGCTACTCCGGACATGATTGACGCAATCCTGAGTGAAGCAGGCAAGTTTTGTGAAGATGTCCTGGCACCGTTGAATAAAGTCGGCGATGAGGAAGGTTGTACCTATAATGATGGTGCTGTAACAACGCCAACCGGCTTCAAAGAAGCCTACTCTCAATGGGTTGAAAATGGCTGGCCGTCGTTGAGCCATAACGAAGAATTTGGTGGTCAGGGACTACCTGATTCTATCGGCTCTGCGGTCAGTGAACTGGTTTCTGAAGCCAATTGGTCATGGGGCATGTATCCGGGTTTGTCGCATGGTGCAATGAATACGATTGAACTGCACGGTACCGTGGAGCAAAAAGAAACCTATTTGACTCGTCTGGTATCCGGCGAATGGACCGGCACCATGTGTCTGACTGAAGCTCATTGTGGTTCTGACCTGGGTATTCTGAAAACCAAAGCAGAACCTTTGGACGATAACAGCTACGCGATTACCGGTACCAAAATCTTTATTTCTGCTGGCGAGCACGACATGGCCGAAAACATCGTTCATATCGTATTGGCTCGTTTGCCTGGAGCCCCTGAAGGTACCAAAGGTATTTCTCTGTTCATCGTTCCGAAATTATTGACTGATGGTTCCCGCAATGCTGTGAAATGTGGATCTATTGAACACAAAATGGGCATTCATGGTAACTCAACCTGTGTTATGAATTTTGACGGCGCTAAAGGCTTCCTGGTGGGGCCTGAAAACCAGGGTTTGCGCTGTATGTTTACTTTTATGAACCTGGCGCGTCTCGGTACGGCAATGCAAGGTGTTGCCTCTGCTGAATTGTCTTTCCAGGGCGCCTTGGAATATGCTAAAGAACGCCTTGCTATGCGTTCTCTGTCTGGTACGAAAGCACCAGACAAGCCAGCCGATCCGATTATCGTTCATCCTGATGTTCGTCGTATGTTATTGACCCAGAAGGCTTTTGCGGAAGGTGGTCGCGCATTGATTCATCAGGCTAATATGCTAAGTGATGTTGTTAAACGTGGCGCAGACGAGGAAACCCGTAAAGAAGCCGACGAGCTGTTGAGCTTCCTGACTCCTATTGCCAAGGCTTTTCTGAGTGAAGTTGGAACCGAAGCTGCGAACCATGGTGTACAGGTTTTCGGTGGTCATGGTTTCATCAAAGAATGGGGTATGGAGCAGATCGTTCGTGATAACCGCATTGCGCAATTGTATGAGGGCACAACCGGTATCCAGGCTCTGGATTTGCTGGGCCGTAAAGTTCTAATGTCTCAGGGAGAGGCACTTAAACGTTTCACCAAGATCGTTCATAAGTTCTGTAAAGCGCAGGAAGGCAACGAAGAGTTGAAGCCATTGGTTGAAAAACTGGCCGCTCTGAATAAAGAGTGGGGTGAGTTGACCATGCAGATCGGTATGAAATCAATGCAGAATCGAGATGAGGTTGGTGCGGCTTCTGTTGATTATCTGATGTATTCCGGTTACGTCACTCTGGCCTACTATTGGTTGCTGATGGCTTCTGTCGCTCAGGAAAAACTGGCCGCAGGCACTGATGAAGCTGATTTCTATCACGCGAAAATCAAAACCGCTCAATTCTATTTTGCCCGTATTCTGCCGCGTACAGAGTCTCACAAGATCATGGCTCTGGCTGGTGGTGAAACCATGATGGCGCTGGATGAAGATCACTTTGCGTTCTGATGATCAATAATGGGGGACTGCCTTCCAGTCCCCTTTTTTATTCTGCCTGTATAACAAAAATTGAAGGTAATCCTCATGGCTGAATACAAAGCCCCCCTGCGTGATATTCAATTTATTCTCGATGAAGTGTTTAACGTGGATGAATTATGGTCAACGCTCCCAACGACTTCTGAAGTCAATATGGATCTGGCCAATGCAATTTTTGAAGAAGGTGCTCGGATCTGCGAAGGTGAATTGTTTCCGATAAATCGTTCTGGAGACGAAGAAGAGTGCCAGTACGACGAAGGCATCGTTACAACACCATCCGGCTTTAAAGAAGCCTATCAGACCTTTGCCGAAAGTGGCTGGGTCGGTTTGGGTGGTGATGTCGAATATGGTGGTCAAGGCATGCCGAAAATGCTGACCGTTATGTTTGAAGAAATGGTATATGCTTCCAATAGCTCTTTTGCATTGTATCCGTCACTGACCTCGGGTGCCTGTCTGAGTTTGTTGAACCACGGCTCCGAAGAACTGAAAACCACCTATTTACCTCCTATGTATGAAGGTCGTTGGGCTGGTTCTATGTGTCTGACAGAACCTCATTGCGGTACTGATCTTGGGATTATGAAGACTAAGGCAGTGAAGCAGGACGATAGCAGTTACCAGATCACTGGCACCAAAATATTTATCACCGGTGGCGAACATGACCTGACAGAAAACATTATTCATCTGGTACTGGCAAAACTGCCGGATGCACCAAGCGGCCCGAAAGGTATTTCGTTGTTTCTGGTACCAAAGTTCATGGTGCATAGCGACGGATCTGTTGGCGAGCGAAATGCGGTTCGTTGCGGCAGTATTGAACACAAGATGGGTATCAAGGCATCTGCTACCTGTGTGATGAACTTTGATGGCGCCAAGGGCTTTTTGATTGGTGAAGAAAATAAAGGCCTGGCGGCCATGTTTACTATGATGAACTATGAGCGCCTGTCAATTGGCTTGCAGGGTATTGGTCTGGGTGAAGTGTCCTATCAATCTGCTCGTGCCTATGCGCTGGATCGTATTCAGTCGCGTGCACCCAGTGGTGCGGTGAATCCGGATCAGGCAGCCGACCCGATTATTGTGCACCCGGATGTTCGCCGAATGCTGATGACTCAACGTGCCTATAACGAAGGCGGTCGAGCTTTTGCCGCCTACGTGGGTATGTGGCTTGATATTGCCAAAGGCAGTGAAGATGCGGTTCGTAAGAGTCAGGCCGCAATGATGGTTGCATTGTTAACGCCGGTTGCCAAAGCTTATTTTACCGATCGAGGCTTGGATGTAACGATTATGGGACAGCAGGTTTTCGGTGGTCACGGTTATATTCGTGAATGGGGTATGGAGCAGTTTGTTCGTGATGCTCGTATTGCCCAGATTTACGAAGGCACCAATGGTATTCAGGCGTTGGATCTGATAGGACGTAAAGTGGTTGCTGATGGTGGCAAGGCGTTCAGGCAATTCCAGCGGGAAATCAATGATTACTTGGGGCAACTCTCTGAAGACGGTAATGTCACCGCATTGCGACGCGCGCTTGCGCAATTGGATGAAGCGACTGAGTTTGTAATCGGGCAGGCAAAAGAGGATCCGAATGCCATTGGCGCTGCCAGTGTGGATTATCTGAATCTGTTTGGCCTGACGGCTTATGGCTATATGTGGTTGCGCATGAGTGAGACAGCTAAAAAAGGTGATGGTGACTTTTACGTTGCCAAGCAGGCAACGGCCGATTTCTTCTTCAAGCGCTTATTGCCAGAGAGCAATGCTTACTTGGCAAAAGTTATAGCGGGCAGTGAAACCCTGATGGCTTTAACAGCAGAACAGTTTTAACATCTTCATGGTAAATTTTAGCGGGCGCCATGCCCGCTTTTGTTTAGTTGAATGGTGAACCTATGGGTGCACCTGCAATTTTTGAAAAACAAATAGAAATCAAGCTCTTACACCCTGCATCCACTGAAGGAGTCACGGATTCAGGTTCAAGATAATCGATTTCGAAAATCTTCGTAGCCAAATTGTTTGATAACCTGAACTGCGTCTGTCTCTGAGTTCCAAACGGCGATTGCTGGAAGCTTCGTGCCATTGAATGTCGTGGTCTTTACCATAGTGTAATGGGACATATCTTCGAATAGCAGTCGCTCACCGACTTTCAACTCCTGACTGAAGCTGTAATCTCCTATCACATCTCCGGCCAAACAAGTCAGTCCACCCAGTCGATAGGTGTGTTGCTTTTCATTTGGCATTCCCGCACCGACGATGTCTGCTCGATAAGGCATTTCCAGCGTGTCCGGCATGTGGCAGGTTGCTGAAGTGTCGAGAATCGCCTGAGGCAATTCGTTAAAGGTCAAATCCAGCACTTCTGCAATCAATACCCCGGTACCAATGGCCATTGCTTCTCCTGGCTCCAGATAAACCTCGACCCTGTACTTCGCTTTGAAATCCCGAATACGTTGCACCAGACCATCAATGTTATAACCTGGTGCAGTAATGTGATGTCCGCCGCCAAAGTTAATCCATTCCATCTGCGCAATGAGATGGCCGAACTTTTCTTCGAATACATTCAGGGTTCGTTCCAATGGCTCAAAGCCCTGCTCACATAGCGTGTGGAAATGCAGGCCGCTGATGCCTTCCAGTATCGATTCATCCAGTTCTGATAACGGAATTCCCAGGCGAGAACCCGGCGCGCAAGGGTCATAAATAGCAACCTCACCTTCTGAATGCTCCGGGTTTACTCGTAAACCAAAATTCAGATGTGGGCGCTGTGCTTTTGCTACTTTTACTTCCGGTTGAAAGCGTCGCCATTGACTGCAACTGTTAAACAGCACATGGTCTGCAATGGTCAGGATCTCGATCAAATCAGAACGACTGTATGCTGCGGAGAAAACATGCACTTCCCCAGGATAGTGTTCCTTTGCCAGCTTTGCTTCGTGCAAGCCACTAGAGCATGTGCCGTTCAAATACTGACTGGTCAGTTCACCAAAGTGCCACATGGAAAAGGCTTTCAGGGCACCAAGTACTTTTGCACCACTTTGCTCGGAGACTTGCTGCAGTATTTGCAGATTTCGCCTTAGTGCGACTTCATCAACAACAAAGCATGGTGATGGCAGACGTGATAAATCCAGTTTGGTGAAATCGGTGAATTGCATGATGGAGTACCGCAAGAGTAAAAATAGAGAAAGGGAAAATGGGCTGACACCGCGTTGGATTCAGCCCATTGTCAGGTGCTTATTGATCGAGATTGAAATCTTTCAACTCAGTGATTTGCCACGGCAGTCCATACTTGTTCAGGTCTTCCATAAACAGGTCTGGATCAAGCTGTTCCATATTCCAGACGCCCGGTTTTTTCCAATGACCTTCAACGATCATTTTGGCGCCGATCATTGCTGGTACACCGGTAGTGTAGGAGATTGCCTGTGACTGTACTTCTTTGTAGCAGTCCTGATGGTCTTTGATCTGATACAGATAGAAAATCTTTTCTTCACCATCTTTGATGCCCTTGAGCACACAACCGATGCAGGTTTTACCTTGGGTTCTCGGACCCAAAGTGGACGGATCCGGTAACAATTGCTTTAAAAACTGGATTGGTACAATCTGAGTACCATTGAACTCAACGGGTTCGATACCCGTCATACCGACATTACCCAGAACTTCCAGGTGTTTAAGATAGCTGTCACCAAAGCTCATCCAGAATTGGGCTCGTTTCAACGTTGGGAAGTGCTTGGTTAGCGATTCCAGTTCCTCATGATACATACGATAGATATTGTAGGTGCCAACTTCTTCAGGGCAGGTGAACTCAGCCTTCTTCGACATGGCGGGTGTCGTGATAAATTGGCCGTTTTCCCAATGACGACACTCCGCAGTCACTTCACGAATGTTGATCTCCGGGTTGAAATTGGTGGCAAATGGATAGCCGTGATCACCGCCGTTAACATCGATAATATCTAACTCGTGAACTTCATCGAAGTAGTGTTTGACCATGTAGGCTGTAAAGATGTTGGTTGCGCCAGGATCAAAACCGGAACCCAATAAGGCAGTCAGGCCAGCTTTTTCAAATTTTTCCTGATAGGCCCACTGCCATTTATATTCAAACTTGGCGGTATCCAAGGGTTCATAGTTAGCAGTATCCATATAATGAACACCAGCCTCCAGACAGGCGTCCATAATAGTCAGGTCCTGATAAGGCAACGCTACGTTGATTACCAGTTCCGGTTGTTCAGCTTTTAATAATTTGACCAGTTCAGGAACATTGTCTGCATCAACTGCAACGGTTTTTATTGGACGGTCAATAGCGCCAGCAATAGCATCGCACTTGGACTTGGTTCGGCTGGCCAAAACAATTTCCGTGAAAACGTCTGGAAGCTGAGCCACTTTATGAACAACAACATTGCCGACGCCACCGGCACCGATAATCATGACTTTAGACATTAGGTTTTCTCCAAAAGAGTGTTGCCTGCCGGCATCTGTATTTCGCGTAACCTTAGCATTATGAGCTTAAATCACCAATGCTTTGCGCTGAATATCAGTCAGTGATGAACTCATTGTTTACTGAAAAAAGGCTTAGAAAAACGACGCCTTTCGCAACAGAGGCGGGCTCAAAGAAGCGGCGATTTTAGGCTGTTTCCAAGCAAAAACAAGCATTGTTGAGGTCGTGTTGAGGCATTGTGTTTTAGGGGCATAGCCTTATTATTGTGCTGTACCTGTGAATTGATGTTCAGGTGCAATAACTTCAGGGCGGGGTGAAATTCCCCACCGGTGGTAGCTGCTCAGGTTGAAACCGAGCGGGAGCCCACGAGCGCCTGGCATTGCCAGGGTCAGCAGATCAGGTGCGCAGACTAAGCAAATCCTGAGCCGACGGTTATAGTCCGGATGGAAGAGGTTGACATTGTACCTGGATCTGTGACTTCAAAGTGGATGCAGGGTGTAAGAGCTTGATTTCGATTTGTTTGTCAAAAATTGCAGGTGTACCCATAGGTTCCCCC
>JARRJP010000031.1:0-35753 GCA_037389025.1 Reinekea sp. | reverse complement strand
AATTGTAGGTGCACCCATAGGTTCATTGAAATTTTTGGGAAGCAAAGAGGAATCAATGGCTTGCGCACTGCGCCGCTATGGAGTCACGGATTCAGGTACTAATTCACAACAACTCAAGCCTCAGCCAAATCCCCTTTGCTCTCCAACCACGTCTTTCGATCCCCCGACCGCTTCTTAGCCAACAACATATCCATCATTTCCATCGTTTGCAGTTCATCATCAATCGTTAACTGAACCAGTCGACGGGTGTTCGGGTCCATGGTGGTTTCACGCAATTGCAGTGGGTTCATTTCACCCAATCCTTTAAAGCGGGTCACCTGAACTTTGCCTTTTTTCTTTTCTGCTTTGATGCGATTCAAAATCCCTTCGCGCTCTTCATCATCCAGGGCGTAGAAAACTTCTTTGCCGATGTCGATGCGGAACAGCGGTGGCATGGCAACAAAGACATGGCCTTCTTCCACCAGTTTGTGGAAGTGTTTGACGAATAATGCGCAAAGCAGTGTGGCGATGTGCAGTCCGTCGGAATCGGCATCGGCAAGAATGCAGACTTTGCCGTAGCGCAGGTCTTCAATGTTTTCGCTATCCGGATCAACGCCAAGTGCAATGGCTATGTTATGTACTTCGTCGCTGGCGAGTAGTTCGCTACTGTCGACTTCCCAGGTATTCAGGATTTTTCCGCGTAGCGGCATGATGGCTTGAAATTCCCGGTCCCGCGCCTGTTTGGCGGAGCCTCCAGCGGAGTCACCTTCGACCAGAAACAATTCACCTTTCATGGCGTCGTTGCCGGAGCAGTCGGCCAGTTTGCCTGGCAGTGCCGGGCCAGTGGTGACTTTTTTACGGGCGACTTTTTTCGCTTTGCGCAGGCGGGCATTGGCGTTTGAAATCGCCAGTTCAGCCAGTTGTTCGGCGATGTCGGTATGCTGGTTCAGGTATAGTGCAAACGCGTCTTTGACCACTCCGGAAATAAAGGCGGATGCCTGACGCGATGACAGCCGTTCTTTGGTTTGCCCGGCAAACTGAGGGTCACGCATTTTAAAGCTGAGGACGTAGGAGCATTTATCCCAAACATCTTCAGGGCCGAGCTTAACGCCGCGCGGCAGCAGGTTACGGTATTCGCAGAATTCGCGCAGTGCTTCCAATAATCCCTGGCGCAGGCCGTTGACGTGGGTACCGCCTTGTGCCGTTGGAATCAGGTTAACGTAGCTTTCATAAAGACCTTCACCACCACCTTCGGGCATCCATTGCACGGCCCAGTCAACGGCTTCCTCTTCGCTGGAAAAGGTGCCGATAAAGGGTTCATCGGGCAGGGTTTCAAAAACGGATGTTGTGGATTTGAGATAATCACGCAGGCCGTCTTCAAAGTACCAGGTATCGGATTCGCCTTTTTCTGCATTAAGGAAGTTGATGCGCAAGCCAGGACATAAAACGGCTTTGGCGCGCAGTACATGGCGCAGACGTGATATCAGGAATTTGCCAGTGTCGAAATAGGAGGCATCGGGCTGGAAGCGAACGGTGGTTCCGGTTTCTTTCTTTTTGCAGTCGCCGACGACTTCCAGATCCATGGCTTTGTCACCATTTTTGAAACCCATGCGATGAATCTTACCATCGCGTTTTACGGTCACTTCCAGAACCTTGGATAAGGCATTAACAACCGATACTCCAACACCGTGAAGACCGCCCGAGAATTGATAGCTTTTGCCCGAAAATTTGCCACCTGAGTGCAAGCGGGTAAGGATCAGCTCGACACCGGGAATACCATGTTCCGGGTGTATATCCACCGGCATACCGCGACCGTTGTCGGTGACGCTCAGGGAGCCATCTTCATGCAGTACAACATCAATCTGGTTGGCATAACCGCCCAGAGCTTCGTCAACCGAGTTATCAATGACTTCCTGAGCCAAATGATTGGGACGGGTCGTGTCGGTGTACATGCCGGGTAAAAAAACGAGAAAAATCAATGGGGTTAGGATAGCTGAATGGTAGGGTCCGGTAAAATGGATTCATAAAACTGTGCGGCGGCTGTCTGAGTTGGCAGGTGTCGCGATCAGTGGAAGGTGTGGTGTTGTAACGATGGCGTTGCCACATTGGATCGCTGAATTGATTGTATTGAGAACGCAACTCAGCGAATTAATAGCCTTTCTGGGTATAGTCGATTTCGAAATCAACACCATTAATGCGATGGATTTCGGTATCAATGCTGCCGTCGGTATTTAAATTTAAGACTCGATAGCCAGGTCCTAGATTATCGATGCCAAAGTCCCGGCTTTTCGGCGTGAACTGAACACAGGTAGAGGGTGTGGAAATGTATCGAACGCCGTCGAAAACCTGGTCGCTTTCCTGATGCACATGCCCACAGACGACAGCACGGACATTATCGTAATCTGCAATCAAATGACGAAAAGCTTCATCATTGTGAATGCCTATCTTATCAATCCAGCGACTTTCCATTTCGATTGGATGGTGGTGGAAGGTGATCAGGATATGGCGGTCGGGGTATTGATCCAGCGTTTGTTGCAGTAGCTGAAGCTGATCCTGGCCAAGCTTGCCATAAACCTTGCCTGGAACTGTTGAATCCAGCAGGATGATGATCCAGTCGTCCAATTCAACTATCGGCTCACTGTGTGCTGTCCCTTCACTGACAATCGCCATATTTTCGCGACTGTCATGATTGCCCGGAATCCAACGCATAGGTGCGGTTATAGGACTGATATGATTGAGAAAATTACGGTACGCCTGCTCGCTGCTGTCTTGAGCAATGTCTCCCGTTGCAATTACTAAATCAATATCGTCCAAGTCGTTTAGGATTCGCTCTACGATCAGTTTCAGGCTGCTTTCGGTGTTCATCCCAAGCAAAGTGCCTTCACTGATGGCGTGAAGATGCGGATCTGTAATCTGGACCAGTTTTAAGGCCTTTCGCATTACCGCTAATATTCCAGTTTCTCAAGATCGTGGAGGCCTGTTATACAAAAGACCGCCTATAAAGTCACCTATTGGTGTGATATCTATTTACTATTGTTGATCAGGGCGTGACCAAGTCAGCAAAAAACATCAACTGTATAGAAACAGTTTATTTTTCTGGCTTCCAGTTTTGACGAATAGAACCATAATTAAGCAAATGGCTCAGCCATTCCGCCAGATAATGATTAGCCTGTTTCTTCTCATCAATTTGGTACATCTTATCATTCGGATAACGATACACTCCGGCTAACTGTTTACCTTGGCTTAAAGTAACCACTTCCGCCATCCGGGCATCACTGTAAATGCGAACGGTCAGCTCAACACAGTTCATCGGTGCAGGAACACTGTGCAAGGTTTTAATCAGTTGGATCGTGGTGGTGTATTTAAAACGCTCGACGATTTGAATATCGACGTCAATCTGATTACCGTGCCGATCGTTCCAACAGAATTGAAATTCGGAATCTGTTGCGTTGTGCAGCAGCCGCTGCAGCCGAACATAATTGGCTTCGCATAAGGCTGCGTGCTTGCTGATATCCGGTATATATCGTTTTATGCCCACAGTTGTTTCAGTGTCTCCTGATTTAAACGAAACCATTGTAGTGCGATAATCGCTGCTGCGTTGTTAATCTGCCCTTCCTCGACCCAGGTAAATGCTTGATCGAATGGAACAGTCAATACTCTGATGTCTTCACCTTCTTCATCCAAACCGTGTATTCCAGAGGCTTTGCTACAGTCAGCTTCGGCCACATAAAGATGTATACGTTCGTTACTGCCTCCAGCAGAGGGCAGGTAGCGAGTGATAAAATGGATCCGGCCAAGTTCAATTCCGGCTTCCTCAATGGCTTCTCGCCGAGCCACTTCTTCTGGTTGTTCATCTTTATCAATTAGCCCTGCGACCAGCTCGATCAGCCAGGGGTTGTCTTCCTGCAGGGCTCCGATTCGAAACTGTTCAATTAGCACAAACTGTTTGTGTTTTATATCGGCCAGCAGTACGCAAACAGCGTCATGTCGATCGAATAGTTCGCGCTCAATTGTTATGTTTCCGCCATCAAATTTCTGATGAGTGACTGTCAGTTTATTCATCTGATAAAAACCGTGATAAAGCGCTTCGGTCTGGTCAATGCTGTATTTAAAGGTATCAGTCTCTCGTTTCATATAAATGTCTCCGTGAAGGCTTATGACTTTTGGCGCTGGTGGTTATAGACTGTATCATTGATGATCTGCGAATAAGTGAAGAATCAGTCTAGTGTAGTGTCTTGAATAAAACCTGTATTAAGAAAGCCCCTCCAGATGTTCACCGCAAGGCGCAGCTCGGAGGCAATGACCCCGCCCTTGTCAAGAGCTGGAACGAAGCGGTGGACTTCTGGAGGGCTTCTCGAAGAGTGGACCACCGTTTTTGCGAATAATACCTATGCCGCAACTTTTTTAAACCGGCGGGTCATCTTAATATAGATTTTATTTAGGACACTACACTAATTCACATCAAAGCAGGCATAATGAATTCACCCTTCCTGAAATTGCAAGATTTGAGATGCACCGATGTATAAAAAAACCTTAGTTACCGGCCTTGCACTGGCTACGTTGGCACTAAATGCGGCTGCTTCACAGTCGTTGATTGAAACTTATGAACTGGCGGTTGCAAATGATCCCAGTCTTGCCGTTGCCCGATTGAACGCTGAGTCTGCACAGTTAGATGCCAGGTCTGGTTTTGCAGCGGTGCTACCTTCAGTAAACGCTAGTGTATCCTATGGTGTTGGTAGCAAATCAAAAACGAATGATAAGGGTAAGGCGCAAGAAACACTTGCTCTGAATTTTGATGCGCAGAGCTTGAGCGAAACCATTCGAGTAAATCAAAACATTTTCGTATTGGCTGCCTTTACTGCTTACGACGCCTTGAATGCGAATGCTTCCAGAATCGAAATGGAGGCTTTGCAGGCAGAACAAAATCTTATGGTATCCATTGCTGAGCAATACATTGGTATTTTGAAAGCCAAGGATGCATTGGACGTATTGAATGCTCAGCTGGAAGCGGTGAGCCGCCAATACCAGCAGACTGAGCAACGCTATGAAGTTGGTCTGGTAACCAAAACTGATGTTCTTGACGCTGCTGCTACGTTGGATCAGACCCGAGTCAGCCTTATTCGCGCTGAGTCTGCGTATGATATTGCCTTACAGGGCTTATACTCCAGCACCGGTAGTATACCTGAGAGTATTAAATCCCTTTCCGAGGATCTTCCAGTACGGTCACCATCCGAGCAGGGCCAGCAAAAGTGGGTTGACTATGCAGTGAGTAAACACCCGGATATTTTAATTGCTGAGAAAGGACTGGAAGTTGGCGAGCTGACATTAAAAGCAAGAAGGCAGGAGCGTTTGCCAAGTGTTGTTGGCTCTTTTTCTGTTACCCATTCTGATGTGTTTGGATCAAAGCAGACTGTCATTAATCCGAGTAATGGCAACGTCATAACAGATGATGCGCTAAACAATGACTTTGAAAAAAACTGGAGCGCATCGGTGGGCCTGACTGTTTCCATGGATCTGTACTCTGGAGGTTCCAAAACAGTCAATATTGCCAAAGCGGCAATTTCCAATAACATCACTGAACAGAACATTGAGTTGCTGAAGCGTGGCAAGGCTGTTGAAGTTGCCAACCTGTACCGTACAGTACGTGCCGATGCTCAGAATGTGAAGGCTCGTCAGCAAGCATTAGCATCATCTGAAAGTGCACTGCAGGCAACTCAGGTTGGTTATGAAGTAGGTACTCGCAATATTGTTGAAGTATTGAACTCTCAATTGAATAAGTTCAGTGCACAAAATAATCTGAATAATGCCCGTTATGACTACATTCTAAACCTGTTGCGCCTCAAACAGGCGGCAGGCCAGCTTTCCATTGATGATTTGGAATCAATCGAGCAATATCTGGTCGATTAATCGTTCACCTGAATCCACTGAAGGAATCGAGGATTCAGGGTTCAGTTTTAACATCTTTAAAGGCCACCGTCTGCTTATCAGCCGGTGGCCTTTGTTTTATGGGGCTTTGCAATATTGGCCTGCTGAAAATATAAAAAAATTTGTACCATATGCCTCCGTATCGTCAGCATCAGCAACTGAGTCATGCCTGTATTACTGTGGCAGGTTCGAGCCTGCCATAGCGGCGCAGTGCGCAAGCCATTGATTCCTCTTTGCTTCCCAAAAATTGGGGTGAACCTATGGGTGCACCTGCAATTTTTGAAAAACAAATAGAATTCAAGCTCTTACACCCTGCATCCACTTTGAAGTCACTGATTCAGACATATTGCACAGCAAAGTTCTGGCAATGAATGACAAATTCGTCGGGAACGAATTTGCATAACCAACGGGAACCGAAGGTGAATCACAGGGATGTGATTTATAAACCCCAATTAAGGCGGGGCGCAAAAAGAATGGCAGTCTGATTCTGGCCAATTTATGGTGAAGATCATGAAATCGTCTTCACCTACAGCGAAAAACATATCATCGATATTCTGTCGAACGAGTGCAGCGGTACGCTGCTGTCCGATGGTCATTCGGCGTATGCGCGCTATGCGGAGAAATGCAAAGCGTGACACGCGTGCAATGCTTGGGTGCATTCACGTCGGTATTTAACCAATGCCTGAATCGACTGAAAAGCATGAACTGATTCAGGAAACGAAAGGATTTGAGGCAATTATTTTTCGGGTATTGATTGTTTTCATTTTTCACATCTATGTAAAAATTCATGCACATAATACTGTATACACAAACAGCACTCATAGAGCAGGTATTTGTGAAACGCATCGCAAAATATATTAATTTTGTGACCAAGTATTCAAAAATTTACCGAATATTGGGTTGTGCGACCCAATATTCGATAAGTGAAATTGACAGAAATAGACTGCGTGCTTATGTTGGTGGGGTTGATGAGACTGAGTGATGCTTAGCTTAGCTACTCAAGGAAAAGCGCTTTATGGATATGTTGACATCCGGCGTAGAATAAACTCTGTTAGGACTCGTCAAGGATTAAGCAATGAGAAAATTCTTAGTCATATTTATGTTACTCATTTGCTCACAGACTTCAGCAAGCAATAAAAATAAATTCTGAAGTATCCAAATAGAATAGTACATCTCAAGTAATGGCAAAGGTCGTAGATGCTATGAATAAAATCTATTCCAGTCCGGGAGCAGCAAATATTCCTATTTTTATAGGTGTATTAGTATCGGCTGCACTAAAAGTAATTCCTGAATCCGTGACTCCAGAGAGGATGTAGGGTGTAAGAGCTTGATTTCTATTTGTTTTCCAAAAATTGCAGGTGCACTCATAGGTCCACCCCAATTTTTGGAAAGCAAAGAGGAATCAATGGCTTGCGCACTGCGCCGCGATGGAGTCACAGATTCAGGTAATTAATAACGGGCACTGGAAATTTCCAATACAGAGCTTCAAAACTGGATCTCTACATCACTAAAACTTTAGCCTGAATCCGTGATTTCTTCAGTGGATGCTGGGTGTAAGGGCTTGATTTCTATTTGTTTTTCAAAAATTGCAGGTGCCCCCATAGGCCCACCCACAATTTTTGGAAAACAAAGAAGAATCAACGGCTTGCGCACTGCGCCGCTATGGAGTCACGGATTCAGGTTGCAATTAGCCTGTTGGTAACTGCAGGCAGATACATGCGTATGGCGTCTTCGTTAATTCGATACCGATACGTTTTCATAAAAACAACAACAAACAGGACTTATGATGGTGAAACATTTAAAACCTATGACCGCAATGGTCACTGCTGCCTGTATGCTTGGTCCTTCGCTTTCATTTGCGCAGGCCACGCTGGTCGAAAACGGCAGTTTCGACAATAACTCAGCGATTCCCTGGGAAACTCCGGGCTGGTGGGCTGGCGGTGAGGGAACCAGCGGTGTCGATGACAAGGGCCGCTTCTGTACCACCGTGACCAAACTGGGGACGGAGAAATGGGGCGTCCAACTGCGACAAAGTGACATCCACTTTGAGCAAGGTGAAACCTATAAAGTGCGGTTCAGAGCCTGGAGCAGTGCTCAAACGTCAGTCATCGTCGGTGCCATGGATGAATCATTGGATCCCCCGGTGTTCATATTCGACAGTACTAAAGAATCTCCAAAACTGATTACAACGGGCTTAGACGCTGCCGAAGGGCAACTTATTTCTTACGACTTTGTCGCCGAAGCAGATACCGACAAAGCACGGTTCCGCTTTATGATGGGCGCAGGCATCATTCCGCTTAATGAAACACTGTGTCTGGATGATATAGTTGTAGAGCCACCGCCAAAAAACATTCTCGAAAACAGTGAGTTTAATAACGATGGCGCTGGCTGGGAAGTGCCCGCTTGGTGGGCTGAGGGTGCCGGAACATCGGAAGTTGACGGTAACGGACGGATGTGTACAACGGTCACTAAGGCTGGAACAGATGATTGGGGTGCGCAATTACGCCAGCTAGACAAAACGTTTGTTGCTGGGCGTACCTATACCGTTGACTTTGATGCTTGGTCCAGTGCGGATATGTCTGTCGAGTATAGCGTTATCGATGAACCGGCCGATTTTGCGATTCTGCTCGAAAATAATAATGTGGATGTGACGGCTCGGCTCGACGAAGCGCCGAATCATTTCACCATTGAGCATGATGTTCAGAAAGATTCAAGTGAAGCCATTTTCCGCTTCTTGTTTGGTGGTGGTTTGGTCCCCGAAGGCGAAACTATTTGTGTGGATAACGTGAAGTTGCTTGATTCCGAAGGGAATTCTGTGATTCAGCCACCACCACCTGAGGTTTCAATCATCCACGTAAACCAACAAGGATACCTACCTGCGCTTTCCAAAGTGGCGACTTACAAAATCATTGCCGAAGATTATACGACTCCACGCACTTGGAAGCTGGTTAATGCTGAAGACGTGGTTATTGCCAGTGGTGAAACAACCGTTATCGGTGAGGATGCGAATTCCGGTGATGTGATTCAGCAAATCGATTTTTCTGACGTTACTACAGAAGGTTCAGGTTATACATTACAGATTGCCGAAGGCAGTGATGTTGTCATCAGCCACCCCTTTGATATCAGCAAAGATTCGTATGACCAACTGAAATACGATGCGCTGAGTTATTTCTACCACACCCGTAGTGGCATCGAAATTCTTGCATCCGTCGTTGGCGATGAACAATGGGCTCGCCCTGCGGGTCATCTTAGCGATAATGCCGTTGAAACCTATGTTTGCAAGGATGATCCAGGAGCGGATACTTGCCGCACCGCCGACGTCAGCGGTGGCTGGTACGACGCCGGTGATCAGGGTAAATATGTGGTGAATGGCGGGATCAGTGTCTGGACATTAATGAACCAATACGAGCGCAGCACCTCACTCGGCCGTAATGGTGACGACTTCGCTCAAGACACGATGGCATTGCCGGATGAAGAAACCGGTAACGGCATGCCGGATCTGCTTGATGAAGCGCGTTGGGCAGTTGAATGGATGTTGAAAATGCAGATACCAGCAGGCGAAACCTTTGCTGGTATGGCCTATCACAAAATACACGACGATGGCTGGACAGGCGTTGGGACGGCACCACACGAAGATACAAAAACCCGGTATATTCAAGCACCTACAACAGCAGCTACGCTCAACTTAGCCGCTATTGCCGCTCAGTGCGCACGCGTATACAAACCTTTCGATGCAGACCTGGCGAATCGTTGCTTGTCTGCTGCGGAAATTGCCTACCAAGCCGCACTCGATCATCCTCACATGTATGCCGGCATTCCAGAAGAAGATGACCCACATCCAGAGTATTATTCCATGACCAATGGCGACGGTGGTGGTTTGTATGATGATAATGAGGTTCGTGATGATTTTTTCTGGGCATTGTCAGAGCTGTACATCACTACTGGCAAGCAGACGTATCTTCAGGCACTCAAAGACTCGGATCTCTACAACCGTTATGAAGCAGAAGATTCAGCAGCGGATGATAGCGATTACCCGCGTATTTCGCTGTTCTACTGGGCTGAAACGAACGGCTTGGGTCTGATGAGCATTTTGACCCGATCCAGGGATATCGACCTAGATGACGACCTGGTCGCATCAGCAAAAAGTCTGGTACTCTCATTGGCCGACGAATTTGTTGAGTATGCGAACCAACCTGGGTACAACATGCCAATGTACTCTGGCAAATTGGATTGGGGTTCAAATTCCGCTGTGGCTAACGACATGATGGTGCTCGGCATCGCAAATGATATCAGTTGCGCGCAGGACACCCGGTACGTCGACGCAATGGCGAATGGCTTTGCCTACTTGCTGGGTAATAACCCGCTGGGTAAGTCCTACATAACCGGTTATGGTGAAAACCCAGTGGAACAACCGCATCATCGATTCTGGGCACACGCGGTAAATGAAGATTATCCGACACCACCGCCTGGAATATTGGCTGGAGGACCCAACAGCGATCATGAGCTCAGTGGCGATCCAATTTCCATTGTACGGGTCGATGCTGACTGCCCAGCAGAAACTTGCTACGTCGATGATATCGGTTCCTGGTCAACTAACGAGATAACCATTAACTGGAACGCTCCTCTTGCCTGGGTTGCCGCTTACATGGATGAGATCGGCGACTTTGGTCTGGCTTCAGACGCTCCGTGTCAGGTAAGCGACAATAACGATCAAAACGGTAGCGATCAAAACGATAACGACAGCAAAAAAAGTGGTGGCGGTGCGGGCGTACCGTTTCTGTTAGGCCTGTTGTTGATCGTGGTTCGCTTCAGAAGAACCCGGTAACCAAGTAAGAGATCCACAGTAACCCTGAGGATCTCACAGGTGACTGAATCGGGGAGCTGCTAATGAGCAGTTCCCCTTTTTTGTTACCGCCCAAATTCCCATCATACGTTTTCCCAAATTATCCATCATTACATTTGCAAGAGATGCAGGGTGTAAGAGCTTAATTTCTATTTGTTGTTCAAAAATTGCAGGTGCATCCATAGGTTCACCCCATTTTTTGGGAAGCGAAGAGGAATCAATGGCTTGCACACTGCGCCGCTGGAGTTACGGATTCAGGTTAAAAAAATCATACTACTCAGCTTCTCAAATAATCGATTTATTGCCACTCTTTGCGAAGTCCATACCTTATGTTTGCATGATATGTGCTAGCTTATCATTGCTCCTCAAATAACAGCCATTCTCATTCAACTATTCTGAATAATTTGGTCAAATCATTTAGCTTTCTCATTACTGATGATCCCGAAATAATTCAGTGGTGAACTATCAACTCCCTAAGGAATTAAAAATGATCTTGAAGACAATCCTGACGGCTGGTGCAGCCATCGCGTTAACCACCTCAGTTTATGCTGCTGACTATAAGCTGGATCCTTCCCACACTTCTGCCAACTTCACCGTTGGTCACATGGGCTTCAGTAAAACGACTGGCCGTTTCGACGAAATTGAAGGCAGTTTCACTGACACCGCTGGCAGCGAAAGCGTTAATGTCACCATCAAGGCAAGCAGCATCGACTCAAACTTCGAGCCACGCGATAAACACCTGCGTAGCCCTGACTTCTTCGATGTAAAACAGTACCCAACCATTACCTTCAAAAGTACATCTGTTACTAAAGACAAACTGGTTGGTGAACTGACTATGCACGGTAAAACCAAGCCTGTGACTCTGGATCTTGAGATGGTTGGTGAAGGTGACGACCCTTGGGGCGGCTACCGTAAAGGTTATTCAGCAACCGGAACGATCAAACGCAGTGAATGGGGCATTAACTATGGGATCCCTGGTATCAGTGATGAAATCGAGCTGGTTCTTCACGTTGAAGGCATTCGCCAGTAATCGAGGTATTGATTAATGACGCTGACCTTACTGTTACAGGCGCTGCTGGCACCTGTGATGGCCATTATACTTGCTGCGTTCGTTCGTACCTGGTTCCCTGTTATCCTGATCGTTGGCTTCTGGGCCGTTAATTTCTGGGTAAAAGGCACCACGATTGAAGCAATGGACAGCATCGCCATGGCATTTACTGTGGCCGCCATCAATTGCCTGTTAACGGATAAGGTAAAAGCGCTTTATCGGGTGCCGGTATCGGCGGTTATCCTGATGGCGCTCAGCGTCTGGCAGGTGAAAAACTTCGCCTCAGATATCAGCATCGCTGCCTGGGCTATCCAGTTCGTCTTTCTGGCTGTGGCATTGCTGTTGCCGGAATGGAAGCTCGTTCAGGCGCAAAGTGACCGTAAACTGCTGAATCGCTTTGATGTAGCGGCACTGTTCTGGATGATTCCGGTTGGCTCTATCGCCTTTTCAACGCCCATTGCTGGCAGTATCGTGGTCGGGCAAATGGCTGGACTGGTCGCAACCATGGCATTCGGTAGCTGGTTCTTAGTTGCCTTCGGCAAGGCTTCAGTACAGCAACTGACCATTCTGTCAGCCGTGCCTGCACTGTTCGCAGCACAAATGGCCTGGCACTATGTCGAAATACCGTGGACGTCACTGTCTGTTGCCTTGATCGGCTGGTTGCCATTGCTGTGGCCAGGTCTGAAAAAACAAGCCTGGTGGCTTCAGGCAATCCTGGTCATTGTGTTCTTTGCCGCACTGCTGGCAGGACAGCTTTATCTGGAATGGCCTGAAGAATCATTTGGTTACTGATTCGAATCAAATACCTGAATCCATGACTTCTTCAGTAGATGCAGGGTGTAAGAGCTTGATGTCTATTTGTTTTTCAAAAATTTGCAGGTGCACCCATAGGTTCACCCCAATTTTTGGGACACAAAGAGGAATCAATGGCTTGCGCACTGCGTCGCTATGGAGTCACGGATCCAGGTAAAACCGTCAATATTCTGAACGCCGCTCAGGCTGTGCATATTGTTTGCGTCCGACGCGCTTTTGTGGTTGCTTTCTACTTTTCTTATGCACTGCGCCATATTGATCGGCGCGCCTATCTGGTGGACGGTATTGGCGGCATGTTTGCACAGCAGACGCAGCCCATTAAAAAGTCCGCTACGGTCATCGCTATCAGCTTTATCCCCTATGTCAAAGAAACCTTGGAAGCCGCTGCAACCGCACTGAAGAAGCGCTCTGCGCTGATTGTCATCACCGCTAGGCCGCTCAGTCCGATGGCATTACAAGCCATTGTCAGCCAGGTAGTAAAGGAAGCTCAGGTGGGTAATTTTTACTCACCGACATCATCACTTTACTTAGCTCAAACATTATCCATCGGATTAGCATTTTGCCGACAGAATAATCACTAGCCTTACTCACAATATCTGTGGATAACTTGTTGGATAAACCTTTAGCAACTGGCCTGACACCAACAAATATAGATCCAGTGAGAGTTGCTTCAAAAACAGACAGAGACGGGCAAAAACAGACAGCCGCTAAAGTGCCAGTGAGAACATTTACGGGTAAACATGGCAGGAGGATGAAAACTCCCTTATTCATCCCTATAGCCTGCCAAAAGGATACCTGTTATTTTATTTGAAACGTTTCGATTCCACATATCACCGCTGCACAAGCATGACTTTTCTGGAGCCTGATCAGTGATAACCTTTACCGACCGTCTAAATGCCCTGACCAACGAGCAGAACGAACTACTCTCACGCCCAAACCATCCGATCCTGCCTGGCAACGGCTGCTTTGTACGTTACCAGCAGCCGATTATTACCCCTGCCCACACCCCGCTTAACTGGCGCTATGATCTCAATCCGGCGACCAACCCCCATCTGATGGAGCGCATGGGGATCAACGCAACCTTCAATCCTGGCGCGATTGAGCTGAACGGCAAGCACCTGCTGGTGGTTCGAGTGGAAGGCAATGACCGAAAATCATTCTTTGCCGTCGCTGAGAGTGCTAATGGCATCGATGGATTTCGCTTCTGGCCCCAGCCTTGCGTTATTCCAGAAACCGAGCAACCGGATACCAATGTTTATGATATGCGCCTGGTGAAACATGAAGACGGCCATATCTATGGCCTGTTCTGTACCGAGCGCAAAGATCCAGATGCAGCGCCTGGCGATGAAAGTGCCGCGTTAGCACAGTGCGGTATAGTACGCACCTCTGACCTGAAAACCTGGCAGCGTCTTCCAGACCTAAAAACCCAGTCAGCGCAGCAGCGCAATGTGGTGCTGCATCCAGAATTCGTTAACGGTAAGTACATGCTGTATACCCGCCCGCAGGACAGCTTTATCGAAGCCGGCAAAGGCGGTGGAATCGGCTGTGGCTTTACCGACAGTATGGATAACGCTGTCATTGAGGATGAAATCATTCTCGATCCCAAGTGTTACCACACCATCAAGGAAAGCAAGAACGGGCAAGGTCCGGCACCGATCAAAACCCGAGCGGGATGGCTGCATATCGCCCATGGTGTGCGTAACACCGCCGCAGGTCTGCGCTACGTGTTATACGCCTTTATGACGGCGCTGGAGGATCCGTTACGAGTCACCTACCGGCCAGGAGGTTATTTTTTGGCGCCGGAAGGCGAAGAGCGTGTCGGGGATGTCAGCAATGTTGTGTTCTGCAACGGAGTGATCAGCCGAGAGGATGGCCAGATACTGATCTATTACGCATCAAGCGATACACGCTGCCACGTACTGAGCACCAATGAAGAACGCCTGCTGGATTGGGTCATCAATACACCTGAAGATGCGCTGACGTCTGCCAATTCCGTTCAACAGCGATTGGCATTGATTCAGCAGAACCGGACTTTCCAGATCTGATGAATAGGTGGCTGATCAAGACCTGAATCTAATCAGCCACGCTCAGTTATCGTCAACCGATCCAACACTTGTAAATCCGATGCAGGCTCTCCAGCCAACGCTCGTAACAACAGGCTGCTGAGTAGTCGCCCGGCATAATGCAGGTCTTCTTTAAAGGCCGTCATTGGCGGATGATAGAACTCCGCCAGGCGCGAGGTTTCCATGGTCACGACATCCACATCAACGCCCGGCCTCATCCCCTGATTCTGCAAAGTTGATGAAATCACCAAGGCAGCGACTTCAGTACCACAAATATAACCATCGGGCGGATTGTCCCACGCACAGGCCTGCTCAACGAAAACTCGATGATCATCACTGTCCGACTCAATCAAAACACTGCGCTGATCATCGATCTGAATACCGAATTCGTGTGCCGCCCGGCGAAAACCGGTAATGCGATGCCAGCCATACATGAATTCCGGACTGGGCGTCAGCAATAATAGATTCTTACGACCGCGTTGATACAGATGTCGGGCCGCTTGATAGACAAAGTCAGCATTGTCGATGTCATACCAGGGATGTGGTGTTGCCAGTTCAGTGCGACCAAAGGTCACAAATGGCACCTTTTTTTCGTGCAGATAGGGAATGCGTTTGTCATTAACGAGCGTTGAGGTGAGGATAACACCGTCTGCCAGGCCTTTTTCCACAACATGGCGAACCGGTGCCAGATCATCCTCCTCGGGGTTTCGCGGAATCACGGTAAGATGATAGTCGGTATCCGATATGCCTGCGGTTAGGCCTTCAATCAGCGACAGGGTTCCCACATCACCGATCACATCACCAGGGCGAATAAACGGGATAATCAGTGCCAGCACAAATGTCTGCCCGGTTTTCAAGCCAATACCTGACGTGTTGGGGCGATAACCCAGCTCTGTGGCAACTTCTTTCACTTGCTGAATAGTGTCGGGCTTGACCTCAGGACCATCCTTTAGTGCACGTGATACGGTAGTGATTGAAAAGCCGGTTTGCTCGGCAATCGTCTTTAAAGTGGCTCTGGCCATGTTACTTCTTCACCAATATGTCTTTTGTTGTCATGCCAATACTTTGACGGCTGGCTCGTATACATCAGGTAGCACTATAAATCCAAAACGTTTCGATTTAAACCTTCACCGCAACCTAACTATGTTCTAGCGGTAACAAAAAATCCTGATTTGTGAACATAAACAATTTAATCGATTATAAATGAATGATTAAAAATAGTTTTTATCATTAAAAAAGCGAATAGATATGCACGGTACCTAAAAGCTTTGACAAAGCAAAAATCGAAACGTTAAGATTTTTATTGAAATCTCAAGCAAGTCAAGCCTGCGCCCTCCAACAGTGTTGCAGTCTGTCATGGCAGCCAAGGTATTCAATCATGAAGTCGCTACAACCTAACCCTCGTTCCAACCATTTATTCAAGGTATTGGCCAGTGAAATGGCCGCAGAACTAAATAACAACCTGATTCCTTACTGGCTAGGCAAGATCGACCCTAGAGGTGGATTTTTCTCTCACGCTGACTGCTGGAATAATGTTGACGAGACCGCAGATAAGGGCGCTTTGCTCAACTCACGCATCCTCTGGTTCTTCGCACGAACCGCGCGCCAGCTTAACGGACAGCCGGTCGCTCAAGACTGCTATGCAGCCGGCCAACATGCATGGCTTTTTCTGAAAGAAAAACTCATTGATAGGGAATCTGGCGGTTTGTATTGGTCAGTCGATGCGTATGGCACCCCTGTCGACACTCAAAAACATATGTACAACCAGGCTTTTGCCATCTATGCCCTGGCCGAATGGTACGACACCTGCGCTGACGATGAGGTATTGGCACTGGCTCTGACACTGCGGACACAGGTCGAACAGCACGCCCGTGATCGCGAGAACCGGGGCTATATGGAAGCATTTGATCGGCACTGGAACAGCATCAGCAATACCTTGATCTGCGATACTCTGATCTGTGATACCGATGATGGCGTGGCGGACAAGTCAATGAATACCCATATTCACCTGCTGGAAGCCTACAGCCGCCTGTATGATGTTTCCCCAGATAACGAGCTGAAAAGCTCATTGTCAGAACTTCTTCAACTGCTATGCACAGAATTACAGAATGAACGTAGCAGTTTTTCACAGTTTTTTTCCCGCAAATGGAAAACCATGTCCGTTGACCATTCTTTTGGTCACGACATCGAAGGTTCCTGGCTGATCTGGGAAACAGCACAGAAAGTTATGACCGGAGAAGCCTTGGAAGGGGTTCGCGCTACCATCATTGGCATGGCTGAATCAGTCCATAACTACGGGCTCGATTTCGACGGTACGGTTTGCAGCGAATGGGTAGACAACCGTTTTGTCGACACGACTCGCATCTGGTGGGTACAGGCCGAAGCAATCCTTGGCTTCTGTAACGCCTGGCAGGTCAGCAGCATGGCTAAGTATCTCTGTGCCGCTATTGATACCTGGCAGGTTGTGAAGCGGATGTTTATTGATCATGAAAATGGCGACTGGCACTGGGAGACCGACCGGCTGGGCAATGTGAATCATAATCGGCCCAAGGTTTCGCAGTGGAAATGTCCGTATCACAGTGGTCGGGCCTGCCTTGAGATTATGCGCCGGGCAGCGGCTTTGGATGCCCCATAGGGCAGTTGACCACGACTTCCTGTGATTGCAATCTTGCGGTTTCATCGGGCATTTCCAACCTTTCCGCTCTTCAGCTAATGGTTGGTATTTCCTGAAACCACAACGACATCAATTCAGCTCGGCTACTGACGTTAAAGATTTTATAGAGCTCCATGACATAGCTATGCACCGTAGTTGGTGACAACTCGCAATGTTCGGCAATCTCCGCTTCACTCAGGTTTTGCTGGAGCAGCATCAACACCTCTTGAACACGCGGTGTCACCGGCCGCTGCGCGGGGGAAATAAGACCACGTTTCAGGCACAGCCAATGGTGAACTCTCGGAAAGCTGAGCAAGAGCCGATAGAGACTCTCCTTATCCTCTTGGGTATAGGGTTTTCCATCTAGAAAGCGATCAACCATTACATAGCTTTCAGCCTGATCACTAAGGTGATAAACGCCCAGCATGCGATGAGAGATCCCCACTTGTTTGCTATATTTTTTTGGCCCAGACTTTGAGGTTGACGAGGTTAAACTGTCGACATCAATATAGAGTACGCGTGTCTTACCGACCGTATTCAAAGCCAGCTCGGTCAGAGGATCGTTTCCATTCTCGCGCGCATGGTGATAGTAATGCGATTGAGACATGTCTGGAGCATGACTGTCATAGACAATATCGGTGACTTTCCAGCCATTAAGCAGTTCTGTTCTCCAGCATTCCTGTCCGAAAGACCCAGAGTAGGCAGCAAGCCAATTAACGGAATCGGCAGCCAATACCTTGCGAATGTATTCCTGATACAGGAAGAGCATCTGCTCCGATTCCCATGCAGGTAATGCATGAATTCTGTTGCTAAGCTCAAGTAACTCTTGTTCTGAAGGATCTAGCATTACATCAGGGCCTTTACTGCTACCTGAATCCGTGATTTCAGAGTGGATGCAGGAATTAATCAACAAGCAACGCCATATAAATAAGGGTGGCCAGTTCAGATTCCGACAGATCCAATACTGAAAAATCGCCAGGACTGGCGTCTATCAATGCATAGTATCTGTCATCTTTACCGCCCTGCTCGAAGGCCTGAATGCCACCCTCAATGCCGATAATGACCGCAATGGCGATAATAGCGGCAGGCCCGCTGGCTGCCCCTGCTGCTCCAGCACCAAATGATACGGTCCCCTCTGTCAGAAGGCTTACACCGGCAAGTAGATCTCCCACCGTGGAGCTTGCTGTTAGCACGGCGCTAGATAAAGCAAGGCCTGACACCGGAACAGCCGTTGCAGTAGCGCTAACAGCAGCAAGCTCTAGCATCTGCTGTAAGGCGGGGGATTGGTCGCTGTAAACCTCACCCTCCAACTCAGCCCTGGCTTCCTCAGCGAAATCTGGCGTGGCAGATTTGGCGAACATTGCCGCCAACGAAAAGGAACTGTGTGTCGCAAAGTAATTCATTCGCATCAGTTCCGCTTTATTCTGCCAGCGCTCGATAAAATTACGATAATACTTCTGCATTTCGGCATGAAAATCATCCAAGGCTGCCATCTGCTCAGGCGTTACGGTTAGTTGCCCATGAATGTAGCGATAATAGAGCGTACTCAGTACGGTCATAATGTTCATGTCCAACACATCATTGTTTGCAGACAGCACGGTCAGCCTTAATGCACGACTATCATTTGTCGGGTCAGCAAAGAACTTAACAGCCGTCACACCATTCTGAAGCCCGGAGTAAATCAATCGCGATGCATCCAACTGATCTTGCAGATCGGCCTTGGTTGCCGAATTAGTCTCGGTCGAAATCTGTGTCGTCAGCGCTGAAATTTTGGTGCTCTCTTCATTGATAGACTGTCGCATATCAGCAATAAGCGCATTTCTATTTGCTTCCAGAAAATCGAGATACTCAGTCAACGCCAATTGATAAAACGGATTGCTGGTCGCCAACTTAACCTCATAGGCCGCAACTTCCCCTGCGACCCCAAAATGCATTCCACAATTAGACGTGCAGGAGCTGACCACTATATCCATTGTAGGATCGTTGGTCAGTTGCTGCATCTCATCAATATCCACAACCTCATTGCAGTAGGACGGTACGATCGATAATACCTTGTCATCACAAATATTAGCGGTAAATGTACCTGTGAGAATGTCATTCTGATCGTTGCTATTTTCAACCTGAATACCATTTGAATCTTTGTAGACCCGATAAAAATCTGCTCCGTTGGCAGAATAAACATAGCCAGTCCGAGGGTCGACATCAGTGCCAGCCACCTTCTCGGGGAAAAACAACTTTGTATAATCGTTAGTCGGAATAACTTTGTTGTATGTCTTACGACCAATCAGAGCGGGATTGCGATTTATATTCGAGAGCTTCAAATGACTCTGCCCCAGACGCACCCTCAAATCACCCGCAAAATAACCGTTTAGCCCCAATGGATATCTTACATGTGCCACATCCTTTCGATAGGCCAGTGAAATTTCATCGAGCTGATCCATCCATCTGTCGATAAAGCCCTGGAAATCGCCATAGACATCATAGCCATCATTCCCCTTCTCTCCTTGAGCACCCGGCACTCCCTGAGGGCCTGTCTCGCCTTTGGGGCCAGGCGTGGTATTAAGATAATGGATACGGGCCGCAATCAATTGTTGTTCCTGATCAATCAGGCTTTGCAGGCAGGAAAAACGTTCCTCAGCGCCCTCACAAGGGTCATCCACAACAGCAGCATGAGCATGTATGCAGAACAGAAGCGTAATAGGGAACAGTGTTTTGGTTGTCATGCGCATGTTATTTCCTCTCCACTTCAATTTCTTCTAACAACGTAGAGATTTCACCAATGTAGCGTTGGTAACGATCCAACTGGGTGGTGAAAATGTCCCTGAACTCCTCAGCAGTATATTTTTTGCGCGTTCGGTAATCGGGTGCATCTTTAATCTGTTGCAGCCAGAGTTCCGCATCAGTCGATGTCCACTTGGTGGCAGGTGCTCCCGGCTCACCCATTTCACCCTTAATACCAACAGGCCCCGGATCACCAGTCTCACCTGGAATCAGCGAGATGGCTCCTGCCTGCGCCTGTAACGACGACAATAGTTCACCGACAGCGGCAATGGTGGCCGCTTGATCTTTGATTAAATGTAGGCTGGTGGTACTGCGACTGGAGACGTTATAACGATTCGTCGCGGTAACCTGAAGGGTAACATCGCGCTGCTCTTCCGTTAGCTGAGGGATTGTAATCTGAGCCGTTTCTCCGTTGGCATTCAAATCCAGACCATCCCCCGCAATCAAGGTCCATTCAAATTCTGTAGAGGCATCGTGACTCCCGGCAGTGAGCAGGGAAATATCCAGCAAGCGTTGATCCAGACTGGAGAAGTCAGTCGGCAATGCCACGCGATTAAATATCCGCACCAGGGTTGTATCTGTCACCTGCTCGCCACGCTCATTGGCCAGTGTGACTTCAAGCTCCGCCGAGGTATCTGCAGATACATCTGGAATTGAAATACGGAGGCGCGCTGAGCCGTCATCAATAATGACAATGTCAGGACCACTGAGTTGCTTCCAGCTCACAACGCTCATTTCATCGGCTTGTTCAGCGCGAGCATCCAGTTCGATTGTGCTATCTTCCAGCGTGTTATATTCCGCTTTCAGACCCGATACCAACGCATCAGGCTTATTCGAGTGACAAGCTGTAAGAAATAACAACAGGATATAGAACCCTGAGCTGAGATAAGGTTTCATCGCTGCTCCAGAAAATTAAAAAGATGTGTCATAAGAAACGGGAAAGGTTAAATAGGGGTTTAATCCGTCAATTGGTCAATATCAGCTTCCAGTGTGGATAACAGGTTTTCTGTATCTTCAATACGCAAGCGAACGGTTTGCATATAGCCAGTCACGGCTTTCAGCCAGGCCTCCCGTTTTTCCATCTCGGCATAAGCCTCTGTCGTTTTGGGTATGACAGAACCAGAACCACCGTAAACTGGCCCTGAGCCATTAACGCCCTTGTCGCCAAACGCCCCCGGCGGGCCGACTGGGCCGGTAGCGCCCTGAATCAAGTTGGTGTTATCAAGTTGCTGTCGCAAGGCAACCAGTTGATGGTAACTATCGAGCATCTGCTGATATTGCGCATCAGAGGTTTGCTGAGCGGTTGGCTCTGCAGAAACAGACACACTGAAAAGGCTGAAGCACAACGCTGACGATAAGAACCTGTATGGCAGGAACATGAAAAATCTCTCCCGAGGCATATAGAAGATCCGGTGTCACTCAGTGCTATTTCGCACTAAAGCACCGCAAAAGTTTGGTATTAGCGGCGCCTGACGGCATATGGCGAGTATATTCAACGCTGACATCTGGCACACCCCTGCTATTTAGAAGGGTGGGAACAATCTGCCTATATACCGATTCGAGTTCAGGAAATGAGGGAAATCAATCACGTAGGAAGGAGTCACCGCCTCGACTCTTTCACTGGGAGCTTTTTATACGGACATCCATGTCAAGAAAAGCTGACCCGGTTTCAGAAGGCGTCGATAACAAGGTAAAAACACCCATATCACTCAAAAGGATACCGTGGCCCCCACTTAGCTCGAATCCGATCCAGCAGACGCATCAGGGTCAAACTATCAGCATGAGTATGCTCAGCGCAGTCCAGTCGACCGGCGGCGATGGCGTTGTTAGTGGCAGTGAATTCATAGTGATAGCCTTGACCTAGCAGCGGGTAATGTTCCACTTGAACCGGTGCCTCACCGATTTTCCAATGCGCGCAGTTCGGTGCAAACCACAGTGACTGTATTTCTACCCAACCCTTCTCACCGCTGATCCAAGCGGTCTGTGGCAACTCGTAATCCAGGCTGTAGTGTACGGCACTGCGCTCACCTCCTTCATAGCGCAACACCAGGTCGGCACTGCGATCAACTCCGTTCTTAAGCGCCACCCGACCTTCAATGTCAGAGGGCTCACCAAACAGATCATGCGTCAGAAGCAGCGGATACAGGCCAATATCCAGCAAGGCACCGCCGGCCAAATCAGGATTATTCAGTCGATGTTTGAGGTCGGCCGGTGCCTGAAAACCAAAATTCGCCTGACCATGACACAACCGTCCCAAGCGACCATCGCGCGCCTGTTGGAGAATCTGCTGATAGGCCGGACTGAAACGCGTCCAGAAGGCTTCCTGACAGAACAGGTTTAACTCTTGTGAGCGCCGATACAAACGCTCCGCATCACGGCCACTCACAGCGACCGGTTTTTCCACCAATACCGCCTTGCCTGCTTCGAGCAATGCCAACGCCTGCTCAACATGGCCGGTGTGCGGACTGGCAACATAAACGACATCAATTTCATCACAGGCGAAAAATTCATCGAGATCACCAAAGGCATGTTGCAAGCCGAACGCCTTGGCAAAGGCATCAGCCCTGTCCTGACTACGAGAGTAAACACCGACGAATTCACCACCGGAACCGTGGCGCGCATCGTTCACGAATTGATGGGCAATATTGCCCGTTCCCATAACACCCCAGCGCAACATAAGCACCCTCCTACATCTTATTGTATGGCCACATACCGTAAGGCAAAACCACGAACCACGAAATTGAGAAACACCCGAACGCCTGTCCTGTGTTCGGCCTCAACGCCTGGAGGATCAGGTGCGGGCCTTGAGTTTGTTTGGTGATCTGGCCCTGTTCGTTAAGGTCGCAGTAGGAATACCGATCACTCAGCCCCCCCTGCACAGATCCCAGCGTGCAGAATTACCGCACTGGGCTCTACTTCGAGTATCTGGAGCAAAATCTCATTTCAGGATACGAATGAACATAGCGTACTCTGGGCAGGTGTTTCCTTACCCATGGACCAAACTTTTTCCATATCAGCTTATGTCTCTGGCTTCGACGTTTAAGTATCCCTGAATCCGTGACTCCAGAGTGGATTCAGGTTCAAGACACTACACTAGCTTTCAACAGCAATAATGCCAACTCGTTCGCTGGTTTAGGCAATCTGCATTCACATTAGCGTTGTATCAGGGTTAAACTAAGATCAAATAAAGGCTTGCAGCAAGGCAATCAGACTAAGGTCATGAGCCTGCCGCTGCTCTGCTACCTGTTTGTTTGGCTTTATAGGATAAACCCGACAATGTTTAAACGACTCACTCTGCTGGCATTTTGCCTGACTCCCCTCTTTACACTGGCCGCCGGAAAAATCTATACCTGGACAGATGCAGACGGCAACGTCGTCTACGGTGATCGTCCTCCCATGGGCACAACGGCAAAAGAAGTGGCTGTTCAAGGCAAGAAAAAGGCCCCTATTAATATTGATGAACAACAGCTAAGTGGTCAATGGTTTGGTACATCCAATGAAGGTAGCCAGGCCAAAATCACGCTTAACGACAACGGTACCATTCGCTTTTTACAAACCAAATCTGATCAGACCACGCTGAATTATCAGGGAATCTGGACGTTGGAAAATCAGACACTCACGGTCATCACAGAATTCACCCAGACGGCGGAACCTAACAAGCAGTTCGTTCGTTCGGTGGAACCGCTTCAAATCACCTATACCATTATTTCCTTTGCCGATGAGCAAATGGATATGGCGATTGAAGGTGAACGATATACGATGAGCAGAACCGGGGCGGCCCAGCCTTGATACCTGAATCCGTGACTCCATAGCGGATTCAGGTTGATAACTAAAACAAACTCAACTGCTCCCGGGTTACTTCATTAAAATTCGTTCCCAGAAAATGCAGTATCGCGTCGGCAATCGGCGCGAGCTGTTTGTCCTGATAGTGATCATAATCCAGCGCCGCAGACACATAGGGAATCGGCTGCCAGCCACTCACTGTTTTCACGTATTCAATCGTTCTCCCGTACCACTGTGGGTTATGTTGCCGTTTTAACAATGCCGCCTGTACCTGGGGTGGTAATTGCTTTTCATATTGCTCAACCTGACGACGCAGCCGACGACGATAGATCAACTGACCATCCAACTCGCCCGCCTTCAGCTTGGCAACCGTATCCTGAATGTACTTGATATAATTCTCACCTCTGAAAATCCGCTCATACAATCCAGTCTGAAAAGACTTCGCCATTGGGGTCCAATCCGACCTGACGGCCTCCAGGCCCTTGAATACCAGACGGTGTTGACCATTTTCCTCTATCCAGCCCGCGTAGCGTTTTTTTGAACCCTTTTCAGTGCCACGAATGGTTGGCATCACAAACTGCTGATAGTGGGTTTCAAACTCAATTTCCAAATGGCTGTCCAGTAGAAACCGGCGCTGGATTTCCTCTGTCCACCACTGATTCAGTGCTACTGCGAGCTGTTGCCCCAACGCTTTAGGGTCTGCAATATCTTTCGCGTGCACAAACACCGAGTCGGTATCCCCATAGATCACTCGCTGCCCGGATTGCTCAATAAAAACCCGTGTCTGTTGCAGAATTTCATGACCACGCATGGTAATTGAGCTGGCCAGACGGGGATCAAAAAAACGGCATAAGTGGCTACCCAACACCCCATAAAAAGAATTCATGATGATCTTGATGGCCTGGGACAAGGGTGCATTCTTCTCGGCTTTAGCCTGATCACGAGCCTGCCAGAGCGTATCAATCAAGGCTGGGAGAATATGCCGATCCCGATGAAAACGGGCGTCGATAAAGCCAGGAACCGTGTCCTGCTCCGCTGCCTTCAATCCTTCTTGCAAACCCAACGGGTCAATCAGAAAGGTGCGGATGATAGATGGATACAGACTTTTAAAGTCCAGCACCAATACGTCCTGATACAAACCAGGAATACTGTCCATAACGTAACCGCCGGGACTCGCCAGACGTAACGTCTGTTCCCCCACACTGCTGGCAATATAACCAGCACGATGAAGCCTGGGCATGTATACGGTATTGAATGCCGCTGATGAACCACCAGCGCGATCTACCGGTAATCCAGTGAGGTGGCTGCGTTGAATCAGGAAATGCCAGAGCCCGGCGGTTTCAAACAATTCCAGTACCAATTGAGCATCTTCAAGATTGTATTGGGCGAAGGCATCGATATCTTCGCGATACATCCGCTCAATTTCACCTACGCGGTCATCATGATGCTCAATCTTTTTGCCGCGTTTCAGTAATGACTGTGAGACTGTCTCCAACGAGAAGTCTTCAAAAAACCAGGCGGCAGAACGAAAAGCTCCGGGGCCGTCGACCACCATCCGACCTTCGACATCAATAAAATATCGATCATTTTTTTCGGAATGACGACGCCACCTCGGCACCGTGTTATGTCGGCCAATGGCGAATTCCAGCCCTACCCCGTCGCAGTGCTGCTGTAGAATGCGCAGATCAAAATCAATAACGTTCCAGCCGATAAGGCAATCAGGGTCGTATGACTGAATTGCTGCAACAGTGGCTTCCAGGCAGGATTGAATATCGGCACACCAGACCACGGATACATTTTCATCATGTCGACGGACATCCGATTCAACCACAAAGACCTGCTGATAACCGGCGCCGGCCAGCGCAACACTATACAGCTCCGGCGTTTCACCAGGTGTGTACCATGAGGTTTCAATATCAAGCGACAGAACCCGTAACGCCGGTTCGGAAGTAGCCGGACGAGGTTGATTATTATCAAAACAGAGACTGCCAAACAGGAAACGTTCCATCAGGTAGCGGTCTGCCGGGTTGATGTCATCCTCCCAAACCTTCAAACCGACATCCCGTCCCGAACGAGTCCAACGTCGTTGTCCTTGATAGCTATCAGTGTAAACCGGTAAAACCCAATCACCCATCAACGCGGTAAAACGCTTATCGGATACTGCCACCTCCAGACCCAGACGCTTCCACAACAGGCGCCACTGCGTCAGCTGATTCTCAGCAACAAAACAAACACTACTCTGGCCTGCAACTGTCCAACAATGATGCTGCTGATCAAGCACAAGCCAAAAACGCAGTTCAATGCCATCCGGTGTATCGCTCCAGTGGCGACTGAGAATAAATTGAGGCGCATTCGAAAACACAGACATTCCAATACGATAGTAGGATCGGCAGTTTACCATTAATCTGCACAGTGAATGGATTGATACAATCTGTGTCAGAATCGGTTACGCCCTCACCATAGCCTGAATCCGTGACGCCAAAGTGTCACGGGAGGCAATTTACGCCAGATCTGGAATACAGCGATATTTTGAGCGCTATGGTGGAATTTCCGGGCGAGTATCCGCCACGCCGAAAATTGACTAACTGGTAAGTATTCAATCCAAAACTATGATAACTTTCGCTCACTAAGACCCAGAAGGATGTTATATCCATGAATACAGTAGGCCTGCCAAGTACCGTCATTATCGGCGGGGCGAACCTTGATGTGACCGGTAGCTGCGAGAATCGAGTCATTCCGGGGGATTCCAATCCCGGTACTATTCGCACCAGCGCTGGCGGCGTTGGTCGAAATATTGCGGAAAACCTGGCCCGGTTGAATTTTCGCTGCACCATGCTGACAGCGCTTGGGGATGATGTTGGCAAAGAACTGATCATTCGTAGCTGCAAAGATACCGGTATCGACATAAGTCACGTAATGGTCGAACCACAGCTTGCCACCGGCTCTTATATAGCCATTAACAATCAGCTTGGCGCCTTACTGGCAGCCGTATCCGATATGGAAATCATCCACGCAATATCTCCTGACTGGCTGGAGCAGAAACACGACATCATCCTTAGCCACGATCAGATCCTGATAGAGGCTAATCTGGATGAAGCGTCATTGCAGTGGATTGCGGCAAACCGGCAGGATAAGCCCTTGCTGGTCGATGCGGTCTCCGCAACCAAAGCCGTTAAGCTGAAGTCAATATTGAGTGAAATCGAGTTGTTGAAGGTAAACCGTGATGAAGCTGCCGCCATTCTCGGCCAACAAGCGAAAGATGACATCCTGGCCCAGATGCTGTTTGAAGAAAAAGGCGTCAAGAACGTTCTACTCAGCCAAGGGCCGCAAGGAGCCATGCTCTACACCCAGAATGGCTTGGTGAGAAAATCCGCTATTAAGGGCATTAATGCCAGCGATACCGGTGCCGGCGATGCGCTTTTTGCCGGTTACGTTGCGGCCCGACATCTGCTGAATACCGAAGCAGAGCAATTGGAGTTCGCCATTGCCTGCGCCACCTTTACATTGAGCAGCCTGTTATCCGTCAACCCGCTGCTCAGCGTTAACGAAATTCATAAACAGTACCTAAATCATTTATCTCGCGGAGCCTGGAGAACATGACCCAACCGTCTTTCATGAATTATCTCGATATCGCCCTGGAAGTCGTTGAAGCACTGGCAAACAAGCAGCCGGTGGTGGCATTGGAAAGCACTATCATTTCGCACGGAATGCCTTGGCCGGATAATGCTGAAACCGCATTGAAGGTCGAGCAGACCATTCGCGATGCCGGTGCGATTCCCGCAACCATTGCGATTATCGATGGCCGCTTGAAAGCAGGTCTGTCACCAGAGGAAATCGAGGTATTGGCGAAAGCGGGTCAATCAGTAATCAAATGCTCTCGTCGCGACCTTCCATATGTCTGCGCAACCGGCAAACATGGCGCCACAACAGTAGCAGCAACCATGATTATCGCGCAGATGGCAGGCATCAAAGTATTTGCCACCGGCGGTATTGGTGGCGTTCATCGAGGCGCGCAGGAGACATTTGATATTTCTGCTGACCTGACCGAGCTTTCCAAAACCTCAGTGGCGGTGGTTTGCGCTGGAGCAAAGTCCATTCTTGATTTGTCACTGACTCGTGAGTATTTGGAAACACAGGGTGTTCCTGTACTGGGTTATCAGACTGAGGTTCTTCCGGCCTTCTATACCCGTACCAGCAGCGAAACGGTCGATTACCGTATGGAAACGGCTGAACAAATCGCCAACTTCCTGAATATTAAATGGGCTCTGAAGTTAAATGGAGGCGTCGTCATTGCGAATCCGATACCTGAATCTGCTGCCATGCAGGAGGTGGTCATTAATCAGGCAATCGAACAAGCCCTGAATGAGGCAAAGCAACAGGGTATTCAGGGTAAGGAATCAACACCATTCCTGCTGACCCGAGTTGCACAACTAACCGGTGGAAACAGCCTGGCAAGCAACATCGAATTAGTACTGAATAACGCTCGTCTCGCTGCGCAGGTTGCCCAGGGGCTGGACAGCTAAATCGACAACCGGATGCAGGATGCAACCAACAGGTGGCGCAAACACGTCACCTCCATCTCACCCATTTATCCCTTGAGTGTTTTACGCACCATACGTAAAACAGACTCTTCATCCGTCAATCTGACTATTTCCTCCGCACTCAACCATGCCAGATCATTTGACTCTTCACTAAGCTGCAGCGTTTCCTCCTCTGCAATAAACCAGAAGCGAATGTCCAGGTGCCAATGGGCAGGTTCATGTTTACGTTCCGGAATCTGATGCACATCGACATCAAAAATACTTTCCGATTCAGGCATTAATACTTGGATACCGGTTTCCTCACGTGCTTCGCGCGATGCTGCAGCCAGTAAGGACTTGTCTCCATCATCAATATGTCCACCTGGTTGAACCCAAATATCCAACTTTTTGTGATGCAGTAATACCGCCTTGGTGTGGGATTGATTGGTGATCCAGGCCGAGCCGGTTAAATGCCCTTCCAGCGTCGAGCGCGACCAATAACGAACATTACGATTAACGAAAGACTGAATAAATTCCAGTGCTTGCTGCTCTTCGGCTGTTGCCGGTTGCGAAGTCTGCAGAACATTCAATGCTTCTTGCTGGGAATACATATCACTCTCAAATTCGAATGTACCGAAACTATAACCAAAAACCTCGCTGGAATGCAGATTTATGGACAATATAGCTAAGTGTTATGTGGAAAAAGTAAGGAGATACGTTAAGATCGCCACCGTATATAAAGAAAAGGATCGCCTGTGAGCGGAACAGAGCAATCAGCCAATAAGACTGTTGGCCGAAAAGCAACCATCAATCGCGACGATATTCTCGACGCAGCGATTCGACTGGTCGGCCCCAATCGTTCTATATCCACATTAAGCCTGCGTGAAATCACACGTGAAGCAGGCATTGCACCCAACAGTTTTTATCGGCATTTTAAGAGCACTGAAGATCTAGCTATCAGCATTATCGAACTGGCGGGCAGTTCATTACGGAACCTGATCGGACAGGCTCGCTTCAAAGCACAGGAACTGAATAAGGGCATCGTACGTATGTCGGTCGAAACCTTTATGGATCAACTCTATGTTGATGGTCATTACCTGCCAATTCTGTTGCGTGAAGGTCTTGTCGGCTCAGATCTGTACAAAGACAAAGTTCGTGAGCAACTGGTCTTTTTCGAGCAGGAACTCACGGAAGATCTGATCGAGTTTGCCGCTCGCAGTGGTATGAGACCTTTAGAACCGAACTTGATTGCCCGGGCTATCACTCGGCTGGTTTTCACCGTCGGTGCCGATGCACTGGATCTACCGAAAGAAGAACACGCTCGCCTGATTGACGAAATGGTAATCATGATCAAAATGTTGATCACTGGCGCTCATACACTGGCAAGGCAACCTGAAGGACTTTGATATCCGTTACATCAAGGCTATAACCTGCCGAACAGACATCGCCAGACACATAATGATGACCAAAGGTCGAATCAGTTTGGCACCACCCCAAAAAATAAAATGCGTACCAATAAATGCCCCCACTGCCTGCCCTAGCATCATAACCAGGCCCGCCGCCCATACCACCTGCCCTCCAGCGGCAAATAACAGCAGCGAAGTAATATTGGATGTAAAGTTCAATGGTTTGGCGACAACGGTCGCTTCAATAAGTGTTTTACCGCGAAAAATCACACCACTGGCGGCAAAAAAAGAACCGGTTCCGGGTCCAAAAAAACCATCGTAAAAACCAATAGCTGGTACGCAAGTGCGTGACCACTGAGCTTGCGTCTGCCTGGCGGGCGTTTCATTGGTGCCCAGATTTGGAACCATAAGGAAGTAAATTGCCACGACGATCAGCAATAATGGAACAGCCCAGCTCAGCCATTGCGTATCAATGCGCTGAATCAACCAAGTACCGACAAATGCGCCCAATGCGGTATACAGCATCAGTATTAATAGCCCTTTCGTTGGCAGGCACCGCTTCATATACAGAGTGGTTGTTGCAGTAAAGGTCCCAACAAAACCCTGGCATTTGTTGGTTGCCAAGGCTTGAACGGGTGACATGCCGGTCATCAACAGTACTGGAAGCACAATCAACCCTCCGCCACCTGCCAAAGTATCAACCCAGCCGGCAATAACAGCCACGCAAAACAACAGCAACAGAAGTTCAATGGAAAACGCCATAAAGCGACTCAACAATAAACGGAAGGCGAACAATAGCAAAAATAGCTCTTATACGCGGCAAACATATGGGTGAGGGTTGGAGATACAAACTCTCTTCGTTCGTAAACACAAAGGGATCAATGTCAGAATGTTTTACGTCTTACCAACCCTCAGTCCTCAGCAAGGCTGGGAAGCAGCCCAACTGCATTCAGATTTGTCCACACCTGTTGCTGTTCACGCTGGGAGGTCACATTGGTTACGATAAGATGATAGCGACGATCGGTTTCAGACCAGTTAAGCGAGGTTTGCAGTGGTTGGTCATTAATACGCTGATACGCCTGAAACCAGAGCACCTCCGGTGAACGCATCTGCTGCAGCATGATCTGGATACTTTCTTCACGAGCAATTTCAACGCTGTATTTTTCCAAAGGTTGCGCCAAGGCAAAATCATATACATCGCCCAGCGGCAAATAAGGCTGTTCGGATCGTTTTGCTGGGATATCTGTTGCAGTAAACCAGGCCTGCCATTCATCAATATGAGCTTCGTTGGCAAAACCTGAGCAGGTTAGCCAGGCCTCCTGTTTCATTTCATCCCAAGTCAAAGAGAGACGCGATGGTATCTGAATAGAGTTGTTTCTGCTCAACACATCCTTCATTGCGGAGTCCTCAAGAAGTGCCTGCAAACGTTGCAAAGGCAATGGACCGATTTGCAGAACGTCATGAACTTCAGATGTCACCTGTTCAACCTGGTTCATAAGCTCGCGCCGCTGCTGCAGATTGGCTTCATAAGCCTCTTTTTCGCGGACAATATCGGCAACTGTCTTTTCGCCCTCGGCCATGAGCGGCGCTATGCCCGCAGACGTTGAAGGCATATAATCCTCTGGTAAGGAGTTCATGCGGCGAATTTCTTCAGCGCTGTATTTAGGCTTCAACCCCTGCTCAGCCTCACCCAGTGCCACAACAACCGGATTCGCAACCCTCTCACCATCAGAGCCGATAATTTTTCGGAACTGAGCCTCCATGCCGCTCTTGCGTAACTCATAACGCCAATGCTGCATTTGCTCAACACTGTCCAATTCACCCAGATACAAGCCCACAGGAGCATCCACTTTTTCCTGAGCAAGAAATACTGGCAAGGGGTGCTTCTGATAGGCTCGAGAATTAAAGAACTGACGCAAACCTCTGTATTCAAGCGCTCTAATCGCCTGAGCCATATTACTGAACTCACCCAGTTGCAGAGTGTATGGACCTGCAGGATAGCACTTGCAAAGCTCTGCCTGACGGATGATTGGAGGCAACGATTGTGACAGATAACCAGGAACATAAACGGGGACCTCTGGATCTATCATCACTTCAGAATTTACCGCCTGATTACTCATACGCTGCGCTTGCTGTTCAGCCTCTTGTTGCTCCTGAGCTTCCAGCTTTTTAATACTGTTGCCACCAAACAAGAGCCGGACACCATAACGCCAATTGAAATGAGCCGGAATCTCTGCGTTAAACCAGCCCTGAAAATCCGCTTCGGCAAAGGCTCTGAAACGAGTAAAAACCGGGACCGACACACCAGCACCCAGTTTATAGCCAGGAGCCCATTGCTTGATCACTTCATTAGAACCAATGCTCAACTCACCGTTGGAGAACACAGTTCCAGCGATACCTTGAATACGAAAATTCTGCTGCCCTCCCTGCCACAGAACAGAAGTTTCATACTGACTAAGGCTGTGCGACAGCGGAGTATCGAAAGCTTCATAGCTTAGACTGTTCAGATACTGGAACCCGAAATCCAGCCCAAAACCTTGAGCCCCCATTATTTGGAGGTGTGAGGAGGCGCCCCAGTCCTCATTCTGGGTTGAACCGCTGTAGCTGACGTCCAACCCCAACTCCAGAGCCATTGCACTTGGCAACAGCCCTGTTATAAAAAGCAGGAAAAACAAACGTCGAGCGTTTCGAGTTAAAAACATAGCGTCCAATCCACACCGTCTTGGATGCTATATCGTCCGGTTAACGGAAAAGTTAACCTGAATCTGTGCCTGAAAATGGATTAGGATCAGGTCTGATCAGGTACTAGTGTCTCAAATAAAACACATATTAAGATGACCCACCGGTTTAACGTTGCGGCATAGGTATTATTCACAAAAACGGCGGCCCACTCTTCGAGAAGCCCTCCAGAAGTCCACCGCTTCGTTCCAGCTCTTGACAAGAGAGGGCATTACCTTCGAGCTGCACCTCGCGGTGAACATCTGGAGGTACCTTCTTAATACAGGTTTTATTCAACCTGACAAAAATTGCAGGTGCACCCATAGGTTCACCCCAATTTTTGGGAAGCAAAGAGGAATCAATGGCTTGCGCACTGCGCCGCTATGGAGTCACGGATTCAGATTCAAGACACTACACTAGAAATTCACCTGTAGAATATAGTGCTCTGACATTACCGGTTCAGTTATGGCATGTTCCCATAGTTGAGTATCAAAGCGCTTGTCAGCCCATTCAACCAAATCAAGAAATGGCGAACGGCCAGGATCGCACAAGTAAAGCGTTTTCACAGTCGCCTTATTGGCTCGTTTGAGCAGCTTTTTCCAATCATCACGCAGAGAATCCCAGAAACAGATATCACATCCAACAACGATGTCAGCCATCTGCAGATCCTTAACCTTAAGTTTTGAAATCTCTGCCTGCCAAAACAACGCCTGAGTATCATTAAATTGTGCGTGCAGGTTCAGATAAGGCTGAACAGAACCATCCGCATCCACAGATATAACCTTTGCACCCTGTTTCTTTTGCAGATAGAACGACAGTGGCCCCCAGCCACAACCAATGTCCAGGATCTTTTGATCAGCAGGTAATGGATCTATATTGAAAAAATCCATCATCACAAAACTGGCATCCCAAACCTTAGTGCCATGAAGCTGACCGGCCCCAAGCATCTTTTTGAGTTTCCTGATTTGGGGATGTTTGGGAGTCAGTACATGAATGCCAAAAGAAGACAGCGTATGTTCGCTCAAAATAAAACCTCATTTTTAAACATTGGGTGTTGCGAAGCAGCTACTCTAACGAACAAACCTTTAACTTTAAAAGGCAATTTTCTTAAGACACAAAAAAAGGCACTGCGTCTGCAATGCCTTTTTGTATAATGTAGTACCTTACTTAGGGAATTAGTTGTCGCTTAAAACAGCAACCCCCTGAACAGTTAACTCCTCACGCACTTCCGGCCGCCATAAAATATTCAGTGTAGTTCGATTATCAAGGCGACGAGACTTCTCTTCTTTAGAGATGACTTTGATGAAAGCGGTGAGCGTCGGCCTGTCAGGTTCGTTTCGTTCCATTGGTTTCCCCTAAAATTTATTCAATAGTCAAAATGTCCGTTTCAAATTCAAAACGGTCATGTCTTAAATATAGAACACAAGCTGTTCATATTCTGCTAATTTATCGTCTAAACATCTGTTACTTTTTCGCACAACTACAATATCAAGCATCAAGCAATTGGGGATGTTTAATTATGATAGGCAGGCAATGATCCTTTAAATGTATCCTTACTATTTAAAACAATTCAATAATAGCAACAATAACACCATCGAAACTTGATTCACCTCACAAGCCCAATTAGTGGACCAGCTGTCCGTAAAGGTCAGTTACGATCATAACTGGTCGATATTGCAAAAATTCCGTTCTGCACTTTAATTAGATGCAATTAAATACTCCCTCGCAAATGAGAATAACTATCAACAATCCAAATCGTAACAGCCTGAAACGTCATCCGCTCAAGCATTCTACCTGCTTGATTTCTATTTGTTTTTCAAAAATTGCAGGTGCACCCTTAGGTTCATTGAAATTTTTGGGAAGCAAAGAGGAATCAATGGCTTGCGCACTGCGCCACTATGGAGTCACGGATTCAGGTTCTATTCTTAAGCAGTCAGAGGCAAGCTACTGACTGGTAACCGATAACGTTTCTGCCAAGCTGACACTGGCTCATCACCAGGCAATGGTGCTTTTACAAACTGGACAACCCAAAGCATCGATTAAGCCTTAGCGACAACGCCGTATCACAAAACAGACAAAGCAGCCTGAACGGCTGCTTTTTGGGGTTATTCCATCAAGGGCACCGCTAAAATTCAGGCAAAGGTTTCCTGACGATGATCCACATCCGTTGAAGATTCTGTCATTCCCTTATGCACCAACAGATTGGCAATGATCAATAGCAAACCACCTACAATCTGAATTCGGGTCAACGCCAAATCCAGTACCAGCCAGTTAATGACACCAGCCATAACCGGAAAAGCCATTTCTGCTAACGCGCTCTGTTTGGATTGAACCCGCTTAAGCCCCTGATAATAAAACAGCATTCCCAGTAGACCGGAAAGTAAAACCATCAAGGCTATTTTTGCAATACTGCCCCCAACAGGCTGCTGCTCGAAAGGCATCTGCCAAAACAAAAAGGGCAGTAAGACAATAAAGCCAAAAACAAACCGACCATGCATGATTTGTCCACTGTTATATCCACTCAATGCCAGCCGCTTGCCAAATACAGTGCTGGCACCCCAGCTGACCACAGCTAACAATGCCAAACCATATCCGGCCAATCGAATCAGAAGCTGATCTGAGTAATGCCAAACACCGGATTGCCAGAACGCGGTCACATCTTCTGCCACGATCAGACAACTACCAAGTAATGCCAGTGCAGCACATACTATAAAGCCGGAATGAATACGTTCTTTAAGTACCAATGCGGAGAGAGAAATGGCCACTAACGGCTGAAGCTTTTGCAGCAGAATCACTAGCGTGGGGTTCATATAGGAAAACGCCTGAGTAAAAGCCAATGTCCCAATAGCCTGACCAAGCCCACCTATAATCAACAGGCTGGGAATATCCCGTTGGGAAAAGACCCAAAAACTCTGATCTCGGGCTTTTAGCCAAAGGCTGGTAATAAACACCAACATGGATTGTTCGATGAAGACAATCTGCAGTGCTGAAAGACCGGCTTCCAACAATGGGTAACGGATAAGCGTATCCACTGCCCAGAAGAACGTAGCAATAAAGATTAATAAAGTTCCTGTCACGGTTAATTCCTCAATAAAGATGGTGTGACAGGGCTCGACGGAAGTAACCCTGAATCCGTGACTCCATAGCGGCGCAGTGCGCAAGCCATTGATTCCTCTTTGCTTCCCAACAATTTCAATGAACCTATGGGTGCACCTGCAATT
>JARRJP010000030.1:0-37381 GCA_037389025.1 Reinekea sp. | reverse complement strand
AGTTCTCCGTCAACGTTGCATCCCGTGGCCATGGCACACTTTGGAAGCAGTGCAACACCTCCAGTCCAGGGCATGACTGTGGTCGTTCGCGTGGCTCTGTCTGCGGCGCTTCCTTGCTGGCCCCTCAACTTCAGGCGAGGTCCATCTACGGATGCGGCTAGTGGACAAAACCGACCACGGTGTCAAGTATGCTTGAAAACAATACAAGCCATACGACTAATGTGTGCTGGTTCCAGTTTGATGAAGATTTTGTTCATGACAACCGGGTTGCTGCTATGGCATCATCCTCATTTGGCACTCATGATCCAAATTGGTACATGGACTGTAGTGCTACAGATAATATTACTAGTGAGCTTGCGAAGCTCACAATGCACGAGCGATACAACAACAATGACTAAATTACGATGGCTAATGGTGCAGATATGAATATTTTTCATATTGATAATTCTATCTTGCCCACTTCCACCCACCCACTACATCTCAATCAAGAATACGCCGCAAGATTGCGGCGTTCATGTGGATATTAAATCTGTTCGCGGCCCTTGGCTGCTGCTATTTTCAATCTCAATGCGTTCAGCTTGATAAAACCTTCAGCATCTTTCTGGTTATAAGCACCAGCATCTTCTTCCATGGTCGCAATTTTCTCATCGAACAGACTGTCTTCCGACTTTCGACCAGCAACAATGACATTGCCTTTATAAAGTTTCAGACGAACAACACCATTCACTGGCTCCTGGGAAGCATCAATCATTTCCTGGATCATTTTTCGCTCAGGGCTCCACCAGTAGCCGTTATAAATCAGTTCTGCATACTTAGGCATTAAACTGTCTTTCAAATGAGCAACTTCACGATCCAGAGTTATGGATTCAATCGCTCGATGGGCCCGCAGCATAATCGTCCCTCCTGGTGTTTCATAACAACCACGAGACTTCATCCCCACATAGCGATTCTCGACAATGTCCAAACGACCGATACCGTTTTCGCCACCGACTTTATTCAGATATGTCAGTATTTCAGCAGGCGTCATTGGTTTGCCATCAATAGCAACGATATCACCTTTTTTATATTCAAGTTCAATATAAGTCGACTCGTCTGGCGCGGCTTCCGGACTGACGGACCAGCGCCACATATCTTCTTCAGCCTCAGCCCATGGATCTTCCAGGATTCCGCTTTCATAAGAAATATGCAGCAGGTTGGCATCCATAGAATAGGGAGACTTTTTACCGGCCTTATTGAAATCAACTGGGATTTTGTGCTCTTCACAATAGGCCATCAGTTTTTCACGAGAGGTCAAATCCCATTCCCGCCACGGAGCGATAACTTTCACACCAGGCTTTAGGGCGTAGCCACCAAGTTCGAAACGTACCTGATCATTACCCTTACCTGTGGCTCCGTGAGCGATAGCGTCTGCTCCGGTTTCATTGGCAATTTCAATCAGACGCTTGGCAATCAATGGACGAGCAATCGAAGTACCTAACAGATACTCCCCTTCATAAACGGTATTAGCCCGGAACATAGGAAAAACAAAGTCTCGCACGAACTCTTCGCGCAAATCTTCAATATAGATTTCCTTAATACCCAACGCCTGTGCTTTGGCTCGAGCAGGCTCAACTTCTTCGCCTTGACCAAGGTCTGCGGTAAAAGTCACAACTTCACAGTTGTAGGTTTCAGAAATCCACTTGGCGATTACGGAAGTATCTAGACCTCCCGAATAGGCCAACACGACTTTTTTAATATCGGACATGCTTGCTCCCTAATGAACGGGGTATTTAGAAAAATTAAGAATAGATTGGGCATTGTATGAATTACAATCGATAAGCACCAGTGAAATGCTGACAATGGACTGTTGCGGCTCAAAAGGGCTTAAATACCTCTAGCATCAGGAGTCACCCGCATCACCTCGGCAGGAGTTGTCAAACCAGAAGCAACTTTCCTTGCACCAGAAAGGCGCAAACTTAACATTCCTTTGCGAATCGCTTCGCGACGCAAGGTATGAGGGTCACAGCCATCATGAATCAGATTGGCCAGTGCTTCATCAATAACAAAGCTTTCATAAACCCCGGCCCGGCCCAAAAAACCAGTATTACGACAGGTCAGGCAACCGGCAACATCAAAGATTTTCGCCGGTTTTCTGGCAGACCAGGGCTTAACCAGCTGTTCCCAGGTCCGATCATCGACAGTTGTTGATTTTTTGCAATGCGGACACAGCGTACGCACCAGACGCTGAGCCATGACACCAAGAACCGTTGATTTGATCAGATATCCGGGAACACCCAAATCAAGCAACCGGGTTATGGCGGAAGGAGCATCATTGGTATGTACTGTAGACAGCACCAAATGACCGGTCAACGCTGCCTGAATCGCCATCTGCGCTGTTTCCAGATCTCGAATCTCACCAATCATGATAATGTCAGGATCCTGCCGCATCAGCGCTTTCACGCCGTCAGCAAAGTTCAAATCAATATTGGCTTGAATCTGCATTTGATTAAAAAGCGGTTCGACCATCTCAATCGGATCTTCAATAGTACAAACATTCACTTCCGAAGTTGCCAGACTTTTTAATGTTGAATAGAGCGTAGTGGTTTTACCTGAACCAGTAGGGCCAGTTACCAGAATAATGCCATTGGGCTGCTTGATCATGCCTTTCCAGTTTTTCAGATCTTCATCGGTAAGTCCCAATTGATCAAAACTTTTCAGCAACACTTCTGGATCAAAGATTCGCATGACCAGCTTTTCACCAAAAGCAGTCGGTAAGGTAGAAAGGCGCAGTTCAATTTCGATGCCTTCATGTGTCTTGGTTTTCACTCGCCCATCAAGAGGTTTCCGTTTCTCAGCAATATTCATGCGCCCTAGAATTTTTATTCGGCTTACCACTGCCAGTCCAACCTGAATCGGCATCTGATAAACGGTATGCAAGATGCCATCAATACGAAAACGAATGTGAGAATAATCGCGCCGGGGTTCAATATGAATATCACTGGCACGTTGTTCAAAAGCATATTGAAACAGCCAATCAACGATATTAACAATATGTTCGTCATTGGCATCCGGGCTGGACATCTTGCCCAGTTCTACCAATTGCTCAAAGTTGCCTACTGCACTGTGATTCTTACCACTGGCGCCAGTAACAGATCGATTGAGCGCGTAAAACTCAAGGCTGTAGCGGTCAATATCTTCGGGTGTTGAAATGACTTTTTCGATGCTGCGCCGAGTAACTTGCTCAATTGTATCTTCCCAACCGGTGACCATTGGTTCACTGGTGGCAATACGCACTGTTGTATCGTTAACCGTTAACGGAAGCAGGTGGTAACGCTTGGCGTATTCGAACGACATGATTGTGGAAATGGATTCCACATCAACCTTCAGCGGATCAATATGGACATATTCCATATCAAGTTGATCAGCTAACCATGAAGAGAGGACTCTTGAAGTCAGCTTTTTGCCTGGATTGGCATTATCATCAAGATCGAAAGAAGCAATCTGCTCAATTGCCGAACTTTGCCCCGAACTTTTGCTACGCGCTTTTTCGTGTTGCCTCGATGTAATACGCCCGGATTGTTCCAGCTTTCGTAACAACTCTTCACGACGTAAAAGCCCGGGTAACAGTTTCAAACATGACCTCCAGTCAAAGGTTGTCGACTGTTGGCAATCAATCGATTGGCCAAGTATTTTATATCGCGCAGCAGTACCGTACTTGATCGGGTCCAACTATGAACACTGGCTTGCTGTTCGAAAGGTAATTCGTTTAACCAGTCCTTCAGATGCATGACAACATCTATCGCAGATAAACGGGACAGGTTGTCATTCAGAGCTTGAAGCGGAGCTTTGATACTACCCAATTGCCGACCATATAATCGATCAAAGTACTGACACAATGTGAGCAGCCGACGAACCGCTGGTGATTGAGACAATGCATTACTTGCAGAACCGGCAAAGCAGGCGCTCTGTAATGAATTAAGGGCTTTATCAAAGCAGTAATCGATACATTCAGTGACTGGCTTATCCGCCACTTTTCGATGCTCTGAAGACTGACCATCACGCCAGTCGCGACCATGTAACCAAGCGGTAAGGCTTAACATTCGATGGCCTAATTCCGGGTTATCTTGTAGCGCTTTTAGCGCATACAGCGCCTTTTTGGCCTTATTTTGTTGTAAACTCAAAGCAACATTTTGTGGCTGTCCATCAGCATCCTGAGATAAAGCAAAACAGGCTGGCCACCAAGAGAGAATAGGATGAAGCGCCTGCTGAATCCAAGACAGTTGACCGTAGACAAAGTGAATATGATCATCCGGCAACATGCCGTGAAACCATTCGATTTCAGCTTCCATATTACCCAATGTATTCAAAAACGCTTGCAAATGAAGCCATTGCTGAGTGGACCAAAAAAGCTGCCAATGGCGTTGCAATCGTTCCATTTCATAACCAAACAAAGCGCAGAATGCACTCTCCATGCTCTGCTCTGGTACCAGGTCCGGCAAACTGACATCAACTTCATAATTGTTCTGACAAATACGGTATCCCCGCTCTGCCTTGGAAATATCGGAAGGCATAACAGCAATCTTTTCGCTCAAACCCAGCGCTAAATCAAACAGGTCTGCCAACTGACCGGATTTCAGTTCAAGCTCCAACTCAGAGATAGTATCGCTGCCGTTGTCGGTAACAACTTCTCCAGAGTCAAATACCAGCTCAATCTTTGACTGTCGATAGTCGATCTGCCATGACCGGCGTTTAAAATTGGTACTGAATAGAGGGCTTAGAGCTTCGCTGTGGATCGACTCAGGCAAAGCACTTTCAGGAAAAAGCGATAAATTTAAGGCTTGGTCACTAATCGCCATTTCCCATTCCTGACGCCGATGCAAGCCGCCAATATTGACACCGCGATTTTTCAACGTCTGCACATAGTGATGCCCTTTTTTCCGAATACGTAGCGCCGATCCGGCATTCGTCAACAACCGACTGTCAGTATCAAAGTAAGTGTTTTCCAGAAAAAATGTATCGCTGGGAATATTTTGAATCAGGTCAAGCTGCAACAATGTATTGGCTGAGCTCGGGCTGATTGTCAGTTTCAGTTCAAAAAAAAGCTGATGTATTCAAAGAGCATCGGCTTTTAACGAATAAACCATCCAAATAGTTTGGCTAAATATCAACCAACTACTCGACGTCGATAATCTCATAGCTGTGGCTAATTTCCACGCCACCACGCTCAAGCATCAGAGAGGCACTACAATATTTTTCGGCTGATAGAGAGACAGCTCGTTTAACCTGTGCTTCTTTCAGTTGACGGCCGGATACCAGGAAGTGAATATGAATCTTGGTAAATACTGCAGGTACGGTACTAGCTCGGTCTGCCTGTAGCTCGGTCTGGCAATCAACTACATCCTGGCGGGACTTCTGCAAGATTGACACAACATCATAAGACGTACAACCACCAAGTCCAACCAGAACCAACTCCATAGGGCTTGGTCCTTTAGCCTGCTCCGAGTCTTTTGCAGCGCCATCGACAAAACCTTCAAAACCGCTGTTTGATTTGTAGGCAAAGGCTTTTTCTCCCGCCCAGGATAGGGTTGCTTTCACAATTAAAATCTCTCAGAAAATTATTTAATCTAACTATACATGCTGTTCAATCGGTTAAATTCAAGACAGCTGAACCAACAAACAGACTCAAAGTCGACACTGCCCTCAAATTCGATTTTTTTCTACCATCTGTTTCTTTCTCCTGAATCCGTGACTCCAGAGCGGCACAGTGCGCAAACCAAATTGGGGTGAACCTATGGGTGCACCTGCAATTTTTGAAAAACAAATAGAAATCAAGCTCTTACACTCTGCATCCACTGAAGGAGTCACGGATTCAGGTTTCTGTAAAGACTCATTTTCATCCGTATAAACCATTGCAGCCAGGTTTAAACCAGACTGTTAGCCATTATCCATACTCATCTTGTTTAGGTGGTGCTTGTTTGCATGGCGGCCGGTGCGGGGCTCCTGACGATTATCTGAGGATCACTGTCAACATTGGTCTGACCATGATAACTATTGCAATGGACGCGTCCCGTTCTTGGACAGTCGACCAATATGCAATATTTGTATTAAAAGCCTAGTAAGCTATTAACAAGTAGGAACATAGAAAGTATTGTAGTTACCTGTTTCATTGTAACAGCAGGTGAATTCGCCGGTTGCTGCGTTGATAAGTAAAAACGGGATCCACTTCAAACAACTAAGACTTCACCATAGTAAGACCGCTTTGGATAACACATAATGGTGGAAATAACGGGTTTTAAGTCCATAAAGAGCGGCTTTGGCCTTATAAAATTGGAATTTACTACTTATGGTCAACACTACCTTAGAACACAAACACTTGGATTACTTCCTATCGCAGTGCCATCGTCGGCGCTACCCCTCAAAGACAACTCTTATCTATGCTGGCGATAAAAGCGATGCGCTTTATTACATTATCAAAGGCACTGTCTCAGTCATTATTGAGGAAGATGACGGTCGCGAAATGATTATGGCATATTTAAATGCCGGTGACTTTTTCGGTGAACTGGGGTTGTTCGATTCAATGAACTCTCGATCCGCCTGGATCAAAACGAAATCAGAGTGCGAAGTTGCTGAAATTTCATATTCCAAATTCCGTGAAATTACTCAAAATGATGCTCGTATCCTCTATTTCATCGGTGAACAGATGGCAACCCGACTGCGAAATACAACTCGCAAAGTTGGCGATCTGGCGTTCCTTGATGTAACTGGTCGTGTGGCTCGTACTCTATTGGACCTCTGCAAACAACCAGATGCAATGACTCACCCGGATGGTATGCAGATCAAAATCACCCGTCAGGAAATTGGGCGAATTGTCGGCTGTTCACGCGAAATGGTCGGCCGGGTACTTAAAGGCCTGGAAGAACAAGGTCTGGTATCTGTTAAAGGAAAGACTATGGTTGTATACGGCAGTCGCGAGTTCTTCCAACAAAGCGTGTCCTGATTCCATCTTTCCTTGATTAAGAGTTTTGGCAAGAATAACAATACCTGAATCCGTGACTCCAGAGTGGAAGAGCTTGATTTCTATTTGTTTTTCAAAAATTGCTGGTGCCCCCATAGGTTCACCCTATTTTTTGGGAAGCAAATAGGAATCAATGGCTTGCGTACTGCGCCGCTATGGAGTCACGGATTCAGGTTGAAATCATCCTCACACAAGCCCGGAAAATTCACCGGAACTCTCAAAAATCTGCGCTAACCCACGAGTGTAGGGTACTTTATCTTCTCGATGCCTAAGACAATTTCCTGAATCCGTGACTCCAGAGTGGATGCAGGGTGTAAGAGCTTGATTTCTATTTGTTTTTCAAAAATTGCAGGTGCACCCATAGGTTCACCCCAATTTTAGGGAAACAAAGAGGAATTAATGGCTTGCGGACTGCGCCGCTATGGAGTCATGGATTCAGGTATAGGTTTTATTTAGGACACTACACCAGCAGAAAACCGGAACTAAGTCTCAATGACGCCGTCAAAAATCAGGCAATATCACCGGTGTGAAGAACAATAAGACGACAGAAAAACAGTCTTCAACGCCAACACTTTTTGATAACTTACATACACCAAGATCTTACTACTGAACATTCTGTTAATTAATACCTGAATCCGTGACTCCAGAGTGGATGCAGAATGTAAGAGCTTAATTTCTATTTGTTTTTCAAAAGTCGCAGGTTCACCCAATCTTGGGAAGCAAATAGGAATCAATGGCTTGCGCACTGCGCCGCTATGGAGTCACGAATTCAGGTAATACTGGAGGTGAACTTGCTTCGTCACCCAATAATACTTCTATTGAGCTCCATTTTACTTGTCGGGTGTAAAATCGAAGCCCCGGAAACTGTGCAGCAAACAGCGAATCAAAACCTGACAGACTCTGTTTCACCAAATTGCGCAGAATCAGATACTGAGTTTTTTAACCGAGCGGTATGGCCGACCTTGTCTACTATTTGTATTGCCTGCCATCAAGCAAGCAATACAAATAGTAATTCACCAGCATTAACTTTCCCCGCCGACGCTTCTGAAGCTTTCACCTCTATTCATGACTATATAGAACATAAGGGTATTCTGTTTGCGAACAAACCAAGCATGAATGGGGTTACCCATAATGGCGGTAAGATACTGTCTGAAGGTTCTACCGAATTGAAAGCCTTGGCAGAACTGGTAGTACGCATTGAAGAATCATCCGGCTCATGCAGTTCAGAAAACGGTCAGCCGAAACAAGACATCGGCTTCAGCGATGTCACTAATATCAGCATCCATCGAACCGTGCGTAAAGCAGCCATTCTGTTTAAAGGGCGAATGCCTACTAAAGCAGAATTGAGCCAGGCAGCCAGCAGTAATGCAGGGTTTAAAACGGTTCTGGGTAACTACCTGCAAGGCGAAACATTCGATGAATGGTTAATGAACAGCGCAAATGATCATTTGCTGACCCGAAAATACTTCACAGGTCAAACTGAAGCTCAAGAAGCCTTGGATGGTGAAACATACAATTATACAGGTCTACATGAACGAACATCAGCCGCTTTCGACGCCGCAGAAAGCGCAGAAACAGACTGTGCGAATACTGGTGGCGATATTGGAGAAGATGCGCAGCAACCAGAGTGCCGAAAGGCTTGGACACTGCGTTCACAGGCCAATTTAATCTATCAAGAGACACAGCGAGCCATCGCAGAAGAACCTCTTGAGCTGATTCGGCACGTTGTGAACAACAACCTGCCCTACAGCGAAATACTGACAGCTAACTACATGATGATGAACCCATTCACCTATGAAACTCTGGATGGTATCAGCTGGCAAGATAATTACGACGAGATGAACGCCAGCGATTGGCGCCCAGGCCATATAAGGCGTTACAAGGTGAGTTGGTCAGAAACATTACAAACCAAAACAGGAAAAGCCTATCTGCCATCAGCCGGTATTCTGAGTTCGCCGGTATTCCTGCTTCGGTATCCATCAACAGATACCAACCGTAACCGGGCCAGGGCTCGCTGGACCTACTATTACTTTCTCGGTATTGATATTGAGCGCCTGGCGGTTCGAGTCAATGATCCAGAAGAATTGAAAAACGTTTCCAATCCCGGTGCTGAAGGTACGAGCTGTTATGGTTGCCATCAGATTATGGATCCGGTTGCAGGCGCCTTTCAAAGCTGGGGAAATGGCAGCCAGTTCCTGGTCAGAGAAGGTATCGACAGCCTGCCGCCAATATATGTCGATTCACACCCGGATTACCTTACTGGAGACCAATGGTATCGTGGTCAATTGGCACCTGGCTTCAACGGCATGGCGATGCCAGTGACCTCCCCTTTTGGTATGAACAGCTCTCATGATGACGGCCTACAATGGCTCGCGGAGCAGATAGTGGCTGATGATCGATTTGCCACTGGCACAGTTAAATTCTGGTTTAAAGGTGTATTTGGGCGCGACCCAATGCTGGCGCCAACAGAAACAAGTGACGCAGATTACTCAGCACGACTGCGCGCCTATCAGGACGAGCAGTCATTGATCGAACAATGGGCAGAGAAGTTCAGAAACAATAACCTGAACCTGAAATCATTACTCATCGACATGATTCAGTCGCCATTGTTCCGTGGCGAGTTGATGACCACAACCGACACCGAACGGCTGATGGCACTCGATGAACTAGGTATTGGCCGACTGCTGACACCAGAGCAACTGCAACGCAAGCTTACAGCAACAACCGGCGCATCGTGGCGATATGAATGGCAAAACGAAAGCCAACTGCTCAATAACTACTATATGTTCTACGGCGGCATAGATTCAGATGGCATCACCGCTCGCCCAGATACCCTGAACAGTCTGATGTATTCAGTGATTGAACGCATGGCAAATGAAATGTCCTGTCAGATTGTCGCTCGGGAATTCTGGCCGGGTATGACCAAAACGCTGTTTACCGGAGTAGAAATTGATACAGACCCAACGACTACTGAAGGGGAAACTGCTATTCGACAAGTGATCGACAATCTGCTGTGGCGTCTTTGGGGCATTTCAGACGCTACCGAACAGGACGCGTTATGGCAACTCTACATAAACCTTTATCAGGAACGCATCAATAACCCGAACCTTTCAAATTTTCTCAATGCCAATGACGACGATGACAGTCTTGATGAATTTTGCATGTTCATTGATAACGATGACCAAGACGGTGTTGATCTTTCTCAGAACTGGGATGGCATCGACTGGAGCGACCCGAACAATATCCGCGCCCACATCGGCAGTAACTACAATCCTGAACAAACATTGAGACCGTGGGTCGGAGTGCTCAATGTCATGCTCAGCGACATTCAATTTGTAACGGAGTAAACCATGAATCGACGCGATGTGCTTAAAGCCATGATCACCGCCGGATTACTCCCTGCCTCTGGGCTGTTATGCAATCCGGCCAGGGCAGCGGCCACCCGTTATGAAGGGCCGGTGTATATTGTTATGTTCGCTGCAGGAGGCTGGGATGTAACCAGCTTTTGCGATCCCAAAGACGGCATCATAGTGCCTTCCGGCAGTACTGAAAGTGCAGTAATCAACCACTGGTCAGAAAATCAGACAATCCAAACCGCCAACGGCATTCAATACGCACCTTTCGCTGAAAATTCCAATCTTTTCAGCAACCATGGAGCCAAGATGATGATCATCAACGGCCTGGATGCTCAAACAAATGCACACTCGGCAGGCGTGCGGCATGTTTTTTCAGGCCGCTTTGCCGATGGCTATCCTGCAATAACAGCACTGGCGGCGGCGGAGCATGGTAGCGGACTGCCACTGGCTTTTCTCAGTAATGGCGCGTACCGGGAAACCGCCGGGCTGACAAACTTCTCGCTGATGCAAGACCCGAACACACTGCAAAACCTGATAAACACCAATACCCCGCCCTGGGGGGCCTCTCAATTCCACCGGGCCGACTCAATATCTGCCATGCAGGCTTATCGGCAGGCGCGACTGAATCGGTTGCAAGCTCGTGAAAATATGACATCGCGTCTGAAGAATGCTGCCGCGTTTATGGAAACTTCAGCTGCAGGCCGCGACCAACTGATTAGCCTGAATCAATACATGCCAGACACATTGGCACCAACGGTTGATGCTGATGGCAATTGGTTCCCGCTACTACGACAGATTCAGCTGACGCTGATCAGTGCAGCAGCAGGATTAACCGTCGCAGCTGACGTGGTTCAATGGGGTTTTGATACTCATGCAAATCACGATACAAGCCACAGCAAAGCTCTTCAAAACCTGGCAACTGGTATTAATTACCTTTGGACAGAAGCTGCAGCGATGGATAACACCTTTGGCAGTAATCTGGTTGATCGGCTGCGAGTGATCATTGCATCTGATTTTTCAAGAACACCCTGGTATAACGACGGTGACGGCAAAGATCACTGGCCAATAGGGAGCGCAATTCTAATGCGAAACGCTGGTTTCAGTCAGCGTGTCGTCGGTGCGACAACCAATACATTTGACGCTCTGGGCCTTGATGCCCGCTTTAATACCCAGCCAGAAGGCCAGGGAACCATAATCAACCCGGCTCACTTTCAGCGACTGTTGCGCTACTGGAGTAATACCGATACAGCAAACTACGAATCCCGGTTCCCATTGGACGACGCCGGACTGGACCTGAGAGAACTGATTTAATCCCTGAATCCGTGACTTTATAGCGGCGCAGTGCGCAAGCCATTGGTTCCTCTTTGCTTCCAAAAAATTTCGATGAACCTATGGGTGCACCTACAATTTTTGAAAAGCAAATACCTGCCTCCACCGAGGAAGTCACGGATTCAGGTAATCGTCAAACACAAAAATTATCCGTTGGATGAAGAAAAAAACAGAGCGGAAATCACACCTATTTTCATCTTGCTTGATGCACATCAGTGCTTTTTTCAACCTTGTCGTTACAGTACCGCGAAAAAGAAAACCGGCGGGAGAAGTAGATGACACAACCTAACAAATGGTATGTGCCATGGGATGATGCACTCATTCGCAAATACGACATTAATGCGCCGCGGTACACATCATACCCAACTGCGGTACAGTTTCAGCCCTTACAACCCATTGAAGTTGGAAATCACTTTCAGGCTCAACAACAGAACCAAAAACCGCTTTCTCTGTACGTACATATACCGTTTTGCCAGCACATCTGCTTCTACTGTGCGTGCAACAAGGTCGCGACAAAAGACCGGGAACGCGCCGATAAATATATCGACATGTTGGAGCGGGAGATGGTGTTACATGCTCGTAACTTCGGTCATCGCCGCATCAGCCAACTTCATTTCGGCGGTGGAACACCCACCTTTCTGACGTTGCGACAGATGTCTCGCCTGCTCGATTTGATCGGCATCTATTTCGACTGGGATCCACTTTCCCAGGATGGAGAATATTCCATTGAACTCGACCCTCGTGAAACCAGTGATGAAATGCTCCACCTGCTAAGAGCCAGAGGTTTCAACCGGGTCAGTTTTGGTGTTCAGGATTTTGATCCACAAACCCAGATCGCGATTAATCGGGTGCAGTCTTTCGAGTTGGTACAGCAAAAGGTCGAAAAAGCTCGCGAACGCGGTTTCAGATCAATCAACTTTGATCTGATCTGTGGCCTGCCTTATCAATCAGTAGAATCCTTTCAGGCAACCTGGGAAAAGACTCTGCAACTGAGCCCAGACAGAATAAGCCTGTACAACTACGCTCACCTGCCTGAACGCTTCAAGCCACAACGCCGGATCGCCCCGCAGGCAGTTCCCGCTGCGGAGGAAAAACTGCAGATCGTTCGCAACAGTATCGAATTGCTACAGCAAGAAGGGTATCTCTATATAGGTATGGATCACTTCGCCAAACCAGAGGATGAACTGGCACAGGCATTGGAACAGGGAACATTGCAACGGAATTTCCAGGGCTATTCCACCATGGCCGAAACCGACATGCTGGCCTTAGGCGTATCTGGCATCAGTCAAATAGATGGGGTTTACGCTCAAAACCATCATGAAGTTGAGGCTTATGAGGCTTTGCTGGACAACTCACAACTGGCGATAAAGCGTGGCATTTTTCTCAATCAGGACGACAAAATCCGTCAATGGGTTATTGGACAGTTAGCCTGTCAGGGCAGGGTCAACAAAAGTGAAATCAGCCAGCGCTTTGCAATAGAAGCTAACCAGTATTTTGCTGCAGAATGGCGGCGGCTGGCGGAATTAGCGCAGGATGGACTGGTGAAAATAGCTGGTGACGATATCTACGTCGCGCCACTTGGGCGCCTTCTGCTACGTCCTATTCTGCTGGCGTTTGATGCCTACTTTAACCAAGAGGTTGCCAAACGTTTTTCCAAAGTACTTTAGCAAACTTAATCACATAAAAAATGCCGGTGCTGACACCCATCTGCTCACCGGCAAACTCCTTCAAGTCTCCGATGGGAATTAGTCCTGATTGCTTATACACTCCTGTGCTGCATCCATTTACCTCAGGGGAAAATTCGAACCAATGGATTTCGTCAGCCACTTCCGAAACAGCGCCCATTACATTCATGCCTACCGCGGAAAAACATCCATCATCTGGCTGCGCAGCCAGGTATTAGATAAAGACCGGCTGGAAGCAACAGTGGCTGACCTGACTCTTTTGCATAGCTTAGGTCTTAAACTCGTGGTTCTGTTTGATACCACTGCAGACAGCGAACAGTTTTCCGCTACGCAAGTCATCGACGAAACCATGCTGCAACAATATACCGCTCAAATAGGTCAACAGCGCTATCAGATGGAGGCGTTGTTCAGCCACGGTCTGATTAATTCGCCTATGCACGGCGCTAAAATTCGTGTCGTCAGCGGTAATTTTGTCATGGCAAGACCTGCCGGCGTATTTGATGGTACTGACCTTAAATATCAGGGGCGCGTCCGCCGTGTCGATCATATTGCTATTCGTGATCAGCTTGAACAGAAGGCGCTGGTTCTGATCCCACCGATTGGCTACTCAATTACCGGAGAGACACTTTATCTGCCACCAGAACAGCTGATCGTCGCATTGGCAAAACAACTGTCAGCCGACAAAGTTATCATCGTGGGCGAGAATCCTCTGCCATTAACTAATAATCAAAAGGAAATGTCGCTTTCCGAAGCCAAAACCTTGATTGAAAACAGCACCTCCGAGCAACCTGCCTATTTTGAATTAGCCGTTGCCTGTGAAGCTGGCAGCGCGGGGATTGCCCGTTGTCATGTTGTCGACGGTCGAGCCGATGGCTCGATACTCAGCGAACTCTTTACCCGTGATGGTGTCGGCATACTGATCGCACAGGACCAATACGACACCTTTCGCAAAGCTCGCGTTGATGACGTTCAAGGCATTCTCGCCTTGCTCAAGCCGCTGGAGCAGAAACAGATTCTGGTCAAACGAGATCCCGAAAAGCTGGAAGCCGAAATCGAACACTATATCGTCAATGAACGCGATGGCATGATTGTTGGCTGTGCGGCACTGTACCGTTTATCAGATAATCAAGCTGAACTTGCCTGCGTCGCGGTTCATGAGGAATATCGAAGCGGCGGTCGCGGTGATGCGCTACTGCATGAAATCGAAAAACTGGCGCGACGCGAACAGATCTATGAATTGTTTGTTCTGACCACGCAAACAGAACACTGGTTTGTAGAGCGCGGTTTTAAACAAGTTGGGGTCAACAATCTGCCCGAAAACAGGCAACAGTTGTACAACTATCAACGTAACTCCAAAGTCTATTTGAAAAACGTTTAACAGGAGATCGGTATGGATTTGAATCTGGACGGCAAAACAATCCTCGTTGCCGGTGCCAGTTCTGGTATGGGCCTGGCTATTGCGCGTCAGTGTGCTGCCGAAGGTGCCAACGTTTCACTGGCCGCGCGTCGAGAACAGGAACTGAAAGATCACTGCGCGGACATTACAAAAGAATTTAGCGTTAAAACGCATTATGCGGTGATGGACGCGTGCAACGGCAATGACATTAAAAACTGGATTCAGTCTGCCGAAGCCAAACTAAAACGGATTGATGGCTTGTTGGTCAATGCTGGAGGACCTCCCATGGGAGGCATAGAAGATTTCTCAGAAGAAAATTGGCAAAATGCTTTTGATTTGACGCTAATGAGCACAATCCGCATGATCAACGCCGCGCTGCCCGCCCTGAAACAAAGCAAAGGTAGCATACTGACACTGACATCCAGTTCAGTAAAAGAACCTATCGATGTCCTGCTGCTATCCAACGTCATGCGTGCTGGTGTTGCTTCATTGGTAAAAAGCCTGGCCAGCCAATTTGCGCCTTATCGGATTCGAGTAAATAATATTATCCCAGGCTTAATTGCGACAGATCGCATTGACGCGCTGGATTCGACCCTGTCGCAGAAAAAAGGCGTTTCCATCGAAGATCATCGTCAAGCGGTCTGGCAAAACATTCCTGCAGGTCGTTATGGCAAACCGGAAGAGTTTGCCCGCGTTGCAACCTTCCTGCTCTCTGACGCTGCAAGCTATATAAATGGAACAAATACCGTCGTTGACGGCGGCAAAATGAAATCACTGTAATCAGGAGACAGTCATTGAATTTTAACAAACAGATTCATCAACGCTGGACAGCGGGTACATCAGTCTGCATCGGGCTTGACCCATACCCGGAGAAATTCCCTGCCAATGTCGGTTCTATTTTTGACTTTAACAAAGCTATTATTGACGCAACAGCCGATCTGGTCTGCTGCTACAAGCCTCAGTTTGCCCATTTTGCGGCCGCAGCCGCAGAAGGTCAGCTAAAACAAACCATTGAATACATTAAAAAGAATTACCCTGATATACCAGTGATTCTGGATTCCAAGCGAGGCGATATTGGCTCAACGGCCACTATGTATGCGAAAGAGGCATTCGAGCATTATCAGGCTGATGCCGTCACAGTAAACCCGTACATGGGATCAGATACAGTACTGCCATTTACTGAATACCAGAATAAAGGCGTCATTATTCTGTGCCGAACATCAAACCCATCAGCCTCTGAATTCCAGAACCGGCAAATTGCAGGTGAACCGCTCTATCAGCATGTTGCACGCATGGCACAAACCCATTGGAATGAACATGGCAATATTTCACTGGTCGTTGGAGCAACGGCCGCTGATGAAATGGCAATGATTCGTGAAACGGCGCCAGAACTACCGTTTCTGGTACCCGGCATTGGTGCGCAAGGCGGCGACTTGGCAGCGGCAGTGAGTGCGGGAAAAGGCGCCGATAGCGTAAACCTTATTATTAACTCCTCTCGTGCCATACTCTATGCATCAAGTGGTGCCGACTTTGCCGAGGCAGCGCGTAAGAAAACCCTCGAATTAAGAGATACTATTCAAAGTCTACTGAAAGTGTAATGCCCACTTGTATCATGGTCAGTTGAACCTGAATCCGTGACGGATTCAGGTTCAAAGCAATCCGGCCATGATATTTCTGATCCTCTGCTGGTCATCCTCGGCTACCTGATCCTGTTGCATGCATTGCTCAACGAAGTCAACATACAACTGATGCCAATCCAAAGCAGATGTCCGGCACTGCCCATTCTCTGTTTCCAACAATTCCACTGGCGGGATCAGATAGCCAACACAAAACAACTCTATATCCGGGCATTCCCGCTCGTAGTCATGCAACTGGGCAATTGTCTTCCGGGACCACTGCTCGGCTGTTAAATCGGACATACCACTCCCGTTCCTTTCAAGCCACAATATCCCGCAGGATTCTTGTGCAAATATTGCTGATGAGTTTGTTCGGCATAATAAAATTCTGGCGCCAGACGTATCTCACTGGTAATTGAACCAAACCCTTGTGCAGACAAAGCCTCTTGATATTGCTGAGTTGATGCCTGAACTACCGGTAACTGTTGTTCAGAACAGTAAATAGCTGAACGATACTGAGTACCGATATCGTTACCCTGACGCATCCCCTGAGTCGGATCATGTGCTTGCCAAAAGACTCTGAGCAGTTCATTCAAACTGATTTTCCGTGGATCAAATACAAGCTGAACAATTTCAGCATGGCCAGTACATCCAGTACACACCTCTTTATAAGTCGGGTTGGGTGTCTGACCACCGGCATATCCAACCGCGGTATTCACAACACCTGGTGTTTGCCAAAACAGCCGCTCAGCCCCCCAGAAACAGCCAAGACCAAGCCAGATTCGTTCACTGCCTTCCGGTACCTCGCGCATATCGACCGGCAGTACTGCGTGCTGATAATCCAACTCCATCGAATCTGATCGCCCTGGTAGTAACTGATCAGCAGAGGGCATACCATCTACCGTTGTCATAACATCAAATCCTCATGATTTGCAGCTTAGATGCGTGCAATCTATAGTGATTTCAACCAGCAGGCAGGATACGAACATGACTACGGAAAAACGGCGCTTTCATAGAATACCGTTCGAACAACCTATTCAACTGATAAACATGAATGATCCTGATACCTGTTATCTAGGGCAACTGCGTGATATCAGCTTAAAGGGGGCTTTGATTTCACTGGAATCAGATCAACATTCACTGACCCCAGGTGACAACACCCTTCAGCTCGCCATTGGGCCATTTCAGGGCGATTTTGAGATTCGCCTGAATGTGGAAGTCGCCTACCTTAAAGACAGCTACACGACTCTGGGTTTGAACCTGATCAGCGTGGATATTGAGTCTGCCGCCCACCTACGTCGTCTTGTTGAAGTGAACCTCGGCGATGAACAACTGCTGCAGCGTGAACTCAGCAATTTGATTCAAGCCATGGAAGATGAACATACCCTTTAATTACGCACCACATTAGTGCGCCCAGGAGTTTAAACTGATATCAAAAAGACCTGTCCAGCTGGTTAATTGCGAAAATTCAAAAACAACATTGAAGTTTTTGCCAATACGTGGCAACTTTTCTGCTCATCGCCTGATATTGACAAAAGTCATAATTAAATACCTGAATCCGTGACTTCTTCAGTGGATGTAGGGTGTATGAGCTTGATTTCTATTTGCTTCCCAAATATTACAGGTGCACCCATAGGTTCACCCCAATTTTCGGGAAGCAAATAGAAATCAATGGCTTGCGCACTGCGCCGCTGTGGAGTCACGGATTCAGGTAAATAGTCATTTAGTCTATATTGTTCAATATCAGCTTAGATAGCATTCGACAACACAAGCAATGGACATATTCTGACCCTGAATACCTTAAATTTATTTCTTGGCTCATTTTTTGATTTAAGAGTGATGAACTGGAGGTGGCTGTTGAAACCTAAGCTTTTTACTGAAATCCTGCTTTGCAGGCAACAATGCAAGACGCCTCCACATGGGGCTCAAAAAGATAATAAGAGGATCACTAATGAAACCATTTCAAACAACGCTGGCTGCTGCACTGGTAAGTTCTGCTGTATTTATGGTCGGCTGTTCTTCTGATGAAGATGCTAAATCCGCTGAGAACAAAGCGGCTGATACTCAAACCGCCGAAGTAAAAGCCGGCTCAACCCACCCAGTCACAGGCGAAACCCTTGCTGCTGATCAGACATTCCGTTACTGGGAAATAGACGAGCCTGATTCATTTGACCCTCAGTTGATGGAAGGTGTACATAGTTCGTACCACGCACGTAACCTGTTTGAAGGTTTGTTAAACCAGGATGCTGACGGCAACCTGGTTCCTGGTGTTGCTGAGCGTTATGAAGCGTCAGAAGATAAAAAAACCTATACTTTCTACCTGCGTAAAGATGCCAAGTGGACCAATGGCGATCCGGTTACCGCTAACGATTTTGTTTTTGCCTGGAAACGTGCTGTCAACCCAGAAACAGCATCACCCTATTCCTGGTTCATGGAATTGATGAATATTAAAAACGCCACTGCAATTATCAATGCCGAAGCGGATGTAGACACCTTGGGCGTAAAAGCAGTTGATGACTACACATTCCAGGTCAAACTGGAAGGCTCACTACCTTATTTTGCCAACATGGTAACCCATTCCACCACCTTCCCCACACCAAAGGCCGTTATTGAACAATATGGTTCCGACTGGACCAAGCCGGAACACATTGTTAGCAATGGCGCTTACAAATTGGTCACTCATGTTGTCAACGAGCGTTCAGAGCTGGTACGCAACGAGCTGTATTGGGACAATGAACACACCATTATCAACAAAATTGAAACTTTTGTTATTCCAGATGAAAACCAGGCATTGATCCGCTGGAAAGCCGATGAGTATGATTGGATGGAATCCATCCCTGCAGGTCAATTCAAATCCCTCCAAAAGGAATTCCCCAATCAGGTTCTGGTCGCTCCGCGTCTATGCAGCTATTACTACCAGATCAACCAGCGCGATAATTCCTTACCTGCTCTGCTGGATGTGCGTGTTCGTAAAGCGCTGTCTTACTCAATTGACCGAAACATCATCGTTGACAACATCACTCAGGGTGGTCAGTACCCTGCTTATACATTCACACCTGGCGCCACCGCCGGTTTTGAAGTTCCAAAAGTTGCATATGCCAAACTGACTCAGGCCGAACGCGATGCCGAAGCCAAAAAACTGATGGAAGAGGCTGGTTATGGCGACGGTCTGAAGCTGGAAATATTGTACAACACATCCGAATCTCATAAAGCCATTGCCATTGCCATTAGTCAGATGTGGAAAACCAAGCTTGGCATTGAAACCACGCTCAAAAATATCGAGTGGAAAACCTTCCTGACCGACAAGAAAGACGGCAACTTTGAGATTTCCCGATCTGGCTGGTGTGGTGATTATAACGAAGCATCCACATTCCTGGACTTGGTTCGTAGCACCAACGTTCAAAACGAAGGTCACTACATTAATCCTGAAGTGGATAAGCTGTTGGACGAAGCTAAAACCATGGATGATCCAAACCCGAACTACACCAAAATCGAGCAGATCATGGCTGACGATATGGCGATAATTCCGCTGTATCACTACACCGTAAACTACATGATGAAAGATAATGTTAAGGGCTGGCCTATTAACAACGTTGAGCAAAACTGGTACGCAAAAGACCTGTACAAGGTCGCAAAATGACCGGCTCTGTCTGAACAGTTGAAAACACCGCCGCTCCAGCGGTGTTTTATACCTGAATCCGTGACTTCTTCAGTGGATGCAGGGTGTAAGAGCTTGATTTCTATTTGTTTTTTAAAATTGCAGGTGCACCCATAGGTTCCCCTCGATTTTTCGGAAGCAAAAAGGAATCAATGGCTTGCGCACTGCGCCGCTATAGGAGTCGCGGATTCAGGTTATATTCGGTATTTGGAACCAGAGCCTATTTGTCTTTGACCAATAACTGCTAACCAGACTGCGTCAGTAAAGACTTGCACAGACTTCTCAACTCACTGATTTGCAAAGACCTGAAAAAATTGACTTAACGGTCGATAAAATCAAGGTCAGGCTATAAAATGAGAATTTTTATAGCGGTAGTATAGGACACCATAATGTTCATCTTTATACTTAGGCGATTACTCACAGCAATACCCACGCTACTTATCCTAATCGTAATTTCATTTATCCTTATGCACTCGGCACCTGGCGGGCCTTTCACCTCAGTAAAAAAACTACCACCTCAGGTTGAAGCCAACATCAACGCCAGATACGGACTGGATGAGCCCTTATACCAGCAGATTTATACATACGTTAAAAACATTGTCATTCATTTCGATTTTGGCCCTTCATTCCGCTATAAGGATCGATCTGTTAACGACCTGATTTCCTCAGGGTTTCCAGTCACCTTGACTTATGGTTCCATTTCAGCCCTGGTTGCAGTGCTGATCGGTGTCAGCATGGGGATTATCGCAGCACTGAACCACAACACCTGGAAAGACTATACCGCCCTGGGATTTACTTTCAGTGCCCAGGTGCTTCCAAACTTTGTGATGGCCCCGATTCTAGTGCTGTTTTTCACACTATGGCTGCACTGGTTGCCAGGCGGTGGCTGGTACGGCGGCAAACCTCAGTACATCATCATGCCGGTTATCGCACTCTCCACCAGCTATATGGCCAGTATTGCCCGTATCACTCGCTCCTCCATGTTGGAAGTCATGAACTCCAACTTTATTCGGACAGCCAAGGCAAAAGGCCTGCCTTATCATCGAATTGTCATGAAGCACGCGCTTAAACCGGCTTTGCTACCCGTTCTGTCCTATATGGGACCTGCATTGGTCGGCCTGATAACCGGATCAGTTGTCATTGATATGTACTTCAGTACCGGTGGTATCGGTGTGCTGTTCGTCAATGGCGCAACCAATCGCGACTATTCAGCCATCATGGGCATTACCATCCTTGTTGGTGCACTTACCATCCTACTCAACATGGTTGTGGACATCCTGTATGCCTGGATTGATCCGAAGATTAAGTATTAAAAGCAGTGAGGAAGTAACCAATGATCGTTAACCAGAAAAAAATGCAAAACCTCGCTGACAATATGACAAACAATGTCGAAGTAGCAGGTCGTTCACTGTGGGCTGATGCCATGTCCCGCTTTACCCGCAACAAGGCAGCAATGGCGAGTGTTATCGTGCTGGTGTTGGTTATCCTGTTTGCATTGGTCGGGCCATCGTTCTCCAAATGGAGCAATGAAGCAATCGACTGGCAGGCTATGTCTGCTGTTAAAACACTGGGCGCACCTTCTTTCAAATCCGGCCATTATTTTGGTACGGACAATTCCGGGCGAGATTTATATTCGCGTGTTATCCAGGGAACCGGAGTTTCTCTGTTCGTCGGTTTCATTGGCTCGCTGGTTTCTGTTGTCGTCGGTACCCTATATGGTGCAATCGCCGGTTACCTGGGCGGCCGAATCGACAATATCATGATGCGACTGGTCGACATTTTAATGTCAATCCCCTATATGTTCGTGTTGATTCTGCTGTTGGTTATGTTTGGTCAGTCCATCTCTATGCTGTTTGTTGGTATTGGCCTCATATCCTGGTTCGACATGTCTCGTATTGTCCGCGGCCAAACCCTGTCGATTAAAAACAAGGAATACATTGAAGCGGCGCTGGCAACAGGCGTACCAGGTTTTACCATTATCATGCGTCATATTGTCCCTAACCTGATAGGGATTGTTATTGTTTACGCCTCGTTGTTGGTACCAGGTTTTATTCTGACTGAATCCTTTATTTCATTTCTGGGGCTGGGAGTTCAGGAACCAAATACATCTTGGGGAGCATTGATTGCTGAAGGCGCTCGTAACATGCAATACGGCACTCTCTGGCAAATCGCTTTCCCACTGTTTTTCTTCACCATTACGTTATTCAGTATGTTTTTTATTGGCGATGGTCTGCGTGATGCGCTCGACCCGAAAGATCGGTAATCAGGAGTGATCAATGAGTTTATTAGAAGTTAAAAACCTCGGCGTTCAGTTCCAGACCGGTGATGGTGTTGTCAGTGCAGTGAACGGCGTCAACTTCACCCTCGAACAGGGCAAAACGTTGGCGATTGTTGGTGAATCCGGTTCTGGCAAAAGCCAGACGGTTTTTTCCATCATGGGGTTACTGGCCCAGAATGGTTGGGCAACCGGGAGTGTCAAGTTTAATGGTCTGGAAATTCTTAATCTTCCTGAGCAGGGTCTGAACAAAATACGCGCTGAAAAAATCGCCATGATTTTTCAGGACCCTATGACATCATTAAATCCTTACATGAAGGTCAGCCAGCAGTTGATGGAAGTGCTGATGCTGCATAAGGGCATGAACAGTAAAAGTGCTCTGGAAGAATCAATCAAGATGCTGGATTCAGTGCGTATTCCAGAAGCCCGTTCACGCGTGCATCTGTATCCCCATGAATTCTCTGGTGGCATGCGTCAACGTGTGATGATTGCAATGGCATTGCTATGTCGGCCAAAGCTGTTGATCGCTGATGAACCAACGACGGCTCTCGATGTAACCGTTCAAGCTCAGATCATGGATCTGCTGTCTGATCTGCAACGAGATTTTGGCACATCCATCATCCTGATCACCCACGATCTAGGTGTGGTGGCCGGCACATGTGAAGACACACTGGTCATGTATGGCGGCCAGGTAATGGAACAGGCGAAAACTGCGGATATTTTCAAACGTCCGGCCCATCCCTATACCCGAGGCCTGTTGTCCGCGATTCCACGTCTGGATCATGTTGGTGATCGACTCGAATGATGGACAGCCCCGACTGGTTGCCGAAGTGATCAAGCAATGTCTGCAAATTATGCGTGAACTCGGCCGCTGTGGGGATATCGGCACCCATGTCGCGACCAAAGCGCCGGTAGATCTGCTGATTGTGGTTGCGCCGGGAACCGACGTGGATCTGCATGACCAGTCCATCTTCGGCGCTCATGCGCGCCATCTCGATCAACATGTGGCCGGTGAAACGCTGGGCATCGTTGGTGAATCCGGTTGCGGTAAATCCACCCTGGCACGTGCGGTAATTAAAATGGTGCCCGCTGAAGCAGGCAAAGTCATGTGGCTTGGCAAAGACCTGATTTCAGCCAGCAAAAAGGCCATGCTCAATGCGCGCCGCGACCTGCAAATGATTTTTCAGGATCCATTGGCATCATTGAACCCACGTATGACCATTGGCGATATTATTGCAGAGCCACTGCGAACTCATCATCCCAAAATATCAGCGGAAAAGCGCAAGCAAAAAGTCAAAGAGATGATGGCCAAGGTTGGCCTATTGCCTAACCAGATCAACCGTTATCCACATGAGTTCTCCGGTGGTCAGTGTCAGCGTATCGGTATTGCACGTGCTTTGATTTTGAAACCAAAGCTGATTATCTGTGACGAACCGGTATCAGCGCTGGACGTCTCCATTCAGGCCCAGATTGTTAACCTGCTGATGGATCTGCAAAGGGAAATGGGACTGTCGTTGATTTTCATCGCGCATGACCTGTCCATTGTCCAACACATCAGTACACGGGTTATGGTTTTGTATCTCGGCAACGTCTGTGAGATCACGACCAGTAAACAACTGTATGCCAAGCCTCGGCATCCTTACACTCAGGCACTGATCTCAGCGGTTCCGATTCCAGACCCGGAAATCGAAAAAGACAAAAAAATTATCCTGTTGGAAGGTGATCTGCCATCACCAATAAACCCACCTTCCGGTTGCGTATTCCGTACCCGGTGTCCAAAGGCTCAGGCGAAGTGTTCAGAAATGAAACCACCACTTGAAGACGTCGGTAATGTGCACGAAGTAGCCTGCTTTTACCCAGGCTGAGTCAACATCCCGCAACATTGAAAGTACAAACTATCAAGGCTGGTCGCTGAATCTTCCGTTTGAGACTGAAGATCAGGCGTCCAGCCTTTTTTTCATCCAACCAGCAATACCACTTTGCAAAAAAGGCACTAACACCCTCCAGCACATGGATTAGAATGCAACCATCCAAAAATAGATCCAGCGGGTGTTCATCCATGCCACAATATCGATCCAAGACTTCCACTGCAGGCCGCAACATGGCCGGTGCTCGCGCGCTCTGGCGTGCTACCGGCATGCAGGACGACGACTTTCAAAAGCCAATTATCGCTGTTGTAAACAGCTTCACCCAATTTGTACCGGGCCACGTACATCTCAAAGATCTGGGACAACTGGTCGCTGCCGAAATCGAAAAAGCCGGTGGCGTCGCCAAAGAATTCAATACCATTGCAGTCGATGACGGCATCGCAATGGGTCATGATGGTATGCTGTACTCTCTGCCCTCACGTGAAATTATTGCCGACTCAGTCGAGTACATGGTTAACGCCCACTGCGCGGATGCCATGGTGTGTATTTCCAACTGCGACAAAATCACGCCCGGAATGTTGATGGCTTCTTTGCGCCTGAATATTCCGACGATATTTGTATCCGGCGGGCCAATGGAAGCCGGTAAAACCAAGCTGGCGGATCACGCACTGGACCTGGTCGATGCCATGGTTATCGCAGCGGATAACTCCGCTTCAGATGAAAAGGTAGAGGCTTATGAGCGTAGCGCCTGCCCAACCTGCGGCTCGTGCTCCGGCATGTTTACAGCCAACTCCATGAACTGCCTGACTGAAGCCATCGGCCTTTCTTTGCCAGGCAACGGTACGACTCTGGCAACCCATTCTGATCGAAAGCAACTGTTTGTTCGCGCTGGTCAACGCATTGTTGAAATTGCCCGCGACTATTATGAAAACGACAATGAGCGAGTACTGCCCCGCTCCGTCGCTTCCATGGGTGCTTTCGAAAATGCCATGAGCCTTGATATCGCGATGGGCGGTTCCACCAACACCATTCTGCATCTGCTCGCCGCAGCGCAAGAAGCCGAAGTCGATTTCACTATGAAAGACATCGACCGACTGTCACGGGAAATTCCGCAGCTGTGTAAGGTCGCACCCAATACTCCAAAGTACCACATTGAAGATGTGCACCGTGCCGGTGGCATCTACGGTATTCTGGGCGAGCTGGCGCGAGCCGGAAAACTGCATACTGACCTGCCGACAGTTCATGCCGACACGCTGGGTGAAGCACTGTCACAATGGGACATCATGCAAAATAACGATGCTGCTGTGGCTGAATTCTACAAAGCAGGCCCGGCAGGCGTTCCAACCCAGGAAGCCTTCAGCCAGTCCACACGCTGGCCGACATTGGATGGCGACCGTGCCGAAGGCTGTATTCGATCACTGGAACATGCCTTCTCGACTGAAGGTGGCTTGGCCGTCCTATACGGCAATATCGCATTGGACGGCTGTGTCGTGAAAACAGCGGGTGTCGATGACAGCATCCTGAAATTCGTCGGTCGCGCCCGAATATTTGAAAGTCAGGATGCCGCCGTTGCCGGTATTCTGGCCGACAAAGTTGAAGCTGGTGATGTTGTTATCATCCGTTATGAAGGGCCAAAAGGCGGCCCTGGCATGCAGGAAATGCTGTACCCAACCAGCTATCTGAAGTCCAAAGGTCTGGGTAAAGCGTGCGCCTTACTGACAGATGGTCGTTTCTCTGGTGGAACCAGTGGCCTGTCGATTGGTCACGTCTCTCCGGAAGCCGCCGCTGGTGGCGCCATCGGTCTGGTTAAAGATGGCGATGCCATTGAAATTGACATCCCGAACCGCGCTATCAATGTTCAACTGAGCGATGAAGAACTGACGCAACGTCGAGCGACAATGGACGCTAGAGGCGATAAAGCCTGGAAACCGCTTGAAGATAGACCGCGTAAAGTTTCGCGCGCGCTGAAAGCCTATGCCATGCTGGCAACCAGTGCAGACAAAGGCGCAGTTCGTAACGCTGATCTGCTGGACTAAACCGGCAAGTCCCGGATAATGGAGCGCTTTCCATTATCCGGGTATTTTTCCTTTCACCATGCATTGCACAGCATCCTGGTTCCAACTCAGTGTCTTGAACTGGTACGATCAAAATGGTCGTAAAAATCTGCCCTGGCAAAAGGGTAAAACCGCCTACCGGGTCTGGGTTTCAGAAATCATGTTGCAACAGACCCAGGTCACTACCGTCATTCCCTACTTTGAACGTTTTATGGCACGCTTCCCGACTGTTGCTGAACTTGCAGCGGCACCACAGGATGAAGTACTGCATTTGTGGACTGGCCTGGGCTATTACGCTCGCGCACGCAACCTGCACAAAACCGCACAACAGGTGATGGCGCAATGGGCAGGTGAACTGCCACAACAGCCTGACCAGTTGGAAACCTTACCCGGCATCGGCCGCTCAACAGCAGCAGCGATCGCCAGTTCGGTTTTCAATACTCATGCAGCGATTCTGGATGGCAATGTAAAACGCGTTTTAAGTCGTTTTTTTGCGCTTCAGCAATGGCCGGGCGACACTGCCGCAACAGCTCAACTATGGAAGTGGAGTGAAGCACTGACACCGGTTCAGCGCGTGGCAGATTACAATCAAGTGATGATGGATCTGGGCGCCATGGTCTGTACCCGCAGCAAGCCCAAATGCGAACTGTGTCCACTGCAAGTACAGTGTCTGGCCTATCAAACAGAACAGACCGCTAGCCTGCCAAAATCCAAACCGAAAAAGGACAAACCGGTTAAAAGCACCTGCCTGTTGATGCTACAGGCACCGGATGGTCGCGTCGCTTTGCAACAGCGGCCAGGTGTTGGCATCTGGGGTGGTTTGTTCAGTTTCCCGGAATTTACCGATGCTGAAGCACTCGAAAACGCGGTGCACCACTACTCGGTTGAACGTATTGAACCATGGCGTTCTTTTCGTCATACCTTCAGTCATTACCATCTGGATATTGAGCCAATCCGAGTCTGGTTGCGAGACTGGCCTAATGAAGTACAGAACTCGAATCAACTCTGGTATAACCCTGCGTTGATGAACAACAACGAACAGGAGATCGGCCTGCCGGCCCCCATCAAAACCCTATTATTGAAACTGGCAGACAGCCTTTAATTAGCCCTCAGGAATAACCACCATGACACATCGCGTTCTCTGCAGTAAATACAATATCGAAATGGATGGCTTGGCCAAACCGCCTTTTCCAGGCCCCAAGGGTCAGCAAATTTATCAACAGGTCTCGGCCAAAGCCTGGGAAGAATGGCAGGCACACCAGACCCGACTGATCAATGAAAAACAATTGGTGATGACGGACTCAAAGGCCCGGAAATATCTGATGGAACAGATGGATAAATTCCTCACTGGCGAGGATTTTGATCAAGCAGAAGGGTATGTTCCTGAAACCTGAATCCGTTCTCGTGCTCAGCTTTGAATCCCAACATCGAAACTGAGCCAACAGAAGGCCTGATCAGGATCGGGCATCCAAAAGTTCTTTCAACCTGTTTAATCCTTTACGCCGATATTTGATCAACAACTCCATCTTTTCATTAATTCTTTGTCGTTCTTGCGGGTCTTTTGCTGCCATTAGATCGGCATAAAGCTTCTCGGCTTTATCCTCAAGACGAGTCAACACTTTGATCAATGATTCAACGTCATCTTTGTCATCTGATTTAAGCAGATACTTGATTCGCTTTAACCACTTAGGTTTCTTTGCGTTATCACTCATGGCGACCCTCGCTTAATTCTTCGTGACTGAGAATTAGATCTTTCAACAAACTCTGCTCATTACCGGATTTTGCCCAATACAATGTCTGCGCCATCTGCAACAGTCGTCTTCCGATATCCAGACAATACTGACTATCATTCGTTAATGAAGAAATTGTTTCGACCGGGATCAGATCATTGGCAATGTCCTGATCCAGTCGACCATTACGCACAATGTCATTTTCCAATAAACGGCGATGTTGCAAGGTAAACGCCAACAACGCGTCTTCCTCATCTGGATAATTAACAATATTCTCCAGTTGCTGCATCAGAGTCGCCAGTTGAATACGAAAATCCTGATACAGCATTCTCAATGCCTTGTTTTTGGAGTCCTGATAACGGACCAAGTTTTTCTGCAGATGCTTAACATCCTTGATAGCATTCACCAGATCACGACAGGCGAGTTTAAGAGCAAACAAAGATTCATTCTGCTGCGGCGAAACGGGTTTCGGTACCTTGCTGACCGCTTCGAGAATGGCAGTATTGAGTGGACGAATATAACGGACATACAACTCATCAACGTCTGTGGTCACAGCACGAATATCAGAACGGCCAACAATCAGGTCTTTCGGCAATTCAGAATCAACATCGTCTCGATTCAGAAACAGAGCATAGCTCATTACACCAATTGCATTACTCCACATCCGACTGGTTTCCTGGACAATGGCACTCAATGCCGTATCCGGGTGAGAAAACACAATATTACTGACGTAACCGGGTTTAATCTCGGTGGTTCGATAATCCTCTCTGTGTACGGGAATATTTAATTGTTGTCGTCGATCATCCATCATCCAACGCTGTAGCAGTGCAGCAAGTGGGCGAATAAAAGGCAGCATGATACAAACACCAAGGGTATTAAACAGCGTATGGAACAGTGCCAGCTTAAGCGTATAGTCTTCGGGCGAAAAACCGAACCAGCCTGATAAAATATCCACCGAAAAGATCAGCGGATTTAACAGAGCCAAGGCAACTGAGGCAGTAACACCATTAAAAATAAGGTGTGCCGCCGCCAATTGCTTACCAGCCGTATTTGCTCCCATAGCCCCGATGATGGCTGTAATAGTGGTGCCAATATTTGCACCAATAGCCAGCGCTATAGCATTTTCATAACTGACCTGCCCTGTTGAAAGCGCAGTAATAATCAGGACCAGTGTGGCGTGGGAAGATTGCATTACAACGGTTGCCAGCAAACCCAACAGCACAAAAATGATCAGGCCAAGAACGCCTTCAAGGGCAAAAGCCTGCAAATCAATAACAGAGCGAAACGCTTCAAACCCTTCTTTCATAAAATGAATACCGAGAAACAAAAATCCCAGACCGGAAAGGATATGGCCAATGCCTTTGATCGTTTTTGACGACTGCATGATAAACACAATGCCAACAATCAACATCGGCATGGCATAGGCTGATATTTTTACTTTAAGACCAAAGGCCGACACCAGCCACGCGCCCGTTGTTGTACCAATATTGGCTCCGAAAATAATGCCGATACCCTGTACCAGATCGAGCAGACCAGAGCTTAGAAAAGAAATTGTTATGACCGAAATCAGTGAGCTGCTCTGCACCAGCGTTGTTGACAGGATACCAAAGGAAAGAGACTTCCAGATTCGGTTAGTGCTGATCGCCAATAATCGCTCCAGCGTACCACCAGTAAAGGCTTTAAAGCCTTCATCCATCGACAGCATACCAAACAGAAAAACAGCCACACCCGCTGCAATCTGCTGAATATTGGCGCTCCAGAAAATAGAACCCAACAGTGCAACCAACCCCAGAACTGAAAAAAGCCGCTTGAACATCTCAAACCTTTTTCTTGTTTTATAAAGTTCAGTCTAGCCCGGAAACTTCACCAAAGATCGAAATCTTGGGACAATATCCCTAAACAGTTTGTTCGATTGTCCGCAGAGGCCTAGTGGTTCTAAGGCTCAAGGGAAATCGGGCAAAATGTGACGGGATATTTTCCTAAGATTCGATAAGCGAAGGTCGCTAGCAAAATGGCACCAGCATCAATAAGTTAAACCTGAATCCGTGACTCTTCAGTGGATGCAGATTTCTGAGCGCTTTGGTGAAATCTCCGGGTTAGCCCATATAAAAGAAGTATTGATTGAGTTTCAGTACTGATATTTGATGTGAGCCAAAGACAATCACCGCCAGGGGCTGGCAGTAATCAAGCGACTTACGGTTTCTCCAAAATGGCTTGCCAGGCACGCTCGGCTTCACTGCGATAGTCACGAAAATCTCCACCTTGCCACCGATCCAACCCTCCCTGGGCATAAAAGAGGTAAAGTTTGTCATCAAAAAAAGCCCAGACAGTTCCATCGGTACGAACAAGCCCTTCATCCAAACTTAATGCATTGGCACAAAAACCATTGAACTCTGGTATCCAGGCTTCAGGATTTGCAGCAAATTTATCGCGAGAGGCTTGATCAGAACCGGTACTGACAGGTTCTTCTGCAATCGCCAGCAGGCTTGCCATTAACAGACCGATCAATGCAATCCAGCGTCGCATAACGCATTCCTCTATTGAAAACCATTTATTGGCTAGAGCGTAATATTCGAATTTAGTTCCTCATCGGATTCAGGTAGCAGGCAGATGTTCAACCCTATGCCCATTACTGATCCTACGACATGGCAACTCAGGGCAGGATGGTTAATTGATACAGAGTGCAATAATCGTGGGGTTCGATCATGGTCACCTGACAGTTCAGCCAAAGAGGGCCACGTAGCGTGTTTGAGCGAACAGCGACTTTCTGTCCCAAAATGAACTGGCCGTTTTCGTCGGAAAAAACGAAATCGAATTGAGTCTGAAACTCACATCTGCAGTACAAAACCTCATCGTCATGGATGCGGACAGGTAAATGATAGGCAACGCGACTATTTAGCCGGATCAAACGCTGTAAAGGTAAAGCACCTATTCTTGAGTGAACCATGGCTCCTCCTACAGATTATTTCCAGTCGATGTAGCATTCGATCAAAGTAACCAAGGTAACAGGATAATCACGACTCATCCCAACAAAGGTATTTTTTACTTAGGCCCTGAGTCCGTGACTTCATAGCGGCACAGTGCGCAAGCCATTGATTTCTATTTATTTTTCAAAAATTATGGGTACACCCATCAGCATCAGGCCACCATTTCCAATACCAATCGAACCGCTACTTTACAGGATACCACTCCTGCCAATATTGTAAGTATAGTTGCGCTTTCATTAGCTGAGTGACAACGAACCTATCGATTCGGAAACAAACTAATGGACAGCATCACATCTCTGCTAAAATGGTCAACTTATCCTGATTAACACAAAGCTTGAGGAACACAACATCGACTCTCAGTTACCGGGTACTAACGACCTGTGGTTTCTTCCGCTAGGTGGCACTGGCGAAATCGGCATGAATATGAACCTCTACGGGCATAACGGCCAATGGCTGATGGTTGATTGCGGCGTAACCTTCAACGCACCATTGAAGCCAGGTGATATTAGGGAATTTGAAGTGGTCTGTGCCGATCCGTCCTTTATAACCAGGCAAAAAGAGAATCTTGCCGGACTGGTAATTACCCATGCGCATGAAGATCATATCGGTGCCGTCGCACACCTTTGGCGTCGCCTGCGATGCCCGGTTTATACCACAGCGTTTACGGCTGAATTCCTGCGCCGCAAACTGGCCGAAACTGGCTTAGTCGGCAAAGTGCCAGTTTTTGAGGTTCCTTCAGGCGGTCTAGTCGATATCGGCCCGTTCAATATTCACTGGTTAGCCTTAACTCACTCACTGCCAGAGCCGCATTCATTGGTAATCCGCACTGAAGCAGGAGCGGTCTTTCATACTGGTGACTGGAAAATCGACCAGCACCCGGTAATCGGAGCGCCATTTGACCCGGCGCCCTTTCAGGCTCTGGCAGATCAAAATGTACTGGCAATGATTTGTGATTCAACCAACACCTTAAGGCCTGGCCGTAGTGTGTCCGAAGGAGATTGCTTTAACCCACTGTTAAAACAGATTGAACAGGCCAAAGGTCGGGTTGTAGTCGCCTGTTTTGGCAGCAATATTGCCCGCCTGATCACGCTGTGCCGAATTGCAGAACAAACCAAACGTTTTGTCGGATTGATGGGACGTTCATTGCAAAATATCGTCTCGGTCGCGCGTACAACCGGTCACTGGCCAAACGATGTGCCGCTGATTGAAAGCAGCCACCTCGCCTATCTGCCGCGCAGTGAAGTATTGGCTATCGCTACCGGTAGTCAGGGCGAACCACGCACCGCTCTGGGCAGATTAGCAAGCGACACTCATTTCGATATGGAACTGGAAAGTGGTGATACCGTCATTTTCAGCTCAATCATCATTCCTGGTAATGAACAGGCGGTTGCCCGGATGATCAACCAGCTCAGAACCAAGGGAATCAACATCATCATGCACACTGATGACAACGCCCCCATACATGCCTCTGGTCACCCTTGCGCAGAAGAAGTGAAAACGTTATACCAGTGGGTGCAACCGGCTATTGCAGCACCGACACATGGCGAAGCCGAACACCTTACTGCCAATGCGCGCATTGCCAAATCTGCTGGTATCAAACGGCAGATGACCGGCAAAAATGGGGATCTGTTCGTCTTCACGGGTCAGCCGAGAATAGTCAGGCAGTTTGCGCAAACCGGGCGTATTATCTTACGAGAATAACAACAGGAGATACCTACATGTTGGAAGATCAATTTACCGAGTTGAAGAAGGTCACCTGTCCTTACTGCGGCGAGCCCATCGAACTGGTCATTGAACAGGGTGAAGAAAACCAACGTTATATCGAAGACTGTGAAGTCTGCTGTCAACCGATTGTTGTAGATGTTTTCGCCGATGGCGAGGTTCAGACTTACCGGGAACAAGAAGCCTGATGTCAACAACGTTACCGGCCTAATCCGGACCGATGGACTACTGATCTGCGCAGGTGCAGCTCAGCATTGATCATAACCAGTGTCAGGCGAGGTCCGAACACCAACCTGGCTTAAGGCCGGTATCGACACGTTGCGGCATCAAACAATCACTCTCGATAAAAACGAAGTACATTGCATGAACCGACTACAAAACTGGCTACATTACTCTTCCCTGTCTGTACTCATGCTGATTTTTTCAGGTCTCTATTTATTTCTGTTTGGTGACTACGAGCTGTATGCACTGGCAGCGGTAACCAGCTACATCTTTGCTACAGTCCGGGCACTGAATATCTATTCCAGAAAACGGCTTAAAACCGGGCTGATCATCACCTACAGCTTTTTACTGATTATTGAATTCACCAGTTTTGAACTGGTGCTGTTTAATCAGGATTTCAGTGCCGTTAAAGACATTTTCGCCAGAATAAGCAGCGTTCTGCTGGTCATATCACCGTTCATTATTGAGCGTATTACAACGGTAACCAACCATACTATTTTTGCCGTGCCATCTGTGGCAGAAGCAGGAACCTTAAGCTATGCGCGTTTTAATCAGACTCTGGAAAATGCGCAACGCATCAAAACCTCGTTACAGAAAATTCACGGCACGGTCAGCAGCGAAAACATTAAGGAGCTCGCCGAAGACCTGCCACGCAACAACTCTTTCGAATACATTAATAACGGTAGCTTGACTGAGGCTTACTTCGAAAAAGCCCAAGCCAGTATGAATGATCCGCATGTTTATATCGTCGTGTCCAATACCGGCAGTGCAGCCAGCGAGGTGATCGGTATATTCACCCGCAAACAGTTCAATCACGTTTCCATTTCGTTTGATGAACAGTTGGACACCATCGTGTCCTACAATGGCGGTGAAAAAATTTATCCACCGGGTTTAAACGCTGAGATGATTGATTTTTTCAACAAAAAAGAGGATGCCAGCATCGGCGTGTATCGGCTGAAGGTCAGCCCGGAACAGAAGCAGGCCATGATTGATATTGTGCGTGATATTAACAGCGAAGGCTCAGCCTATAATCTGATCGGTCTGGTATTCAAATATTCACATCGTCCCAACATCATGTTCTGCTCACAATTTGTCTACAGCCTGCTGCAAAAAGTTGGCGCAGCCTATTTCGAAAAACAACCAGAGCGAGTACAGCCAACTGATTTGGTTGAACTGGATTATTTTCGCAAGTTGGAATTTGTTCGATTATTGACGTTTCGGTGATACGTAAAACAGATTATGTTACCTGAACCCGTGACCTCTTCGGTGGAGCAGGGTGTAAGAGCTTGCGCACTGCGCCGCTATGGAGTCACGGATTCAGGTTTAGATCACACACCCTGCCCCAGGTTCCATTGAACACATTCATCCAACGTTACGCCCTGCCCGCCAAAAATATCCAGAGCGCTACCGATGGTGAGATCTACCCGACCTGATGACAATTCGTGAACACGTTTCAAATCATCCAGATGACGTGCACCACCAGCGTAGGTTACCGGTACCTTGGCGACCTTGCCCAGCATGGTGACCAGAGCTTCATCAATGCCAGCCTGCAGGCCTTCCACATCAGCGGCATGTATTAAAAACTCGGCGCAATGCCCGGCAAGTTCAGTCAGCGTCTGCTGGTCCACTTCAGTCTCGGTAATCGTCTGCCAACGATTGGTTGCAATAAACCAGCTATCGTTTTTTTGCGACAGCTTAAATCCAGCACCAAATGATCTGCCCCAACTTCAGCTTTGAATGCTTCCAGCTTTTTGAAGCTGAACTGGTTATCGTCAAACAGGGCTGAGGTCACGATGACATGGCTTGCACCTTTTTCCAGATAGTCAACCGCGTTGTCAAGATTCACACCGCCACCATACTGCAAACCACCCGGCCAGGCAGCCAGTGCTTTTTCAACTTCTATTTGATTTCCTGGCCCTAACGCAATGACATGGCCACCACCAAGGTTGTATTTTCGGTACAAAGCGGCGTAATAGGCTGCATCAGACTTACTGACGAAATTGGTCTGCGCGCCGCTATCATTGAGACTGCCGCCAACAATCTGTTTAACGCAACCTTGATGAAGATCGATACAAGGGCGGAACCATGTCATCCTTAAGCCTCGCGAGGTAAATGAGTCATCAACCAGCGACGATAATCCTGATGAGACGACTGATTAAGCTGGATCAACAATGGCATCATACCTGTGCTAAGTGCCAGTAACGGCTCATTCTGCTCCAAGGCCTCGCGCACCAAAGCAAGATCTTTAGGTGCATGTTTGTATAGCCACTGCAAACGCTCAAGCGCCTTGTTCAGATCACCCTGCTCTTGCCTTGCACAGGCATCAAGCAATGCGCAGGCTGGAGTCACCTTTTTCCGTGCCAAGGTTAGCTCGATGATTTTCTGCCCGGCACGCTTGGCAAAGTACTCCAGTGCTAGCAACTCAGTCAGATAAGGGTTGGCTTCGTCATCCAGTTTAAGAACTCGCTCAAGCATAACAATCAGGCTTTCTTCATAATCCTGATAAGATTTCATATTTAGCGCAACGTCCGCAACTGAATACCAAAATTCCCGATTGCTCTTCAAACGCATCGGGAATTTCCGATGATCTGCTTCCATGAACTCAACGACTGTAACTATCAGCCGGTGTCTGTGTTTAAGGAATGCAAAGGCAACCTTATCAAAAACAGTAAGAACATCATTACCATCTTCGTCAAACTCTCCCGGAATAGCACCAATCATTCCCGTCAGGGCATTCATAACGTCAAACGAGTTAAGCAGTACCGGGTTATCCTGAAGCATTTGTAACCATGCATTACCTTCGACGTACCAATACTCCGGTAACCGATCAACTTTTAAATATTGTGGATATTCTGCCACTACAGAATCCTGAAATGCCTTCCATTCTTCAAACCAAGCCTTGACCAGCTTTTTTCGACCACGTAAAAAACCGAGGCTGACTTCATCATCGGTCAAACGAAACTGGTAGAGTGATTCTGAATTTTCCTCCTCCAGTAGCCGCCTTCTTTACGAATTTCATCGAAAAATTCGCTGCCTGGATAATCTTCTCCATATTCGCGACTTAACCGGGAGTGCCAATAAGCTGCTCTGGCACGGATCTCTTCATCACTGCCCACAAAACCCAGAATGGACAACTCGGTCATCGGAATTTCAGGCTGGTTTGGGTCAGCTCGGATGGCGCGTTGTAAATGATCCTTAGCCTCATCCTGACGATCTTCCTGCGCGGCGATCATCGCGAGGCGCTGATGACCAATGGATTGCAAGGAATTCGCTTTCTTCAGATCGCACAACCTGTTCAACAGTTGAACTCGACCAACATCCGTCTGTAACTCAAACATTGCATCCAGCAGCGTAGAAACCAGCTCCTGATGTTCATTGCGTAACCTGGACATATCTTGCAGAAAAGGTTCTGCCAGTTTTAGTACCAGATGCGGCAACTGCAACTCCATCAAATAGGGAACAACATAAGTCAACGCTTTTAATGTCCAACCCTCCTTATCTGCCAACGCCATTGCCGAGTCGGCATCCAGTTCAGAAAGTGCCATCTGAAAAGCGACCTCAGCGGGCATTGGCTGAGCATCCACCAATTCAACACAACACTTTTTGAACTTCTTTCCTGAACCACAGATACAGGGATCGTTACGACCTGGCATACGCTGAGTAGAAAAGTCATATCCATTACCCGAGCGAGGTAAGCTGCTGAACAGCAGCATTAAGAACAACTGAGCCTCTTTCTTGGATTGACTTGGAAGGCCCAATTGTGGGGAATCCAGCAAAAGTGGAGTAGCGCCATCCACGAACTCATCAAGAGACTCATGAATCACCGCCTTAAGTAACATTCTGGCCAGCAGGGTCTGAGGATCAAACACGGTTCACCACCTTAAAAATTAGCCCGCCATGATACCGCCTTCACTTTAGTAAATCATCCATACAAGTCTTTGGTCTCAATACCCTGCTGCAGATGAAACAGGCTAGGCCATCAAACTGCATGGAAGACTTATCACCGTTTTTATTAAAAAAATCAAAGATTTAGCAAAAAAGTATTGACGACCTAAAGTGAAATCCGTTTAATACGCATCCGTTGGCGGGGCAACAGCCCAGAACGTCAAAGCCCAGATAGCTCAGTCGGTAGAGCAGGGGACTGAAAATCCCCGTGTCGGTGGTTCGATTCCGCCTCTGGGCACCACTAATTCCTTTAAAGACAGCAACTTAGAAATAGGTTGCTGTTTTTTATGTCTGAAATAATCTGTGTCCTACCTTGTCCTAAAATAAAAAACAGGGCACTCATCAAAAAACAATCCAACCCCACACGCTAAGCAGATTAGGGACACAACAATTCACATATTACCTTCATTTTGACCATCTATTAATGGTATATTCTTGAGTAAAGCGGTCGCAGTAGGAATGCCGATCACTCGGCACCCCCTGCACAGATCCCAGCGTGCGGAATTACCGCACTGGGCTCCTACTTCGAGTATCTGGCGCAAAA
>JARRJP010000029.1:0-52428 GCA_037389025.1 Reinekea sp. | reverse complement strand
AAAAAGCCTATCTCATGCCTGATTTGAGGCTCGGTGGTAATAAGGTCGCCTACTGTTGTTCAATTATTGCTGGGTGCAAACCCTTTTCCTGGCCATTTTGACTTGAATTTTGGATAATCCGTTTCAATCAAGTATTATGTGGCAACACACTTGAGGTGCAAATAGATGACTCGACACACCCATGCCTTAATTGTCGAAGGCGGTGCCATGCGTGGCATATTTGCCGCCGGTGTTCTGGACAGCTTTCTTGACAACCAGTTTAGGCCGTTTGACGTCTGCATGGGTGTCTCGGCAGGTTCAACCAACCTGGCTGGATTTCTTGCTGGGCAGCGTGGTCGTAGCCATAAGCTGATTACGGATTACTCACGACGCAAAGACTTCATTAACCCGTGGAAGTATCTCAGGGGCGGTCATTATCTTGACCTCGATTGGCTGTGGGAAGTTGCAGATAAGGAATATCCACTGAATGCCAAAGCCTGTATCGCCAGCGGCATTCCATTGTGGATCGTCACCACAAATGCCACAACAGGTGAAGCAAACTACCATTTACCAAATGAACACAACCTGATCGACTTGCTGCTGGCATCTTGCGCTCTACCGATGGTTTATCGCACGCCGCCGATTATAGATGGTGAAATTCATGCTGACGGCGGCGTTGCTGATTCAGTTCCGGTACTGGAAGCCTATCACCGAGGTGCTAGGAATATGACCGTCATACTGTCGCGTCCACAAGGTTATCGCATGCCGAAAAAACGAGTCACGGCGATCGTTAAACTACTGCTTGCGCATTATCCACAACTTGTCGAAGCAACGATTAAACGCCATATCAATTACAACAAATCGATGGATTTTATTGATCATCCGCCAGCCGATTGCACGGTTCATGTTCTCGCACCGGATAGCGCATTTGATGTTGCGCGCACAACAACGGATCTGAATAAACTGGAAGCGGGTTATGAAATGGGTTTGAGAACGGGGCGGGAATTTGCTGCTGGCTATTACGTTCCACACAACAGCATAGAAAACAGGCAGAGGCCGTTCGATAAAATAAAAACCTGACCTGAATCCATACACAAAAAAAGGCGCTAACAGCGCCTTTAAAAACTTTCGATACAATTAAAGTCCCGGCAATTGTAATACTTCACCATTCAGCTTTGGCAAACCATTTTCCATACTGAAATCCATCACATATTGATCACCTTTCTGCACCAGGGCGCCCATCTTCTGCAGACTGTCAATAGCATCCGATAGCTCTTGAATATCGGTGAGACCGGCATCAAATGCCATGTTCATTTTAGCTGTCACGTTTCCGAGAAGACCAAGAAGACTCATCGGGTTCTGTAGATCCGCAACGGTGTTTTCAGTCAATGTCAGATTTGCATCCATATTGAATGACAGACCATCAATTTCGGCTCGCCAACTGTTCAGGCCCAATGAAAAACCATTGCGTATAATCTGATTCATTTCAGCCATAAATTCCTGAGAAGGCATCCCAGTTTCCGCCATCTCACTTGCTGCAACATTCAAACGTTCGAAATTACTCATTTCAAGACCATCGATGCTGATCTCTGCCTGCACGTCACTCATGTTAAAAGGCTCTTCAATTCCGGAAAGCTCAATAGAATCCAGACTAGCTGAAATTTTACCTTCCAGTCGACCGTCATTCTCTTCCGCCTTGGCGCTAAAGGTGTAACCGGCCACAGCAATACTTTGCTCGGTAATTCTGCTGTTATCCACAAAGGTAAAACCTTCACCAACCAATTTCTGCTCGCCAATAAACATCATGCTGCTTAAGTAATGGCCTTTGGAAGATAAGGAAATAGGCAGTATTTTCAGTTCACCCTCGTCTTCTATCGGTAGAATCGTCAGCCCTGGCCATTGCACATCAGCCGTGACATCACCTTTGGCATTGCCTGTGATATCGCCAACAATTTTTGCTGCAGTCACACGAACTTCATCCAATTCATCCTTAATGGCAATACTTTCAAGATGCGTTGTGTAATTACCCAACAGGTCAAACGTGGTTTCACCCGTTAAAAATGGCTGATCAATGAGGTTTGTTTGTAACCATTGACCCAGCGCAGGCGAGTTGCCTGCCACCATGGCTTCATCCAGGTACACTTCATGACCAACCTTGGACTTCCAGATTGACTTTTTCAGAGTGTTTTTGACATTCAACGCCATCGGCGTTTGGGCATCCCGCCCCCTGACATTGACATCAAACTGTTCAGGTGAAGTCTTATCCACTGATACATCAAAAAGCCGGTTATCATTAGCTTCAAGCTGTTTCAAACCTTGCTCAACGTAGCGTCCTGGCAACCAGAACGATAATCCACCAACGGCAATCACTATAATTGCCAACACAATAATCCATAACTTCTTACCCATTAATTATTTCCTTAACGATTGTTAATTTTAATTAGCCTGGGCCGCATAACGGGCCTGCAAGGCCGCAAATACTGCCCTAATTCCCATCGCTTCACCACCCTTTGGTCGCCCTGGTCGCGGGCGATCATTCCAGGCACCCACATCAAAATGCACCCAGGAGGACTGCTCAACGAAGGCTTGAAGATATAGCGCGGCAGTAATCGAACCACCCATCGGCGTTGGTGAGCTGTTTACCAAATCCGAAATGGTGCCTTGCATATAGTCTGCATAGGGTTGGTGTAATGGTAGACGCCAAACCAGATCCTCAGCCTGCTCAGCGCCGCTCATCATCTGGGCAGCGAACTGCTCATCAGTACTGTAGAAGCCAGGCAGTTCAAGGCCCAAGGCAACGCGGGCCGCGCCGGTCAATGTAGCAAAGTCGATGATCAAATCCGGGCTTTCGGCATCAGCCTCTGCCAGTGCATCACACAGCACCAGGCGACCTTCAGCATCAGTGTTGTCGATTTCAACAGTCAGTCCTTTGCGGGTTTTCACAATATCACCTGGCCGGAAAGCGTTACCAGCGACAGCGTTTTCAACGGCAGGAACCAGTACTCGCAAACGCACTGGCAGCTTAAATGCCATAATCAACGCGGCCAGCCCCAAGGCGTGGGCGGCACCGCCCATATCCTTTTTCATCAATCGCATGCCGATGGCGGGTTTGATATCCATGCCGCCGCTATCAAAACAAACCCCCTTGCCCACCAGAGTCAGATTAGGGTGATTCTCATCACCCCAGACCATATCCAGTAACCGGGGTTCATGCTCTGAGGCACGCCCAACCATATGAATAGTGGGATAGTTTTCTTCCAGCAGTTCATCGCCAACGATTTCGTTAAAGGTCGCGCCGTATTGATTCGCCAACTGGTGCATTCGCTCAGACAAGTGCTCTGGCATCATATCTTCGGCTGGTGTATTCACCAGATCCCGCACGATGCAGACTCCCGCCCCCATCGCTTCGATCCAGGAGACTGACTGAGCATCGGACAGATACAGCATAGCTCTCTCTGCTCCATCTTTATAACGGCTAAACTGATACTGGCCCAACACCCAACCTAACCCGGCGTTACGCTGTAGCATCGCATCGCCTTCCAGATAGTAGGATGCAACTGGCAATTCAATGCTAACGTCTGCCAGGCTCCAGATCGAGTGTTTGTCTTCAGTAACAATCAGAACACAACTTACATTGCCATCGGTTGCCGGAATCAGACAATGACCAACCCCTTTAAAGCCACTGTGAACCAACCAGTTGCAGACGAACTCCGGTTGCTGCTTAAACCAGGCGTCATATTCATCTTTATTAACCAACACCAATGGCAAGCCTTCGCGACCATGATTGATATTAAACATAATTAAACCTTAAGTATTTGTTCTAAAAAATAACTGTGCGGGCGAGCATAACCCTGCATTGATCTATACAGCATAACCATTCTGATGAAATAAATCGCCTTTAGCGGTTATCTGTCATAGATATGATGTCAATAGAATAGTGACAAATGCTATTAGTGCCACCAAAGCACCGGCAAATAAACGGCATAACCAAATGAACGAATGGAACGAATGGAACGAATGGAACGAATGGAACGAATGGAACGAATGGAACGAATGGAACGACCAGGCAGGCTGGGAGTACTGGCAGTTCCAGCGCAAGCCTGTGACCCACGCTGGAAAGAGTATTTACTGGATTATCGCAATACTCCACTGTTGGTTATAACCACCATTATCACGCCACTGAACGACATCTGCCCCATCAGCGGTCGAGGCATTATAAACATCCAGCGCTTTACCGCTGTTGCGGTTCACAATCAGGTAGTAACCATCACCCGCATCTTGCAGGCTCCATTGCTGGTTATAATCACCGTTATCGCGCCACTGAATTACATCCGCTCCATCATCGTTAGAGGCTCCTGAAACATCCAGCAGTTTGCCACTATTGCGGTTGAGAATTTTGTAATAGCCATCAGTGGTTAGTGAAAACTGCCAATGCTGATTCGTTGTCTGCTGATCAACCCATTGCACTACGTTGGCGCCATCGGCAGTTGATGAACTTTCCACCTCAAGCAGCTTACCACTGAACCGATTGACAAGCTTATAGTTGGCATTTGGGTCAATACCGCTATTACTACTGATGGCAGCGGCAATCTGAATACTGTCGATATTCGGCGCATAAGCATCGGCATTAGAGAAAGTGATAGTGTTATTACCGGCATTCAAGTTCACATCGAACACCATGGTATGATAGGCATTCCATTTGCGGGTATTGGAAAAATAATAATCCGTCGCTGCTTGCCCGTTCACGCTGACACTGGCAATACGATCCACCACATTGTTGTTGTAGGAGTGCTCACCAACCACTTCAGCGTTGGCAAAACGAACGACCATTCGATACAGACCATCTTCAGCAACATTCACCTGATTAAAGCGCAACGTATTGTTTGAACCATTACCGATATAACCAACATACTGACCACCCGATGCATCGCTATCATTAGTGACCACAGCAGCACCACCCAAGGTATTGACTGATGATTCTGCCTCATAAAGCGTGGCCTTTTCCGAAGTCGGTTTCACTTCCAGATAATCCAGGTTCACCGCATCGGATTCATCCGTTGTAAAGGCTTTCAGGTCAACCAAGTTGATACCGGCACGCAGAAATGCCCGAATGGTTTCAGTTTTCCAGCTATTCCAATCCTCCGTAGCGGGCAACGACAGATCCGTCAGGTCGGAGCCATTCAGCGTCATGCGCAACGTTCTGGTAGCCGGTGCATTCTTGATTGGCCCGGCACTGTAGCGAATATCAAGGTCGTAATAACCGTCATCAGTGACATTTACAACAAAGTTGGTACTGGCATTGGACGTTGCACCATAACCTTCAACAAAATAGGTTCCAGAATAACCGCTGTTACTGCCGTAAGTTACCGCAGCGGTGCCTTTCAGTTTCGCATACTCGGCTTCATAACGATTACTGTTACTAGCCGATGACAGATCACTATCCGGTGTGACAATCATGTAGTAGGCGGAAAGTGCCTTCATATTTTCCACTGTTACCACCACCTCATTGTTCGAGGCATTGTAATAATCATCTTCCTGAACCAGACGCGGACTTGGCGAGGCGTTAGTACCAGTATTATTCACCTCCCATACCGAGACATGAACCGAATCACCAAAGTAACTGGCCGAGCCGAAACCCTTGACGACAACGTCCGTTGAAAAGACATCATTAGCGTCTGGTGAACCACCAAAAATGATACGCGCCTGTTTTTTGCCGACATCAAGCGCTGCGACACCCTGCAGAGAATCGTTCTGGCTTGGTGGTGAAACCTGAACCGTGTGGCCGGTCAGTTCGCCATACCATTTATACAGCCACCAGCCTCCGGTTGCCTTATTGTTTTCTGTAATCAGATCGTTCAAGGTACCGGCGGCCGTCCAGTAGGCCAACATGGCATCGACCTTACTGTTTTCAAAGCGTGCAATGAACTGAACCAGATTACCGGGGACACCCAGATCACCGGAAATACGCGCATATTCATTAATGGATATCGGTCGTGGTGAAATACCCAGGTCGGTTTCAATGGATCGATAATGATTCACATTACTGTACCACTGGGTAAAGAAATTACTCCCTAATTCATGCCATGAGAAATAATCCGGCACAACACTATTGGCAACGCAGTAAGCCATGAAGTCTTCATGGAAACGACTATGATAATGAGTCAGATTAGGGCCGACAATTTTAGCTTGCGTGTCGATAGAACGAATGCGCTGATACACGGCTTTCCAGTCAGAAAAAAAGCGTTGCCGATCCTGTTCCCCTGCTGAGCTACTATAGTTCAGAATGTTAGGATACCAGTTACCATTTGGTTCGTTAAATGGTACATAGTTATAGGTGCTACGGTATGGATCATTAACAACCTTGGTGGCTATCGTGGTGGTTTTATCGAGATAGTCCTGAATACCCAGATTTTCATAAGGCCATTTCTGATAGATGTCCTGCATGTATATTTCAATACGTTTGCCACCTGCGGCTACAAAGACTGGCGCAACTTTCAGCGCATCGCCATTGGGATGTTGTGCACCATCAGGTGCCTTTTGTGCAGCAGCCTGGGGACTGAGCGGAATCAGAACATTTGCTGTCGGTACACCGTGGCTGCCCAGCCCGTATAGAAACCCGGCAGCACCATGTTTTACCGCACCGGTATCAGTACCCAGATCCACGACCAGTTGTTTATCAGCCGCATTTACAGGCAGCATTATCGAGAATAACGACGAAAGTATCACCGACTTCAGTAAAGTCTTTTTGAACTTCATAGTGACTTTTCCTATTTAGTTGTTATTTATTGTATAAGAGAACAGATCACTTTCTCTGTCGGGGTAGTGCCTGCACGAAAAGACAACACCAGATTGTCCGTTCGACAAACATCTGCCCGGGGAAGTCGAAGTACTCACCGTCAACCTTTTACCGCGCCGGCTGAAAGTCCTTCGACAAGGTAGCGCTGCAGGAAAATAAAGCCGATTGCCACCGGCAGCACTGCCATTACGGATGCGGCGGTTAACGACGCCCAGTCGGTCTGATGCGCTCCTTTGAAAATCAGAATGCCAGGAGTCAGCGTCCGTCTGGCATCATCATTAATCAGCACATAGCCGAACATGAATTCGTTCCAGGCCGCAATAAAAGCAAAAACGGATGTTGCCAGAATTCCTGGTATCGATACCGGAATCAGAATACGAAAGATATAACCAAGACGCGAACAACCATCGACATCGGCAGCTTCTTCCAATTCACGCGGAATGCCGTCAAAAAAACCCTTTAACATAAAAATGACTAACGGCACCATGAACGTACAGTAAACAATGATCAGTGCGGCGTAAGTACTCAGTAGACCGAGATTCCGCATCAGGATGTACAACGGCACCAACAATAAAACACCCGGTATCATCTGTGAAACCAGTAGCGCACCACTGACTGCTTTGGTCAGTTTTAATTGACTCCATCGGCTCAGAGCATAACTGGCAAATACACCAAGTGTCACCGTTAGCAATGTGGTAAAAACGGCCACAATGATGCTGTTACGAAAGTAAGTCATGAATGCGGAATCAACCAATACATGGCGAAAATTTGCCAATGTCGGTGCTTTAATTAAAAAGGTCGGCTTGGCGACCATAACTTCAACAGGTGGCTTCAAAGCTGTGTCCAGCATCCACAAAAACGGAAATAGACAGTAAACAGCAAAACTCAGCAGAACCAGGTAGGTAAAAACCGTCTGAAAAGTACGAACCTTTTTCGTGATGACCATGTCAGTTACCTCGACGGCGTTTCAACGAATAAAAATAAATAATAAAACCAACAGCGAGGATCGACATTGTCATTGATGCCAACGCACTGGCCGCGCCAATATCAAAATCCTGCATGGCATATTTGTAGATCATGATGGGAAGTGTTTCCGATGCATTCAAAGGGCCACCCTGAGTCATCACCCAGATAAAATCAAAATTTATCGCGGTTGAAATAATATGGACAACAATCAGTACGGTGGAAACGGCTTTCAATTCCGGCATAGTAATCACCCAAAAGCGACGCACTGCACCAGCGCCATCCAACGCGGCAGCTTCATGAAGATCTTTGGGAACGGCCATTAGCGCAGCCAGTAAGGCAATGGTATAAAATGGAAAACTTCGCCAGATATTGACAAAGGTCACTGTCAGTAATGAGGTATCGATACTGCCTACCCAATCGCGCTTTTGCTCCAGCCAACCGATATCCACCAGCCAACTGTTAATAATTCCGTAATCCGGATTCAACAGCCATATCCAGTTTAAACCGGCAACAACGATAGGAATGACCCAGGGAATGACAATAATGCCGCGAAAAATCGCTCGACCTTTGACCGGTTGAAACAGCGCCAATGCCGAGACCAGGCCAAGGATGTATTCCCCAGAGACTGAAAGTCCGGTCCAGACAAAGGTGTTCCATAGCGCGGGCAGGAAGCCTTCATCTTCAAATACAAAACGGAAGTTATCCAGCCCGGCAAAACCACCGGCCAGAGGATCAACTAGGCTGACATACTGAAAGCCCTGTAGCAGAACACTCAGCAGAGGCCAGGCGATCAGAAGTACCAGCAAAAGAATAACCGGCAAGAAAAACAGCAATGCCGTCCAGGCGGGATGCCGTTTTATCTTTGATGAACGACCCGTTTCAGCTTTATCTTTTGTCAATGGGGTATTCATAGTGGTCATGCAAATTCCTCAACAATCCGTAACATTGCAGACCGCCGCAGAGCGACGCCTCGCCACGAACACAGAAATCAAAACTGTGTTCGCGTTTGAAGCACAACGCCTGCACAGGTTTAACGTTAACGAACGAGTGGTTATCAACGTTTGTCGACTCAGTAATACCTGAACCCGTGACCTCATAGCGGCGCAGTGCGCAAGCCATTGATTCCTCTTTGCTTCCCCAAAATTGGGGTGAACCTATGGGTGCACCTGCAATTTTTGAAAAACAAATATAAATCAAGCTCATACACCCTGCATCCACTTTGAAGTCACGGATTCAGGTAATACATTACGAGTCAGACAGTTGCCGCGAACGACGTAAACTCTTATTGACTTTTTTCGCCAGCCACTTAGCAGCTTCTTCAGGGCTGTCGCCGCGTAGCAATACCCGACCTAAAGCCTCTTCCATATCGTTTGGAATGGAACCCAGCGAAATCGGTGGGAAAGAGATGCCGACCGGAGCTAATGCAGTGAAAGGTTTACCCCAAACCTGATCACCTTCTACATCCTTCCGTGCGGAGCGATTCGGGAACATAGCTTGCTGTACATTTTTCGAGAGCATATAGGAGGCAAATTTCATCGTGGCTTCAACCTGATGTGTTTTCAGCACGTACAGCGGTGCTATTTCGAAAAAGGTGGCCTGTTTTTCCCCGGCCGCTGGTGCCGTGACTTTCACATCGGCCATCGCAACCGGGTTCTGTTCTATACGCCCAGACATCCAGGAACCATTCACCACCATGGCATACTGACCGAGGGCAAAATTATTGTCTTCTTCTTCCCAACCCCAACCAGTAGACTGTGGCGGTATCGCTTTTTGATCATGCATTCGTTTATAGAAGGCAAATACTTCGGCTGCTTTAGTCATCATGGCAGGATCTTCGAGCCAGGTATTACGATATTTACCATCGGCCATTCGCGTGGCAATTTCAACATCGTTCTGGCCAAAGTACATCAGTATTTCCTGCGGCGAACGCACTCCACGACCGGCAATACCGAAACCATATTTACCGGTTTTCTGGTAAATCGCCTGAGAAACGCTGACCAGCTCATCCCAATTTCTGGGTGGTTCAACACCGGCCTTTTTCAGCATATTTTCATGATACAACAAGGCGCGAATACCAAGATAATTCGGTAGTGCCATAAGCTTGCCATCAACAGAAAGATTATCGATAACGGAGGGATACAGCGCCTGGATCTCATCTGATTTTTTAGCATAGCCGGAAAGATCCGCCAGCGCGCCCATTCGATTCAATTCACCAAACCATTCACTCAACCCCCAGGAAATATCAGGAGCATCACCACCGGAAATTGCTGTAATCAGTTTGTCATGCAATGAATCATAGGAAATAATCTGCGTGACAATATCAATATCCGGATTGGCCTTTTCAAATTCGGCGATGGCTTTTTCTGCGGCAATGGCATCATCATTACCGGGCGACCAGGACACCCAAAAATCAACTTCCGTGGTATCCGCGATAGCGTATGACGTCAGTAATGGTAACGCCAACGCCGTCATTATCAGTCCTGATTTTATTGTTTTTATTTTCATGAACTTCTCCTGTTGAGCAGTCTGTTAAAGGGGGTTTATTACCTTCTTTATCATTATGTAGAACGTGAACGGTTGACCTTATAGTCCGAAGTTTTCTGAGTATTTCTTTTCTGGCTTTAACATTCACCTGAATCCGTGACTCCATAGCGGCGCAGTGCGCAAGCCATTGATTTCTCTTTGCTTCCCAAAAATTGGGGGAACCTATGGGTGCACCTGCAATTTTTGAAAAACAAATAGAAATCAAGCTCTTACACCCTGCATCCACTGAAGAGTCACGGATCCAGGATTCAGATCATCCCAGGCCTGCCGTCTTTCACGCTTAAACTTTCAAACTTATCATTTTGATTTTAACCTGTTAGTTTAGTATAGTACTTGCCTCCAATCACTTAACGACCTGTTCATCTGGCGCGACAGTTTCATTTCCTGTACGTTGCGCTGTTCTTAATTCCTCGACACTGCGTATCGGGCGAGTAGCCGCCCCCTGATAATTTCGATGAGGCACGTTACTGTCTTTCAGTCGAGCTTTAATTGAATCCATCTGTTCGGCATATTGCGGTAACCATTGCTGCTGAGCGATGAGCATCTCATCAACCATCTGCCAGACTTCCTCCGGGCTACACACTGCCCCCACTAACGGATCGTGCAACACAGCCAGCTTCAGCAGGTCAACATCACCATGAATCGCTGCTTTTACCGAAAGCCGCTGTACATCAATAGAGGCACGACAGGGAATGGCACAAGCATCCGGCAAGGTCATAGCCGCAACCATGTTCAAGCCAAAACGGTCAACAAAGCCTGGGACTTCAACGATGGCATCGTCCGGAAGATTAGTAATCAAACCCTTGTTTTTAACATTGAAGTGACCACGATAAACCCGACCGGTTTCCAGTGCTTCAATAATGTAACTGGCGTGCTCATTGGTACGACGGCTCGGGTCAATTTTGCGCCCGGCATTATCCAGGTACTGATGAAATTCAGTTTCAAACCAGTTTCGTCCTTCGGTACAGACACGCAGGTAACCCGCTGTTTCACCGTGAATCCAGTCGGACATGTCAATCCAGTTATTTATTTCTTCCGGCCGCTTGCGATACCAAGGCAAATATTCTGAAAGATGGCCGTTAGATTCAGTTGAGTAATAACCAAAACGGCGCAGTACATCGATACGAACTTTTTCTTGTTGAGAATAAACCGGATGGGATTCAAACGCGGCCAGTAATTCGTCACTGGATATTTCTCGTCCCTTCAGACGAAGATCGGTATACCAGGTCTGGTGATTAATACCGATGCAAACGTAGTCAAGCTCGGAAGAATTTTCCGCACCCAATACCTCAGCAATCTGTGCAGCGCCGTGCTGCACACCGTGACAAAGACCAATGGTATCAACACCACCAAAATCGATGGCAGCCCAGGTATTCATGGCCATTGGGTTGGCATAATTCAGTAACCGGACACCCGGCTCCGCTACCTCGTGAATGTCTCTGCAAAACTCCAGGATAGCCGCGATGGAACGTTGCCCATACAGAATACCACCTGCACACAGCGTATCGCCGACACATTGGTCAACGCCATAGCGCAGCGGAATTTCAATATCGTCTTTGAACGCCTCCAGACCGCCGACTCTGGCCAAATTAATCACATAGCGTGCACCTGTTAACGCTTCGCGGCGATCGGGGGTAGCTGTCACTTTGGTCGGCAGTTCATTCGAGCAAATCATACGTTCGATAATTTCACGTACCATATCCAGGTTGTGCCCATTGATATCCGTGAGGGCGAACTCGGTATCGTGTAGTTCAGGGACACAAAGAATATCCCTGATCAGGGTACGGGTAAAACCGACGCTCCCGGCACCGATGATGGCGACTTTCATTGTATATTCCTCTCACATTCCGCTGTGTCTTAATAAGTCAGCGAATATGGTTAATACCTGAACCCGTGACTCCATAGCGGCGCAGTGCGCAAGCCATTGATTTCTCTTTGCTTCCCAAAAATCAGGGGGAACCTATGGGTGCACCTGCAATTTTTGAAAAACAAATAGAAATCAAACTCTTACCCCCTGCCCCCAGTTTGAAGTCACGGATTCAGGTAATATTTATGGGTATTCGAACAACCAGTTATTTTAGAATCTATTTATCGCCTAAGCTGGAAGGACTTAAAAGAGGAAACTTATGCTCATAGGGGTAAATTTGTGCTCAACAATTTAATCCAATCGCAACCCTTTCGTAAAACCATCTCATTTCCAAAACGGAGGGATGGTTTTCATGTCATGCCGACCAGTACTGGCTTTGAAACGGCCACCGGACCAAACTATCAATGGGACGGACGAAAAAGAGGTAACACGCCGTTTTCCATACTGCAGCACAGTATTCGTGGCACCGGCCGGTTGCGGTACAACCAACGCGACATGCGGGTTAATTCCGGAGAGACCATGCTGGTCACCATCCCGCATGACAACCGCTATTGGTTGCAGCAGGATGAAGAATGGACATTTTTCTGGATTGCCTTCAGCGGGCAGGAAGCACAGCGGCTACATCGAGCCATCATTATGAATGCGGGACCCGTTTTTCAATTATCCACGGCCACTATCGATAAATTGACTGAAATCTGCCTCAACCTCTGTTCGGTCAAAAGTGCGGGCGAGGCTTCTTACCTGGCCTATCACGCTACCATGCTGTTGCATGATGACCTGCTGGTCCACAGTGATAATCGGGCGGAGAATCCCGGTCAACCGGAAATTAATCACATTATTGAATTTATTAATATTAATTTGTCGCAGCCGTTGGATGTCCAGAAGCTGGCTCAGGAAGCAGGCATGAGCCGCGCGCATTTCAGTCGGCTTTTCAAAAAACAAACCGGCAATGCGCCGGCGGATTATATTATGCAGCAGCGGATGGAAAGGGCAGCTAAACTACTCGCCGACAGCCGACTCAGCGTAAAACTGATTTCACACTCGTGTGGCTTTAAAGACGCCAATTATTTTTCTAAAGTGTTTAGAAAGACGTTTTCGATCAGCCCAGTGGAGTTTCGCACGACCGGGATGTTTTCTTCGGTTCGGGGTTGAAGACAGGTGACAACTTTGATTGAGAGGCGGTCAATATTACCTGAATCAAATAATAACCTGAATCCGTGACTCCATAGCGGCGTAGTGCTCCGCTATGAAGTCACGGATTCAGAAATAAGGCTATAACGCCGCGACTGGGTACAAGACGGCGTTATCATACCCCGTCAATACCGGAATCAACCCTGCCCATGCCTGATCCAAAACAATCGACCCTGTATCGACCAGCAGTGGCTTCCCATTCAGTGTTTTCAATTTATTTTTACTACCAATCAGCAGCACATTGTCTTTTTCTATCTTTTCCAGAACGGTTGCACTGAACTGCGCATTGCCCCGACCAAAAATATGCCCCTGCCCGCCAATAATACTGATGACCAATTTGGCTGGAGCTTCATTCAGCAAACGCAAGATATCCGCTTCGGTACAGTCGGCCTGAATCAGCTCACCATCACGTATGGCATCAACTCCTAGTAAGGTGTTGGGTAACTGCATTTGCGCCATCACAGTCGCAGTGCTTTTACCGCTGCCGATAAAATAGGTCGTGTTTTCTTCAAAGGATTCAATCAACCATTCGGCGATGTCATTCAACACCAGTGCATCGCTTTCAACACCACCGACTTTCACATGCTGCATAAACATACCGGCGATGGGGATTTTCATTTCACCGTAATAGCGGCTACGTACTTTATTTTCACGGAAGGCGTCTTCATCGATATCACGAACTTCATCCAGACGCAGCTCGGTCAGTTCACCATTCAGTAAACCAGCGAGAACTTCGCCCGCCGCATGCGGGGTAACAGCAAAAACACCAGAATGAATTTTCACACCAGCGGGAATGCCGATAACAGGCACCTGTTGAGCGTTAATTCTGCAAATATCACGGGCAGTACCATCGCCACCGGCGAAAACGATCAGGCTCACATTCTGCTTCAGGCACCATGCCACGGCTTGTTCGGTGTGTTCCGCTTCGGTCTGGGTAAGCGACTCGCGAGGCTGTATACGAATATCGGCGGGCGAAGACAGTTGCTGACGCAAAACGGTTTCACCCATGTCGTCAGGAGCAGTAAACCAGGTCACCGCTTGCCGGGTTTGCCAATGCTGAAGAAACGCCTGAAGCATCACTGCAGCTCTATCTTGTGCTCTGGGTATTGCACCGCGCGCCAGTGCTTCCGCTCGGGTTACAGCACCATCGCTGCCTTTCAGTGCAACGCTACCGCCGACACCGGCCCAAGGATTGATAATAAACCCAATATTCATAATCACAGTTATTCAGAATCAGCGGACAGGATACTGATTCCATTGTTGGCTGGAAACACCTTCCATAACAATATCAACATCGTTTTGGATTTCAGCCAGATGGTGGGTCACCATCAAAACCGTTGTGTTCTGCTCACGCTTCAATTCGCTGACCCACTTCAGCCCCTCTAAGCGTAACGCCGGGTCGAGCGATGAAAAGGGTTCATCCAAAAGCAGTACCGGTTTATTCTGCAAAAAAACCCGAGCCAGTGCGATGCGCTGTTGCTGGCCACCAGAGAGTTGGGTACTTTTTTTCTTGAGCAGATCGGAAATCTGAAAACGCTGTGCATAACGTTGTAATTTTTGCTTTTGCTCGGCTGACAGTCGGGCGGAAGGCGACAGCCCCAGCGCCAGATTTTTCTCAACGGTTAAATGCTCAAACAGATTATGCTGCTGAAATAAAACACCGAAGGGGCGATGCTGCACCGGTACAGAGACCAGATCCTCGCCTTGCCAGAGCACTGAACCAGAATCCGCCTTGGCAAACCCCAGCAAACAGTTAAGCAGTGTGGTTTTACCAACCCCACTGCCACCGGTAATTGCCATAAACTGTCCGGCATTCAGCTGGAAATCCCAATAAAAATGGTCCTGCCCTTGCTGTAGCCGGACGCTTCGTACTTCAAGCATGTGTGTTTTTTTCTCCAAGCCATTCCGCCAGCATTAAACACACGCAGCAAATGCCTAGCAGTATGACGGTTAACTGAGACGCCAATACCATCTGATAACTGCCCATCGCCTGATAGATTAGGATCGGTAAGGTGACAAACTGGGCCGAGCCCAACATGGCAGCAATACCAAGATCACCAATGGAAAGAACAATTGAAAAGGTAAAACACCAGGGAATAATATGCTCAACCGCAGGCCAGTATATGCAACGCAAAGAGTGCCAGCCGCTCATACCTAAAGATTGAGCCAACGGCTGATAATATGCGCGATAAGAACGAATGCGGCTGCTTAATGGCCCAAGAATCAACGGCAGCGCCATTAAACCATTCAACCAGATAATCATCCAGGAGGTGATCTTAAACGCGATATTCAAGCGCAACGCTAGCAACAATAATCCGGTGGCGATGACCATTATCGGCAACACCAGCAAACCGAAATCCAACATTCGCCGCAGTCTGCCGGGCTGCTCATCCAAAGCACGTAATAAAGCCAGCAGCGTCGCAACCAGACTGCTACCAACGGCAATCTTAAAACTGGTCCAGAGCGCAATAACCAACCGACTTGAGCCCTGCCATTGATTCATCAATGCCGCACTAATAAGTGATAGTAGAGGGTAAGCAAGAATAATTAATAGCACGACCAACGCAGCCAGGGGTAGCGGTTTGATTGGTGCCAGCCTTCTTTGGTCGGCTGATGAAATGTCCATTGAAAAGCTGTCGCGTCGGCTGGTGAGCCACATCGCGGAAAATGCAATCAAGGCATGAAAAGCGGCGTAGAGAACGCCAGCGCGAGGATCAAAATCAAATTTCAGTGCCTGATAAATCGCCACTTCAAGATTACTGTTTGCCGGGCCGCCGCCCAAGGTCAGTACTACGGTAAAGCTGCTGAAACAGAGTAAAAAAATAAGAACAAGCACCGGGCGCAGTGTATCAAGAATAATCGGCCACTGAATCCACAGCGTGCGTTGTAACAGACCAATACCCAACGTCTGGGCAACGCGCAACTGAGTCTCAGACTGGCGACTTAATCGATTCCAAAGAATACGAATGGCATAGGGAACATTGAGATACAGATGAGCAATTAAAATTCCCCGTAATCCGAATACATTGAACCAATCGGAAAACGCATTAACAACCCCCAGAATAATGGTCAGCACCGGCAGAATAAAAAACAGATTCAGTAACGCTTTAACTATCCACTGGCCACGAAAAGGATGGGCAGCAAGCAGAACAGCAAAAGGAATCGCAATCGCAATAGACAGAAACGCTGACAACAGTGCTTGGATAATTGAAAAACGAATAACTCGGAACAGATAGGCGTCAAAGTATTCACTCCATGGATACCCTGCCCCCGGGTGCATGACCAGACCGACTCCGGCAAATACCAGAGTCAGAATAATGGCAAAGGTTGTTACCTGTGACGCCTTAAAAGTCACTACTGACTGGTGGCGTTGCGCCACTCTTTAATCCAGGCACGACGATTCTCGGCAACCTCATCACTGCTAAAATGCAATGTCTTGGGTTTGATGACCTGAGCAAACGCATCCGGTTTATCAGCATCGGCAAGCACAGGCCACATCCAGTTGGTTCCAGCGAAAACATCCTGTGCCGGTTTCGTTGTCAGAAAATGGAGGAAATCCCGGGCCTGATCCAGGTTATCACTGGTTTTGAGTGCTGCAGCCAGCTCTATCTGAACATAGTGACCTTCAGAAAACTCAGCGGCCTGATACTGGTCGGTTTCATCCCAAGTGACGTGATAGGCGGGTGATGTGGTATAGCTCAACACCATATCGCTTTTACCATCCAGGAATAATGCGTAAGCTTCACTCCAGCCGGGTGTCACGGTGACCGTTTTTTCTTTGAGTTGTTGCCATGCCGCATCAGCCTTGTCACCGTAAACGGACTTAATCCACAGCATCAACCCCTGTCCCGGTGTACTGATTCTCGGATCCTGATAGATGATCGATAAGTCGGAATCTTCCACCAATTGCTTCAGCGAGGTTGGCACTTGTTCAGTACGTTGACGGTCATAGATAAAGGCGAAATGACCGTAGTCATAAGGCACAAAGGTGTCATCGTTCCATTGATACGGTAATGACAGTCCGTCCAGATTCTGTTTATGCTCAGCGAGCAGATTCAGTTTTTTGGCTTCGGCAAGCAGACCATCATCAAGGCCCAGAACAACATCGGCCTGGGTCTGGTCACCTTCAAGGCGTAGACGATTCCAATGCCGGGCCTGGCCCCCATTCGGAAACAAAAGATTCATAAGTGTAAATAGTGATTGGTTTGGCAATAACAGATGCGCTTAATGCGACAGAAAGGCCAACAGTTAACTGCTTGAACATTTACTTTTCCTGTATCAATGATATTGATACCGGCGTAGAAGAAGGGACATCACGAAATCTGTAAACAAGACTGCGGTGGTTTCTATGCTCCCTACGCCAGTTCGAACTGGTTCAGGTTCAACGGGTTTTTCTCAGCTATATTGGCACCCCGGCAAGAACAGGGCATAGTCTAAATAATTCTGTAACATTTACAATGTGAAAAAATGCGACTGGATCAGATACTCACTGAAATTGAGCCAATAACCGGCAAAAACCTACAAGTGACAAGACTTGAAAATGCGCTGACCAATGCGTGTTATCAAATTACTTCAGACAACAAAAGCTGGGCACTGCGCCGAAATAATGAAAGATCTTCAATCCTTGGCATTGATCGTTATCGAGAGGCCAGGATTCTATCATCCGCTCAGGCATCCGGCTTTACAGCGACAATTGTCGCTCAAAGCTACGAATATTTGCTTACCAAATGGGTTTATGGCCAGCACTGGCAAATGGAAATTGATCCAGACCTGAGCCAGCTAATTGAGCTTATTGATCGGGTACATCATTACCCAACAGCCAGTTTTCAAAACACAAAACCACTCGATATCCGTCATCAGATCAAACATTTAAGCCAGACAATCACCTTACCTCATGACGTAGACAAAATATTGGACAAGCTTATCGATAACTACCTTCCAGCTGCATTTTTATGTCTTTGCCATCACGACTGGCACCCGGGCAATCTTATCATTGCCGATTCGCAAATGATTTTGATCGATTGGGAATATGCTGCGCTGGGCGACCCAGTCATTGATCTGGCCTGTGCGGTCACAGGTTTCGATCTGGATCATGCGCAGCAAGCATTGCTATTGGAAATAGCCGGTGTCAGCGCCGAGCGGTTCAAGATCGCTCTGGCGCTGGTTGAGATGATGTCTTTACTCTGGTTTCAGTGTCGTTATCCAATGCGAAACTGGGCAGACCGCTATCTCAACTGGCTGAGTAGATGGGACTCACTGCGCTAAGGCATTAATCAGGCTGGTCAGGTTATAGCGCATCATATCCAGATAAGTGGCCGCATTACCGCCCTGATCAGAAAGGGCATCAGAATACAGTTCACCATAAACATCGACACCAGTTTCACGAGATATCTGCTCTATTAATCGATTATCCGTAATGTTCTCGATAAAAACGGCTTTCACGTCTGCCTGTTTGATTTGCCGAATCAGCAATGCCACATCTTTGGCTGACGGTTCTGCTTCGGTAGAAACCCCTTGAGGTGCCAGAAATTCAATACCATATTCAGCGGTAATATAACCAAAGGCATCATGAGTACTGATAACGCGCTTGTTCAAGTCACTGTGACTCAAGGCAAGTTTGACTTGCTGATCCAAGGCTTTCAGTTCACTGCGATACTGCTCTGCTCGCTGATGAAAGTCGGACGCCTTTTCAGGGCGGATCTCTGACAGAGCCTGTTCAATATTGGTCACATAAACAGCCGCGTTTGGCAGACTGTGCCAGGCATGCGGGTTGATGTCGTGTTCAGGCTCTTCCTCATCGCCATCATCATGATGACCGTGTTCATGCCCACCATGCAGAGGCGTAATGCCATCAGTTACCGTGACCACGCCCCCTTGATAACCGGATGACTGCATCAAACGAGGGAACCAGCCTTCATAGCCCAAACCATTCAGAACAATCAGATCGGACTGCTGAATCTGGCGAACAACCCGAGGAGTGGGTCTATACACATGCGCATCTTCATTGGGACCGACCAATACCGTCAGATCAACCGCCTCACCACCAACCTGCTGCACCATATCACCCAGAATACTGAAACTGGCAACAACTCGAATTTTATCCTGAGCAAAGGACGGTGCTCCCAATAGCAGACTCAAACCGATCAATAGCCCTATTCTGTACAACCTTTTTTTCATCTGTTTCACTGCTGTTATATGATTAAGCCAGAAATGATATATCATATCATTTCAATCCTGCAACAAATCAGGATAATAGGGACCAGTTAGCCAGAAGACGACCTTATGAATAACCTGACAACCGCCCAACATCAAGCAGACAAAGCCTCAAACAAAGCAGGCCTGAAACTGACACCCAAACGCCGAAACGTGTTTTCACTACTGCTGGCATCCAAAACACCGTTGTCCGCTTACGAATTGGCGGATCAATTCAAAACGGAGTTCGGACAATCCATCCCGACTATGTCAATCTATCGAATGCTGGACTTTCTGACTGATAACAACCTGGCCCACAAACTGACTTCAGAAAATAAATTTATCAGCTGTGCACACAGCACCTGTGACCATAGCCACCAGATTCCTCAGTTTTTAATCTGCGAGAGCTGCCATCAGGTTAAGGAAATTGGCATCCAAAAAGAAATCTTTGATGCATTGAAAGAGAGCGTTGAGCAGGCAGACTACTGTCTTCAGGACGCACAGATTGAATTGAAGTGCCTTTGCGCGAGTTGCGCAAAGGTTTGATGAACTCCAATCATCAAACCTACTCTGCCCGGCATCGCCATTTTCAACGGTGCCGCCATCCCAGCCGGCAACCCCGGGATACGAAGCTGAAATCCGCATTGGTGACTGACTCATTTTTTGGGGGTCGGCGCTAACCCTTCCCTGGAGCCTCACCCCTGTGCGGACCATCACAGCATCCCTGCTGTGAATGCCCCCGAAAAAATGAGTCAGTATCCAATGCCCGGCCTGTGGTTCACTATGCAATCTGGATATTACCTGAATCCGTGACTTCTTCAGTGATGCAGGGTGTAAGAGCTTAATTTCTATTGGTTGTTCAAAAATTGCAGGTGCACCCCAATTTTTGGGAAGCTAAGAGGAATCAATGGCTTGCGCACTGCGCCGCTATGACGTCACGGATTCGGGTATATTTCAACAAATAAATTAAATGCCCAATGCTCTTATAAGGAACAAGCCCTGATTTTAGGTTTTATAGAATTTTTCCGATTTTTTCTGGCTGATTATTTGACATTAAAATCAAATATTGCTCACAATAAATTTGATACGCGAATTAAACAAGCTGGCTTGTCCGATTCTCAGATGTGACCAGCGAAGTCCAGCATCAAAACAACAATAAGAGGGTTTCTACGTGTTTCTAGGACTTGATCTTGGAACGTCCGGTGTCAAGGCGGTCGTTATTGATGAGGCAGGCGAGTTGGTCGCGATGCACAGCGTTGCGATTAACCTGTCTAATCCCCAGCCGTTATGGTCTGAACAGGATCCGAAAGATTGGTGGGCAGCCACCGTCGAGGTGGTTCAGGGGCTGAAATTGATGCTCGGGGAGCGGATTTCACAACTTCGTTCAATCGGGTTGGCCGGGCAGATGCACGGTGCGACCTTTCTGGATAGTGATGCTCAGGTTTTGCGCCCATGCATCTTGTGGAATGATGGTCGTTCAGCTGAGCAATGTCGTCGGTTGGAAGCCGATTTGCCCGATTTCCACGAGCGCTCAGGCAATCTTGCCATGCCAGGGTTTACTGCCCCCAAGGTCGTTTGGGTCGCTGAGCATGAGCCTGAGCTGTTTGCCCGAGTCGCAAAGGTCTTGTTGCCTAAAGACTACCTGGCGTTTCGATTGACGGGGCGGTATTGCTCGGATATGTCGGATGCCGCCGGTACCTTGTGGCTGAATCCGGCCACTCGGGATTGGGATGACGCGCTGTTAAAGGTTTCCGGTTTGGATCGCAGTTATATGCCGGAGCTGCTGGAAGGTAATTCAGTTGCCGGGACGCTGACCGCAGAAGCCGCTGAACAGTTGGGGTTGCCTAATCTTCCGGTGGTCATTGGTGGTGGTGACAATGCCTGTGGCGCCATTGGCGTTGGTGTGACAGAACCAGGCCAGGCCTTTATCTCGCTGGGCACGTCAGGAGTTTTGTTTGTTGTCAGTGATGGTCACTGTGCCAGCCCGGAAAATACAGTGCATGCCTTCTGTCATTGCTTGCCCAAACGGTGGCACCAAATGAGCGTCAGTTTATCGGCCGCGAATTCACTGAGTTGGTTTGCCGGTATTGTGAACTGCGAAGTTCCCGAACTGTTGGCCGAGTTGGACGACAGTGGTATTCAGATGACGCCGGTGTTGTTTTTACCTTACCTTTCCGGTGAGCGTACCCCGCACAATGATCCTGAAGCGTCCGGTGTCTTTTTCGGTTTGAAGAACAGTACGTCCCGAGCGGAGATGACGCTGGCCATTCTGGAAGCCGTTGCGTTCAGTTTTGCCGATGGTTATGCCGCCTTAAAAGCGGCTCATTCGCCGATTGATGAGATCACTCTCATCGGTGGCGGAGCAAGATCAGAACGTTGGCGACAAATCCATTGTGATGTGCTGCAAAGAGCACTGTCTTTCCGTGATGGTGGAGAGGTCGGCCCCGGTCTGGGCGCCGCCAGACTGGCCCATCTCGCAGAATTTTCAGCATTGCCTGAGGCCGAGTTTAACCAAAAGGTTTCGGCTGTATGCCCTCCTCCTCCGTTGGTTCAGGTGCACCAACCTGATCCCGAGAAGATCCCTTACTATCAACCAAAACTCGAACGCTACCGTGCGCTATACCAGCAAACACGTTCGCTCAACAGTGGAGTCTGATCATGAGTGCAGATTACTTTAAACACATCGACGCTATTCAATACGAGGGGCCAGATTCAACCAATCCGTTAGCTTTTCGTCACTACAACAAAGATAAGGTCGTCATGGGCAAGCGGTTGGAAGAGCACCTGCGATTTGCCGTTTGCCACTGGCATAACTTCTGTGGGGAGGGCAAGGACATCTTTGGTCTCGGAACCGGCACGTTTGACCGGCCATGGCAGCGTGCTGGTGAAGATGGCCTGGTCCTGGCGAAGGAAAAAATGGACGCGGCTTTTGCCTTCATGAAAAAGCTGGGCGTACCATTCTGGTGTTGGCATGACTACGATATCGCCCCTGAAGGCGCAAGCCTGAAAGAGTCTCGTGAAAACTTCGCCGCAATGCTGGATTATGCCGAACAGAAGATGTCCGATACCGGCATTCGCCTGTTATGGGGAACAGCAAACGCGTTCTCTAATCCTCGTTACATGTGTGGTGCATCGACTAACCCAAATCCGGAAGTTTTTGCCTATGCGGCGTCACAGGTTCAAAACGCCATGGATGCCACCAAGCGACTGGGCGGCGCGAACTATGTGTTGTGGGGGGGCCGTGAAGGCTACCAGAACTTGTTGAATACCGATCTGAAACGTGAAAGTGAGCAGATGGGTCGTTTTCTACAGATGGTGGTAGAACACAAACACAAGATCGGGTTTGAAGGCACCATTCTGATTGAACCGAAACCCCAGGAACCTACAAAACATCAGTACGATTACGACACGGCAACTGTCTATGGTTTCCTCCAGCGCTTTGGTCTGGAAAAAGAAATCAAGGTGAATATTGAAGTAAACCACGCCACGCTGGCCGGGCATAGCTTTGAACACGAGATAGCAACGGCTGCGTCGCTGGGTATATTGGGCTCTGTGGATGCAAACCGAGGTGATCACCAAAACGGTTGGGATACCGATCAGTTCCCGAATAACGTCCCGGATCTGGTCCCGGCGGTTTACGAAATTATTCGTGCGGGTGGTTTTACCACCGGTGGATTTAACTTCGACACCAAGTTGCGACGTGAGTCGATTGATGCGGTCGATCTGTTCCATGGCCACATTGGTGGTATGGACACCATTGCGCTTGCCTTCATGAAAGCCGCTGAGCTTTATGAATCCGGTGAACTGCAGAGCTTTGTGGATAACCGTTATTCCGGTTGGAATGGTGAGCTGGGTGAAAAGATCAAGTCGGGGCAGCTGTCATTAGCGGAACTCAGCCAGTGGGCCGTTGATAATGCAATCGATCCGAAGCCAGTATCCGGTCGTCAGGAATATCTGGAAAATCTGGTGAATCGATTTGTACATCGCTGAGTTTTACCTGAATCCGTGACTTCTTCAGCGGATGCAGGGTGTAAGAGCTTGATTTCTGTTTGTTTTTCAAAAATTGCAGGTGCACCCATAGGTTTATTGAAATTTTTGGGAGGCAAAGAGGAATTAATGGCTTGCGCACTGCGCCGCTATGAAGTCATGGATTCAGGTTTTAGGCAATCGCTAAACCAAGAAAAGGCCGTTCATGAAGGTGAACGGCTTTTTTTGATTCGCGTTTTGAAATCGGCAAAGATCATCGTCGGGCACCATCAGTCAATCGTCTGAAGTGCGAGCACAACAATTCCTTTGATGGTCATATCTTCATCCCAAGGTGCCAGTTCGATCTTGGTGTCGGCGATCAGTTCGCTGACCAGTGACTCTTCAAGACCGCTTTGCAGTCCAGGCTGCATCAAATGATAAGACCGACTGCCCGGGCCACTAATAACAATCTTTTCAAGGCTGAGCAGCGCGATCAGGTTACTGATACCGTGGCCCAGCACCCGGCCCGTGCGCAAAAACAGGTTTTGCAATTCTATGGAACCAGCATCGGCCTGATCGACAAGCGACTGCATGCTGTCTTCGGTTGGGTGCAGGCTGTCCTCGTGATGCATCGGGAACAAAGCGCTGGCATCACGATACAGCGCATAATCGCCAACATAGGCTTCAATGCAACCACGCTTGCCACAGAGGCATTGCGCCCCTTCCGGCAAATACTTGGTGTGTCCGAACTCAGCAGAAGCACCATGATGGCCGAGATGCAATTCACCGTTAATGAACATGCCCATGCCGATACCATACCCAAGCATGATCACTGCGAAATCGGTCAGTGACTGATACTTTGGTTGATGTTGGATAGCCATAGCCAGACAGTTGGCATCGTTCGCTACGGTCACTGGCAATTGAATGCGTTTTTCAAGCTGAGACTTGAGCGGGATTTGTTTATCCTGCAAAGCCGGGCTCCAGATGATGTTTCCGTCAAGCCCGTTGATCACCCCCTGAACCGCAATACCCAGTGCTTTGGGGCGTTTGTTTTTTGGCAGGGAGGCATTAAAGCGTCTCACCGCACTGGCCATGGCATCGAACAGCCCTTCTGTACTCAGCGCTCGGGTATCCAGTTCAACGACCATGGTGTCGCTAACCTGGCCTTTGTGGTTGCCTAGCTGCATCCTCAATTCATTAATGGACAGCTTAAGCCCCAGAACATGCACTGTTTCAGGGGCAAGGTCGATCAATACCCGGGGGCGACCGCGGGTATTGGTTTTTTCCGATGTGGCCGGATGCTCAATGAGTCGACCTTCCTGCTGAAGTTCACTGGTGATCGCTGTCACTGTGGCCGGGCTTAAGCCCAGTGCCTGGCCCAGATCGACGCGGGCAATGGGGCCATGCACGCGTAGGTAATTGATGATTTGTTTTTTGTTGGCAAGTCGAATCTGTTCGGTGTCGGTCTTCTTCATGGTCGATCCTGAAGTGAAACAAAGCGTTAGGCCGCGCGCGGTGCTCTTTATAACATAATCCCGGATTCAGGATTATGAAACGGTACTAGCTCTTTTTAGTCATAACAGGCTCGACGAAATTAAGGCCCAATAAATCAGTCAGTAAATCCGTTTGGGTTGCTGCTCTGCCAGCGCCAGGAATCGATCATCATTTCATCCAGGCCGCGCTCGGCTTTCCAACCTAGCTCCTGTTCTGCAAATGCAGGATCGGCATAACAGCAGGCAATATCACCCGGACGGCGAGGGGTTACCTGATAAGGCACCGGTTTGCCCGAAGCCTTCTCAAAAGCGGCAACCATTTCCAATACGGAATACCCCTGGCCAGTGCCCAGGTTATAAGCAACGCAACCTGCCTGAGATGCCACCTTCTCTAAGGCTTTCAGGTGGCCTACAGCCAGATCAACCACATGCAGATAGTCGCGCACACCCGTACCATCCGGCGTGTCATAGTCATCACCAAATACCGACAGTTTGTCACGCTGACCGATAGCAACCTGAGTGATATATGGCACCAGGTTGTTTGGAATACCATTGGGTTGCTCTCCAATACGGCCGCTGGTATGTGCCCCTGCCGGATTGAAATAACGCAGCAGCGCAATGCTCCAGCGTGCATCCGATGCGGCCAAATCACGACAAATGTCCTCAACCATCAATTTAGTTCGACCATAAGGATTGGTGACTTTTAACGGAAAGCTTTCCAGAATCGGAACTGTGTGTGGATCACCATAAACGGTTGCTGATGAACTAAATACAAAGCGAAATACTCCGGCATCTCTCATCGCTTGCAGCAGATTGATGGTTCCTGAAACATTGTTATCGAAATAATCCAGTGGGATTTCTGTACTTTCACCGACGGCTTTCAACCCGGCAAAGTGGACAACTGAATCAATCGTGTAATCAGTAAAAAGCTTATCCAATAACGCTCTGTCGCGAATATCACCCTGAATAAATGCCAACGCCTTTCCAGTCAACTCTTGTACACGCTTTAACGGTTCTTGTGAACTGTTCAGCAGATTATCCAGGACCAGAATGTCCTGGCCCGTAGAAAGCAGTTCAACGCAAGTATGGCTGCCGATATATCCGGCACCACCAGTTACCAATACAGTCATCAATATCTCCTTTGTTCCTTTAGCCTCTGATCATAGATTTGAAAACGTTTTCAAATAAAGTGTTTTTACTTAGTAATTTAGACACAAAAAAACCCGCCAAGGCGGGTTTATTTTGTAAGTATCGTTGACGCTTAAGCCAAAGATGCTTTCGCCTGTTCAGCGATAGCCGCAAATGCAGCCTTATCGTGAACAGCGATATCAGCCAATACTTTACGGTCAATTTCAACTTCAGCTTTTTTCAAGCCGTTGATGAACTTGCTGTAAGACAGACCATTAACGCGCGCTTCAGCATTGATACGGGCAATCCACAGTGCGCGGAATTGGCGCTTACGCTGACGACGGTCACGATACGCATACTGACCAGCTTTGATAACCGCTTGCTTGGCTACACGGAAAACTCGTGAACGAGCACCATAATAACCTTTAGCTTGCTTAAGAACTTTCTTGTGACGACGACGAGCGATCACACCGCGTTTAACACGTGCCATAATTTAATCTCCTGTAAGAAAAGCGGTTAGATGTAAGGCAGCATGCGCTTGACCAGCGCCTTGTCTGCATCAGCAACTTGCAGCATTCCGCGCAATTGACGGATACGCTTGCTGCTTTTCTTGGTCAGGATATGGCTACGGAAAGACTGCTTGTGTTTAAAGCCGTTTGCCGTGCGCTTGAAGCGCTTTTTAGCGCCAGAATTGCTCTTCATTTTAGGCATTTTCAATCTCCAGATTTACTTCAATTACCGCGTTGCATTCGTACTACGGAGTCTTTCGATGACCGAATAACTCCCGAAGCTGACGGTTGCCGTTTAAATACAAAGGCGAGCTGTGAAGCTCGCCAACAGACCGGAGAATTTCACCTCCGGGTTTGCACAAGACTGAAGCCCTGTCGCAAATTACTTTTTCTTGACTGGTGCCAAAACCATGGTGAGCTGACGGCCTTCCATCTTCGGTCGCAACTCTACCTGCGCAATGCCTTCCAGATCCATTTCAACACGCTTCAGCAACTCCATACCGAGCTCCTGATGCGCCATCTCACGGCCGCGGAAACGCAATGTGACTTTCGCTTTGTTACCTTCTTCAAGGAAACGGGTCAAGTTACGCAACTTAACGTTATAGTCACCAATGTCAGTGTTGGGACGGAACTTGACTTCCTTCACCTGCACCTGCGTCTGCTTTTTCTTTGCAGCCGCTTTGGCTTTCTTTTCTTCGTACATTTTCTTGCCCAGATCCATAATCTTGGCGACAACGGGATCTGAATTGGAAATCTGTACTAAATCAAGCCCGGTTTCTTGCGCTTTGGCTATAGCCTCTTTGATCGCGACGATGCCGAGTTGCTCACCATCGACTGAAATCAAGCGGACTTCAGATGCATTAATTTGTTCATTGATGACGTGACGGCTATCATTTTTTACCGCCCTAGCGTTACGTTTTATAATTTATTCTCCGTTTTCGTTATTCTGGCCTTTACGAGCGATGTCCGCTTGTAACAGGTTGCTGAACTCAGTGATACTCATGACACCCAGATCTTTACCCTCTCGGGTACGAACAGCCACAGTGCCATTTTCCACTTCCTTATCACCTACAACGAGTAGATAAGGGATACGCTGAATCGTATGTTCGCGGATTTTAAAGCCGATCTTTTCATTTCTCAAGTCAGCTTGCGTCCGAAAGCCCTGATTTTCAAGGTTTTTCGCGATATTCTGCACAGTTTCGGCCTGTGCGTCGGTAATATTACAAATCATTACCTGAACAGGCGCCAACCAGGCAGGCATTGCACCAGCATACTGTTCGATTAATATGCCCAGAAAACGCTCGAACGATCCGACAATCGCCCGATGTAACATCACCGGAGTCTGGCGCTCGCCGTTTTCATCGACATATTGAGCATCAAGCCTGCCGGGCATGGAAAAATCGACCTGAATGGTACCGCACTGCCACATACGACCCAAGCTGTCTTTCAGGGTGAATTCGATTTTCGGGCCATAGAATGCGCCTTCACCCGGCAAATATTCCCAAGGCTTGCCATTGGCATCCAGAGCATCAGCCAGTGCTTTTTCGGCCTTGTCCCACGCTTCTTCAGAGCCAACACGCTTCTCAGGCCGGGTTGAGAGTTTCAGAATGTACTCATCATAGCCGAAGTCGTGATAAACCTCTTCGAGCATCACAATAAATTTCGCCACCTCGGACTGAATCTGCGCTTCGGTACAAAAGATGTGTGCATCATCCTGTGTGAAACCACGCACCCGCATAATACCATGCAACGCCCCGGAGGCTTCGTTACGGTGGCACGAACCAAATTCCGCCAGTCGCAACGGCAGATCACGATAGCTTTTCAGCCCCTGATTAAAGACCTGAACGTGACACGGGCAGTTCATCGGTTTGATGGCGTTGTCACGAGACTCACTGTGAGTGGTGAACATATCATCACCGAATTTATCCCAGTGACCGGATCGCTCCCACAATGAGCGGTCGACAACCATCGGGGTTTTGATTTCCTGATAACCATGTGCGCGCTGCTTCTGGCGCATGTATTGTTCAACGACCTGATACATGGTCCAGCCATTCGGATGCCAGAACACCATGCCTGGCGCTTCTTCCTGCAAATGGAACAGATCCAGCTTTTTGCCAATCTTGCGGTGGTCACGCTTGGCGGCTTCCTCCAGGAAAGTCAAATGTGCTTTGAGCTGCTTCTTGTCTGCCCAGGCAGTACCATAAATTCGCTGCAACTGTTTATTGCTGCTGTCACCACGCCAGTAGGCACCGGAAATTCGCATCAATTTAAAGTGATGACAGAATTTCATATTCGGTACGTGCGGGCCACGACACATATCAATATATTCTTCGTGGTGGTAAAGACCTGGTTGATCATCTCTGGCTATATTCTGGTCGAGGATTTCCTTTTTGTAAGGCTCATCACGCTCAGTAAACACATCAAATGCTTCCTGCCAGCTGACTTTTTTCCTGACCACTTCATAGTCGGTTTTTGCCAGCGCCAACATGCGTGCTTCAAGAGCGTCCAGATCTTCCTCGGTCAATCTGTGCTCCATATCGATGTCATAGTAAAAACCATTTTCAATGGTTGGCCCGATCGCCATCTTGACATCTGGATACAGCTGTTTGATTGCATGCCCCAACAGGTGGGCACAAGAGTGACGAATGATCTCTAGGCCATCATCGTCTTTAGGCGTAATAATTTCGATATTCGAATCTTCAGTGACCAGGTCACAGGCATCGACACGCTCACCATTAATACGACCCGCCAAGGTGTTACGGGCAAGGCCAGGACCGATACTTTCGGCAATCTGCATTATTGAAACGGGTTGGTCGAATTCACGTTTGGCGCCATCAGGCAAAGTAATAAGAATCCGTGACTTCAAAGTGGATGCAGGGTGTAAGAGCTTGATTCCTATTTGTTTTTCAAAAATTGCAGGTGCACCCATAGGTTCATTGAAATTTTTGAGAAGCAAATAGAAATCAATGGCTTGCGCACTGCGCGCCGCTATGAAGTCACGGATTCAGGTTAAGCTCACATAAACTTGGAAGTTGCCCCCACCTACCCTTACCAAAGGACCGTACAGGAGCAACGACTTCAGACCACACAGTGGCCGGACGGGGGATGATAACACAGTAATGGTTTGTCTCAACCAGGGGCTAATCCTGTTGTTGGGTATCTTGGGCAGGAACCTCTACCTCTTCCCAACCGGTAATCATGGCCTTCAGATACTGCCCGATGGTTTTTCCGGTAGTGATGAGGTAGAGATGAACAATCAGAAAGGCCAGCAATATCAGCGCTGCAATAACGTGCAACACCGCAACCATTTCAAGCGTCAGCCCAATTTCCACCAGATTGAGCGTTGCCCAATCGTTATAGAACAAATACAACAACCCAGTAATCCACAGCATTGGCGCCATAAATATTTTAAACGCCAGGTAGGCCAGACGTTGCAGTGGATTATGCTTGGCCTTTAGGCTGGGGTGAAATGGAGCGGGTTCACCTAAAAAAATACCGCGCAGATAATACTCAACCTGTTTTAACACCCCTTCTGCACGAGGAATATAGTGACGAAACTCGCCGGTCACCAAATGCCAGAAGATAGTAAACACCCACAGTACTATCAGCGCCCAGGCCGAGAACACATGCAGATCAACGGCCCGTTCAAAGCCCACTACCTGATAGGTGCCGTGTATTTCAAAACCGGTCCCAGCCATAAAAATCACTAAAACAGCCTGAGTCCAATGCCAGAAACGTTCATAGGCACGAAACAGATACACTCGTTGTTTTCTATATGCTGTCATCGTTTATTTCCTGCTCAGCGCAAAAATTATCCGCACCAGACCATGTAACAAGACACCGGCCAACGTTGCCAGCAAAACCAATAGCCCCATCCTGTCAAGCCAGGCATGCGGTCTACTACCAGGAACATAAAGATCCGGCACGTCATTCAGTAAACCATCAACTGAATGGCAGTCCACACACTGCAATGCCTGCTCAACAGGTGCTACGGTGTGATTCAAGGCACGAACCGTTTCAACATCTGTGAAATCAAAGTCTCCAGAAAAATCCATCCCTACTGCCCTGGCCCCGGCCTTCAACGATTTATCCCAGTCATAACCATTCCAGAACGCGTTGCGACTGCTTGATGAAAGATGCATAGGCAGCAATTGATTAGACTGAGTGTCAAACGGCAGTTTTGACTCAAATACATGAAATGGAAAGACTTTGGCAACGCCATCTCGTTGCGTATGCGATGCGTTCAGTGGCGTCACACCATCCGGGTTCACTAGAGCACCAACCGTCTGATAATCCAGAATGCCATCGTACCATTGATAGGTTGGTTGCAAGTTCTCACCATAGGTCATCGTACCTTTGGCACTGCTGTACTCAACGTTTCCCTGCTCATCGTGTTTGGCAATAGGCCGCCGTTTACGATTAAGCTCGCCAGCCGTTGACCAATCCCATGAAGTTTTAACGGAGATTCCATTTCGAGCGTAATGCGGGATATGGCAGGTTTGACAGGCAACAACATCGGTATGATCATTCAGTTTTTCATCCTTCATTGGATGATCACCATGGCAGGATACACAGGTTGCACGCGAACCTTCCAACGCGCTTACCGGCTTGTTATCAACCGGGCTCATCGCTTTATAGCGGCTACCAGCCAAAGCATGCTGATTGGAGTGATGGCAGTCACTGCACTTCAGGCCAGCACCATCAGGACTCATGTGAACATCCATTTCAAAATCGGCGTGTATCAATGCGCTGTCCAGATCACCGTGCTTGGCACCATCAGCACCACCGTCATAGAAGTGACAACTGCCACAGCTCGACACTGAGGTTTCACCGACTTTCTGTGCCATTTGAGTAAGGCTCAATGTGTATCGCCCGCCTTCTTTTTCAACTCGATCTTTATTGGCTTCACCGTTATCGTCGTGACACATTGAACACTCAACGCCATCCTGATGAAACCGGGAATAAAAATATTCACCAGTCGTATCATGACAGGCAAGACAATCGACTGCCGCTTTGGGAATGGTATCAGTTATTTTTTTCGATAAACCGTATCCGATATGGCAACTGCCGCAAGCAGAAATATTGGAAGCAACATTGGGATGGTAACCATTAATAACATTCAACTTGCCGAGAAGTTTATTGACTGTCTTTCGCGTGTCATCCCTTTCCAGCGGATAGGTCCATTGCCAATGAATGGTGGCATGTATTTGAGACTCTGCCTGATTATGACAGCTCACACAGGCTGCATTGATATCCTCAACGTCTGAAAACTCCTGTTGCAACACTTCAAACTGGCTGTGATCCGCCGTAGAGGAGGCTTCAACAGTCGTAACAGGTAAAGACAGAAAACAGAATAACAACCACTTCCATAAAAATGAAAGTGGCTTAACAGAATCTATGGACATGGACTTTCCTAGAACGGTTCAGGTCTCATGGTCGCAGGTACAGCAACTTTTTTACCCAAGTCCTGAATGCTGTCATTCAACAGCTGCAAAACATACTGTCCGTTATGCACCCAGGCACCTTTATCTTTCGCAACAAACTGATAGTTGTACGCAGCCTTGGCCAGGCGAGGAGTCCATTGTTTGAACATATTGGCACGTACGGCCTCACCATCATCAACAACTCCATTACCATTGGGATCTGCGAAGAAATAAGGGTAGTGATGGCCATCATAGTTGATGCTGCTGCCCAGTACCTGACTGGCATAATCCTGCATGGCTTTAAGCAACGCGATGTGCATGTTTTCAACTTCAGTTTTAATACCGGTTTCCACACCATTGGCGTCAAAATCACCTTCAGTTTCTTCATCACGAATCATCGCCCAGTCATCTTTTGACTTAACATCCTCATGACATTCCGTGCAGAATTTTACGCTGATTTTGAGGCTGTGCGGGTTATGGCAATCGTTACACTGGGTAGCAAAATCATCATGATAATGCAGCCCGCTGTAATCCATTCCTTCGTATTCATAACCGCCACCGGCTTCGGTTCCAAAACGGGTGGCGGCAGCGGCGGCATAATGCACGTTCAGGAATTTCACGTCTTTACTGACCGTGTCATCATCGACACCGGCGGCAACAATCATCTTCGTTACCGAAGCACCAGACTCGCGGCCCTGGTGACAATCCATACAGCGGGCATCGGCCTCAAAACGCTCGACTGTTTGACCGGAAGGGAAAGTAATTTCTTCCAGATGCGAAGCAACCCGGTTATGACAGGCAGTACATTGCACACCTTCCCGGCCAGGTGCTTTGGCATCAACCTTATGAGGCGTCGAACCATCGGCACCGAGAAAATCAAGATGACCTGTCGTCGAATGACAAGCAGCACAATGCTCTTCAACCATTTTGTCATCTTCTTCATCCCAATGAGTGAAGGGTTCACCTTCTATGTCAGCGTGAGGTGAATTGACCCATGCATCGTAATTGGGAATGACAATATCGCGCATTTCGGCAAAGGAGGCACTACTTAATATAAAAGCAAAACTGACCAGACCGCACAGCAGCCCTCGTATTCGGAAATTCATAAGAGAAATCCTTATAATTATTAGACCCAGAAACAGATTCAGTGTACGTCTAACAATCTGTTTACAAAATAAGCTTACCTGATCTATGTCAGACTCACGTCAATAAACTGTAGGGGTTTTTCATTCAATATCCAGTATCTGGAAAAAATATTTAGAGCTGATTCACATTTCGACATTTGCAAACTAAAAATCTACGGTGCTACACAAGAATACTCGAAAAAATCAACAAGCAGGGATATTTTCCTGCGCCACAAAGAGCAGGAAAAACAAAAAAGTATGATTATCCGCTTCACTGAGGAGCACCTGAATCCGTGACTCCAGAGTGGATTCAGGTATCAGCTTCTATTCTTCAAAGACCGTCCCCAAATCCACTTTGCGGTTTTCCCAAAAATCCAGATTCAAACCATACTCAATATCATGCAAATGGTGACTCATACATTGTAGCGTTTTTTCAGCATCCTGAGTTTCCAACGCGCTAATAATGTCGCCATGCTCATCGCAGCCACACTGCGGGTTATTGTGTTTCTGGTAAAGGGAAATAATCAGTGAGCTTCGGGTTATCAGGTCGCGAAGCATATCCAACAGCACAGGGTTACCACTGAGACGAGCCAGCAATAAATGAAATTCGCCGGATTCACGGATGATGTCTTCACGCCTGCCCTTCTCTACCGCCTTCTGTTCCTGCTGAATCTGCTTTTGCAGCAGCGTGACATCACTCCTTCTCAGCCGTTTTACCAGTATCTCGATAATGCCGCGTTCCAGAATCGACCGGGCCATAAAAATGTTACGCGCCTCCTCAACAGAGGGCTGCGCAATGCTGGCCCCTTTATTGGTTTCAATTGACACGATATGGCGCAATGCCAAGCGTTGTAATGCGGCCCTTACATGATTGCGATTAGCGCCCAGACTCGCCACCAATTGAGCTTCAACCAACCGAGTGCCTGGCGGCAGTCGCTGCTCGGATACCGCCTTGGTAATGGAGTTCGTGATACGTTGAATTTCCTGCTCTTTCTTGGATAAGGACATTGGCTGACCATTCATACTGCTGACAATTTTGTTAACAATATACATCAAAGTTTATCCTTACCAGTCGGGTTTACGCTATTCTGCAAGACGCACCAAAAACAGCCACCGCCGCACCAAAACAAGTCGAATGTTGCCCGAAAATAGCAATAAATGACGAAAAACCCCGGATAAAACGGGCTTCCCAGATATGGCATCTCTGTTGCAAACGTCCTCTTTAAATTGTTAGCAATTTCAGAAATAAATATATGAATGGTGCAGTTGAGCTGATTAAACTTGGGAAGTCGTATGGCGATCATGTTGCTGTAGACGCTATCGACTTACGAATACCGGCAGGCAGTTATTGCTGCCTCTTGGGTCCCAGTGGTTGCGGTAAAAGCACAACGCTGAGAATGATCGCTGGCCACGAAGAGGTGACAGACGGAGATATTCTGCTCAATAACGCCAATGTTACCGGAATGCCTCCGCGCCGCCGTGGCACGGCGATGATGTTTCAGAACTATGCGTTATTTCCGCACATGAACAGCCTTGATAACGTTGCCTATGGATTGAAAATCGCCGGTATCAACAAAGCAGAACGACACAAGGCGGCCATGGAAATGCTGGAGTTGGTTAACATGGCGTCTTTCGCCGGAAAGCTGCCAACTCAACTGTCCGGTGGTCAACAACAACGTATTGCACTGGCCCGGGCACTCATCTGCAAACCTGATGTTGTGCTGCTTGATGAACCGCTGTCGGCACTCGATCCATTTTTGCGCATACAGATGCGTAAGGAACTCAAGCATTTGCAGCAAACGCTTGGTTTGACCTTTATTCACGTCACCCACTCCCAGGAAGAAGCCTTTGCCCTGGCTGACATCGCAGTGGTCATGGATAACGGCACCATTCAGCAGATGGGGCCGCCAAAACATATTTTTGAGAAACCAAACTCCCCATTCGTGGCCGATTTTATCGGTGGCCACAATGTACTGAAACCGGATTGTCTGGCAAACGACACTGTTACTCAGTCATTTTCAATCCGGGCGGACCAGATTTCAGTCAAACCATTCCATAGCCGTCCAGAGCAAGACTCATACTCTGTGTATGGAAAAATTGTCGATGTCGAATTCCAGGCTCAATTCTTTTTTATTGAGACTGAACTCGACAGCGGCGAAAAAGTGATGTGTTACCTGCCGGAAGAACAGATGGATGAAGAGATTGTCGCCTCATCCAAAAAAGTCATGCTGAGCTGGAAGCGCCACCACATAAATATTTTTGATTCCATCTGAGTCACAAACGGAGCTTATCACCATGAAAGACCAAGAAAATCAGAAAGCGGATACGAACAAAGCAAGCGGACTGTCCCGTCGTGGACTGATCAAGGGTGCCGCCAGCGCGTCGGTTGCAGCCGTTGGCAGTGGCGCCATCACCGGATTTCCGATGGTTTGGGCACAGAACATCAAGAACGTCACCTTGCGACAGTTCGGTACTGGTGTTTCCAACCTCAACGCCATTGCTGATAAATGTAAAGAAGAGCTCGGTTTCAATCTGCAGCTAACATCGCTGGACTCAGACAGCGTTACTCAACGTGCAGTAACCCAGCCGAAATCTTATGATATTGCTGATATCGAATACTGGATCTGTAAAAAAGTATTCCCATCTGGTGTCATGCAGCCGCTGGACACCAGCCGCCTGAAAAACTACGACAAAATTTCTCCGCTATTTATTACCGGTAAACTAACCGAAGATTCTGAAATTGCTCAGGGTACTGCGCCACATACGGTTGGTTTTGTCGAAAGCCAAAGTTCAAAAAAATTCGCCAAGTCGCCAACCAACTGGATGACACTGATTCCGACAATCTATAACGCGGATACTCTGGGAATTCGCCCTGATCTGGTTGGTCGTCCGATTACTCAGTGGTCCGACATTATGGATCCAGCCTTCAAAGGCAAAACCTCCATTTTGAATATCCCATCAATCGGTATTATGGATGCGGCCATGATCTGCGAATCAATGGGCATCATTAAGTATGGCGATAAAGGCAACATGACCAAAAAAGAAATCGACGCCACCATGAAGGTGTTGATGGATGCGAAAAAAGCCGGTCAGTTCCGCGCTTTCTGGAAATCATTCGATGAGTCTGTCAACCTGATGGCTTCTGGTGAAGTAGTGATTCAAAGTATGTGGTCACCGGCCGTTGCAGCAGTCCGCAGCCGTAGCATCCCATGCGTTTACCAGCCATTAAAAGAAGGTTATCGCGCCTGGGGTGGCGGTCTGGGTCTGGCGTCTCACCTGTCAGGTCTGGAACTGGATGCCGCGTATGAATATATCGACTGGTATCTGTCTGGTTGGGTAGGTGCTTACCTGAACCGTCAAGGTTACTACAGCGCGGCACCGGAAACATCAAAAGCCTTCATGTCTGATGATGAATGGGGTTTCTGGATTGAAGGTAAAGAAGCCAAAGGCGATATCCTCAGCCCATCCGGTGATGTAATGGAAAAAGCGGGCTCCAGACGTGACGGCGGTTCCTATTGGGATCGTATGGGCAATATTGCCTGCTGGAACTCGGTCATGGATGAAAACAAATACATGGTTCGCAAGTGGAACGAATTTATCGTTTCCTGATTTCCGGTATTTTATTTCTATACGCAGCACGGACGCTGCCGGGTTGGGCTACCAATGAACAACCCAACAATCTGCCTAAACGCTCGACCAATTGATGCTTATATGACGACACTTATCAACAAAACAAACATCCGCAGTTACTGGCAGGCGTTGCCTCTGACGCTGGTACTGTTCCTGTTTCTGGTATTTCCTATTATTGTGATTGGAATCGTCAGCTTCTGGGATTACAACGAATACTCCATCATTCCTGATTTTATTCTTGATAATTATGAGTTTTTGCTGACCTCTCCAGTCACCTGGCAGGCTTATCTGAAAACCTTTAAATATGCTTTCCTGACTTGGTTGCTGACACTGTCAATCGGTTTCACCGTCGCATATTTCATGGCATTTCATATTCGTTCAACGGCTGCACAGACTATTCTGTTTCTGATCTGTACCGTGCCTTTTTTAACATCCAATATTATTCGGATGATATCCTGGATTCCATTACTTGGTCGCAACGGTCTGGTCAATTCCGGCCTGCAATCCGCCGGTATTATCGATCAGCCGCTTGAATTTCTATTGTACAGTGACTTTGCCATTGTGCTGGCTTACGTGCACCTTTATACGCTGTTTATGGTAACCCCTGTTTTCAACAGCATGATGCGCATTGATCGCAGCCTTATTGAAGCGGCCATTGATGCCGGTGCAAAACCCTTTCAAATTTTAAAAGACGTTATCATTCCACTTTCCAAATCCGGCATCATCGTCGGCAGTATTTTTGTTTTTACACTGGTAATGGGTGACTTTGTGACTGTAAAAATCATGGGTGGCGGTATTCGTGCCAATGTCGCTATTCTGATTTATAACGAAATTTCATTACTGCAATATCCTTCCGCTGCGGCGGGCGCAATTATTCTGTTGATCACGGTGATCATGATGCTGGTCATTCTGTTCAGACTGGTTGATATCCGTAAGGAGCTTTAACATGAAGAGAAACTTCAGCTTTTATATGTTGGCGGCTTTTTTTGGATTGTTCGTTCTGTTTCTGTATGGCCCGACAATTACTATTGCGGTACTGTCTTTTCAGGGTCCTGAAGGCGGGCTCACTTTTCCATTGAACGGTACATCGTTGCATTGGTTCAAACAATTATTTGAGCAACAGGCCGTCGGGGATTTTGGCGCTGCACTGGTACGCTCCCTGTTACTGGGTCTAATGGTCATGGTCTGTACGCTGGTATTTTCACTGCTGGCGGGTCTTGCGTTCCGCAAACGTTTTGCAGGCAGCGCGATCCTGTTCTATCTGGCTCTGGCAAGCCTGATTATTCCATCAATCCTGATCAGTCTGGGGATTGGCCTGATGTTTGACCGCCTTGACCTGACGCCTGACTGGTACAGTTCCGGCTTTGGTTCTCACCTCACCTGGACTTTACCCTTTGGTCTGTTAATCATGTTTGCGGTATTCAATCGTTTTAACCCAAGCTATGAAATGGCCTCTGTCGACCTGGGTGCTTCGGACTGGCAAACCTTTCGTTTCATTCTGCTGCCGTTATTGGCACCAAGTCTGATGGGAGTTGCGCTATTTGGTTTTACCCTCAGCTACGACGAGTTTGCGCGTACATTAATGACCTCCGGTTCATTCAACACACTACCGCTGGAGCTGTTTGCAATGACCACCAATGTCACAACACCGGTACTTTATGCATTAGGTACGGTGACGACGTTAGTGTCATTTGTCGTGATTGCAACCACTATAATCCTGGTGCGACTGTACAGCCGCAGCAACCGAAAATCTGCCTGAGTTGTCGCCATGACCATTTTCGTTATTAACCCGAATTCCTCAACATCCATGACTCGACAACTTGAGCAGGAATGCCAGAACCTGAACGGACTGCATCATTCAATTAGTTTCGAAACCTGCCACGGCTCACCTGCCAGTATCGAAGGTTACAGCGATGGCGCAAAGGCCAGCTACCATCTGGTTGAAAAAGTATTGGCTTATGAGCAGGATCCGCAGATTAGTTCAAAAGCCTATGTTATTGCCTGTTTTGACGATACCGGTCTTGAGGCTGTACGCGAAGTGACGGATAAGCCAGTGCTCGGCATTGGCGAGGCCGCCATGCACGCAGCCACCCTGCTGAGCAGCCGCTTTTGCATCCTGACAACCTTGCAGCGCTCAGTCCCCATTCTGGAACGCAATCTGAGCCTATACGGCCTCTCCAACCGTTGTGCCGGTGTTTTTGCCTCAAACATTCCGGTACTGCAACTGGAAAGCGATCCAACCAGCTACCAGAAAGTACTGCAGGCTGCACGCACAGCGTTACAGACTCAGCATGGCGAAGCACTGGTTTTGGGGTGTGCCGGGATGAGCCATTGGCTCGACAGAATGGAACAGGATCTTGGAATGCCGGTTTTGGATGGCGTTCGGGTTGCGATTAAATTTGCTGAAGCGCTGGTCGATTTAAAACTGCAGACCAGCAAAGTTTGTGCTTATCGCTTTCCTGAAATCAAGCAGGATAAAACAGCCTGACGCAAAAAAACCGTCACCTGAATCCGTGCGCAGTCGCTTATATGGTTTCTATCAACTCCTGTCACACACACTGTTGCTGCTGATTGACGTGTCACCCTTTGCAGTGTTCGCCAACGCAATCAAAAAATTGGGGTGAACCTATGGGTGCACCTGCAATTTTTGAAAAACAAATAGAAATCAAGCTCTTACACCCTGCATCCACTCTGAAGTCACGGATTCAGAATGGTTTTAATGTTCAGCCCTGATAGAACCGGTTCAAACTAAGCTTCCTTAACCTTCCACCCGACTGTCCGACCAGCAAAAAAAGGCACAATTGGCTGTCCATTCGGCAACGCAATTCCCTCTGGCAATACCCACTCTTGTTTCACTAAAGTAATGCTGCCTGTGTTACGTGGTAAACCATAAAAATCCGCGCCGTGATGACTGGCGAAGGCTTCCAGTTTGTCGAGCACTCCCAGGTCTTCAAAAACCTGTGCATATAATTCAATGGCACTCCAGGCGCTGTAACATCCTGCGCAGCCGCAGGCGTTTTCCTTTTTGGTTTTTTCATGCGGGGCGGAGTCCGTGCCGAGAAATATTTTTTTGGTGCCGCTGGCGACGACGTCGCGCAGTGCCTGTTGGTGTGTGTTGCGCTTCAGTACCGGCAGGCAGAAGTTGTGTGGTCGCACACCGCCCACTAATAAGTCGTTGCGGTTGAGCAGTAGATGTTGGGGGGTAATGGTGGCGGCGATGTTGTCTGCCGCCGTTAAAACAAAGTCGGCAGCATCTGCTGTGGTGATGTGTTCGAGCACGACTTTTAAGGTTGGGTTGTCATTGACGATGCGGGTCAGGTGGGTGTCGATAAATACTTTTTCGCGGTCAAAAATATCAATATGGGCGTCGGTTACCTCGCCGTGCACCAGTAGCAACATGCCCTGTTCAGCCATGGCTTCCAGTACCGGTTTGAGTTTGCTGATGTCGGTAACGGCAGCAGCGGAGTTAGTGGTCGCACCAGCGGGGTACAGCTTGGCAGCAACAACGCCAGCCTGTTTGGCGCGGACGATTTCTTCCGCAGTTGTTTGGTCGGTCAGGTACAGCGTCATCAACGGTTGAAAATTGCTGCCCTGTGGCCGGGCGGCATTAATGCGTTGCTGGTAAGCCAGTGCCATGTCGGTTGTGGTAACAGGAGGCACAAGATTGGGCATGACGATGGCGCGCTGAAAACAGCGTGCAGTCGCCGGTACGGTTTCGCCAAGCATGTCGGCGTCGCGGAAGTGTAGGTGCCAGTCATCCGGTGTGGTGATGGTCAGTTGTTGGGTCATGGTTGGCCTTATCGGTTTTTAAGCAGTTCTTTCAGTTCAAGCAGTTGATCTCGCATGGCGGCGGCTTGTTCAAATTTCAGATCGCGCGCCAGTTTGTGCATCTGGTCTTCTATTTTGGTAATTTCTTTGGACAGTTCGGCGGCGTTCATTTGCATAAAACTCTTCGCTTCTTCGGCGCTGATATGTTCGACTTTTTTGCGATTACGCGCCATTTTGCCTTTACGGCCCGGTGCCTGTGGTGTGCCGTCAATAATGTCAGTTACCGCTTTATCCAGTGCTTGCGGGGTAATGCCATGTTCTTTGTTGTGGGCAATCTGTTTGGCGCGGCGGCGTTCGGTTTCGTCAATGGCGCGCTGCATGGAGCCGGTAATGCGGTCGGCGTAGAGAATGGCTTTGCCGTTAAGGTTTCGAGCGGCGCGGCCGATGGTCTGAATTATTGAACGGTCGCTACGCAGGAAGCCTTCTTTGTCTGCATCGAGAATGGCGACCAGTGAAACTTCGGGCATGTCCAACCCTTCACGCAGCAGGTTGATGCCAACCAGAACATCAAATTCACCGAGGCGCAGGTCACGAATAATTTCTACCCGTTCAACGGTATCGATATCCGAGTGCAGGTAACGCACGCGAATGCCGTTGTCATGCAGGTAGTCGGTAAGGTCTTCGGCCATACGTTTGGTCAGGGTGGTGATCAGCACCCGTTCATTAACGGCAATACGCAAGCGAATTTCTTCCAGCACGTCATCAACCTGCGTTGCGGCCGGGCGAATTTCCAGTTCGGGGTCAATAAGCCCGGTCGGGCGTACAACCTGGTCGACAATCTGTTGGGCGTGTTCAGCTTCGTATTTGGCCGGTGTTGCACTGACGTAAACGGCCTGTGGTGACATGCGTTCCCATTCCTCAAAACGCAATGGCCGGTTGTCGAGTGCCGATGGCAACCGAAAACCATACTCCACCAGCGTTTCTTTGCGCGAGCGGTCGCCTTTATACATGGCGCCGATCTGCGGGATCGAAACGTGCGATTCATCAATAAACATCAGGGTGTCGTCAGGCAAATAGCTGAACAGGGTTGGTGGTGCTTCGCCCGGTTTGGCACCGGACAAAAAGCGTGAATAGTTTTCTACTCCGGTACAGAAACCCAGTTCGCGTAGCATTTCCAGATCGTACCGGGTACGTTGTTCGAGTCGCTGCGCTTCGACCAGGCGGTTGTTTTCTTCGAGGATTTTCAGTCGCTCTTTCAGTTCAGCTTCGATCTCTTCACAAGCATTGAGAATGGTTTGCCGTGGCGTAACGTAGTGAGTTTTCGGGTAGATGGTGTAGCGGTTGAGCTTTTGCAGAATTTCACCGGTGAGCGGGTCAAACAGACTGAGCCCTTCGATCTCTTCGTCGAACAATTCTATCCGAATGGCTTCCATTTCCGATTCAGCCGGATAGATGTCGATAATGTCGCCGCGGACTCGGTAGGTGGCGCGGCCGAAGTCCATGTCGTTGCGGGTGTATTGCAGTTCGGCCAGTTGACGTAGGAGGCCACGCTGGTCAATCGTATCGCCTTTACGCAGGTGCAATACCATTTTCAGGTAGCTGTCTGGTGAGCCGAGGCCGTAGATGGCGGAGACGGTGGCGACGATCAGGGTGTCTTTGCGTTCCAGCAGGGCTTTGGTGGCGGAGAGTCGCATCTGTTCGATGTGTTCGTTGACGGAGCTGTCTTTGTCGATAAAGGTGTCCGACGATGGCACATAGGCTTCAGGCTGGTAATAGTCGTAGTAGGAGACGAAGTATTCGACGGCGTTGCCAGGGAAGAATTCACGGAACTCGGAATAAAGCTGCGCCGCCAGTGTTTTGTTATGCACCATGATAATGGTTGGCCGCTGCATGGCTTCGATCACCTTGGCCATGGTGTAGGTTTTACCGGAACCGGTTACCCCGAGCAGGGTCTGCGCGGCAAGCCCGGCGTGAATGCCTTCGACCAGTTTGGCGATGGCTTGGGGCTGGTCTCCTGACGGTTGGTATTTGGAGACCACTTTGAAGGGTTTCATCGATTGTCCCATTTGATTCTGTATGCAGACCGGAGATTATAGCGAATGAGCAGGGCTGGAACAGCTTCCTGATTCAATGCGGTTCAGGAGGCTGTCCAGTATTTCAAAAAACATCGAGCAGGAAGCGGCTCACTGAGCCGCCAGATCGGCAATTCCCCCGGCACTTAAGGCGCCACTGTAGCTTCTAAAATCATCGATTTTACCAGCCACCTGAATCCGTGACTCCAGAGTGGATGCAGGTAGGAGACAATCTGGATTTCGTAACTTCGGCATGGAGTCAGGTTAGAGAAGCCACGCTGGATCCGGATTTCATTACAAAATCCGGGATGGGGTTCCAGCGTGGCTCGCGCGGCACAGGTTAAATGTAAGCACTTATATAGATAGAACAGGCAAATTAAAAAGACAATAACTTTCTGTACAGACTCAAGAAAAATGTTAAGCGATTCACAAATAAAGAAAAGAAATCAGAGTCAAAAAGACAACCTGAATCCGTGACTCCAGAGTGGATGCAGAGTGTAAGAGCTTGATTTCTATTTGTTTTTCAAAAATTGTAGGTGCACCCATAGGTTCACCCCAATTTTTGGCAAGCAAATAGGAATCAATGGCTTGCGCACTGCGCCGCTATGGAGTCACGGATTCAGGGATAAAAAAGCAGCATAAACTGGCTTATGCTGCTGACGGATTCAGGTCACTAGAAAATGAAGAATTACAGAACTGACGCAATCGCCTTGCAGACAGTTTCAATATTCTGAGAGGTTAATCCAGCAACGTTAATCCGACCACTACCAACAATGTAGATACCATACTGCTCTTTAAGTTGAACGACCTGCTCTGGCGTTAAGCCGGAAAATGAAAACATGCCATTTTGTCGTTCGATGAAGCTAAAATCCTGATCAACGCCCTGAGCCTTCAGGTGTTCAACAAACAGTTTGCGCACTTTTTGAATATGGTCGCGCATCGCGTTGACTTCATCGATCCATTGCGCACGCAATTGCTCGTCTGACAGAATAATGGAAACTATTTTGGCACCGTGCGCTGGTGGATTTGAATAGTTGGCCCGGATAATGGTTTTAACTTTGGAAAAAGCGTCATCAGCAACCGTGCGATCCGCTGCAACCAATGTAAAAGCACCAACTCGCTCGTTGTATAGACCAAAGTTTTTCGAGAATGAACTGGCCACCAGTAACTCTGGCACCTTTTCAGCAAACAGACGCAAACCAACTGCGTCTTCTTCCACACCAGTTGCAAAGCCCTGATAAGCAAAATCGAACAGCACGACGAAACGTCTGGATTCAGCCAGGTCAGCCAGTTGTTGCCATTGTTCGGGCGTCGGGTCAATGCCGGTAGGGTTATGACAGCAGCCATGAAACAGAACGGCATCATTCGGCGCGGCTTCCTGAAGGTCAGTCAGCATGCCCTCGAAATCCAGTCCTTGTGTTTCAGCGTTATAGTAACGATAAGGCTTGGTGTTCAGTCCGGCGGCATTGAATACCGCACCGTGGTTTGCCCAGGTTGGACTACTGGTCCAGATGTTATCAACACCCAGTTCACCTGCCATAAACTCAGCGGCAATACGCAACGCACCCGTACCACCGGGAGTCTGTGCGGTGCGCGCTAGATAGTTACTAAGGATATTGTGGCTTAAACCGAATAACAGACTTTGAACCTGACGACCGTACTCAGCATCGCCACTGATCGATAGATAGGATTTGGTTTTTTCATCTTCAAGCAAACGACGTTCTGCTTCTTTAACCGTCGCCGGAATGGGGGTAATGCCCTGATCGTTCATAAAAACACCAACTCCGAGATTGACTTTGTTATCTCGGCTATCAGCATTAAAGGCTTCGGTGAGACCCAAGATAGGATCTGCAGGGGCTTTTTCGACTCGCTCAAACATGTGGCTACCTTATTGTTTGTAGAAAGAGTTTGTAGAATGATCATCAGGGCGACTGACGAGTATTTCTTTGTAATCCCTGAATCCACTCTGGAGTCATGGATTCAGGTAATCGTCAGGTTAGCTTCAGGGGTTCCCTACAGCCAAACCTGCCCATTATAAGTTATTTCATCAGTGAAATATGTTGATTTTTTCCGCTCACTGGACATTTAAATTTCAGCTCGATGATTTTCATCCGCAACAGTTCATTTTCATCCTGCGCCAGACCAAAATCTTCATCACCGACAACCGGATATTCAAGATCAGAAAGCTGTTTGCGAACCTGTTGCAGTCGACCAGTCTTTGGCCAGACATCAACAACGGAGCGATCCGGACGCTCATCATAACGGACTTTACTGGCCATGCTGATGGCTGGCTCACCATCCACATCCAGTTCAATTTCACCATCCAGCAAAAAATCCCCAACCACATCACAGCGATAACATACTTCAGCGCCATTAAACCCAGCAGGATCAAATTGACTGCTCAGGGTTGCTGCCGCTTTTCGCGTGTGAGCGATCAATATCAGACCAGCGGCTTCATAATCAAAGCTACTGAGCCAGAAAATATCACGTTCTGGCTGAAGATGCTGTTCCAGAATCCGCTCAAGGGCATTGAAGTCGCCCCAGTCATTGCCCACCAGCGGCATGCCATAGGGTTTATTCCAGATGGAATATTCGATGAAATCGTCAACCAGTTGCGGCCGCATCGGTTTTAGGGAGAGCAACGCTTCATCGTAAAAAATCTCAATCTGCTCACCGACCAGGATATCAGACATGGCCCGACGCAAACGCTGGCGGGTGCCGTCATGACTCACTCGCCAGACCCCACCTTTATTCATCAGATCCTTAAGCCGGGACTTGGATAAATTAATATTGGCAACCAGAAAGTCAATCGCGATTTGCGGGTCGCCTGGTTCTACTTCGAGTACGACATCTATTTCCAAAATAATACCTTATTGCGTTGCGCTACGAGGCTGCAGGAAATGTAAAACGTTAAACGAAGGCGGCTGACCTTGCTTTTTTATTTGAACCTGAATCCGTGACTCCATAACGGCGCAGTGCGCAAGCCATTGATTCCTATTTGCTTCCCAAAATTGGGGTGAACCTATGGGTACACCTGTAATTTTTGAAAAACAAATAGAAATCAAGCTCTTACACCCTGCATCCACTTTGAAGTCACGGATTCAGGTTGAATTTTAGTGTTCATTCACAAAAAAGCCCTGGCAGCCACTTACTGTTGACGCTCTACACTGACCTAAAACCCAATTTTATCTTTCAAATTCCCCAACCCTTCTTTGGCTTTATCCTGTGCCGCTTTTTTGGCTGCCTCTTCGGCTGCTTTTTTCTCAGCGGCGATACGATCCTGAAGGCGCTTCTGTTCCGTTTTCACTTTGTTTTCCAGGGAACGAACTTCCTGCTCCACTTCAGTTTCAAAACGTTGAATACGTTCTTCAACCTCGGTACGGCGTCGCTCCAAAGTGTTTAATGCCTCATCTGCCGGTTTACGCAGGCGCTGAACTTCGTCATCCAGCTGAGTGCGGGCATCAGCAAGCCAGGATTCATATTCAGCTTTGGCGATACCGGCCAAGGCATCACTTAATTGATTATCAAGATCAGATGTCAATTGCAGATTCGGCTTGAGTAGTGTACCGGAAACGGCAATATCAATTTGAAAAGTCTTAACCTTTTGGACAGCGCGGGCAAGGTAGCCAGCCGTTGCACCACTGCCAGATGCTGTCAGATTATTCTGCGGAAACATCAGGCTGACTTTGCCATTAAGTTGACCTGCAGTGGAAGTAATTTTGCCACTGACATCCGCTTTTTCCGGAACCCATTTGAGCGTTGTACCAGCCAACTCAGCAGACTGACTGGAGAAATCAATGCCACGCCCTGAAAACTCGAAGGTATCAAGATTTTTGCCATCAACCCGATCCAGCAGACCGGTAATTTTCAGTGCGGCGTTATCGGTAGTGCCGCGTTGCAGTAGAAGATGGGTCGGTTTGAAGAAATCACCTCGATGACTGGTCAAGTCATTAATTGTCAGTAACCATGGCCAGTTATCAGCAGTAAAGGAAACTTTCCCATGATCAAGCTGGAAGGCTGCTGTCGGGTCAGGGTGCGGAAAACGAATATATTCACCTGCCAAACGTTCAGGGGCATTTTCATCTTCAGAGGATTTTAACCGGGCTAGCCATGGGCGGGCTTTCTCATACCAGCCTTTGGCCTGGTCGATACGAACGAAAAAGTTATCACCCAGCAATCGACGTGCTACTTTCAAAGCAGTGTCTTTATTAAGCGGGTATTTTTCCTTCAGCGCCTGCCAATCCTGTCCGGGTGCTTTGGCAATATCGGTAACGGCATTTTTGCTGTCACGCACCGCATTATTGACACTTCGTTTGACGGTTTCAATGGCAAGCTTATCCGTAGCGACATCTTTGGAGACTGAACCGAGAAGGTCGGTCGATTTCTTGATGTTTTCCAGCGAGTCCAATTCAATCTGTTTAATCTCAGCAATACGCTTTTTGTAACTGGCAAGATCGTCATCAGTTGGCAATTTTGTTATAGAACTTTCAACAGCCTGTTTTGAATCGCTGATCGTCTGCTCAGCATTTTTTACCGCAGTCTGAGTATTCTGCACCTGAGCCAGAACAGCCTCTTTTGGCGTCGGCAACTGATTGACTAATGCTGCTGCCTTTTCTTCTACTTTATCTTTGGTGGTTGGTGCGGTCGCCGTTTCATCAGCCGGTTTCTTTTCCATTACCCGAGCAATGTTTGCGCGTTTAACATCAGATTGCACACCAGCAACGGTCACATCGTGAATCCGCACATTGCCAAGAAACAATTGTGGCAGATTCACTTCAAGGTTAATTCGTTCCAGAAGGACGCTATCGTGTGTCGGTTTATCTGGGTCCGCAATCTGAATATTGCTTAATTCGAAGCCAATCGGATTCAGCGACAGACGCACAGAACCAACATCAACTTCAGCCTGATTAACCTGGAAGCCAGATACTTCAATACCTTTTTTTGCCCAGTCATCAATAAAGAAGAAGCCGATCACGCCGATCAGCGCTACGATCACAACAAACCCTATCAGACCGCCCCATCGAAATAATTTCATTATTCTCATTCCTTAATCTGATCAGTCACTCAGGCGCTCATAGAGCTGGTAAAATTTAGTGCCTTTCAAGAGCTGCACCACTCTCAGCTTGTTAATGTATGGCAGCATGTAGGCACGGTACTGAACAACCCCCAAACGAAAAAGAATGGCCGCCGGGACAAAGCCAATGATGCTGACCACCAGACTTCCCAGCGTGATGGTATGGTTGAAATGCATCATCTGCCAGAAATCACTCTGGTAGAGACTGGTCCAGAAAGGTTGCAGAGATTCATTGGTCAACAGGGTTCGACCGATCTGATCGAACCACGGATCCATCAGATAGGCCATGCCAGAGAAAACACCCCAAAACACAAAGAAGGTGGCCAGATGTACGCGAAGTATTAATGCCAGTAGTAGAACCAGCAGGTTATGCACTGACCAGAGCGGTGTGAAACCGATAATCATCGACAGCGCACCACCACAGGAGATCTGCCAGGGGCCGATTTCCGAGTTTAATGCTTTCAGCAATTTCAGTATTGGATCCATGAGTTTTCCGTCCTTTTACGGGTTAAGTACGGCTTGCGCTCGTTTTTGCCGAGCAAGGTATTTATTGATGATAAAAGCAGCGGCGGTCATTCCGAAGCTGGCTGTTACCATCATCGATGCGCCGAAACCGCTGGCGCAGTCCAACCGAGTGCTGTTTCCGGCACCGGGTTTGGCAGCACAGACACTGCCATCGTCCTGCGGGTACACTAGCTGTTCGGTGGAATACACACAATCAACACCGAATTTTCCCTTATCTGCCGCCGGGAAGCGATACTGTTTACGCAGGATGGTTCGGGTTTTAGCCGCCAACGGATCCTGCGTGGTTCTGGCAAGATCAGCGACCTGAATGCGGGTAGGATCGGTTTGACCACCGGCACCGCCAGTTGTGACCAAGGGAATTTTATTGCGGCGGCAATAGGCGATTAACGCCGCTTTAGGTTTGATGCTGTCGATGGCATCAATAACACCATCGACCTCAGTACCAATTACTTCAGCAAGATTCTCAGTGGTTATGAAGTTCATCACAGGCGTAACCTGACAATCAGGATTAATAGCACGAATACGCTCTGCCATAGCCGCAACTTTCATCTGTCCGACAGTGCTGTTCAAGGCATGAATCTGCCGGTTTGTATTGGTGAGGCAAATATCGTCGAGATCAATCAATGTGATGCTCCCGACGGCTGTTCGCGCCAAAGCTTCCGCAGCCCAACTGCCAACACCGCCAATACCCACCACAATAAAATGGGATTGCAGCAGCCACCCGGTTTCCTGTTGACCGAATAAACGAGCGGTGCCACCGAAACGTTCCGATATGTTCATGTAAGCCTTAACGATTGAACCTGAAAACAGAGGCATAGTATAACAGCGTCTTAACAGACTGTCCGAACGCGGATGGTTAACCCGACCATTTTCCAATACTGGAGACTGTCATGTTCAATACTGTCAATCGTGATCATACCAATGCCATAAAGTGGGAACGCTATCGTAGCCAGAATCTACTGCCAATGTGGGTGGCCGATATGGACATTGCATCACCAGCCGCCATCCAGCAGGCCATCAGCAAGCGGGTAGAACATCCGGTTTACGGCTATACCCACCCTTGGGAATCTCTGAATCAGTCAGTGGTTAACTGGTGTCAGCGCCAATATCAGTGGCAGATCGAGCCTGAATGGATCGTCTGGATGCCCGGTGTTGTGCCGAGCTTCAATCTGGCGATTGATGTGTTTGGCCGTCAAGGCCGGGTACTGGTGCAGTCCCCCAATTACCCACCGATATTAAGTGCAGCAGAGCGTAATGGCTGCAAAACAGTCACACTGCCGGTATTGTGGCAGGGTGACAGATGGTGCTGGGACTGGCAGCAGCTTGAGGTTGAAATGGCGCACCCGGATTGTCACCTGTTTTTACTGTGCAACCCAATGAATCCGCATGGCAGTGTTCTGTCAGCAGATGAACTGACACGACTGGCGGATCTGGCCCGTCAGCATCAGGTTTTTATCTGCAGCGACGAAATCCACTGCGATCTGATTCTTGAGGATGTGGCACACACCCCGGCCTCATCGATACCGGAATTGACGGATTGCAGCGTGACATTGATGGCCGCCAGTAAAACCTTTAATGTGGCCGGCCTGGGTTGTTCGTTTGCCATTATTCCAAATGCCAAGCTTCGCAAGCGCTGGCAGGATCGCATGGAGGATCGGCTACCCTATCCGAATTTTATCGGCCTGATTGCCGCAGAAACCGCCTTCACTCAATGCGATGACTGGCACCAAAAATTAAGGCAGCATCTGCGCCATAATCGGAATTTGCTGGCCGATGCACTGAACCAGCTTAATGGCTTGATTTATCGACCGCAGCCGGCAACCTTCCTGGCCTGGATTGAAAGCAGCCGTGATGATCTGATTCTGGATAAGCATTTCATAGACGCGGGCATTATGCCCAGCGAAGGCAAGTTCTTTGGTAATCATCAGGCCGTTCGGCTTAATTTTGGGACCGGAACAGATACAATTAATCAGGCGCTTGAACTGCTCACAACTTACTGGCAGCAGAATTAATCCTGGTAAAACAATTTAAGAAGAAGTAATCAATTCATGAACCTGACACCGGAAACGCTCGTTGAACTTGCCAATACAACCATGCCGTTTGGCAAGTACAGCGGCCGCCGTTTAATTGATTTGCCTGAGCCCTATTTACTCTGGTTTGCCAATAAGGGATTCCCCTCAGGCAGACTCGGTGAACTGATGGCTTTTGCCTTATTCATCCGCACGGAAGGGCTGGAAAGGCTGGTGCGACCGCTGGAAAAACCATTGTCACCTCGCTCCGATACTCTGCAATGAACAGTTCCATTCCATGGCGTGAACACCGGGTGACTCTGGTTCGTTCCAACCGCAAAACCATTGCATTACATGTCAGCCAAGGGGTTATTGAAATTCGTGCCCCCATGCAGGCAAGCCAGGCTTTTATTAGCCAGTTTCTAAAAGAAAAAGAACCTTGGCTGGAAAAAACGCTCCAACACCAACAAGTACTGGAACAGGATCGAATCGATTACAGCCGCGCAGCACACATCCCTTTTATGGGCATCAATGTACCGCTGATCCGCAAGACAGATACATCTAACCGATGGCAACTGGTCAAACAGGGACTGCAACTGACGGTGAGGGATCACGAGGATGCTGAGCAGATTCTGAACACCTTGGAATCATTCTACAAGGCTCAGGCACACTATTGGCTGACTCGAAAAACAACAGAGACTGCACGCCAGGCCAACCTGTTTAAGCGGCTCAAGGATGTGCGACTGCGTCGAACCAAAACCAAGTGGGGCCACTGCACCAGCGAAGGCAGGATACAGTACAACTGGCAAATCATGATGGCCCCAGAAGCGGTGATTGACTATCTTGTGGCACATGAGGTTAGCCACCTGAGACATATGAATCACACTACTGACTTCTGGCGTACGGTAGAATCATTACATCAATCCTTTAAACAGGATCGCGAATGGCTGCATCAGAACGGCCACCGACTACAGTTGAGGTAAATCGGTGAAAGACAGACGGACACACAGACCAGATCCATTAACGATCATTCTGGAAACGTCGGCAATTCTGGGCTGGATTACCATCTTCGGAGTTCAAATTGTGGCCTGGCTGGCGGCACCGGAAATGGATAACGCCATTACCCGGCATCATGACATTGAACTGCGCAAGCATTGGCTGGCACAGTGGGCAGATCAATTGCCATTTTTACTTGGCGCCTGCGGGTTGCTCAGCCTGCTGGCAATAATCGTTCGACCAAAACGCTCACGCCGTAAAACCGACCCGAAGCGCTGGAATGTTTTTATCCTGCTGGGGCTGACCTTTATCGGTTTTGTGGTGTACTGGTTTCAGATTCTAGGTAATATCAGATAACGGCAGCGCCAGACTGAACCGGGCACCACCCAAGGGTGAACGACTGATCATCAGTTCAACCCGATAGCTGGCGAGGATATCATTGACCATGGCAAGACCAATGCCTTGCCCCGGCTGCATAGTGTCCAGCCGTTTACCCCGAGTCAGCACTTCTTCTCTTTTATTTTCATCAATTCCCGGCCCGTCATCATCAACATGGACAATTATCGTTGAACTTCTGTTTTCCAACTGCACACTGATAATTGAACGGCCATACTTGAACCCATTTTCAAGCAGATTACCAAGTATTTCCAGAACATCGTTGCTATCCATAGCGACAAAAAGATTGGTTTGCCTGTCAGGTAGATCGAGCGACTTATCCTCTTTCAGAAAGGCTTTTTCCAACGCACTGCCAATACGCTCTATGGCCGCACTCAAGTCACATCGCTGCCCAAGAACCGGGCCGTGACTGGCATCAGCCACAGCGCGCTGCAACTGATAGCGGACAATCTGATCCATCCGATCAACCTGCTCGTTGATTTCAACACTGCTTTCACTATTTACCGCGCGCATCACAGCAAGCGGTGTTTTCAGACTATGGGCAAGATCTGCCATGGCTTTACGATAACGCTCGCGTTGCCCCTGTTCGGCAATCAGCAGTTGATTAAGGCTGTTGGTCAAAGGGGTTAATTCTTTCGGGTAACGTCCGGTTAACTGATTAGTTTCACCATGACGGATCCGGTTCAAATTAGCCGCCAGTTGACGCAAAGGCTGCAATCCCCAAGTCATTACCAGACCCAGGCCAAGTAACAACACCAGAGTAACCGCCAATAACCCCCC
>JARRJP010000028.1:0-17942 GCA_037389025.1 Reinekea sp. | reverse complement strand
GAAAAGCCTGAATGATCTGTTACGCTGATCTTCGAGGAGCAGTTTTTACCATTGAACTTGGTTAACGATTGGATCGAGTTTCTGATCCTGCGGGGAATGGAGGGAGGATTGTGCAGGTATTATGAGTAATAGTTTTGGTGCGTAGCGCTTTTACCTCACTTTGCTGTTAAAATTACGCTCAGTCAGCGGAGGCGTTTGTGACATTATCTATTTCTGAAAAAGCAGAATATCTTGCTGAGATCGGTATTGAAGCTTGGTATCCACGATATAGCTTACAAAATGCGTTGCAAGTTGAGTTGTTCATAGCACAGGAGCTGAAATCTACGTTAGCCACTGTGCCTGAAGATACTTCTGAAACTTATACTCAAATCCCTACTTCAAAACAGTTTCCCTCTAAAGTATCAACTACCAGCAAGGCTGAGCAAACGACAAAGCTTGAAGGACCGCTGACTAGACCTACAGGTTCACTTGAAGAGAAACCGATTAGATTTGCATTAAATCTTTATATCTATAATGAATATTTAATTGTTAGTAGCCTTTCCACGGATTATAAGCAGAAGCAGGCTTCTGCTCAGAAGTTATTAACTGCAATTCTTCGTACTATATTGAGTGAAGAGTTAGCGCTACGTCATGACCATCTAATTTCATGGCCTTTTTTTGCAAGCCCTAATGCCAATCAGGGGATTGCATCTGCTAGGCAATATGTCAATGGTGTGATAGAACACTTAACTGAGACACATACCGTCAACAAAGTGATCGTTTTTGGTGGCGTGCTACCAAAGTTAAACGAGTGGGTATCTGCAACCGGGCAGATATTTGAAAAGCCTTACTTAGTATTCCCTTCTCTGTATAAAATGTTAAGTGATCCAGGATTAAAGCGAAAAGCCTGGCAAACAATTCTAGAATCGGATTTGGTATGATCATTATTCGTCCGGCTCAGCCAGATGATCTAGATTTGCTATATTCTTTTTCAGGAACGTCCCCTGATTCTATTCAATCAAAATCAATTTTGAAAAAGTACTGCGCTAAAGGGTCGCTTATTGTGATGGATGGCCTTGATGCTATTACCGGTTTTATAGTTGAGCAGGTAGTTGATGATGAGGCCGAGTTAATCCAGATAGTGGTTTCTGATTCCTACCGGCGTAAGGGAGTAGCGTGTGCTGCTTTGCAGCAATGGCACAAAAGTTTAATAGCAAAGAGAGTGCAGACAGTTTTCCTGGAAGTGAGGAGTAGAAATTTGGCTGCATTATCCTTATATCGAAAGCTCGGTTATCAAAAAATTGGAGTCCGTAAGAATTACTACCATGTTGATGGCGGGTTTGAAGATGCCTCCTTAATGAAGATTGACTTATGAATACCGAATTCTCTCTGTTCCCCGTCTCTTTCAATGTTATTTCCAATCTGCTTTTCTTCTGCATCGTTACTCTTGCAATAGTTAAGGTTTCCTGGGCTGAAATCAGGTCGGATGACGGACTTCAGCATAGAATTGGTTTTGCAACGGTTGTTTTGGTTACCATTTGGTCCTTGAGAGCTGGGGTTTCAGAAGGCCTTGGAATTCACTTTTATTTAATAACCGCATTTCACCTGATTTTTGGATGGCAGGTTTCTATTGCATTAGTTTTTCTGGTTCAATTAGGTATGATAGCAGTCGGGAATGAATCATGGATGGCTTTGGGAACGAATGGAATTACATCTGGTTTGATTCCTATATGTGTGACTTACCTGTGTTGGAAGTGGACTGACAGTCGCCAGCATAGAAATCCATTTACTTTCATATTTGGAACAGCTTTTCTCGGTGCAATCTTATCAGTTGTCGTTTCCATATTACTTTTATCCTTCTCTTTTATGCTTTTTGATATTTATGATTGGGAACAAATAGCTAACGAATATATCTTGTTTATACCTTTAGTTGCATTACCTGAAGGTATTTTGAACGGGATGCTTGTTGCGAGCCTGATTATATTCAAACCACAATGGGTTGCTATGTATGATGAGAAAAGATACATACTTTGAGTCGAGGTTCATTTGAGCAATGAAAACAGTAAAATACGAAATCGTTAAGAGCGGTATTTCTTTTGGTACTGCTTTAGCAATTGCAATGTCCTGGTCAGCAAATCATTCTGTATTATGGGCAGTTTTCCATGGTTTCTTGAGCTGGTTCTATGTTGTATTTTATGTATTGTTCAAGTCGTGAGCCAGATCTAACTAGTTTCCCGGATGTGTAATGTAGTTGGTAGAATTCGACTTTCGAATCGCTCAGGGTTTAGTACCATAACTGCTGCCAGACGACCCTTTTCGAGACTTGGTTGATAAACTGTTGTGATCGCTGGATGAGTCTGCTGAGATGCGGGTATATCATCAAAACCGACAATTTTAAGGTCTTCAGGTACTCTTAAATTCATTTCTCTCGCAACAGAGAGTGCAGCCAATGCAAGTTGGTCTGACATACACAAAAAGGCTTCGGGTCTTGGGGATTCTTTTAGGGCTTCTCGCGCGGCCAAGACTCCTTCCTGCCATGTGCTTTCGTAAGTGCTCCATATCATGCTGTGCGGAATTTCCCGCCCGGCTTCTTTTGCCGCGTCGAGATAAGCTTCCAGTCTCTGCCTTGAGATTGATACCTTTGAATCAAGCCATTTGTGCCGTTCAACGCGAACTGTTTTAGAGCATTCGACTAGCCGTAAACCAATGACGGCGATTGCGCCCTGGGTTGTTTCTAAAATATGTTCAGCAGCAGCTTTAGCGCCTCCATAATTGTCAACATTAAGCGATAGGTGATTTGGAAGGCTGAAATCAACAGTGACAATAGGTTTTCGCTGATCTTCTAAACGGCGAATAATTGAGAGGTCTTGAGGTGGCCCGTATAAAATATAACGTTCAGGAAGCGATTCAAGGGACTTTTCTTTATAAAAATCTGTTCTTCCAGGCATCATCAGAAGATTAACCTGAGCATCATCCAGAACCTGAGTTACACCTTGAAGAAATTCAATAGCACATGGGTCAGTAAAGTTAAATGATAGTGTATCTGTTAGCATTACGCCGACAACCCCCGTCGTTCCTGTTCTTAAACTTCTAGCCGCAGGATTTGGTCCGTGATAACCAAGGCGCTGACACTCTGCAAGGATTTTTTGCCTTAACTCGACGGATAGTTGATCGGGGCGGTTAAAAGCATTCGAAATGGTTGCTGTGGACACGCCCAACATCTGGGCAACCGATTTAACGGTGAGTTTTTTATTGTTATCCCGAATGCTCATATATGGCTCTTATTTATTCAGTGATAAAAGCTGAAGCCGGAAGGGCCGGTTGTTGATTATTATTAAGCTCAGGCCCCCAAACTTTCTTGACCGGTAAATACAGACTTCCCGGTAGTGCTTTTTTGGTTAAATTAATTGATAAGGTCAGAGTTTCCTCAGCCGATGTCTTTTTTGCTGACGCATAATTGAAACTGTGCGAATAAACTTGATAGATAGCTCACAGCACCAATTACGCGAAGGCTTAGTCATACAAGCCTCTGGTTTCCACCTTATTGAAGTTCATTACTTACTACGAAAATTGACGCTGATAATGCTGGTTGCTTTCCGTTTTCCAGTTCAGATCCATGAAGCATTGATAGTTTTAGCTCTGTGCTAACAGGTAGTGGGTGTTCAGTTAGGTTGATTGAAACTATTAGAGTTTCACTTCCAGTGCTTCGCTGAAATAACAATAAGTTTTCATCACTTGGTAGCCATTTGATATTACCGTTTACCAGCGCTGGATGTGATTTTCGCCAGATAATCAGTTTTTTTACGAAATTCAACACCGATTCTTCTTGTTCAATCTGCTCTGATACTGCAGATACTCGGTGCATTGAGCAGTAAGGCAGCCAAGGCTTTGCCTGCGAAAAACCAAGAGTGTCTGTATTTTTCCATGGCATTGGTGTGCGACAACCATCTCGTCCTTTAAATTCAGGCCAGAAATTGATTCCAAAAGGGTCTTGCAAGTCCTCAAACGGAACATCTGCTTCCGGTAGACCAAGCTCCTCACCTTGATATAAACATGGGGTGCCATGTGTTGTCATTAGAAGAGTCAGCATCGCTTTAACCTTTGCGGCTGGATTGCTGCAGCCTTCAGTCCAGCGACTTGCACTACGTTTCACATCATGATTACTTAATGCAAAAGTTGGCCATCCATCTTTCAGCTTGTTTTCGACTCTTTGCAACGTATTCTTTATATAGACAGGATCAGACCGGTTGCCTAACAGTTCAAAGGTATAAGCCATGTGTAATTTATCGCCGCCAGCCGTATACTGGGCCATATACGACATGCCGTCAGGAGCACCGATTTCACCCACGGTCGTTGATCCCGGGTACTCATTCATGACCTTGCGCAGCTTCTTTAAAAATTCCAAATTGTCATCACGACATAACTGGTTAATGTGATATTGGCGACAGAACGGATTTTCTGGATCAACCCCTACAAATTGTTCTTCGGGGCGGGAAGCTATTGGGTTATTTCTTAGCTTTTGATCATGAAAATATAGATTAACGACATCGAGGCGGAAGCCATCAACGCCCATCTCCAACCAGAACCGAGCGGTATCGAGAATTTCTTGTTGAACATCTGGGTTATGGAAATTCAAATCCGGTTGGCTGCTAAGGAAGTTATGCATGTAATACTGTTTGCGTCGGGAATCCCACTGCCAGGCAGGTCCACCAAAGAAACTAAGCCAATTGTTAGGTGGCGTTCCATCCGGTTTTGCATCGGCCCAAATATACCAGTCTGCCTTTGGATTACTCTGATTTTGACGGCTTTCTTTAAACCAGGGATGTTGATCTGATGTATGGCTATAAACCTGATCAATCAACACTTTCAAACCGCGTTGATGAGCTTCGTCGACTAGTGATTCAAAGTCATTTAGTGTGCCAAATAAGGGGTCGACCCCGCGATAATCACTAATGTCATAACCAAAATCTTTCATTGGAGACGTGAAGAATGGTGATAGCCAGATCGCGTCAACGTTCAGGCTGGCGATATAATCCAGTTTTTGGATTATTCCGGCTAAGTCACCGATACCATCATTATTACTATCGTTAAAGCTACGCGGATAAATTTGATAAATTACAGCACCGCGCCACCATTCGTTCTCGTCTTTGATCATCATTACTGTCTCTTAACCACCTTTAACCGAACCTGCCAGTAAGCCGCGGACAAAGTATTTCTGCATTGACAGGAATACAATGACAGGTACTGCAATCGATACGAATGCACCGCTGGTCAGAATTTCCCAGTTGTCGCCACGCGAACCAAGTAATTCAATCAATTGTTGCGTCATTACCGTTTTGTTTTCCCCATTGCCCAGGAATACCGCTGCAACAAGCAAGTCATTCCAGACCCACAGGAATTGAAAAATAGCGAACGACGCCAGTGCAGGCATGGACAATGGCAGAATCATACGCATGAAAATCTGAAAGTGAGTGGCACCGTCCATATATGCAGATTCAATAATGTCCTTGGGCAAGCCTGCCATGTAGTTGCGCAACAGATAGATCGCCAAAGGCAATCCGAAGCCGGTGTGTGCTAACCATATCGTGACATAAGATTTCGACGGAACATTGAAGGCCTCTCCAATGGCCGCGAATATCTGTAGCACTGGTATCAGGCTCATTTGTAATGGCACCACAAGCAAGCCGATGATCAGTGCCAGGAAAAACATACGACCTTTAAATTCCATCCACGCCAGCGCATAAGCCGCAAAGGCTGCAATCAGAATTGGGATAAAAGTTGCCGGCAACGTGACGGTCAGTGTATTAATAAATGCTCGTCCAACCCCTTCTGCTTGAAGCACTTCCTTATAGTTATCTAGTGTAAATCGTGGTGGTGTTGTAGCGACGTAGTAGAGGCGAGGGCCTCTTGAGTGAGTGAATTTACTTGTAGAGGTCCAGGTAACGTCGCCATTCTTGGATAAGCTCAGTTTACTTCCCTTACGGAAATCCATGGTATCGCCAGGATTTTGTGCATCCAGTTCCGTTGCTCGTACTCCCCAGGCGAGAATCTTTGCTTTGGAGCCTTCATCAAACACCGACGTTTTAATGACCCACTGACCATTTTCCGAGATCTGTTGATCGGATTCGGGGAGGCGAAAGACACCGTTTTGCTCTGTTTTGGTCAATGACTTCCACCACCCCGATGTCGTCAGTTGGTCTTTATCTCGAACCGAGCTGACCAACAGGCCCATAGTGGGTATTGTCCAAATGGATACCAGAAGAAAAACAATAATATGTTTGAGTGATGCCGCAATTGGAGACTGATTGATTTGATGAGACATGACCGCTCCTATTGTTCGCTTTTCTGTGCGTTACGAATGTTGTAAATCATGATTGGCAGTACTGCGATCATGAGAATAACGGCCACTGTACTAGCTGTACCTGAGTTTGCATTACGGAACATTTCGTTATACATCAAGTTTGCCAGCACCTGACTTTGCCATTGACCATTGGTCATTGCGTAAACAATATCGAATATCTTGAGGACGGCAATGGTGATTGTTGTCCATACCACAATGATGGTGGGCCAGATTTGCGGAATCACGATTTTAAAGAAAATCTGTAATTGACTGGCGCCGTCCATGGTTGATGCTTCGATGGTGTCCTCAGGTACCCCTCTGATTGCAGCGCCGAGGATGACCATTGCGAAACCGGTTTGAATCCAGACCAGGATTGCCATTAAGAAAAAACTGTTCCAGAAAGGGATTGAAATAAAGGCACGGGGTTCCCCTCCAAACGCCACAACCAGCGCGTTCAACAGCCCTATTTGCTCGGAGTCTGGTCCACGGGAGTCATAAACAAATTTCCAGATAATGGACGCACCAACGAACGAAATTGCCATAGGCAGAAAAATTAATGTGCGAGCAATTCTTCCCCACCAGATCCGGTCGGTCATATACGCAATAATAAGACCGAATGCAGTTGCCAGTGTTGGCACAATTAATAGCCAGAAGAAATTATTGCGAATAGAAATACGAAACCCATCGTTGTTAAATGCCCAAATGTAGTTTGCCAGTCCAACAAACTCTTCGCCGGTGCGACCCATGAACGATAAGTAAATGGATTTGAACACAGGGAAAACGAGGAAGAATAGAAGGAACAACAAGGCAGGCCCGATAAAGATCCAAGGACGGATAGCTTCACGCAATCTGTCGCGCTGCGGTTGTAACTCAGATGCCAGATGTTGGCTGGAAAAAAATCTGTCGAGGACCAGATTAAAACCGACGTAAAACAGGATGCTGAACCCTATTGATAAGGTAATAGCAATAGCAGCACCAAAGATCTGCTGAAGCACGACGAATCTCCTTGTTTTTTAAATTAAATTGAGAAGATCACTCCAGGCTACGAGGCAGAATACAAAAGGTTTGTCGCAGCCTGAAGTGCAAGGTGGATCAGAGTTTATTTTTCAAGCTCTTTCCAGGCGTTTTCAATATCAGTTGCTATACTTTGAGCACTTGCGCCGCTAACATAGTCAACCATGCCTGTCCAGAAGGCACCGGCGCCGATGGCACCTGGCATCAGATCAGAACCGTCGAAACGGAAGGTTGTTGCGTTCAGCAGGATATCACCCATAGCACGTTCTGTATCGGTTTTATACAGGTCAGTGTTAACCAGTTTGTTTGCTGTCAGGAAACCACCTTTTTCCATCCACAACTCATGAGCCAGAGGTGTCAGCAGATATTCAAGTAATGCCTCGGTTGCTTTAGTCGGTTTGGTGATTGCTGCAACAGTACCTGAACCCAGAACAGGTTTGCCCAGATCTTTTGATGCATAAGCTGGGAAATAAAAGAAATCTGCATCTTCGCCTACTACGACCTCTTCAGGGAAGAAGGCAGGAATAAAGCTTGCCTGACGATGCATGAAACACTTAGGTGGCACGGTGAACAGATCTTTTGGACTGTCGCGGAAATCGGTTGTGCCAACGGCTTCGGCACCACCAACGACGAAATCATCGTTCTTGGCGATTTCACCGAAAGTTTCGATCGCTTTTACAACACGACTGTCGTTGAAGCGGATGTCATGCGATACCCATTGGTCGTAAACAGACGCAGGCTGGGTGCGCAACATGAGGTCTTCAACCCAGTCGGTTGCAGGCCAGCCAGTGGCCGCACCAGAACCCAGACCGATGCACCATGGAGTGTTACCATCTTTAACGATCTGCTCTGATAACGCCATCAACTCTTCCAGGGTCTCAGGTACTTCATAACCGTATTCATCGAAGTTGTCAGGTGAATACCAAACCAGGGATTTTACATCGACACGGAAGAAGACACCGTAGAACTGTTCCTTACCGGATTTATCTGCGTAAGTAGCCAGATCAACCCAGCTTTGGCCGGCAGCGTAGTTATCCAGAACGCCTTGCCTTACTTTATCTGGCGCAGGGGTCAGATAACCACGCGAAGCCAAATCCGCTGCAAGCCCCGGCTGCGGAAAAATCGCTAAATTAGGTGGTGTTCCGGCTTGTGCGTCGATCAGAATCTGCTGTTCGAAGCTGTCAGAGCCGCTATATTTAATGGTTGCACCTGTAGCTTTTTCGAAAGGTTCGAGCGCTCGACGAATATAGCCATTTTCTGGAGCTAACCAAGGCCCGGCAACGGTAATTGTAACCCCGGAAAAATCCATACTATCGAAGGGTTTCAAAGAATCCCAGCTATAATCGCCAGTACCTCGTACAGGCATTGATTCGGCAGCTACTGCGCCAGCAAAGGTGGCGATGGCCAGCGCAACGGCGGTTTTTTGCCATGATTTCATTTGCTCGTTTCCTTTTTGTTGTTGTTTAGTGAAGGTGTTGCTTAGAAAACCGAATCCATCTTAAACGTTTAAGTAGCATGTTAACAGGGTCGATTTAGACGGTTTGGTTATTTATAAAAATATTTATATTTCGAATAAGGTGTCAAGGAAGTGTCAAGACTGAGGGGAGTTATTGCTGTTTAATCGATACGGTAACGCTTCAAGCGTTGGTTTAGCGGTTTTTCAGCAATCAATAAGGCGCGTATCGGTGCAGGGTGGCCTTCAATAGTTTTATTAGGGTTATTCGGGTCCAGGTAGTTTTCCAGGCTCTGCCCGGGCTTCCAGTCTGTCACGCGTTGCTCAGCAGCCGTTGTTCGACTTTCATCGACGATACGAATTTTTTCAAAACCCATCTTTTCCAGCCAAATCGCCAGCGTCCTGGCTGTTGGTAAAAACCAGACATTGTTCATTCTGGCATAACGGCCTATGGGAACCAGCGCCTCATTTTTGCCGCCGTCAATCACAATGGTTTCCAGTATCAGTTCACCACCGGGACGCAAGGCGCCGCGTAATTCAAAAAGGTGATCCAGCGGTGATCGGCGGTGATACAAAACCCCCATGGAAAAGACTGTATCGAAAATCTCCAGATTGGGTGTTATCTCTTCCAGTGTGAACGGCAGTACGGCATGTGTTTCGTCCTGCATGAAATGATTTATTGCCAGATGTTGGACGACTGATAGCCATGACGGATCAATTCCGGCAACGGTCATTGCTCCTGCTGCTTTCATGCGCCAGCCGTAGTAACCATTGCCACTGCCGACATCAAGCACATGACGGCCGTTAAGATTGCTGATATGAGGAACAAGCCGGTTCCATTTGATATCGCAACGCCACTCGGAATTAATATTAATATCAAATAACTTGAATGGACCTTTGCGCCACGGCATCAATTGGCGGAGTTGGGCTTCCAGTGGCTCAGTACTTTCCGCTGCATTGCCAATGATCTGGATGATATCGTCGATTACGGTCGTTTCTGGAATCAGTTCCGGTAGATTATTGACCACCTGGAGCAGGCGGGGAAGATTTCCATCGTTCAATGTGGCCCAAGTCTGATTGAGTTGGGTCATCAACGGATCAGCCCATCTCTTGAGGCGTGTTTTTCTAATATGCTGAATGAAGGGTTGGTAATCGATCATTTGATAGCAATAAAGGAGGCAAAATTAAAGGATTGAAACCATTGTGTGGCTTGAGAAAAACCGACCTCCTTAAGGCGTGTCAGGTGTTGCTCACTGGTTTCAGGTAACAATACGCGTTCAATGGCCTGACGTTTCTGGCTGATTTCTAGATCGCTGTAACCATTGGCGCGTTTGAAATCATGATGATGTTGGATCATCAATTGGTCAGTCTGTTGATCTTCAAAGGATAACTTTTCCGAAAGAACTAATGCGCCGCCAGGCAGCATTCCAGTATAGATGTGCTGTAATGTTTGCTGACGTTGTTCGGGTTTGATGAATTGCAGGGTGAAGTTCAATACTGCAAAGCTGCAGCGTTCAAGTTGTAATGTACTGATGTCGGCGAGCAGAGTTTCTACGGGAATCAGTGAATCTTCGATATCCAGGTAATCGCAGCTTCTTTTTAGCATTGCTGCTGAATTATCAACAGCGATGATTTTAACGCCAGGTGCCTGAACTCGATGGCGCATTGTAATGGTGGCTGCCCCTAAGGAACTGCCTAGATCGTACAGGTTTGAATTTGGCTGCGCGTATTGTGCTGCCAAAATACCTATTACACCGATTATGTGACTATAACCAGGAACGGAACGTTTGATCATGTCTGGAAAAACATTAGCTACCTGCTCATCGAATTGAAAGTCGTTCACTTGAGTGTGATGATCGGCGTAAATCTTATCGGTTTCCTGGCTCATGGGTATATATCTTGGATTAGGCGACGACATTGTACTCGTTGTCCTTCGAGCATCAATACTCTTGCTATGCTATAGGCTTTGTCTCTCATTAGTTGCATGGATTTCATTCATACTGTCCAACTTTCTTTATTGATTGAGGAAAAGATGCTTGGTCGTTGGTAGAATCGTTCTCCACTTGGGATGCCTGTGTTTTATGCCAGCATTGGCGCCGCTTCTATTTATTTTAGTTTCTATCAGCTTAAAAAGGGTTTTATCAAGTTATGAGTGATGGCAGTTTTTATAGTGAAATCAACAAACGAAAGACGTTTGCTATCATTTCGCACCCAGATGCAGGTAAAACCACAATTACCGAGAAGGTGCTTTTGTTCGGGCGCGCTATTCAGCACGCAGGAACAATCAAGGGTAAGAAGTCAGGTCAGCATGCAAAGTCTGACTGGATGGATATGGAAAAGGAGCGTGGGATTTCTATTACAACCTCCGTTATGCAGTTTCCGTATGCCGATAAACTGGTCAATCTATTGGATACTCCAGGGCATGAGGATTTTTCCGAAGATACTTATCGTACCCTGACAGCAGTTGACTCCTGTCTCATGGTTATTGACTCTGCTAAAGGTGTCGAGGATCGAACGATCAAGCTAATGGATGTAGCGCGGATGCGTGAAACTCCTATCCTGACCTTTATGAACAAGCTTGATCGCGATATTCGGGATCCGATTGAACTGATGGACGAGGTTGAGAATGTCCTCAAAATCAGTTGTGCACCCATAACCTGGCCAATCGGAATGGGGAAGGAGTTCAAGGGTGTTTATCACTTGCTGCGTGACGAAGTTATTCTCTATCAGTCGGGCATGGGGCACGCGATTCAGGATAGTCGGTGCATTAAGGGGCTTAATAATCCTGAACTGGACAGTGTATTAGGTGGTTACGCTGAAGAACTCCGGGAGCAGGTCGATCTTTTAGAGGCGGCTGCAAATCCATTTGACCTTGAAGAGTTCCTGGCAGGGCAGTTGACACCTGTGTATTTTGGGACGGCTTTAGGAAACTTTGGCGTTGATCATATGTTGGATGGTCTCGTCGAGTGGGCTCCTGTACCTCAGTCCCGTATGGCTGGGGAGGTTGAAGTATCGTCAAATGACTCTGAAATGTCAGGCTTTATCTTCAAAATTCAGGCTAATATGGATCCGAATCATCGTGATCGGGTGGCTTTCATGCGAATTGTCTCCGGAAAATATGAAAAAGGTATGAAGATGCGTCATGTCAGACTTGCTAAGGATGTTCGGATTTCTGATGCGCTGACCTTTCTTGCCGGCGACCGGGCTACGGTCGAAGAAGCCTATCCTGGCGATATTATTGGTCTTCATAATCACGGAACTATCCAGATAGGTGATACCTTTACTCAAGGCAAGGAATTTAAGTTTTCAGGTATTCCCAATTTTGCTCCTGAACTGTTCCGGCGAATACGCCTCAAAGATCCGTTGAAAATGAAACAGTTGCAAAAAGGGCTTATGCAGCTCTCAGAAGAAGGGGCGGTGCAGGTTTTTAGGCCGCTTAGGAATAATGACTTGATAGTCGGGGCTGTTGGGGTGCTGCAGTTTGATGTTGTTGCGCACCGGCTGAAGTCTGAATACAAAGTGGAAGCAATATACGAGGCTATTAATGTGGCAACGGCCCGTTGGGTTGATTGCGAAGATGAACGCAAACTTCAAGCCTTCAGAGATAAGGCTTATGACAATCTGGCATTGGATGGTGCTGATAATTTGGCCTATATTGCTACCACTATGGTGAACCTGCAGATGACAGAAGAGCGCCATCCTGATATCCAATTCCGCAAAACCCGAGAGCATTAAGGTGTTTTTATGGTTATATACCTATTGATGTTGGCATTGATTGCGTCTGGCGCAATTCTGTTTGCTTTGGCCATGATTCAAAGTCTTTTGGAATTAAGGCGTGTCAGTACCTACGATGCGCACGGGTATTTTATGGTTGTTGTTGTGTTTCTGACTTTTGCTATATCAAGTTTGGCCTATTTTTGGGGCGAGCTGCGCTTTTATCCGGGTTCTGAAGTTGTTAGTGAATCCCTTATTGGGGTTCTTTTGGTGCTTGCCTGTAGTTTCGTGGGGTTGGCTTATGGCTTTACCGCTATTAAAAGCACGATGCATTGTAATTAGTACTTGCTAGAGCATGTTTCATTCAGTATGATCCGCGCCCTCAAATTAGATTAACTTCCCCTGAGCCCCCCACACATTAGGCGGAGTTAAAAATGAAGACATTTGTAGCAAAACCAGCTGAAGTAAAGCGCGACTGGTATATAGTCGACGCTGAAGGGCAAACACTGGGTCGTCTGGCGACGGAAATCGCTCGACGTCTGCGTGGTAAGCATAAGGCAGAGTACACTCCTCACGTTGATACTGGCGATTATATCGTTGTTATTAATGCGGAGAAGGTTCGAGTTACTGGCCGCAAGGCTAAGGACAAGATGTATTATCGCCATACTGGTTATCCTGGTGGAATGAAGTCTATGAGCTTTGAAAAGCTGGTCGCCCATAAGGGCGAGAGCCCGATTGAACTGGCAGTAAAAGGTATGATTCCTCGTACCCCGCTTGGCCGTGCAATGTTGAAGAAGCTGAAGGTGTATAGTGGAGCTGAGCATCCACATTCAGCACAACAGCCCAAAGAACTTAAGATTTAATGGGGATTGACTGACATGACAGCAACTCAACAAAACTACGGTACTGGTCGTCGTAAAACATCTACCGCACGTGTATTTCTGCGTCCCGGTAAAGGCGATATCGTTATTAACAAGCGTTCATTGGAAGAATACTTTGGTCGTGAAACTTCTCGCATGATCGTTCGTCAGCCGCTTGAACTGGTTGAAATGAGCGATAAGTTTGATCTTTTGATTACCGTTAATGGCGGTGGTTCGAATGGTCAGGCTGGTGCGATTCGTCATGGTATAACTCGTGCATTGATCGAATATGATGAAAACCTGCGTAAGCCTCTGCGTGAAGCCGGTTTTGTCACTCGTGATGCTCGTATGGTTGAGCGTAAGAAGGTTGGCCTGCGTAAAGCACGTAAGAAGCCTCAGTTCTCGAAGCGTTAAAATCCTTCAGAAATCAAAAGCCCGGGTTCCCCCGGGTTTTGTTTTGGAGGGCTTGATATTTTACTCAGGCGCAAAGCCATAGGCTGAGTGTTGCAAGCTTTTCTTGTCACAAACAGTGATTTTCATTAGTATCTGCGCCAATTTTTGATTACTGCAGCACAAGTTCCTTTCTTCATTAGAGGATGAAAATAATGACGCAAGACGGCGTAAATCAGGGTCGGCGCCGCTTCCTTTATATTGCAACGGGCGCTGTTGGCGCTGTTGGTGCAGTTGGGGTAGCAACACCGTTTGTAAAATCATGGTTTCCAAGCGAGAAAGCTAAAGCTGTTGGAGCACCAGTCAAGTTCGATTTAAGTCCCTTGAAAATGGGGGAGATGGTTATTGCTGAGTGGCGTGGCAAACCTATCTTTATAGTGCGTCGCACGAAAGAAATGATTGATGTCTTAAAAAGCGATTCGCTTAAAAGCCGATTGTCAGATCCTGAGTCAAACGTTGATCAGCAGCCAGGATTCGCGAAAAATGATACGCGGAGCCTGTCGGAGGAGCTGCTGGTAGTTGAAGGTGTGTGTACTCACCTTGGCTGTTCACCTAAGTTTGTACCGGAAGTTGCTCCACAGCCTTATGATGCGAAGTGGCAAGGTGGTTTTTTCTGCCCTTGTCATGGATCTCGGTTTGACTTGGCCGGGCGAGTTTTCTCTGGGGTTCCTGCCCCAATAAACTTGGCGGTGCCTCCACATAAAATCGAAGGTAATATTTTAACTATTGGTGAGGTGGCCTGATCATGAGTACGAAGAACTTCAAGCCTGCCTGGCTGGACTGGATTGATCGTCGCATTCCTGTGACTAATGCTTATGAAAAGCACATGTCCAAGTATTATGCTCCCAAGAATTTTAACTGGTGGTATGTATTTGGTCTTTTGGCGATGATTGTGTTTGCCAATCAGATATTAACCGGTATCTGGTTAACCATGTCATACGTGGCCAGCTCAGAGGCGGCTTTTAACTCCATTGAATATATCATGCGCGATGTTGATATGGGTTGGCTGATCCGCTATATGCATTCCACAGGGGCCTCATTCTTCTTTCTGACCGTTTACCTCCATATGTTTCGTGGGGTGATGTACGGCTCCTATCAGAAGCCTCGGGAATTGATCTGGGTATTTGGTATGTTCGTATACCTGGCAATGATGGCCGAAGGTTTTATGGGTTATGTGCTGCCTTGGGGGCAAACTTCATACTGGGGTGCTCAGGTTATCATTTCCTTGTTTGGCGCAATTCCGGTTATTGGTGATGGTTTGACAGAGTGGATTCGAGGTGATTATCTGATTTCCGGTATTACTTTGAACCGTTTTTTTGCCTTGCACGTTATTGCTATTCCGTTAGTGCTGGCCTTGCTTGTTGTATTGCATGTTTTAGCGCTGCATGAGGTTGGTTCGAACAATCCTGATGGTATAGATATTAAGAAGCACCTAGATGAAAAAGGTGTTCCGCTGGATGGCGTTCCATTTCACCCATACTTCACAATTGGTAAGTTACCGCAAGTGGTGTTGTTCCTATTCGTTTTCTGCGGAGTTATATTCTTTTATCCAGAGGGCGGTGGTTATTTTCTTGAGCACCCGAACTTTGAGCCTGCTAATCCATTGAAGACGCCAGCGCACATCGCTCCAACATGGTATTACGGTGCGTTTTACTCAATTCTGCGTGCAGTTCCAAACAAGTTAATGGGTGTGGTTGCGATGGGTGCAGCTATCGCTATCCTGTTTGTGTTGCCTTGGTTGGATCGAAGTCCTGTTCGGTCCTGGAGATACAAGGGGTGGATGAGTAAATCTGCCATAATTATCTTTGCTATAGCATTTGTCATGCTTTCTTACCTTGGAGGTCAGCCTGTCACTGGTTTGAATACTCTCTTGGCGCAAATTGGTGCCGTTATTTATTTTGCGTTCTTCATCGGAATGCCATTTTACACCAAGTGGGAAAAGACAAAGCCAGTACCAGAGAGGGTTCCTCAATGAAAAAGGCATTTATATCATTAGTACTGACAATGATGACCGGCCTAGTGTATGCAGCAACTGGGGGCGTTCATCTGGATTCATTTACTCCGGATGCGAATGATAAAGTTTCCATGCAGGAAGGTTTGAGAACCTTTATGGACTATTGCGCTGGTTGTCATTCTCTGGGCTATGCTCGCTATAACCGAGTGGCTCGTGATTTGGATATTCCAGAAGATATTTTCATGGATAATATTGTATTTGCTGATGGTGCGCGGTTTGGTGATCTGATGCATTTTTCAATGGCTACCGCAGATGGCAAGAAGTGGTTTGGAGCTCCTCCTCCAGATTTGACTAACGTTACTCGAGTGCGTGGTGCCGATTGGGTCTACACTTATCTACGCAGTTTCTATGCGGATGACAGTCGACCATGGGGTGTAAATAATTCTGTATTCCCAGGTGTTGGGATGCCGCACGTGTTATTGCCATTACAGGGATTGTGTGCGTCCGCGCCGCACCATTCTGGTAAGTCGGAATACGATCCGTTAACTGGCCGCGAAATGCATGAAGGTTCTTGTGAGGTTCAGGCTGTCGAAGGGACCTTAAATGAAGAAGAGTTTGATGAGGTTGTTTATAATCTGGTCAATTTTCTTGATTATATGGGCGAACCATATAAGAGTGATCGTAAGCGTCTAGGATGGTATGTCTTTGCTTTCCTGGTAGTTCTGTTTATTCCTGCAGTATTGTTGCAACGCGAATTGCATAAAGACATTCACTGATTAGGTGTTGACAGTGTTCTAAATAGCGCAGCTTTGTCTGCGCTTATTGTATTTATAATGCTTTATTTTTTTGGGAGTGATTTGATGGGCGTTGTAGCAAAAAGGTCTTCTATGACTTTCTATTCCGACCCTTCGTGCCAATATAGTCATCGAGTACGTATTGTGTTGGCCGAGAAGGGTGTGACTGTCGATATAAAGGATCATGAACCAAATGCCGTTCCTAAAGAAGTCTCGGACATAAATCCTTATAACAGCCTTCCAACTTTGGTTGATCGTGATTTAGTGCTATTTGAGCATCATGTTATGATGGAATATCTGGATGAGCGATTTCCTCATCCCCCATTGTTGCCTGTATATCCAGTTGCTCGGGCAGAGTCCCGCCAATTGATTACTCGGATTGATCGCGATTGGAGTCAACAGGTCGATATTATTATGGCTGCTAAGAGTAAGGATTCTGTTACTCGTGCGCGCAAAGAATTGAAGGAGAGTCTTTTAGCTGTTGCTCCGGTCTTTGATGATAAACCATATTTTATGAATGAAGAATTTACGCTTGTCGATTGCTGTGTTGCTCCGATTCTCTGGCGGCTTCTCTCATTGGGTGTGGAAATGCCAGAAAAGCAATCAAAGCCAATTGATCGCTATATGGAGCGAATTTTTGAGCGAGAGTCTTTTCAGATTAGTCTATCTGAAGTTGAGCAAGAGATGCGTGACTAATGTCTGGTATGACAACAAATAAGCCCTATATGGTTAGGGCTATTCATGAATGGATCAACGATAATCGCTGTACTCCCTACGTTGTGGTTATGGCTAGCTATCCAGGCGTTTCTGTCCCGCAGGCGTTTGTTAAAGATGATCAGATAACTCTGAATATTTCGCCTTCTGCGGTTCGAGAGTTGGTTATTGGTAATGATTCTTTGGAGTTCTATGCTCGATTCGGTGGGGTTCCTACGCAAATTGTTGTACCCATTGGTGCGATTATGGCGATTTTTGCCAAGGAAAATGGTCAGGGTATGGGATTTGAAGTAGACGTACCACCACCGGAGCCGCCAACAGATTCTGACGAATCGGTAGATAGTGCATCAAAGTCTCAGCGTCCGTCATTAAAAATTGTTAAATAGCGTATTGACAGAGAGCGGTAGGGCTCTATAATGCGCCTCCGCTGTCAGGCAAGGCCCATTTTAGAGTCTTTGTCAGACAGAGACGTCACTCAGTAAGAGATTGATTTAAAACGGAAAATCGAAAGAAATGAGTTGACAAGTTAGAGGAACGGCGTAGAATGCGCGCTCCTTGAAACGGCAAGCCTAGAGCGCCTCTGCCGAGATCTTTAACAGTATAAAATCAAGTAATTCGTGTGGGCGCTTGTGAGTCGACAAATATCGAACACAAGCGACTGTCAAAATAA
>JARRJP010000027.1:0-28685 GCA_037389025.1 Reinekea sp. | reverse complement strand
TTATTAATCCTTACGTGAATCGGAAATTGAGTGGAAGAGAGGATATACGAACAAACGGGGATATAAAGGCTGGTTATTTTTTCACCTTGAAAGGGCTGGCAGTAGAGAGTTAAATATTTGGTCGTATATCCTTGGGTATAAAGATGCTAACCTGTATCCATTGCGCTCTCCTCTTGCAACCAATTCCCCATTCCATATATAAATGTAAATAGGCCTTGGGATTGAGTGAGTACGCCTAGATCATTGATTGGCTTATCCGGCTCGCTCACAATCAAAAGAGCTGGTTTTTTGATTGTTCGACAATGTGAGAGGTTGGAGTGGATCAGGGTGTTGGTACGGAAGCCTATGGTCTGAAAACCGAAAAATCAGACGAATTTTGGAAGAATCACAGGAAAATAGTGGTGCATTGAACTGAAGAGAAAAAGTTGTCAATTGGTGAAATGAACTGACAACGGGATTTCTTTGAAAATAGGCGTTTCCGGACAGAAACTAACTATAATACCAAGCAAGCTGACAGCGGAGCCTTGATTGGATATGGCGAGTTAAGGTAAACCTTATAGAACAGGCTCATTCACAAGCTCCTCCATAGCTTTCTGAATTTTATTACCAATATGTTTGTACGAATATTGTTGTTCTATCAATTTAATACCAGCCCTGGACATTTCTTCGCACAGTCTCGAATCCTCATTTAAACGAGATATGGCTGTCAGGTATTCCTCAGGGGTTTCTGCGAATATTACATGCTTTCCATTTTCTACATCGATACCTTCACAGGCAACCGGATTAGCAATCAGAGGTATACCCATCGCCAGCGCATCCAATATTTTTAATTTAGTACCTCCACCATCCTTAATTGGACAGATATACATACGCGCAGACTCCATAGGTACGCGAATATCATCGACAAACCCCCCTTTACTCACTAAACTTCCAGCTTCTACTGATCTTTTTTCAAGTTTTTTATGACTGCCTTTCCCATAAATGGTAATAGAGGTCATCAGCTTGGATTCGCTTAACTTAGGCTCTATTTCATCAACTATGAAATCAATTGCAGACGTGTTGGGGTACCATTCTAATCCACCAGCAAAAATGATACCTTTGGTATTTGAGTGTACATATGGCTTTTTGCGACTAAAGTAAGTCAGGTCCACGCCATTCGGAATAGACACAGTCTTGCAATCAGTAATTGCTTTCAACCTCTGACTATCCAATTCGGAGCAGGTAAAGTTTAGCTGAAACCGGTTACTAAACTTCTTTTCCAGAGCCATTGTCTTTTTTGCTTGCCACCGCAAATACAATGATAAAAGCCCATGATCTAAGGCAGCCCTTCGCTCTAGCATGTGAGATTCAACATTATGATGATTCAAAATAACCTTAGCAGATATGTTGTCCAGGTAGGGGCTAAGTCCAATTGTGTCTACATATATCAGATCGTAATGATTATTTTCTAAACAAGATTCTAATATGAATTGAAAGCTAGATGACTTTAATGCAACAACATCATATGGATAGGACGATAACAATGACCGAGCAGCATTGAGGTACTTATTAAACTTCCGCCCATTCACGCCGTGGGGTATCAAGTTTAGAGATCTACAGTATTGACTAAGGTTATTTTTGATATCAAGAATTCCTGCCTGAAAATCTGGATAATATGCAGTAACTTCCGACACTGGTAACAAAGAAACAAAGTCAATTTCCGAAAATTGAGAGCACTCTTTTAACATATTGAATGCCCTCTGCATCGCCCCTCCTTTGACAGGGTATGGCGCAAAATGAGATACCCATAAGACTCGTTTTTTATTGTACATTAATTACATCCCTATTTAAATATTGCCAGTTATGCAAATATCTTTATAACATCAGAAGGAGCAGCAGGCACTGCACCAAGTTTGTTTAACATCTTTATTAGCAGCAATCTTAAAATCATCAATTAAAAATTGAATTTTAGTTTCAAAACCACCATCTGTTACTCCATTAGCCCAACCAAGAATCGCTCCCTGATCAATATGATTCTCACGCTCAGAGGGCTTAATAAGCTCAGAAGGACTAGTCGAGTATGTCTTTTCTATTGTACTGGAGTGGGTGGCAGTTATAAGTTTTCCATTCCGATAAATTTCCAGTCGCTCATAGCCACCTTCTTTGGTGAGTACTAAATATACCTATATGTTAACCCAGCACCCAGGGCAATTGCACTACATTTTAACGAAAACCATGCATAATAACCCTCAACAAAAACAAACTTGCATGGAAAAACGTGAACAACTCGCCTACCAGTATTGCTTGCTATTTCTCAGCCAAATCGAAGATTATCGACGCAACACCGCCAATAAACGACATGAACTCATTGATATCTTGATTATTGCTTTATGTGCGACACTCTCACAGGCTGTGATGACTTGGTTGCCATTGAGGCTTATGGAAAGTCTAAGAAATCCTGGCTAGAAGAATTTCTTGCTTTACCTCATGGTATTCCTTCCCATAATACCTTCAATCGAGTGCTCTCCCGCATTGGATTCCGAACAGTTTTTAACGTGCTTCATTTCCTGGGTTAACGTGGCATATCCGGTGACGCAGCCCGAAGTCGTTGCGATTGATGGTAAGACGCTGTGGCGCTCTCACGATAAATCCGGGAATAAAGCGCCTATTCATATGTCATATGGTGAGTGCCTGGGTAGCGGAATCTAATCTGGTTCTGGGACAAATCAAGACAGAATAAAAGTCCAACGAAATTACAACTATTCCTAAATTGATTAAACGGTAGGCATTGAAAAACAGCCTGATCTCGATTGATGCAATGGGGTATCGCTAAAGCCATTGTAGCGCAGGACAGCGATGATTATATTCTGGCAGTAAAAGCAAACCAGCCCAGTCTGTATGAGGCGAATAAGAAAACATTCGCATGCAGTGCGGAAAACCCCTACGAAAAGCCTTGTGTTGATTACGTTGAGCAAGAAGAAGTAAATCGGGATCGTCTGGGAAAGAGGAATGCATGGTCAGTTCGACAATATCAGCCACAAGCTATTGATGAAAGCGGTACGCAAGCATACGAAAACCCCATGGTTACTTCTCCATATCGAATGCTGGTTAACAGCGCCAATAGAATTATAGGATGGAACGATCGTTAGTCGTACAAGAGGTGTTCCCCAAGGGAACGTGATCAGTCCGGTGCTATCAAATCTCTTTATGCATTACGCCATTTGATAAATGGACGGAAAGAACCTTTCCAAACAGGCCTTTTGTCGGTATGACGACGATGGTCTTGTTCATTATTGTACAACGAATAAAGCTGAAAAAGTGATGGTGGTGCTGGCAGATCACCTGCAAGAATGTGGGTTGAAAATGCTTCAGGGTAAGACAACAATTGTTTACTGCAAAGATGATGATCGCACAGGTGAATATGCTATAACGAGCTTTGATTTTTTGGGGATATGCATTTCGCCCAAGACGGTCAAAGAACCGTTTAGGGCAAATACGGATCTGAGCAGGGGGTGTTGAGTGATCGGCATTCTTACTGCGACCTATGATATTACCCTGTTTTATGAGCAGGCGATGGCATTTATAGTCCCTTAAAGGATAGCGGCGGAACCAGGCTTAAAGTGCTGGATGCGATGAATAACGGAGTTCCAGTTATTGGATATTCTGTCACCTTTGAAGGGATCGACGTTAAGTATGGCATAAGTGGTTTGTTAGCAGAAAATACTCAGGAGTTTTGTGAAGAAGTTAATAAATTATGTGCAGATAAACAATTAGCGATGGATATTAGTGTCAGAGATTTGATTGCAGAGAAATATGATTCAAATAAGATATCCAAAGATTATTCCCATTTTATTTCAGAATGTCATTAAGTGCTGTTCGAGAAAAATACATGTCTTATGCTGAAATTCTGATCAAAAAAATACGCGACCATTAGAAAGCTTAATAGATCGCGTATTTTTATAAGTTTGCTGCATAGGTGTTGTGTTTATTGCTCAATAACAACGTTATCGTCCATAACAGGGCTGCGATCCTTCATTCTTGGACCATCTGTTGTGGTTTTGAAAGTGCTATTCGCTTTCATGGTAAAGTTATCTATGCAAAGGGCAGTTTTTTCTAAGAACCCCGCATTTGCCCAACCCATTAAATAGCCTTGATCAAGAAAGTTTCCTCGACTTGAATACTCAAATTGTTTTGACAACTCACTAATGGAGGAGTCTGATTTTGCATATGGGTGGTTGTTTCCGTTTAAAAAGTTACCATCCTTGGAGATTTCAACACGACCATAGTCTCCTTCTTCTTTCGCTAGCTCGATGAAAACATGAATCCTGTTCCAGGTTCCTGCATGATTTTCCATCATCAGTGGTTTTTCTGTTGACATAGTATGGCCGAAATTTTTTCCATCTACGCTGATATTTACAGAAGGAGTAGAGCCTCCATCAACAGGCCAGTTTTCACTGGCAATAGATGTATTTGCGTTAAACGAGCCGTATGCGCCGGACCATATAACAAAGTTTTTTTGATTTCGAGTTGGACGAACAAAATTTGAGGGTGTGTATAAGTCGTAAGAGAATTCCATTTGAACTGCATTGAACGGAAGATCGAAACGCTTTTCCGACCAGCTATTACCGGCAGGAGTGTCTTTTAAATAAGTGAAAATTAATGACTTTCCGAACTGATCACTGCCAGGGCAAACTTCTCCGTAGTAGGCATATGCTGGATCTCCCCAGAATGATTTATCTTCAGTCCCTTCAAAATCGTCGCTAAATTCCCACTCCGGTGATATTAAGTGCGTTTCGGCCATGCTTAATGCAGAGCAGAGAGTTAGGCAGCTAAAAATAATTAATCGCATAACATGACTCCTTTAAGAGTTTTAGAACCCCCTGCCTGGAGTAATCTCCTAACAGGAATGTTTGCTTCATGACTCATATGTGAGTTGTCCCATTTTTCCAGCATTGTTGAGCTGGTTAGTTTTAAACTTGTCATTGTAGTATGCATTCTCCGTGTTAACGACTCTGAACGCATATAGAATATGCTCCATGGTAATTATTTTTTTGCAAATATGTGATAAATCTCTCATTATCACTCGTGGTGTGACAGTCCCTGAGCCTGCTACATCAATTGCACTGCCCCTCAGGTACTACATCATTTGAAAATTCCAGAGAAGTCATATTGCAGCCCTTTATCAATATATTCCCAAATGGAGGCAACATTTTCCAGCTAGCTTTTTAGTTCAAATACGACTCGTCCTCTGCTGAGGTGGCAAACCTGTGACGGAAAACATGAAACCTGAGCACACAGGTGAGCTTTCTCAATGCCTTAAGTCAGTTACTTACTGCCCAGGACTTGCTGGTTTTCTTTGCTTGAACCTGAATCCGTGACTCCATAGCTGCGCAGGATGTAAGCCATTGCTTCTACTACCAGCGGATTTTGAGTGTTTTTTAAGCAGCATTATCGCAGTACATTCAATTAGAATAGGGTTCAGGGACGGTAAGTTGATGCGTATACTACGGATCAATCTCTGAAAAAATCAATTCCGCATGCGACAACTTTGGCTTTTCTTGCTTCTATGCCTTCCATTCAGCTCAACCGGAATGGCAGAGCCCAGCTTGAATGATTGGCAAAGCATTATCCGAAATTCACCCTATTACCTAAGCCAGGATATGACTGACAATGTTTCGGTGATCCGGCGTTGGGTTTTGTTCTCGGAAGGTTACTGTGAAGTACCGGACAGGCATGTGCTGTTTGATCGGCGTGGTCGTTTTCTGAGCTGGATGAGTAACCTTGCCACCGAGCCGGAAACGCAGCAGAAACTGAATCGCAGACGCGAGCAATTATTCGCCGAAGGAAAAGTTGAGCAGTGGCTGCCCGGTAGTCATGTTGCCGTTGGCTACCCGTTTGCATTGGCGTGCGATCAACCACACGTCAATGTTGCGGCGGCTTTGTCCCGCTTATTTGGCGATACTCCCTCAGAGCGTATCTGGGGGACCTGGGATGGCATGACGGCGGGTTCTGAACGCTCCCCGATTACTTTGGCTGATGTGGTGTTTTTGGTTTGGCAACAACGCCAGAAAAACCTGTCTCAACCATTAAAAGCGTTGGACTTCGAACTGTTCCTGGCGCAATTGGTGATTGAAAGTGGGGCTGTTAAAAACGCGCATTCACAGGATGATGCCATCGGTATCCTGCAACTGCGTCATCAGGCTCTACAGGATTGTGGCATTGCTAAACGCTTTTATCGTCATCGAATGGCTCAGGTGGATTGTGCGGTTCGCTTGTACGTATTGAACCGACGTAATCTGGAACCGGCGTTTATGGCGCGCTTCGGTCATCTGCAAGAACCCAAACGTAAACGATTATTCAGCCTGTTATTGGTCCAGACTTACCACAGTGGTATTGGTAATATGTTGAAATTACTCGGCGAAGAGGCGCAGGGTGAGGCAGCAAAGTACTTTGCTGAACACCAGGCTGATTACAGCGCTGAAGATATTGCTTTGGGGTTGCTGTTTCATAATCTCGGGCGGGAACCCTGGGGCTGGAATTCGCTTTATTATGTGACGGATATTTTGCTGGTTGAGTCTTTGATATGCCAGCGGAACGATGGATGTAAAGAAGAGGGGTAGCCGATAAAAGGATCTAACAAATCCTCGGTAAAGGGTCATCCAGCAACGGCGCAATAAATTTCTCTCCACCCAATGCTGTAACCAATATGGGTTCATCCGACCCGGCCCGCATTTCTCCGATAATGGTTGCCTGCTCACCGCCAGCCAATGTCCTCCAACGGTTCACCAGACCATCCACCTGATTTTTTGCCACCACCGCAATTACCCGGCCTTCACTTGCCAGCGTTAACGGTTCATAACCGAGCATGTCGCACAGGCTTCGCGTTTCATTTTTTATCGGCAGTGAAGTTTCAAAAACAGCAGGCGTCAGCCTGGTGTCGCGTGCAATATCGTGCAATACCGTTGTCAGGCCGCCACGGGTCGGATCGCGCATAAAACGCAGGCCATCAAAAGCTAAAGCAGCTTGGGTTAATTCAGTGACGGCAGCGCAGCACGAAAGCAGTTCACCGCTGAGGCCGAAGTCTTGACGGGCCAGCATTACCGCCGCGCCGTGATCACCCAGCGTACCACTGCTGACAATGGCATCACCGGGTTGAATTTGTGCCGTACCCAATGTCAGCGGTGACGCCTTGATGCCAAGACCGGTCGTTGCCATCAGAATGCCTGGCACCTGGCCTCTGGGTAGAACTTTGGTATCACCGGCAATAATCTGCACATTCGCTTTTTGCGCGCTGTTGGCAAAATCGGCCATGATGGTTTCCAGCAATGTTATCTCCAGGCCTTCTTCCAGAAACAGATTTAAAGTTAGAAAACGGGGCAGGGCGCCGCTGACGGCGAGGTCATTCACAGTACCATTCACCGCCAGTGAACCGATGCTGCCGCCGGGGAATATCAGCGGCTCAACTGAAAAGCCATCCGTTGTAGTCAACCACTGTGTATCGTTGTGATTTAGAAACACGGCCGCATCGACTGTCGTATCCGTGGGTTGTGCCCAATGCCGGGTCAGGCGATCAATCAAACGCTGCATATGCTGGCCACCATTGCCATGTTTCAATTCAACTTTTTCGGTCATACGCGCTCCTGTTATGCGTTTTTGTCGCCGTAAATCCTGCCTGCAATTTCGACAATCTGCCCTAACGAAATGGCGGCATCGTTTGCCGGAAAGTGCTGATGGAATATAAAGGGTTTATTGGTTTGGTGCTGCTGCAATAGTTCGTTCAAGCGATCAGACTGAAAAACACCACCACTGAAACCAATTTTTGCTAATGAATTTATCAATGGCTGCCAGTTTAAACGCAACAGATCACTTTCCGTTTGCCAGGGCAGATCAATAACCGGGGCGTCAGTCTGTTTTGCCAGATCGTTCAGTTGCATTGCAGCACTGGCTTCAAAGCTTGTGGTTTCTATCCCCAGTAATGCAGCACAGGCATCCAGTAAGCGGCCTGCGGATGAACTGGAAGTACAGCCCTGCCTGGCCTGTAACATGGCGAGAATCGAGCGTTGCTTCTGATCCGGAACCGAACAAAAATCAGCATCCGGTTGCATGGCTAGCGCGACACGCCACGGTTCAAAAATGCAGCGGTCACCACCGGGTAACTGAAATGGCATCAGTGACGCGACACGTTGCCATTGTCCGGGGCGGCCATAAAAGGTTTCGCCGCCCCAACTGTTGCCATCGTCGCCATAACCGGTGCCATCCCAAACAAACACCAGAAGCCGGTCTTCCGGCTTAAGTGCCTTCTGTTGCCAGGCATCCAGCCACAGAGCACTGGCATGAGCCCGATGATGCTGAACTTCAGCAAAAACGTCCTGCTTTTGCTTAGTCAGAAACCGCCGCTGCTGATATTGCGGGTGTTGATCGACGATAAAAGCCGGATCCTGGATCTGAAATAACTGGCACAGGTGTTCAAGTGTCGTCTTGGCTTGCGTCTGTCCCTTTGGCGATTGCAGTGAACCAAGGTGTGGGCCAAGGATGACCTGGCTGTCGCGAGCCAATGCGAATGTAATCTTGTCTTCAGCCCCTAATGCCACACAAGGGCCTGGTACAGGAAAAGGCAATGACAGTGTTTTGGGGCTATGGCCACGGCCCAGCCGCACTGGTAATCCACTGGCCAGAAACACTGAGTCATCATTAGGGTAAAGAATGTCCCGGTTATGGCTCAGACTTGGCAGGTTATTTAACTCTGCGATCTGACGGTCACAATAGCTAATCGGCTCCTTGCTGCGATTGGCCGAGGTGACCAGCAATGGAAAAGTCAGTTCCGCCATCAATAACGAATGCAGTGGTGTATAAGGCAGCATGGCGCCAACATGGGCCAGGTTGGGGTGTACTCGGGGAGACAGTGACTCTCCCTGAGCCGGGCACAGTACAATAGGGCGGGCAACGTCGGTTAGCAGCCGTTCCGAGCATTCCGTCGTATGGATATAGCGCCCATACCAGGCTACATGCTCAGGCTGCTCAGCAAAGAGCACTGCCAGTGGTTTATCCGGCCTGCCTTTCAACTGACGTATCTGCTCGATGGCGGCATCATCAAGTGCGTTGCACATCAGATGAAAACCACCGACACCTTTAACGTTAATCACTTCCCCGCGCTTAAGCGCTGCTATGGCAGCGGCCAAAGGATCGGCGGCGTCATGGCCGCTCCAGTACAGTTGTGGGCCGCAATCCGGACAGGCAGTTGGCTCGGCATGGTAGCGCCGATCCAGCGGATTCTCATATTCCTGCTGGCAACGCGGACACAATGAAAACAGCTTCATACTGGTTGCAGGTCGGTCGTAAGGCAGCGACTCAATCAGGGTGTAGCGCGGACCACATTGGGTGCAGTTGATAAAGGGGTAGCGATAACGCCGATCTTCCGGGTCAAACAGTTCTGCCAGACAGTCCGGGCAGGTGTACAAATCCAGGGGAAGAACCGCCAGGGTATGACCCTGTTGCGCGGATTCGCTATGAACAATATCAAAGGTGCTGAAATTTTGCGGCGCCAGGTTGGTTATCCTGTCGATGATGGCGCTGGCGGCCAGGGGTGCCTGTTGCACAAGTGCTGTTTGAAACTGCGTTAATACCGGCACTTCTGCCTGGGCGACAATACGGACAAAACTGCCTTCATTACGCACCCAGCCCAATACGCCCAACAGGTTAGCCAGCCGGGCGATAAATGGACGGAAACCCACCCCCTGTACGCGCCCGGTGACCAGCAGTTCACAGCAGCCGACACTCATCGCTGCCCCTGGCTGAACCAGATCTGGCAGGCGCCTTCTTCGCTGACCATACAAGGGCCCTGTGGTGCAGCCGGTGTGCAGCCTTGCCGAAACAGCGGACACTCACTGGGCAGGGCACGTGCCATCACTACATCGGCACAGCGGCAACCTTTGGGCATGGTGTTGGGCAGTTCATCGCTGATCAAGACTTCCGGCCAGAGCTTGCGCGCATCCCGGTCGGCAAAAGTGGGAGCCAACTGGTAGGCTGACTGTTCGATTTCACCCAGGCCGCGCCAGTGTCCGGCCACAATATCAAAGGCTGATAGTAGCTGTTGTTGGGCACGAAGATTGCCCTGATCATTAACCACTTCTGGGTAGGCGTTATGCAGCCCAGGTTCTGGTGTGGTCAGCAGCCAGTAAACCCCTTGCAGCAGGCTTTCACTGGTAAAGCCGCAGACGGCGGTCGGCAGTTTGAAATCATCAGCGCAAAAACGCCATTGTTCTGCTCCCATAATGGTGGCGACGTGGCCGGGAGCGATAAGTCCGTGCAGACGGTGCGCATGGTCTTCACTGAGTAGTTTTTCCACCGCAGGCCAGGTCTGTTTGCCGACGGTGAGATAATACAGATTATCTGGCTGAGGCATCTGGGTCAGGACAGCAGCCAAGGGGGCAAAACTGGTTTCAAAACCGGCGGCAAAAAACACAACCTGTTGATCCGGCAGGCTCAAGGCGATATCCAGTGCATCCAGCGGTGACGCAACCGGGCGGATATCAGCACCATCGGCTTTGGCTGCCTGCAATGAATCTCGGCGTTGGGTTGGCACGCGCAGCATATCGCCATAGGCAACCAGTACTTTGCCTTGTCGTGCCAGCCTGATCGCTGCGTTCAGATCCTCATTGCTGCATACGCAGACAGGACAACCAGGTCCCGGCACCAGCAGCAGGCTACGCAGCCCGGCATGGGCAATACTGCGTTCATGACCGCCGCAAACATTGAGAATACGAAAGGTGTTATCCCGCTCTGGCAGTGCTTGCAGTTTTTCCAGCCAGAAACGCGCTGACTGATGACTGGGTTCAATAACACTCATGCGCTGGCTTTCGATTCGCGGATATCAGCCAACCACTGGTTTAGCGTCTCAACAAGACTGTCCAGCCCTGCGCCGGTTTTCGCACTGATCGGCAGGCAGGTCACCGGGTTGGCTAGCTGCTTGAGGTAGTTGCAGGCGCGTTGCAGATCGAAATCATCCAGCACAGGCAGTAGATCCACTTTGCTGATCAGTACCTCATCGGCAGCACGAAACATCACTGGATACTTGGCCGGTTTATCATCGCCTTCGGTGCAGGCCAGCAAGACCAGATTTTTATGCTGACCAAGATCAAAACTGGCCGGACAGACCAGATTGCCAACATTTTCGATAAACAGAATATCAATGGCATCCAGCGGTAAGTGGTGCATGGCATGGTGAACCTGTTTGGCATCCAGATGACAGGCAGTACCGGTATTGATCTGATAAGCCAGTGCACCAGCATCACGAATACGTTCAGCATCGTTTTCGGTTTCCAGATCACCCTCAATCACCGCGACTTTAAACTGCGGCTGCAAACGTGCGATCAGCTGTTGCAGCAGCGCCGTTTTACCGGCACCGGGTGAGGACATCAGATTCAGGCACAAAGTACCCTGTCGGGATAAATGCTCTCGGTTATGTGCCGCTTCAGCATCGTTAGCGGCAGTCAGGTTATGCAGTACTTCAACGGCGAGGGGATTTTTATCGGTGGTGACACCGCAGCCACAGGTTTCACACATGGTCATGTTCTCCGTAGTAAAGATGGGTCAGTGCGCATTCGTTACCAGCGGTCAGCATGGTATGAATGCTGTGGCAATGACGACAACGCAGATCATTCACCTGCGCACTAGAGCGTTGTTTGCAATCCAGACATTGCACCTGAATTGAACTTTGATTCAAGCTCAGCCTGACCTGGGCAAATTCAGTATTCTGGACGACCAGTGGATAGGCATGGCGCAGTAGTTCAGGCTCGACACCAGATAACGGGCCGATGGTGACCTCAATACCCAGCAGGCTACGCTGTGCCAGCGGTTCTTGAGCTCGCAACGCCTGTATCAGTCCTTGGCATAAACTGAATTCATGCATTGTCTTATCCTGATGCGGGTGACTTGTTCTTTGCAGTATAGGCGCTCCATTCCTGCCAGGTGGTTTCAGCTTCTTTGGCGTCATCCTGGCGGATTTTTTCAATTGCAAAACCCAAATGAACAATCAGGTAATCGCCGGGGTGAATTGCTTCTTCGGCTAGCAGGTGCAGAGCGACTTCACGCTGAACACCGTCACGTTCGCACAACGCTTGCTGTTGGTTGCGGGAAATAACTTTCATTGGAATACCAAGACACATAGTGGCCTCGCTGGTTAAACCCTGAATCCGCTATGAAGTCACGGATTCAGGGTTAAATGCAAACTCAGTTTTTTAAAAATAGTAATGCAGTCCGGCTTTGTACAACCTGAAGTCATGAATTCAGGTGCAAATTTCAAAGAACAAAAGAAAAGTTATTTTCGGCTTTAAAAACCGTGACTCCTGGAAAACTGAACTATGCTGATCTCTGGATAGCTCAGGCTTTGGTCGTGAAGCGTCAGGCTTGGGGTAAATAAGAATAACCAGAGGACAATCCCATGAGTCGATCCGGTTATCTAACAAGAGAAAAATTTCCAGCCTTACTGAATACTTTGCAAATGGACGGCTATAGCTGTGTTGGTCCCAATGTACGTGATGGTGCCATCTCCTTTGACAAAATCCAAAGTGTCGACGCTCTGCCACAAGGCGTAGAGGTGGATATGAAGCCCGGCGAAGTGCGTTTGCGGCAGGAAGATCATCGCCGTTATTTTGCTTGGCCAAACGGGCCTCAAAGTGTCAAACCCTGGTTGTATCGCTCGCGTGAACTGCTCTGGTCAGCCCGGCAGACGGACGAGGGTTTTGTCTTCAGTGAACCACAGATCGAGGCAGAGCCCATCGCTTATATTGGTGCCCGCGCCTGTGACCTGGCCGCAATAAAATTGCAAGATCAGCACTTCATTCAATGTGAATATCCTGACCCGTATTACAGCGCCCACCGCAAGGCACTGTTTATCGTCGCGATCAATTGTTCTCATGCAGCCAGTACCTGCTTCTGCGCATCCACAGGCGATGGCCCTGAAATCAGCGGCGGCTATGACTTGCTGTTGGATGAACTTGACGATGGTTATCAGGTACATTTCGGTACTGAAAAGGGGCTCAGTATTTTTGAACAATTGCCTCTGCAGAGTGTTACTGAAGCGCAGGAAAAACAGGCCCAGGCACAACTGGAAGCCGTTGCCTCCGGGCAGGAGCGCAAGCTGCTGCAAGAGGATATGTACTCCAATATCTTTGCCAATCTGGACAATGATGAATGGGACAAGATTGCTGAAACCTGCTTAGCTTGTGGCAACTGTACGTCGGTTTGCCCGACTTGTTTTTGTCATCGCGAGGTCGAGTCCGCCGCGCTGGATGGGCAGTCTTCAGCCCATTATCGGGAGTGGGACTCCTGCTTCAATCAGGATCACAGCTATATTCATGGCTTTACCGTCCGTAAGAGTATTCAGTTGCGCTATCGCCAATGGATGTCTCACAAGCTGGGCACCTGGCGTAAACAGTATGGCCGTTCTGGCTGCACCGGTTGCGGGCGTTGTATAGCCTGGTGCCCGGTCGGGATTGATTTTGTCGCTGAGTCTGATCAGATTGCGGGGAATTTCTAATGTCTGCACAACAGCAATCCACCCCTAGTCCTTACCTGCCTTATGAAGCTGAAATAGTGGAACGCATTCAGGAAACGCCAGATGTCTTCACCTGGCGCCTGCGCTTTGTTGATGAAACGTTGCACCGCGAATATCAGTTTTTTCATGGCCAGTTCAATATGCTGTACATCTATGGCGTTGGTGAAATTCCGGTATCGATTAAAAACCGGGAAGGTGATCTGCTGACTCACACCATTCGTGTGGTTGGCCGCATAACCCAGGCTATGGCTGAACTGAAAGCTGGTCAGCATATTGGTATTCGTGGTCCTTATGGCCGTGGCTGGCCGATCCATGACTGCAGCGGTAAGGATATGGTGTTTATCACCGCAGGCCTTGGCTGCGCGCCGGTGATTTCCGCTATTGAATATGTTGTTGAAAACCGGCCTCGCTTTGGTCGCCTGGTCATTATGCAGTCGGTCAAACACCATACCGATCTGCTGTGGCGAAAAAGTTACGATGAGTGGCGCGAGCTACCCAATACCCAGGTGCTGCTGGCGGCCAGCCACGACAAAGCCAACTGGCCGAACTGGGAGCTGGGCCGGGTTGCCTCGCTGTTTGATGATGCTATTTATGACAAGAAAAACTGTACCGTCATGATGTGCGGACCTGACGGCATGATGAAAGGTGCCGCGCGAATGCTCTCTGAGGTAGGCGTGCCGGAGGCGCATATCTTCCTGTCTCTGGAGCGCAGCATGCAATGCGGTATCGGGCATTGTGGCCATTGCCAGTTCAGTGGTCATTTCGTCTGCAAAGACGGCCCGGTATTTTCGTATCCGGAAGTTAAAGAAGTGCTAGGACATAAGGGGTTCTGATATGAAACCAGCCATTGCCGTGCACAAATTCGCCTCCTGTTCTGGCTGTCAGTTGGCGTTTATCAATATGGGCGAAGATCTCCTCATACTAAAAGAGCTGGTCGACATCGTTCACTTTCCCGAAGCCGGGCCATTGGGTGCAGAAGTTCCGGTGGATATTGCTTTTATTGAAGGCAGCGTAGTTTCACCTGAAGATGTTGAGCGCTTGCAGACAATTCGCGAACTCAGCGAATATCTGGTCACCGTCGGCGCTTGTGCCACTTCTGGCGGTATTCAGGCACTGAAGAATAATGCTGACAGCGACGCCTGGATGAAATCGGTTTATGCCAAGCCGGAATACATTAAATCACTGTCCACATCAGCGGCAATATCGCGCCATGTGAAGGTGGATTTTGAACTTTGGGGCTGCCCGGTTAATGTGCGCCAGATGACTCAGGTAATACGCCAATTGCTCAATGGCGTACAGCCGATTGATGTCAATGAAAAGGTCTGCGCCGAATGTAAACGCCAGAATAACGTTTGTGTGCTGGTCAGCAAAGGAGAGCCGTGTATGGGACCGGTTACCCGTACCGGTTGCGGCGCACTGTGCCCGCATTTTGGCACCGCCTGTTACTCCTGTTATGGTCCGGCAGAATCAATCAACACCCAATCGCTGGGGCAACGCTTTCTTGGCCTGGGACTACACCCGGTCGATATCGCGCAAAAATTCCACATGATCAATAACGCCGCAGATGAGTTTCGCGAAGCCGGTCATAGCTGGGCAGCTATGAAGGAGGACTGACATGACTGATAACAATGTGAGTGCGCAACGCCCCATTGATATACACGTACCGGTAATGGTAAGGCTGGAAGGCGAGGGCGCGTTGACGTTCAAAGCTAACAACGGCCAAGTGGAAAAGCTGCATCTGACCATTTATGAACCCCCACGACTGTTTGAAGAATTTCTAATCGGACGCTCATTCCAGGATGTGCCGACCATGACAGCGCGCATCTGCGGCATTTGCCCGATTGCCTATCAAATGACGTCCATTCTCGCACTGGAACAACTGTTCGGAGTTGACCCAGGCGACTGGGTACGGGACATGCGCCGTCTGCTTTATTGGGGCGAATGGTTGCAATCGCACGCGCTGCATATTCATTTGCTCGCCGCGCCGGATTTTTTTGGTTTCGACAACGCCATTGCGATGGCTGAAGATCATCCGGAAGTGGTGACCCGAGGCATGAGATTACAGGCACTTGGTAATGAAATGCTGCGCTTTCTTGGTGGGCGCAGTGTTCACCCCATCGGCATGAAGGTTGGTGGTTTCCATCGCGCCCCAACGATGGAGCAGGCCAACGCTCTGCTGAAAAAATGCGAGGCTGCACTGGAGGATGCCAAAGCCGTTGTGGCCTGGTGCGCACAGCTGGATTTACCAGAAGACATTGTCGAGTTCCAATCGGTAGCCATTCATAACGATAGCGAATTCGGCATAATGGCCGGGCGTCTGGTATCCGATCAGGGGCTGGACATTACTTATGAAGAACACGATGAACATTTTGTTGAAGAGCAGGTCGAGCACTCTACGGCTTTTTATTCAAGGCTTGATGGTCAATCCTATTTCCTTGGCCCGCTGGCGCGGGTGAATCTGAATTTTACGCAATTGCCAGCAGAAGTGCAGGAGTGGGCAACACAAAGCGGCTTGTCTTTCCCAAGTCAAAACATGTTTGATAACGTCGCCGCCCGCGCAGTGGAATGCCACGCTGCATTGGTGGAAAGCATCGAACTTTTGCGTCGTTATCAGATACCGACACACAGCTTTGTCGAAGTGCAACCTAAAGCGGGTGTTGGCGTATTCTGCACTGAAGCACCGCGCGGCATGATTTATCACCGCTATGAAGTCGACGACAACGGCAAAATTGTTAACGCCACCATTATACCGCCAACCAGTCAGAACCAATTACGTATTGAAGAGCATTTGAAAGCTTCGGTGGACGGCTATGGTCTGGACCACAGTGATGATGACCTGCGCCTGTACTGCGAACGTATTATCCGCAACTACGACCCATGCATTTCCTGCTCCGTGCATTTTTTGAAACTGGATATTGAGCGTTGAGGGCAGTGCTTGCCATCGGTTCCGCTTATGGTGCTGATGGCATTGGCTGGCAGCTTGCAGAGCAGTTATCTGAACGCGGAATAGCGAATGTTTATAGCTGTCGTCACCCGATAGATCTACTGCCTTATTTTCAAACTTACCGCCACTGTATCGTGATCGACGCGGTTTGGGCCGACCACCTGGCCGACAGCCAACTGATTGAAATCAAACCCAATGAACTGAGCGCGGAATACTGCCCTAACAGCCACAGCCTAACCCTTTATGAAGTGATTCAACTGGCTGGTATTTCCGGTCAGTTGCCGCAGCGGATCCAGATTATCGGCATCAATATCGCCAAGCGGGCAGGCAGAACGTTTAATGTCAGTGAAATTAATGCACTGACAGAGCAATTGATGGATCAATGGGTTTCAACTACGACTGGTTTTTACCTGAATCCGTGACTCCATAGCCACCCTGCATCCAGGTTAATCAAAGCGCAGCATTTGCCCGACGCGCATCTGCAAACCCGCCCCAAAACAAAAAACCTATACGCCTTTAACGAAATTGTTTGACTTTACTGTGCATGGCTTATACTGTGCTTTCAGCTAGAAAGTAAGTCTATATTTTTTTCCTCCATTTCGTCGCGTTATTCGTAATTCTTCGTCCTGTAGTTTCAAAATTTCAGCCTATATTTCCCGCTCATCCGTGCCCCGCGAAGGCATTTTTATATTTTTATATACAGGATATTTATCATGTCTAATGTAACCACTGGTACAGTGAAATGGTTCAACGAATCTAAAGGTTTTGGCTTTATTGAACAGAAATCTGGTCCAGATGTTTTTGCACACTTTAGTGCAATCGTAAGCTCTGGCTTCAAAACACTAGCTGAAGGTCAAATGGTTGAGTTCAAAGTAACTCAAGGCCAAAAAGGTCCTCAAGCTGAGAATATCGTAGCTATCTAATAGCTCGTTTACTCTTACCTGGGATTCAGGTCTTAGAAAGAAAAGGCAAGCTGTTATGCTTGCCTTTTTTTATGGCCTGAAAAAGCACAAGGTCTCCGACCCAAAAATACGGCGATGTTCAAGAACACCCACACAATACTTTAACCTGAATCCGTGACTCTTCAGTGGATTCAGGAAATAGAAATCACGCCTTTACACCCTGCATCCACTGAAGAGTCACGGATTCAGCTTTAGTTGGCCACAACAAATTCACTGTAGATACCATCGGTATCGAACACTGCCACTTCAAAGGTATAGCTGCCAGCGTATTCCAGCCCGCCTATTGTGTATCGCTCAATTGAATTGTCTTTAAGCACAATGTTGGTGTACTGGCTGTCATCCACTTTTTTATAGCGAATTTCATAACCACCGATGTCAGATTGAAGCAGAGGCTCTCCACTAACTCTCTTCAGGGGAGTAGACCAGTACAGAGACACATTCGGCGTCGCGACGATTGTTTCTCTAAAATTGTCGGTGATGCTGGTATCAGCCGTACCGTTATCAGTCGTATTGCCACTTGTGATGGCCAAGTCATCATCGAATGGAGTGATTTCGATCTGGCAGCCCATCAGAACAGAAGTGAAAGTGATTGCTGCGATAATGTGAGAAAGTTTCATGGCTCATTTCCTGCGTATGTTCAGTAAGATGAGGGGGAGTATATTGGTTGTTGTCAAAATGATTTGTGACGAAGTTCTATTTGTGTGCTAAATGACACAATAAACATCAAAAATTTGTTTTTGACTGTTTTTGGTTGAAGGAGTGATCAAAAAATGACCTCCCATGGATTTATACCTGAATCCGTGACTCTTCAGTGGATTCAGGTTTGAGTTTTCATTCAATGCTTTGCAAATTTGCATTAGTGCGGAAAATTTGACTAATATGCAAATATTGGACTTTATCCTGAATCCATGACTCTTCAGTGGATTCAGGTAACAGCCTACAGGCGGTTCCCAGAGAAGGGAGCCTCCTTTGAAAGCCATCCCAATGTGAAAAGCCTGAAAAGAGAGCCCTATGGAATTTGCAGCCTGTAACCCTATGTATGGCAATCCGCTGACCCGGCGTGATGATCTGCGTGCTGCTGTTCTGGCTTTCTATCACCTGAATCCGTGACTTCTTCAGTGGATGCAGGGTGTAAGCCATTGATTTCTATTTGTTTTTCAAAAATTGCAGGTGCAGCCATAGGTTCACCCCAATTTTTTGGGAAGCAAAGAGGAATCAATGGCTTGCGCACTGCGCCGCTATGGAGTCACGGATTCAGGTATCAACCAGAAGCCCGTGAGTTGTTTCGCTCACCGGAATAGAGGCAGCTATGACCACGCACAATAAAAAGAAAGTAACTCTGAAAGACGTGGCCGACAGTGCTAACGTATCTATCAGTACAGCGTCGCGCGCATTGAAAGGCGCGCGTGGCATCTCTGAGCCGGTTAATGCCCGGGTACGGCAGATTGCCGAAGAATTGGGTTACACCATAATCGGACAGCTGGATGTTGAGGTCACTATTCTTTCAACCATGAATATAACCGAAGTCGGCCAGGTTGAGTTTATTCAAGGCCTGATGCATGGTATTGAGCAAACCTGTAAAGAACTGAATATCAAACCGACTATCTCGATGGTTGGATCGGGCCAGAAGGCAGCAGATCTGCCTGTGTTCAAGCGTCAAAAACAGGCTTGCCTGCTGCTATCGTTTCATGACAACCAATTGATAGACGCGCTTTGTACCAATAATATTCCTGCCTTTATTGTCAATGGTTTCGATCCGATGATGCGTTTGCCCGCAGTTGCACCGGCCAATCTAATGGGTGGACGACTGGCTGTCGAACATCTGATTGGTCTCGGTCATCAGCGTATCCTGAACCTCACTTACCCCGATCGGGTAACAATTTGTCAACGCCTGGCTGGTTTCAAACAGGGCCTGGCTGAGGCAGGGCTCAATTATAACAGCGAGTTGGTGATTGATCTGGAAGCTATGCGCACCGATGTCGCTTATTCAGTGATCAAAGACTACCTCAGCAAACATTCATCATTAAACTTTACCGCAGTACAGTGCTGTAACGACTCTGTCGCCCTAGGTGTAATGGCCGCGCTGACTGAGGCCGGTTATCGCATTCCTGGCGATGTTTCCGTTATCGGCTTTGATGATATATCCACAGCCGCAATGGCGATGCCATCGCTGAGCACCATTCATGCGGAGCGCGAGGCGATGGGGGCATGGGCAGTGCGGCGTTTGCTTGATACGGTGCAAAATGGAGAAGGGGCTGTGCATACCTATACTGAAATGGCCGTTCGGTTGGTGGAGCGGGGGTCTACCGGGCCTACTGCAAAATCAGGTGTTTGATACCAGCTGAGTGATTAATGTACACAATTTCCTGAATCCGTGACGCCATAGCAGCGCAGTGCGCAAGCCATTGATTCCTCTTTGCTTGCCAAAAATTGGGGTGAACCTATGGATGCACCTGCAATTTTTGAAAAACAAATAGAAATCGAGTTCTTACACCCTGCATCCACTGAAGAGTCACGGATTCAGGGTGATATCATTCAAACCATATAATTCAAACCATATAATTCAAACAACAGGAACCCTACAATAGCACTTGGCTTTTGCTCAGCAGGCTCGATGAAAATAGGCTAATTACCCCTATGCCAGCAGCAGGCGAATCAACCGCTATCCGATTTTAATGACGAGCGTGCGCAAACATTATTCGCTTTGTATTGTTGCGCTGATGCTGTGATCTGTTTTGAAACTCAATAAATTCTGACTGATTTTCTCAGTCGTCAATCGAATGGTGAAATCTTTTGGCTGGCCTCCTAATCTGATTTCGTTGTACCAGTAAAAACGAAAAAGGAGAGGGACTGTTACGCTCCTTTAATGAATACCGGGAAAAATTTGGTCTTTCCCGGTTAAGTTCGTTTGATCAACTAAGCAGCGATACAAACCTGAACACCTGCATCCACTGAAGAGTCACGGATTCAGGATATAGTAAATTTCCGTGTAGCAGTTTGCAGGTATTTAAAGGGTTATTTGTGATGAAACACTCACCAAATCTGCCAACCAGATTAAGTTTGAGCTTTGCCCAGCTTGTGGAACAGCGAAGATATGTTTCAATTCCTCTATATACATAAATGACGTTTAAGTCATATTTCAGTATTCTCAAAAACACCAGACCATTCTCGAACTTTTATTCGAGACAATCGTTTAAATCGGATACATAGAGGTAACCATAAATCTGATGATTAAATAATAAATTTTTCTATAGCAGACCTAAAAAGAGTCTGTTCGCATTGTTTACAAAGGTATCCTTGCATCCACTGAAGAAGTCACGGATTCAGGTCAGGAACTAAAAAATAACACAGAGTCGAAAGTAACCATGATAACCACGAAGGATCGTCACCAATTGCAACGCCATTTAAAACAGGCCACGCAACTGTACAAAACACGCGAAAAACTGTGGCAAACCGGTGCCAAAATCAATCAACTGCAATCATTAGAGCTGCGTCTGTTTGCAAGCCTTTCCATACTGTCAAACTACGCCAGTGATTTCCTGCTGACCGATTGGCCACGGCGGCCTGCAGAGGAAAAAATTGCGCTGCTGGCCGTATTGCAATCGAATGATGAAGAAGTCATCAGCTTCGCCATCGAAACCTACCAGGCGATACTCAAAGCCAACGACTATTCGGATGAATATCTTTCCCTGCTGGTTCTTGCTCAACCGATTAATGTCACCCGCCAGTATGTCGACCGGCTGCTTGATGCCGGTATCTTCAACAGCAAAAGTGAGCACATTCTGAATGCATGCCAATGGTCGCCTGACACTATTCGGTATCTGGTGATTCAGGCACAGATCAAACTGCCTTTCTGGCTCGATGAAACCGACGAGCTGAAGCATTCTGTAACCGGAAGCATCCGGCGGCGGCTGATGCAGCGTGATCCATCGTCAGAACACCAGCTCACCGGCTATTTGCAGCAGCAGGATAGCGAATGCCAGCAATGGCAATGGCTGCCGCTGGTTCAAAACACCACCGCATTAAACCTGTTCTTTGAGCACAGCGAGCAAATCCCGCAGCATCTATGGGCGGCTGTATTCAACGGAACCTCAGACGTGCTGGCCAACCTGGAAGGCAGTCTCGAAAAGTCATCGCTTGCAGACATTGCAGCCTGGAGCTTAGAGCAACTGCTTAATGAACCCGTTCAGTGGCAACCCGCCGTAGCAGAAGCCGTCACCGGCAAAACCCTGGCTAATGTCGCCATGATACCGAGACTGGCAAAGGCATTACCGGAACTTAACCAGCCGATTCTGCTCGGCCAGCCGAAAACACCGCTATTGTTTACCCATTGGTTGCTGGCACAACCACGCCAATACCAGTCCGCCGGGTGGATTCACCTGGCACAGCTTAGCGAACAGCTAATGCCCGACCTGAGCATGCAGTGGCTGCATACCCAGTTGGTTTACCTGAGCACCATTTTCCCTGCCCCAGAGAACAGCCATGCAGCTTGATAATTACACCGATTGGGCCGCCGCATTAGAGCCTGGCTGGTCAGCTCAGCGCCAGATGCAGATGACCTGCACGATTAAAACCGGCTTTAAATGGCAGGACGATGGTACATTGCAGGCCTTAACCGCAGACGAGTGTCCATTGATCTACCATGATGAATACTCCGATGATGACGCCGAACTCGGCGTGGTTATCCAATCCAGAGACGTTGTTCCGTTTAAACAAGGTTTTGAGTGGTTGTTGAATGGTTCGGTTTACCCAAGACCGGGCGCCAAGACACAATCATTGCAGGTAACCTTCAACCATGCAGGCAAAGACATCAGCAAAACCATTTACGCCATCGGCCCGCGTCATTGGAAGAAAACATTGCTCGGCATGGTGGTCAGCAAAGCCGAACCCCTGCAACCCGGCCCCATTACTTACCAGCAAGCCTTTGGTGGTCAATTAATCAACGCCAAAGATAAGATCAAACAATACGATCCCAACCCGGTAGGGGTCGGCTTCTACGCTCTGGCAGACAAAGATAGGCCAGTACCGCTCCCCAAATTTGAATACGCGCCACTGATCAGAACGACCAAAGACCAGCCCAAGCCAGCCGGTTTTGGCGCGTTCTCCATGAGTTGGGCGCCACGCGCGGAAAAATTTCAGGCGCTGGATAACAACGACGCTGGCGAAGAAGGGCAATGCCCTTATCCCATCTCGTTTGCTGAAGACCTGTATAACTGCGCACCACTGGATCAACGCCTGGCAGAACCACCACAACCGGGAACCCGACTGCTGTTACGCGGCTTTGCCGCAGAATACTGGGAGATTGATCTGCCGGATATAGCCCAACAGATAAAACTCAGGCTGGTAACAGGTAAACAGGTCTCATTACTGAAACCCGTGTGCGATACACTGTTAATTGATACCGACAAAAAACAGATAGCCTTTGTCTGGCGTGTCGGTATTCCCTGGCATCCGCTGAAAAAGGTTGAGCAGCAGGTCATGCTTGACGCAATGGAGATTGTAGACAATGACGGTTGAACAATACCCCGCCTTATCGGCGCTGGTTCCTGTCGCAGGAGCAGTGGCCTTGCCGCATTGTGATTCGGTTGATATTGCCATCGCCAGTTTACAGGCTGGTTTGACCAGCTTCTGCGAGTATGAAGGCATCATTGCAATCGTTAAAAACAATGAACTGCCAGCCTTGGCAGCCCCTTATTGCACGCTTGATGTTACCGACGTTGACGCCAGAACCGCAGTATTACTGGAAGATCTGATTCCAAAGATACAGGCGCTCTTGAATGATTCAACTCCCGGCCTGGTCCTGACCGGGCATTGCTCTGCGCCGTTAATCAACGTCCTGTTGCAGATGCTTTCCATCCCCCCCGAAGATCTGATTCACTCGGAAACCACCTTAGCCAGCTTGCAGCAGTGGCAGGACCGAGCCGCTGAAAATCCGCAACGTCGCTGGCTTTGGCTGAGTGTTCATGCCGGGTGTAACGCCCGACTGCTCATAGAGAATCAATCCAGACTGGCGTGTGCCGAGCGTAGTGAGGGCATTCTCAGTACTGACCTGGCGGTCGCAATACTATTGGAAGCACAGGTTGAAGGCGCAACCTTCAAACTGGTCACAGCCGACGAACCCGCAGCGGAAAATCCACTGGAAAACAAGCCCGTTGCATTAACCCGGTTATTGGAAAACTTTGAAAAAGCCGACGAACGGGACCTGTTACAGAGTATGCAAAACCGTACCCAAACCGCTATTGAGTTTTATAAGCTGCAACAGAACCTAAGGTCGCCTAAACCCGAGCCGCCCCTGCCAATTGATAACCGCCCGGTAGAGTATCAGTTATCCAGCCTGCTGGGGGAACTGGGGGTTTGTGCACTATCGCTGCAATTACTGATTCAACATCATTGGAAAGAGCCCGTTTATCCTTTGGCAATCGCAAATGAAGGAAGTCAGCGCATGATCTGGAGCCCGATCCGCGCAGAAAATTCACAGGAGATAAAAAAATGAGTGAGAAAGATGTTCTGATTAACGGCCGTACCGCCGTGCATAAAGACAGCGGTGGTGTTCTTTCCACCGTTGATGTTTGCCTGACCCGCATCGGCAACAGTGTAGTCCCCATCCCATACCCCAATGTTGCTAAAAGCACAGACGCCGATAAAACAGCAGGGTCCGTATTTATAAACGGTAATCCGGCCTGCACTAAAGACAGCATCTTCGCCAAAAGCAAAGGCGATGAACCGGGTAACAAAAAAGGCGTCAAGTCCGGCACCAAGGGCGCGGAAGCCTCCTTTGTAACCGCCAGCAGCAACGTGTTTATCGAAGGTGTCGCCGCAGTGCGGGCAATGGATATGATGGTATCAAACAAACAGAACACACCACCCATGCCATTAATGCAGGACATCGGCCTGCCACCCATTCCGAAAGGCACCACTGCGCCAGAAGAGCTGGAAGCCAAAGAAGGGCCTGATGCGCATGAGATCGAGCTGGAAGGCGACTGTCAGCAAAACCATGAACTGGTTGTCGATAGTGAACAAGAAAGCATCGTTATTTCAAAACCGGTCACCGAATCATCAAATTAACGAATTTTGGATAAGGAAATGATCCATGAGCAGCGTAGTTCAGTTTACAGATATTCTGAAGGGTAATTACCAGACCAGCCTGAAAGTACCAGCAATGCCCGATAAAGACGGCGCTGCCCAGCCTGACATAATTATTCCACTGCAAATAGGTGAAAGTGTTGCAAGGGAAGAGGTTGACGGCAGCGCCCCGGTCACACTTCAGTATGCTCAGGTAGCTTTGCAAATGAGCGGCGAGCAGGGCGTTACCGAATCAACACAACAATTGCGACCTGGCTGGCTGTATATCTTTGTTGATGGCTATCTTTGGCATGAATACCAGATAACCGATAGCGGCCGGTTCAAAGATGTTGACCTGCACACCTGGCAAACAGTCGATGAGCGGCCAGCACAGGGGGTCAGCCAGAAGGGGATCGTTCTTCCGACCCGCTGGAGTAATACAGAGACAGAAGTGCAGATTGCCATCTCCGAAATACAATGGAGTTGGGCGCGCATCTGTTCTCTTGGTGGTATGAACCCAGAGGATCCTCGCTTAGTCCATAAGGTACGTAGCGGCGAAACCCTGACGAAAATTGCACAGCGCTATAAATTTATCACCAGCTATCAGGCATTGGCTGACTTTAATGGCTTGTCCAATGCAGGCGATATTCAGATAGGCCAAAAAATAAAACTGCGCGATGCCGACAAACCGATTGGCGATACCGAAGCCAACCGAAGTGCCCGCATGGGCAAACCACTGTCACAACAAAACGCGTTAGGTGGTGATTACAGCACCATTTATGTCCAAAACCCACTTGGCATGGTTGAGAATTTCAATACCGGCCTGTCAATGCTATTACTGAACCAGCAACAAATGCTGGCTGAAATGAAAGGCGCTTTTATCCCCGAAGGGCAGTCCACCACCAGTATTTCAAGAATGCCGTACCCCTATCTGCTTTCTAAAGAGGACCTATACACACCACCGCCGATGCCTGTTGACATGCCTCAAGGTGGCTGGCAACGAAAAGATATTGCCAACCTCACACTCATTGCTCAGCTTAGCTATGCCACCTATCTGGATACTGACGCCATTGAAGCCTTGAAAGGCAAAGATGACGACACCACCGAAGAAATTCAGGACAGCCTGAAAGACACCGGAGACCGGCTCAGTAAAACTGCCGTGGAAAACTGGCTGCGGGTGCCACAGCGTAAAGAGATTCGCCGGGAATATCGGGAAATTCAGAAAGCCTATATCGCCTACTGTTCCGGCGAAGTTGACGCCTATGAAGAATTTGACCACAGCATTACACTGGAAAGCGTTCTTGAAGACTTTGCCTGGATACCTGGTGATAACTACTACAAACTCTGGGCCAAAGTCGCTGATATGCTTAACCATATAGTTATTGACCCGAGCAACTTTGATCATCAATACGATTTTAAAAAGGTTCATGAAGAAGAGCGAGCAGCGCATAAAAGCGTGTTGGCAAAAGGCTATGATCTGGTGGAGAAAATCTATTCAGGTCAACACACCATCAGCGCCTGGCTGTTTCCTAACGAAGCGGATATTGATATTCGGGACGACAAAACCCCCGAAGTGACACCAAATAATGCAGTGACCTCACCACTCTTCCGCCTTGACGATTTTCAAAAAACAGTCGCCGCCAAAAAAGAAGAAACAGAGTCGATTGATGGCGTCAAAAATTCCTTCGACTGGATCAGCCGGTTTGGCAAGATCGTTAGCGCCCTGGCCGGTGAATACAAAGAGCGCCCGGCGACCAAAGAATGCATTACCGTCTTGTTTCGGTTAATGAAAGGGGCAGGCATACCGAATCTGGCCGGTTTGCATCTGATAAAAAGGGGGGAAAGCCTTAATGGCAAAGTTCCTCTGGGCCAATATCGTATCGACCGGATGGAAAAGGTACGCACGCAGAATATGCGACGCCACGATCGCCGTCGGCTCGCGAATGAAAGCGCACAGATACAGAAAAACCCTGGTTGCTATAACCGCATAACCGAGGTTCTGGATGTTGATGGGAGTACCATTGCCGCAGCGGATATTGCGCTGCTAAGACCCATGCATGGCATTGACCCACAGGACTTTACCAGCGCAGATGCAAGTTCGATCTTTGCCCAATACGGTAAGACCGGCAATAGCGAGTCCATTGTAAAAGCCAGTATGGATTTATGGGTGATACCGGAAGGCACCAAATGGGATGCGGTGTATAAAAGAGCCAGCCAGATTCAAGGAACGCAGTTGCATTCTCATGCTATGACGCATTTGCCGAAGATTATGTTGTTGATGGAGGGGATTGCGTTGAAGGAATCTGTCGAAAACCTAAAGAATGCGACAGGCTTGGATCTGTTTGTCGGGGCAAGTCAGTCTTTTACCCAGATTATAAATGTGACGGGTGCTATTGTGGATGTAATGGACGCTTGGCATGGTGAAGATAACCTTATCAAATGGTTAGGAGAGAAGGGGAAAACAAATAAAGCACTTAAATTTGCCTCAAAAACAAAAACGTTGAGTATTTGGAAAGTTGGGACGATCAAAGTACCGTTTGTTCGTTGGCTTGGTCCTATTGGTAATGCGATCGGCGCCGGTTTTACGGCCTACGACAGCTATAAACTATTTCGCGATCACGATTATGATGCCGCCATGTTAACCGGTGTTGCGGCGGTATTAGGATTGGCTGGCGCTGCAGTTGGTTTAATTGGCGGGGCAATGGCAGGAACCCTGGCAGCCAGCGTCTCACTAATGGTGCCTATTATAGGCTGGGCAATATTTGCAGTGAGCCTGATTATTATGTATGTCGTTAATAAATGGTTTAAAGATACCCCTTCCGAGCGCTGGGCAGAACATTCACCGTTTAGCGACAGTCATGGTAACCGGCTGGATATTGATGATTATTCAACCATTGATAAATCCCTTGTTGGGTTGCAAAACCTGTTAATGCACCCGACCGCTGAAGTTAGAAAAGAAAAATACAATGGCGCGCATAGAATTACCGTCACCGTTAATCATCCGGGTTTTGAACTTCACCAAAGTACCTTGGACTGGGAAGCCACAATACAGCAAATGACATATACCTATACACCGAGATCCAGTCTATCGGGAGCCATGTCGACCACGATACCGTTAAAAGGCAGTGAAAAGAAAGTGTCGCCCGCCAGCCTGCAAAACAAATTGATGAATACTCAGGTGACCAGCACAACCTTTTTGTTTATATTCCCTGAAATTCCTGATGAAACCATTAAAGCTCCCTTTGTGGGCGAAGGTCATATCAGCCGGGAAAATAAATGGAAGTTTAAATTCCGCCATATTCTCTCAACCGGCATCAGCTTGCCATTGGATAATTCGGATTTTGATCAGGACAGCGATTCTGACAAAGGGTGGGCGCAAGTCGAATGGATAACCAGTTAACAGGAGAATTTAAAAGGTTATGACGCAATCAAGCTCTGATCAGATAAAACCACCATCGTTCCTGACCCGCCTTAAATGGCTGGGCAGGAAGGGTAAAACAAACGAAGAGTCTATAGCGTCCTATCCTGAAGTGAATTATCAACCCACTGCAATGGGGTATGAAAAACTAACAGGAGAGCCTCACCAGCGACAAGCTCGACAGGAGGAGGGCACTCACACTACTCGCCACAAAATTCAGTCGGCTTTTGGTCAGGTATTAGTTAATGGTACGAATAGCCATGAATACTTGGCTATGGACAGTATGGCGGATGAGCTTGAAAGCCTTGAAGAAAGTCTGACACATGAGCAATGTTATTTGGAACAGAAATTTGGTGAAACAACCGATCAACTATTGGGTTATCAGCCTTCCTGCTTCTTATTTCCCAATGTATTGCGTTTTCCATCTTTCTGGTTTCAGATACTAACGATGCTTACGGGGATGATGTCTTTTTTATCATATTTTTTATTTATTGGTGGGGGGATGTTATTGGTGTTTTTTAATTCCAAATACACCCTAAGTTTGCATTTGAACGGATATTTTACGCCAGGGTTCCATTTCTATTTCTTCACACTTCAACCACTCTACTACTTGTTTTTCAAAGCCCTAGTAAAAACAGGTATTGCCAATCTATTTGATCCTCCCTTTGTTTCTGGAGCTGCATTACGCCGAGACCTGGGCGTTCTTCGCTTCGTCAATAAAAAAGGAGAAGTTAACGAAATTCCCTTTGAAGAACTGGAAGCCCG
>JARRJP010000026.1:0-112700 GCA_037389025.1 Reinekea sp. | reverse complement strand
AAAATTTCAATGAACCTATGGGTGCACCTGCAATTTTTGAAAAACAAATAAAAATCAAGCTCTTACACCCTGCATCCACTCTGGAGTCACGGATTCAGGGTTTAATTGATGGAGTCATGCTTTTCGATGTACAGAGTATTCTGGCTGTACAGGTCACTGCCCTGTGTGTGTTGCAGGTGCAGACGATAAACATCAGACATCTTTAGGGTGATCGGTGCCCGCCAGGCGGAGCCCCACATGTTGATTGTTTCTGTCATCTGTACGGGTATATCGGCTTTATCAACAAAGTGGTTATGTTCAAGGTGTTGGATGTATAGCGTGGCTTGCCAATTACCTTGCCCGATCAGATAAATGTGTTTGTAACCCGGTTCGTGATTATCGTCGTGAAAATACAGGCGTTCAACATGCATACCCTGTTGGCAGGCATAAAAAACGGTTATCTGTTGAACCGTCACTTGGTCCACCATGGGGTCTTTGAAACACCAGGCTTCGCCGTCGTATTGAAAGGGGAATTGGCGTTGCATTTGCGAGAGCACCAGTACCGGTAACTCGGTGCTGCTGTACGGTTGTTTGATGCGCAGGCTGGGGGTCACTATGTTCGTTTCGACCCCTTCAGGCGCGGCCACAGACGCTGCCGGTAAGGGGATGGGTGGCATCCCCATTGGTTGAATTAATGGCATCGGTGGTGTGTTCTGTTTGTTCGATACCATGCTGTCCAGCGCTCTGGCCGCAAAGCAGCCTTCAATTTTTACGTTGGGGCTGGCCATGATAAAGCTGGCTTCGCCTCCTTTGGTGCCGGACTTGACGCCTTTTTTGTTGCCGGGTTCATCGCCTTTGCTTTTGCTGAATATGGAGTCCTTGGTACAGACCGGTTGACCATTGATCTTAACGGAACTGGCGGTTTTGGCGGCATCGCTGCTCTGGGCAATATTAAGATATGGGATTGGTACGACGGAGTTACCAATCCGGGTCAGGCACACGTCGGTGGTCATCAGTTTGCCATTGGACTCTTTATGTACGGCGCTGCGGCCATTGATCAATACATTATTCATTTTTGGGCTTCCCTGTGGTTGGTTTGATGTGGTTCGGGTAGTGCCATTGGCCAGTAAAAACGGTTGTCGGCGCATAGGTGGATCAGTGCCTGCCAGGGGGGCATCTGGTTGGCGTAACGCTGGCTGAGGTGAACCAGTGCCAGTTGCATTGGCAGTGTGGCAAGGCCTGTATCCCCTAAGCTGGCGGCGAGGTTGGCGGGCGAGTCGTTTAAGGGGGGCTCGATTGCTCTTGGGTAGTGGTAAACGGTGAGGTTGTCATCCAGGTCGTTGTCTGATGGGGTGTCGGCAGGCTGGGCCTCGCGCCGCCGCGCCTGGGTGACCTGGCTGGTAAAATAATGCAGTTCACAGGCATGTAACCGGGACGGGCTGTGGTTACTCAGCAGTGCGCTGAACGTGGCGGTGGGGGCCTGATCGAACAGGCTTTTCAGGCTGTAGGTGGTATCTTCAGCGGCTAATGCTGCCTTGGGTTCGCGGCAATAATAGAGTGGCCCGGTTACCGTTGGGGTGGCGGTTTCCTGTAGCCATAGGGCGGCGAGCCCTTCACCGACCAGACGACCATCCTGGTTGTGTTCGTGGTAGAGGTCGCCGCGCTGGTCGTACCAGGGTTCGGGTTGAATCTGGCTGTCCAGCGCTATGAGCAGGGTATTGGCCTCTTGGCTGGGTTGGTCGCTGGCGTGCGATGGCGGGCTGTTTTCCAGTCGGGTGTTCCAGTCGTTCAGGCAGGGGATCAGTTCGTTAAACCAGTGCCATTGGGCATTGGTATTGGGTAACTTTTTTTGCAGCCAGGTGGTCAGGTCAACCGGGGCCAGCAGGTAGATGTGCTCGGGTGGGTGTTCTGGCCAGGTTATTTGTTCAAGCCATACCAGTAGCATGTCCAGCATTCGGTCGGTTGGGTCAGTGCTGTCGATGGTTTCGATATCAGCAGCGATTATTTCGGTTGGCTCACTGACGTTGACGTGGGTGAACCAGCCTTGTTGTGCACGGGCGTGGGGGAATTCGTTCATTACCTCGGCCAGTATTTGCGCTGTGTCGGTGCCGGCAGCGGTGACCAATTGCGCTTGCACGATTGAGAGTTTACTTAGGCCTGCGAGGGTGGTTATTGATTCCATTAAGCGTGCTCCTTTGTTGCTGCCTGTTTATTCAGCCATTGCTGGTGTGTTGGGTCGGTCAGGTGAAATTGCATCAATTCAATGTGTGCCGGATCAAAGGGTATAGCGCCGCGCCAGAGCTGATAAAGCCGCTGGTTGTCTGCGTCGATAATCAGGGTGTCCCATGCCATTGGCATGGCTTGCCATTGTGCCTGCCTGAATACCATAACGCTGGGGCCGGTTGTCGGCAGTTCGATGCGTTGCAGTGCTATATCCGGGTGCCATCCGCTCAGCACCAGGCATGTGCCGTCGGCTGGTGGTGTGGTGAATTGTTGGTCCTCTGGCGCGCTGTTGTACAGTTTTGTGTTTAATGACGCTGGGTAAGGGCAACGAGCGTTGGCGGCGGCTTTGTTGTCCAGTTCTGCAAAGAGGCTTTTTCGCGGTTCCCAGCTATTGGCAATGGGGCCAAAACCGGCCGGTTTGACTTGCTGGCTCGGATGCGTAATAAGCGGTTCTCTTTCAATCAACGGTAGCCGGTGTTCGGTTTTTCCAGCGCTGAAACCCAGCCCGGATGGGTTTTGCAGATAGAGACCCTTTTTTAATTTTTCGTTGCCGTCTTTATCTGTTTTCTTGCCACCGTAGGCGTATTCGTAACGTACCGGAGTAGGTTCAATGGCGGGTGGAATGCTGGGTACGGTGCCCAGCAGGGTTCGTTGCCAGTGGCGTCTGCCAAAGACGGTGAGCTGTTTTTCCCAGTCGGTTTTCAGGTTTTCATCGCTACCGCGAGTGAAGGCAACGGCCAGTTGCATTTTCTTGGCCTGCTTATTCGCCGGATGGGCTGTGCCGGTGACCAGCAGTTCGAAACCGTCTTTAAATGGCACCAGGTCGTTACTGGCGGCGAGGGAGGCGTTTTCGTAGTCATCATCAAAGAAGCGTTCGGCGCCTTCAAAGGCAATGTCGTTTTGTTCTATCGGGGTTAATTTGCCCTGAGTATCCCAGCAGAAACCGGTTTTTACGATTACGGTCATCTGCTGTTTTCGGTCTTTACCCCAGGCAGGGGCAAGCTGTGCAGCCCAGGGAGAGTGATTATTGATTTGCATTGTTCGCCGCCCACCATGGTGTTGTTGAAAGTTGTATTAACCCGGACAGGTTGTGCAGATGCTGGGCATAACTATGCCGCGTGCTGATGCAGGCGGTGGCGTTATCACCACGCATTAAGGCGAGTGCGTACAGTTCTTGCTGTGCGCCATTATTTGCCAGCAGTGACCTTGCCAGATGCAGTTTTTGCGCAATGTGCTGATGTTGTGTGCTGACACTTTCCTGCTTCAGTTGGCTCAGGTAATGCTGCGCTGAGGCGCTATCTGCCATGGTTTGAACATCGGGCTGGGGTTTTGACGCAGAAGCCGACATCGGTTGTAGGATAGGTGTCTGTGGCAATGGGTGATCGGTTAGTAATAGCCATTGCCGGTAGGCCTGTTCATTGGTTCGGACGGATTCCAAACCTGTGGCGATGCGTTCAAGGCACCAAGGCAAACCCCAGGCACCGTAAACCGGATAGGCGACTTCCGGTTCTGGTTGCTCTATGTCGAGCAGGTGTTGCTGCACGGCTGGATCAGCCGGGTCACAAAAAATCAGCGCCCAGGCGGGGCTGACCCGTTCTTGGTTGAACAGCTCGGCATTGTTGCGAGTCAGGTCAAGCGCCTGTTTCAGTGTCAGTGGCTGGGCGGTGTCAATGATGGGGTCCAGCCAGTTGATGTCATCGGGGATAATCCGTTTTCTGACTGCCGGTTCCAGAAACACGCTTAAGTATTGCAGCCAGCCGGTTATGGCCGGTCGGTACAGGCTTTCATAGCAATTGCCCTGTGCTTGCAACTGCTCAAGCGCAGAGGATTGATGCCTGATGATTGCAGAGGCCAGTGCTTCATGCAGTGCCGGTTTGAGGCTTTCCCATTGGTCGGCTAGCTGCATCACAATAGCACTTAACCGGTTGGGGTTATTGCTGAGAATGGCTTGGGATACGGCGATAAAAACGGCTTCGGCTGAGCTGATATCCGGTGTGTTTTCTTCGCGTTCGGCTGGCTCAACGCTATGGTGCAAATAGCCGTTCAGCAATGCTGATAATTGATTATCCATATGGGCGGCTCGCTGAGCAGAGACACCGATCTGATAACATTGTGCACGGGCTTTCAGAAGCAGCCGCAATTGTTTTTGCTGCCGCCTCCTGGCTTGAATATCCATTGACCAGGTCATGGTATTTTCCTTGTCGTAACGTGTGGAGTGTTTCCTGAATTGGTGACTCCATAGCGGCGCAATGCGCAAGCCATTGCTTCCTATTTGCTTCCTGAAAATCGGGGTGAACCTATAGGGGCACCTGTGATTTTTGAAAAATAAATAGACAGCAAGCTCTTACCGCCTGCATCCACTCTGATGTCACGGATTCTGGTATTAATTAATTTCGATGCCTTTTCCTCTAATGATGCACAAGGCTTCGGCTAGGGTGAGAATGTTTTCTGCATTCAGTGAAAGGTTGCCATCGGCCGATAGCGCGATGGTGGCATTGGGGCTTTTAAGTAAAATGTGTTTTTCGCTTTCCAGAAGCAGGTGATCATCATGCTCTGAGAACGTCTTGACCGGTGATTCGCCGGGGCGGCGCAGGCGGTCAAGAATGATGGCGTTTGCGGAGGAAAGGGTAAAAACCACCCGATCACCCTTTTTGATGGTGGGGGTCATGGCGGCATGGGCTTCGACGGGGATAATCGTGCCATCCTGTCGACGGATTTTAGTGGCTTCACCGTTGGCGGCTTCAATTACTTCGGCTATCAGCGGAATGTCAGTGGTGCGGTTGATCTGATGTAGAGTGTTCATGTTACTTTCCTTCTTTGAGTATCCCAAAAAATAACCCTGAATCCATATACCATCGCTGTGCGTTGGTTGCAGGTTATTGATAGCTCACAACGTTAGCGTTGTGGATTCAGTTATCCAGAGGCAGAATATATAGTTCGAAGTGACCTGATCAAGTATTTACTGTTGTGGCTGGTTTTTTGGATGTGGATATTGTGGAATTCATCACATTAATGGGGCTTGTGGGGGGAGTTGTTTAGTGGATTTGGGAGAGGGTGATGTGGGATTTAACCTGAATCCGTGACTCCATGGCGGCGCAGTGCGCAAGCCATTGTTTCCTTTTTGCGTCCCAGCAATAGGGGTTAACCTATGGGTGCACCTGCAATTTTTGTAAGATAAATAGAACCTGAATCCGTGACTCCATAGCGGCGCAGTCCGCAAGCCATTGATTCCTCTTTGTTTCTTGAAAAACAAATAGAAATCAAGCTCTTACACCCTGCATCCACTCTGGAGTCACGGATTCAGGTAGAAATCAAGCTCTTACACCCTGCATCCACTGAAGAAGTCACGGATTCAGGTTAGTTATTTGTTTTTTTCCAGCAGAAACCAAGTGATATCACCCAATGGGAAATTATTGTCGCGATGATATTTAAAGCGATAGTCCAGCAGTTTCAGATCAGGGAACCGGTCCAGAATATCACCGGCAAAGTCGCGCTTGAACAGCATATTGTCTTGACCATGATAGGGAATCATCACCGGTGTCGGGTTATAATATTCTGCAACCATGATATAGCGGTTGCTATACTGATAAAGGATGTCGTATACGCGATTCAGTTCATCCGGGTTGATATGAATTAACACCCCAGAGGTGTAGGTCAGGTCTGCTTTATCCAGATCACTTTCTGCAAGTTCCAGAATACTTTTGTTGATAACATCAATCTTGGGAATTTCTTTCAGTGCTTTGCAGGCTTCAGGGTTAATTTCTATTGCCTGCAATTTACTGTCCGGGGTGACTGACTTCAAAGCCAGTAAATTCAGGCCTATGTTGGCGCCAAATTCGGTCAGGGATTCAACACCGGTTGTTCGTTCCAGTACTTCTGAGAACAGCTTGCTGCGTGCAGCGATATTGGCTGCGTAGTGTGCATTGCGTTCCATGTAGCCGGTGGCGAAGTTACTGGTCCAGAAATTTTCCTGGTCGGTTTTGTAGGTCATGTTTTTCAGGTCTCCCAGATTAGAACATCCAGTCTTTATCGGTGATAAAGTCTTTTTCTTTGAGCATTCGACTAAACAGCGTATCCAGAGATTCGAGATATTCTGTAAATTCATTTAGCCTAAAAATACGTGAAAAAAGTGTGCATCGGGGGCAATGCTTTGTCGATATGGCCTTTTCCAAATTCGCTTAGCCAAAACGATTCCTGTTCACTGCTCATTTTCTTGTTCCTCTTCTTTGGCAGTTGCTGTGATGGTTTCGCCTTTCCCAACCCAGTCCTTTTTTACCAGAAAGTCATTATTGGTCAGCGAGAAGTTGAATAGAAACTCAATATAGTCGATATAATTATTATAATCGGATTTCCAGATGTCGATGACTTCCTGCTGTTTTTCTTCCGGCAGCATATTGGTAAAGACAAACAGTTGCAGGAGCGGGTATTTTACAACACTCAGTGTGTTTCTCATCTGCCCTATATCGTGGATAAAATCCATATTGATTTTATGGAACAGGCTCTTGACCAAGTTGGTATTTTCAATTGGATCGGTATTGGTTTTTTTCAGTATTTCTGAAATTTCTCTGGCAACAGAAATGGTTTTGTTGAGCAGGCTTTTAGTCCGGCCGAAGACGAGGGTGTGATCAATATTAACCGTCGCTAACCTGTAGCTTGCTTCGGTATTTTCTAAGATGTTTAGTTGCTCAGTTAATGCTTCGGTTGATGTAAAGTTTGTTCCTTTTATATTTGCACCGTGTGAGCAGTTATAAACCTGATTATTGATCAATGGCATCAGCGTTTCCATAGTAAGTCTGGCTGAGTTCAAGCGGGCAGAAGTTGCTACTTTATTTCCTTGAGTGTCCTTTACTTCGAGGTTGGTAGTGCGCCCAAACTCTTTATCTGTAATAGCTTTCAACTCTTCTGGCGGGTTTTGCGAGGCATTGGTTTTGTTATGGTGCTCGCCGTTGGTATAAGCGAAGTGCAGTTGCGCCATTGGTACAGGTCATGCCGCCTCTGCGCAAGGTATGTTTTTCGCCCAGTAGCTGCTGCAGCTCGGAAGATTCCGGAATAAACATGTAGGCGTTGCGGAAGAAGGACGGAAAGAACGGGTTAACTTCATAAGTACCGACCAGGTCAAACTCACTGAGCGGGTAAGACTTGTTGACGTGGTTCAATAACTTGTACGCCAGATTCTGGAATTCCAGCTCAAAGTGCAAGTCCGGCTTGATGTCGAGCTTCAATAGCGATGACAAGGCGCTGCCTGAGGAGATCACAAAGAACTTATCCCGGTGGGCTCGTAAAATGTCAACATAGATGTCCAGTGACGGACCGGCACCGATGATGGCAATCTTTTTTCCGGCTATCTTGCTTTGGTCAAGATCAATTGCTGGAAAACCAGCCTTGATGTTTTCATTGGCGTTAAACAGGCGCTGCGCTTCCGGTGCAATCATCTCGGAGGAGACTTTCATGTGGATGGCATACTCTTCGACAATCTTCTTTGCTTCAGTGTAATCCTGTGCAAAAGGTTGATGGTTGTATATCAACGTGGATATCGAAATTGACGGGAAGAGCCGATGACAATGATGCTTCAGCGTACCGTGGTAGTTGTCCTTGTTCTCTTCACCCGGGTTGATATGTAGGGTAAAAGATGTGCCTTGGGTTTTGTTCCTGAGTAGCTCCCACCATTTGATTGTGTACAGACTGGCGATCAAGAACGTGATGTCATTTTCAATGATAGTAATGTTGGTAAATTTGGCGGTGTTGGCCAACATTTCGATGTGGAAACCGAGCCCTATGCCAAAGACCACTATATCAATAACCGCCGGTTTGCCGCGAATCAGCCCTGAACTTTGCAGTGCCTGTCCGTACGCCATGGCAGAGCGAGTGAAGGGGTGTTTCTTGATGAGATTACGAAGTACTAGCGCATTGGGCGGTGGTGCATAGTTTTTTTCATCCATGATTTTGTAAAAACTGTTAACTTCATCCAGTGCAAAATCGATGGGGGACTTGGGGTAGACGAGCTGACCATCCTTTTTAATATTGACCGTCAAATTTTCGGGGTCAATTATCAGCTCTGGGCCTTTCTTGGTGTCAATAATTTGTTGGTAAACCGAACGGGCGTGATGCTTGAGATAGTCCAGATTTTTGTCGAACTGTTGCTTCAAGCGGTTCATTTTAGCGTCGATTTCCTGCTTTTTCTGCGGGTTCATAGAATCAACTTGATTTGTCGTTTTATAGAGCCTAGCAAAATATGTACCTCTATGTCTTTCTGCTCAACCAGCATGCAGCATGCGTTTCGTCGCTTTGTGAAAAAATGTATAGGTCATAAAAAAATTAAAGATCTTAGTGTGGGTGCCGAAATAGTGTCTGTATATGAGCAAAATCGCTGAGACACGATCGCATTAGGGCGATGCTGTTAGCCAGCGAAGGAGATGAAAATCATGCCTCAAATTATTAACACCAATATTGCATCGTTGACGGCGCAGCGGAATTTGAATACATCTCAAAGCGCTAACAGTACGGCCCTGGAACGCTTGTCTTCCGGTTTGCGTATTAACAGTGCCAAAGACGATGCGGCGGGTCTGGCGATTTCCACCCGTTTTGAGTCTCAGGTAAAAGGCCTGAATGTCGCGATTCGAAACGCGGGGGACGGTATCTCTCTGGCGCAAACCGCTGAAGGTGCGCTGGGTGCGATGACTGAGAACTTACAGCGTATTCGAGAGCTGGCCGTTCAGTCTGCCAACGCCACCAACTCCGATGATGACCGGGTTGCAATACAGCAGGAAGTTACCCAGTTGATTTCTGAAATCAGCCGTACTGCCGATGAAACCAACTTCAACGGACGTAGTCTGTTGGATGGTACTTTTGAGGGTACTTTCCAGATCGGTGCGGATGCGGGTCAAACCGTGGATGTGAAAATTTCTGAATTGACCGCTGCAAAACTGGGCTCATCAGCGACTGCTGGTGTCAGTGCTATCGGTACAGATTCAGCCATTGCTAATGGTGACCTGACTATTAACGGTATTTCTATCGATGCTTCCAAAGCCAACGCGGATACAGCGTCTACAACCAATGCAGCCGCTTCTGCTATTGCCAAAGTGGCTTCTATTAACGAGAAGAGTGCTGAAACTGGTGTAACAGCCTATGTTGATACCAATATTGCCAGTGGTTCTGAGATGTCAGCAACAGCAGGCACAGCCACTATCACGCTGAACGGCGTTGAAATTGATCTGTCTACTTCTTCTGATACCGCTCAGACCCGTGCCGGGGTTGTTGAAGCGATTAACGCATCATCTGATTTAACCGGTGTAACCGCAGTCAACACCAATACCGACGTCGGTGGTGTGCAGTTGGTTGCAGCGGATGGTCGTAATATTCAGCTGTCATTGGATACAGGGAATTTAAGCGGTTATGGCGCGACTACGTCAGATACAGAACGCCTCGCAGCAACTAATACTTTTCTCGCGGCTTCTGGTCTGACAGGTGGATTGACTGACGTTGATGGTGCCGGTGGTAATAATGTTTATAGCCTGACCAAAACCGGTGGCTATACTCTGGTTGCCGACCCTGATGTTGGCAGTATCGAAATCACAGGTGGTAACGGTACTGGTCGTGGTGATCTGGCAAATGCTGGTCTGACGGCCGGAACTTATGATCGCGGTATTGCAACCACTGTTAATGAGGTTCAGTCAAGCACATTGGCTGCGACAGATTTGTCTGATCCTGCTATTGCCGGTTCATTAACCAATAAGATGGGTGATACATCTGATACCGGTACGGTCTTTGCCGGTGGTAGCTTCCAGAATACAATTTATGGCAGTGCTGGTAGTGCTGCGGACAATGCCACAGCAACGGACATTATTAACTTTAAGGTTTCTTCAGCCGGTGGTTCAATCGCTGATGTGACCGTTGCTTCAGGCGCGGATATTTCCTCAGCGATTGCCAAACTGGATGGTGTGGCTGGCGTTAATGCTTATGAGCAAATTGATTTTACTATTACCGATTTCTCAACAGTGACTGGTGGTAACCAGCTTTATCTGGCTGGTCAGACTCTGTCTTTGCCTGACGACGTCACTGGTGGAGGCTATGATACTACGGCAGCGCGTCTGGAATACCTGACTGACAGAATCAATAACACTACTTTCGGTGCGGGCATTACTGTTGAAGCGGAATTGTCTATAGACGAAGATGCTGTTTCGATTCGTATTAAGAATGACACGGGCGCTGGTGGCTTCCTGACGCTGGGTATAGCGACGAGTCCAAATGGTTCTGGCTTTTTGTCAGGTACAATTTCAAACGGTACTACTGGAAGTTTTGCCTTGTCGGCGGCTGGTGTGAATATGGGCGTCACCTCTGCTGGTGATGCAACCGTCGTTCAAGGGGCCATTGCCTTCGAAACAACGGTCTCCGGTCCGATTACGATCCAGGCGTTCGATGGTACGGCGGGTATCTCCAATGGTGAGTTCTTTGCCTCAGGTTCTATTGAATTAACTTCCTATGGTGATACCAACATGTCCTCGACCAGTAATAACGTGGTCAGTGTGACTGTGGATGGTGTCGCGCAATCCGATACTACGCTGGCAAACAATACGACGGTTGCGGAGCTGGCAGATACGCTGAATACCAGTTATAGCGATGTTAACGCTTGGGAAGAAATTTCCCTGACCTTCGATGATACCAATCTGGCTGTTGGTGATACTCTGTATATCAGCACTGGAACCGGTGGTGCTGTGTCTTCAGGTGCGGGCGTTGCCGTCAGTGATGAGGATGGCAGCGGTGCGGTAACGGTTGCTGACCTGGCTGAAAGTATCAACAATACTGACTTCAGTGCACAGGATATGGATGTCAGCGCGACATTGAATGCGGCCGGTGATGAAATGACTCTGACGATCCGTAACTTCTCTGGTCGTGAAGTCACCATGGCAACTGATGCAGAAGGTCGTTCGCTTCAACAGAAAACCACGAATAATCTCGTTGGCAGTGTAGAGCAGCAGCTGTCTGGTGCGCTGGCTTACTCTGCTACTGGAAGTCAGGATATCACCCTCACCATGTCTGACCCTGAGGCCAAAGGTGAATTCTATACTGGCGCAGCCAGCAGCACTTCTTTCGAGAGTGTGAACGGCCTGGAAGATGGTGATGTCATGATCAATGGCGTTTCTATCGGTTCAGCAAAGGTGAGTGCGGATACTGCCAGTGCTGAGTATGCCAGTGACGGTACGCGTATTCTGTCCAGCTCTAAAGAGCTGTCGGCCATCGCGGTTGCTGCTGCTATTAATGATGTGTCCGATGAGACCGGTGTTATGGCCACGGTTAATGCGACCAAAGTGGTTGGTGGTGATGGAACAGCAATAACTGGTTCTTCACCAACTACTGGGCAGTTTGCAATTGGCGATACTGCCGAGATCTTCATTAACGGATATTCTGCCGGTGTGGTTACGCTGCAGGACGACGGTGCCGGTGCTATCGATACTGACCGCGCCAAGGCCGATGCTCTGGATTTGGTCAATGGTATTGCAGGTAAAACGGGTGTGGCTGCGGTTGATAACGGTGTGTCTTTGACCATGACTGCTGTAGATGGCCGTAACATCTCCATTGCCATCGACGACCGATCCGGTGCGGGTGCTTCGATCGGTGCCATGTTCGGTATGGATGCTGACAATGTTGACGGTATTGGTGAGGCCACCTTTGGTGATACGCCTGCGGTCAATAACAACGGCATCAGTGCTGAGAGTGCGGCTTATCAGACTACCTATGGCACAGTGACTCTGGAATCCGCTGGCGAGTTTACCGTTGCCACTGGTGCAAAAGGCGTTGATGAACTGACTGCACTAGGCTTCCAGGAAGGCAGCTACGGCGGTGCCTCTGACGGTACCTTCCTCAAGGACGTCGATGTTTCGACCTATCAGGGTGCACAGGATGCCATTGCCTCGATCGATAACGCACTGAAGGCAGTATCCAGTCAGCGTGCGGAACTCGGTGCCTTGCAGAACCGTTTCGAATCTACCAGTTCGAACCTGCAAATTACTTCTGAGAACCTGTCGGCTGCGAACTCGCAGATCCGGGATGCAGACTTTGCGGCTGAAACCGCAGAACTGTCGCGAACTCAGGTATTGCAACAGGCTGGTATTTCCATCCTGGCGCAGGCCAACCAGCGACCTCAGCAGGTGTTGTCACTACTCGGTTAATAGGGTCTATGGGTCGGGCCGCTGAGCGGCCTGACCCTGAATCAAGTTAACTGATTGGTGATCGGAGGTGTTTATGAATGAAATAGGTTTACAGCAGGTCATACCTGCTAAAGGCCGAACTTCCGCACCGGAAAGAACGACTGGTACAGAGAATGAGCAGGACGTAAATGGAAAAACGTCATCAGCCTCGACGGAAGTTCGTCAGACTGAGCAGGATCGTCCTCAAGGTTTAGCTCGCGCTGAACAGAAGGAAGAAAGCATGGATCAAAAAGTTGAGCGCGCGGTTGCCAAACTCAACGAATACGTGCAAAACGCTGAACGGAAATTGGAGTTTCAGGTGGATGAGGAATCCGGCCATACCATTGTCAGGGTCTATGACAAACACTCGGAAGAGTTGATTAGACAGATCCCGGAAGAAGAAGCATTGGAATTGGCACAACGGCTGAATCAGGACGAACCACTGATGTTGTTTAGCGCTCAGGTCTGACATTCTTGTTTTAATTTATAACCCGGTCTCGACCGGGTTTTCCTCATTCTACCGGCATTCGCCGCTAAAGTTTTTTCTTACCTTGCCGATAAAGTAAGCAACTGACCACACGCGCGAAGTGCGTGGACTATATTTTGCAATTCACTGTTATCAACATTCTTTAGGTAAGGTTATGGCGAGTATTTCAGCTCTGGGTATTGGCTCTGAAGTGTTGACTTCAGATCTGATCGATAAACTGGTCGCCGCCGAAAGGGAGGCAAGTGATCTCCGGCTGGAGGCGAAAACTGCCCGGGTAGAGGCAAAAATTTCCGCCTATGGTGAGTTGCGTAATGTGTTATCTGATATGCAAGGCTCGCTGTCATCATTGGCTAAAGCGTCAACGATTCAGAGTACTTCGGCCAGTTCTTCAAATGACAGTGTGTTGACAGCTACAACGAATACAACTGCCCAACCCGGTAGTTACCGCATTGAAGTTGATGAAATCGCTCAAGCGCACTCACTAGCCAGCAAGCAATTCAGTACTGTCGATGACGCCATCGGCACCGGTACGCTGACCATCAAATTGGGTACCACAACCTATGATGGTGTTGGTGACTATGACAGTTTTACTCAGGCCGATGGTAATACGGCTGTTGATATTGAGATCAATTCTGGCAACAACACCCTGGGTGGGATTCGCGATGCCATCAATAACGCTGACGCCGGTGTTGGTGCCTCTGTAGTGTATGACGGAACTGGCTATCGTCTGTTGCTGACCAGTGAAGAAACCGGTCAGGAAACCTCAATGGAAATCTCTGTCAGTGGTGATGCCGGACTGCAGTCATTGGCCTATAACGCCGCTCAGAATGATCCCAATTCGAATATGGAGGAAACTCAGCAAGGCTCTGATGCTTCTCTTCGTGTTAATGGTCTCGCTATTACCAGTAGCTCCAATTCGCTGAATGAAGTTATTAAAGGGGTTACTATAAATTTGACTGAATCCAGCGGCTCAGCCGTGACGCTGAATGTTTCACGTGATGTGGCCGATATCGCTGATAAGATTGAATCGTTTGTTGAAAAATACAATGACTATAAAACGATCTATGGTGAGTTGATTGCCTACAACAGCGGTGAAGACATTGGTGGTATTCTTACGGGCGATAGCCTGGTGCGCGGCATTCAGTCGCAAATACGCTCTGGGTTGACTCAGATTGTCGAAGGCTTGAGTGGCTCGAAGCACACCAGCTTGATTGAAGTCGGTATTGCAACCGATCAGTTCGATGACTTCAAATTAACCTTTAATCGCTCAACCTTTGAAGATGCGATGGCTGAAGATGCCGAGTCTATTGTTGGTCTGTTGTCTACCGCCTCTGAAGCCAGTGATTCGCAAGTCAAGGTTGTCACTATTGGGCCGAATACAAAGCCAGGTGATTATGATGTCAATATCAGTCAGGTTGCCACGCAGGGCACATACCAGGGGCTGACGACGGCTGCCCTGGATTTTTCTTCTGATGTGGTGATTTCCGACATTAATGATCGGATCAATTTCAATATCGATGGTAAAACCAAATCGGTCATGCTGGAGCAGGGCAGTTACAGTGATGGTGACGACCTGGCGTTGATGCTGCAGAATTCCATTAACGCTACTTTTTCCGCTCAGAGCGTCACGGTTGTCTTCGATGCCACCAATCAGCGCTTTGATATTACTTCCAGCAAGTTTGGATCATCATCTGAAGTGTCTGTTACTTCGGCTGATACCATGGTGGCAGAAACTCTTGGTCTGGTTGAACTGGGTGGTGGTCAGGCCGTAGGCAGTTATTTTACCTCATTGAATGATGCCGCCTTTGGCGCGACCACTTCACCGGGGGATCAGGCTGTCGGTGAAGACGATTCATTTGATTTTTCATCCAATCCGGTCAGCTTCGATCTGACCTTGACCGGCACCAGCGCGGATGGAACTCACAATATCACTCTGGATGAAGATTGGGATGATATCGTCAATGGCGATGGCGATATTACCACTGATCGTGATCGTTCCGATGTTCTGACCTATATTCAAAGCGAATTGAACAATGCAGGCCTTGCCGGAATTGTTAACGCACAGTTCAATAGTAGTGATCGCCTGGTCTTTACAACGGTTCCAGATGCTGGCACTCAGACTATTGATATTGCCAATGTCACGCTCGGAGGCAGTATCAATTTTCTCGGTATTGATGACAGCAGCGGAACCAGTGGCGTCAGTATTTCTCCTTCCACCTCATTTGAGGTGTCCTATTCCAATCGATATGGTGATGTCAGTTCGTCAACCATTACGATTACCGATGGCATTTACGAAACAGCAGCGGATCTGGCGGCTGAAATACAAACCCGGATAAATGCTGATGCCACTATTGCTGCCAATGCAAAAGGTGCGATGACCGAACCTGGCGCGCGTAATCTGGGTGTGGCAATCGACTTTACTGCTGATCCAGCCCAGTTCGTTTTCGACCTCAATGGCTCAGAGCATACTATTACCGTCAATAGCAATGGCGCGGACAATCTTGATTCCATACAGACTGCGCTGGATGCCGAACTGGGTGCCGGGGTTGTCACCGCCAGTCTTGATAACAGCAAACTGGTATTAACCACAGACGCCACTGGCAGTGCCCAGACATTGGAGGTGCTAAGTGATGGTACCGGTGCAATAACCAATGCCGGTTCAGTTGATCTGTCAACTGGTGTTGATTTTTCTGCAACCCCCGCAGCCTTTACCTTATCGGTGGATGGTATCGATATCGATGTGACCGTCGATGGTGATGGCACTGCTGGAACAAACGATGCTCAGTCCAATCTTGATGTGATCCAACAGGCGCTGGACACTGCGCTTGCTTCCGCTAGCGGTGGTGGTGAGTTCAGTGCTGGTGATGTTATCGCCAAGCTGGATTCCAGTAATCAGCTTTACTTTGAGACGGCTTCCAAAAACGGTGTGCAGACTCAGGCAACCTTTGGCGCTGATGCGACAATTCAGATTTCTGCTGCGGATGCAAATGCCAATACTGCATTGGGTATCGTTGCAGGTGGTGTCAATATTAATGGTTATGATAGTTTTGGTTTGGATAAAGGCCAGTATCACGGCTTTGATTCCCAGTCGACCGTCAGCTATGAACAGGACGATGATGGTGATGGTCGTTTTGTTATCCGCTTTGATAATGCCACTGATGTGACTCTGAGCAATGCATCATTGACGACGATTACCCAGTTGGGTCTGGCTGATGGTAATGGTGCCCCTGCGGATGTCGAAACCGGTAAAGATGTTAAGGGAACTATTAATGGCGTCACGGCAAATGGCTCCGGTCAATACCTGACCGCAGCAGATGGCAATGAAGCGGCAACGAATGGTTATTTGCTGGGTGGCGTTGGTTGGGATTTCTCCTCGGCCGTTGTACTTGATAGCTCCAATAATACGTTGAAAGTTGCGATTGATGGTGTTGAATCCGGCACCATAACACTGTCCACCGGTGCTTATTCGAGTGGCGAGACGCTGGCGACAGAATTGGAAGAACAGATCAACAAGGACAGCAAGCTGAAGAGCGCAAGTAAAGCAGTTGATGTGCAGTACGATCCTGATACTGGCATTTTTGGTATTTTTTCGGTTAGTAAAGGCGAGCAGTCCAAAGTGCGGATGACCGAAATTACATCTCAAGGAATTGATATCTTCGGGATGACTACGTCAACTCCGGCGGTTGATGGTAAAGATGCTGTGGGTGATGTTGATGACGCAACCGGTTTAATGCTCAAAATCAGTGGTACGCGAACAGGAGACCGAGGTTCCGTGACTTATGTCGAAGGCATTCTGTCTTCGTTGGATACCTTTCTTGATAGTATCCTTGGTAGTAAGGGGCTGTTAACGTTAAAAGAAGAGGCGTTGTCTGATGATCAGGAAGACATTCAGAAGGAAGTCGATGAGTTGGATTCCCGAATGCAGACGTTTCAGGAAAAGCTAGCCTCCAAGTTTTTATACAACGATACAATCATCAGTAAGTTGAATACAGTTGGTGATTTCCTGACTCAGCAGTTTGAAGCAATGAATGCCAGTAATAAGAAATAATATAGATCATTGCTGGCCCATAGTTGAAACCTGAATCCGTGACTCCATAGCGGCGCAGTGCGCAAGCCATTGATTCCTCTTTGTTTCCCAAAAATTGGGGTGCACCTGCAATTTTTGAAAAACAAATAGAAATCAAGCTCTTACACCCTGCATCCACTTTGGAGTCACGGATTCAGGTGAAAATTATAATGACCGTGCTGAAGGCCTGATCAGGTGGAAATCATCCAGCAGCAAGGCCATCTGGCCTTGCCTGCTTTAGTCAATCATTCATCCATACTGACGCTGGTTGAGCCGATTTTATGAATGGCCAGGTCTGCTCCTTTATATTCGCCTTCTTCGTCCAGGCGTAAACCGGCGATTTTTTTGATGGCACCGTATACCACGCCACCGCCGACAACTGCGATCAACACTCCTGTCGCAGAACCGATCAGTTGAGATATAAAGCTGACACCGCCCAAACCACCAAACGATTCCAGGCCAAAGATTCCGGCTGCAATACCACCCCATAAACCACACAGACCATGCAAAGGCCAGACACCCAGGACATCATCAAATTTTTCCAGGTTGTTCTGTGCCCAGGTAAAGACAAACACAAACAGCCCACCCGCAATGCAACCGGTAACCAAGGCGCCGATTGGATGCATCAGATCAGAGCCTGCACAAACGGCAACCAGACCAGCCAATGGCCCGTTATGGATAAAGCCTGGATCGTTCTTGCCCATGACCAATGCGACCAGGGTGCCACCGACCATGGCCATCAGGCTGTTGACCGCAACCAGACCGGAGATTGAATCAATCGTCTGTGCCGACATGACATTAAAGCCAAACCAGCCAACCGTTAGAATCCAGGCTCCCAATGCCAGAAAAGGGATATTGGATGGCGCAAATGCCACCAGACGGCCGTTACGAAAACGACCTCGACGAGAACCAAGTAAAGCTATCGCTGCGAAGGCCACCCAGCCACCAACAGCATGAACCACTATCGAACCGGCAAAGTCATGAAACTGAGCGCCGAAAGTGCCCTTGAGCCATTGCTGGTAACCGTAATTGCCATTCCAGGCCATACCTTCAAAAAATGGATAGACCAAAGCCACAATAAAGAAGGAAGCTGCCAGAAACGGGCTGAATTTTGCGCGTTCAGCAATGCCACCGGAGACAATGGCGGGAATGGCGGCGGCGAAGGTTAGCAGGAAGAAGAATTTTACCAGGTCGTAACCATTGTTCTGCGTCAGCTCTGTCGCGTCGGCGAAAAAAGTTGAACCGTAGGCGATCCAGTAACCGATGAAAAAATATGCCAACGTGGAAATGGCGAAGTCAGTGATGATTTTAACCAGAGCATTAACCTGATTTTTATGTCGAACAGTGCCTACTTCCAGAAATGCGAAACCGGCGTGCATAAAAAGCACCATAATCGCACCAAGAAGGATGAATAGAGTGTTAGTGCCGCTGGTCAGGGTTGCTACAGCGCTGTTTATTGAGTCCAAGGTGACCTCCAATGTGAGGGGAAATGCACCTTTATGGTGCTTTTAATGGTTTGTGTTTTTTATGGTAGAGAGGAATAAGCGAAATCTATACCGGAATGGTGCGATCCTTATATTTAGGCACTATTTCGGTTAGGTATGCAGTTTTCTGGTTTGTTTTGTGGTCTTTGATGGTGCGTGTTTGCTGGCTTCGTTCTGTTTTGGTGCTTAATGGGGAGGGAGTATAACCTGAATCCGTGACTCCATAGTGGCGCAGTGCGCAAGCCATTGATTCCTTTTTGCTTCCCAAAAATCGGGGAGACCCCTGTGGGGGCTCCTGCAATTTTTGAAAAACAAATAGAAATTACGCTCTTACACTCTGCATCCACTGAAGAAGTCATGGATTCAGGTAGAAACTATTTTGCGATGTTTTTAGTGCGCCTGGGTATTTTTGGCGCACTTTATTTTCTACAGAGTTTTGATTTCTTACAGAGCGATTACCGAGTTCTCAGTAGCATAGTCGGGTGCCGGAGCATACTCATCGGCCTGCCAATCGTTTTCCCATTTTTTGTCATCAATCAGGTAGCGATACTGATATTTACGGCCTACTTCCAGATCCAGGTCGATCTTAAATTCACCACTTTTCAGCTTTTTCAGAACATGGGTCTCGGTTCCCCAATCATTGAAGTCTCCAACCAGCGTTACTTTATCCGCGTCGGGAGCGGCGTCTTTGGGTAATGAAAAGGTACATTTACATACTGGTTTGGACTTCAAAAATTTCTTTTTCACGGCCATTGTTTGCTCCTGGTGTCAGTTTGTCATCTGTATAGAACAGAAAAATCGCGCAATGAAACATATTTGCATATATTAGTCCAAAAAAATCATCATTTTGGCAATAATATGCAAAGTGAGTCACAACGTTGGCTGTTCAAGCTGTACTGACGATATCAGGTGCGAAATTTTACACTTTCTTTCTGAAAATGATTAATACTGTAGTTAATATTAATACTTCAGTGTTCAATTTAATCGATAGCCTGGAGACTCAAATTGCTCTTGTATATTCTAATACTGGCCTTGGTTTTTATTCTGTTTTGGGCACCCAGGGAAAAAATTGCACTTTTTTGGAACCCCTCAGTGGTGCGTTGGCCATATCAGCCTCAGGCTTCCAGCTCTGAACTTGTTGCGCTCGCACAAGAAATCGCAGATTCTGAACAGCTTTATACAGGTATAGTTGATGGTGCAGAAAAGTGCATCCATTTTACTAATCCTGAAAAACCACAGAAGACACGCTACTGCGTTCTGTATGTTCATGGCTTTTCTGCCTGCCGTCAGGAAATATCCCCGGTACCGGAAAAGGTCGCACAATCGCTGCAGGCAAACTACTTTGCGACCCGGTTGACCGGCCACGGTATCGATAGTGAGGCTTTGGGTGCCGCTAAACCGTCAGATTGGATTTTTGATATTACTGAGGCATTTGAAATCGCCCGTACTCTGGGTGAAAAAATTGTAGTCATTTCAACCTCTACCGGTGGCACTCTTGCGACCTGGATGGCGCAGCAGCCTGAATGCAAAAAATATCTTGCTGCTTTGATTATGGTGTCACCAAATTATGGCCCACGGCACTGGGGTTCACCGATGTTCTTATGGCCTTATGCGCGTCTCTGGTTGCCGCTGTTCTCTGGTGAAACCTATGGTTGGGATCCTGATAATGAAGGTTCTGCCAAGTATTGGACCTATCGTTACCCTGTTACCGTTCTGTATGGTATGAGTGCACTGGTACAGGTGGTTCGTCATTCCGATGTTGAACAGATTACAACTCCGAGTCTGTTCTTTTATGCCGATAATGATCAGACGGTAAAGTCCAGGTTTACGGATGAAGTATTTCGGCGTTGGGGTGCAAAAGTAAAGCATCGTATTGCGGTGCCGGAAGAATCCGCCGGCTCAAATCACGTCACCACCGGTGATATTGTTCGACCGACAACGACGGAGTCTTTTGTCTCTGAGATTTTATCGTTTCTGAATCGGCATGGCTAAAGGCTCCTCTAATAAGTCTGGTCTAATAAGTCTGGGAGTTTCTCAAGCGGATTTTGTCACGAATTCAGGTTCAGGTTTAACCCTCTCATCTACCAACCGCGCCAGTTTCTGCTAGAATCCGCGCCCTCATCATTTATGCTGCGGCGACTGATATAAAGGTCAGCACCGTGGTGGTCCAAATACTGCCCTGTCAGCAGTGCGTTTGAACTGGAGATACATAATGACATTTCGACCTGAATTGCTGTCGCCTGCTGGCACGCTTCGTAATATGCGCTACGCCTATGCTTATGGTGCTGATGCGGTTTATGCTGGTCAGCCCCGTTATTCGTTGCGTGTCCGTAATAACGATTTCACCCTGGCTAACCTGGAAACCGGTATTCAGGAAGCCCACGCCCAAGGCAAACAACTTTACGTTGCCAGTAATATTGCGCCGCATAATTCAAAGATTAAAACCTATATGCGAGATATCGAGCCGGTTATTGAGATGAAACCGGATGCGTTGATCATGTCCGACCCCGGTTTGATTATGCTGGTTCGTGATCGTTTTCCGGATCAAACCATTCATCTCTCGGTTCAGGCCAACGTTGTAAATTACGCCGCTGCGGAATTTTGGTATCGCCAGGGTATCAAGCGAATCATTCTGTCACGAGAATTGTCACTGGATGAAATTGCCGAGATTCGTGACAACTGTCCGGGCCTTGAAATTGAAACCTTTGTTCATGGTGCGTTGTGTATTGCTTATTCTGGTCGCTGCCTGTTATCCGGTTACATTAACAAGCGTGACCCGAATCAGGGAACCTGTACCAATACTTGCCGTTGGAAATATCAGGCACACGAAGCCAAAGAAGATGGCAGCGGGGATTTTGTTCCGACCGATCCAAAAATCTGGTCACCACCAGAAGATAAAATCGGTTCCGATGCTCCAACTTTGGGTGAGGGCGGGCCGACTGATCAAATCTTTCTGCTCGAAGAGGAAGGCCGCCCAGGTACCTTTATGCCTGCTTATGAAGATGAACACGGCACTTATATTATGAACTCGAAAGATCTGCGCGCGATTCAGCACGTTGAAACCCTGACCAACTTGGGTGTGCACAGCCTTAAGATCGAGGGTCGAACCAAGAGCCACTATTATGTTGCTCGCACAGCTCAGGCATACCGTCAGGCGATTGATGACGCTGTTGCTGGTAAATCCTTTGATAAGGGGTTGATGAATACATTGGAGAACCTGGCTCATCGCGGTTATACCGAGGGTTTTTACCGCCGCCATGTCCATGATGAATACCAGAATTATGAAACTGGCCGTTCGCTGGGCGTTCATCAGCAGTTTGTTGCTGAAGTGGTGAGATAGTGCATCTGGTCGCGAAGAATAAATTTGCTGTTGGTGATTCTGTTGAGCTGATGACACCAAAGGGCAATCAGACTTTTACGCTGGGGCATATTGCCAATGCTAAAAATGGCTTTGATCTGGATGAAGTGCCAGGTGCTGGCTATGAAGTGAAGATTCGCTTACCTGAAGTCTTGGCGAAAGATGCCGAACAGTATGGTTTATTGATGAAGAATTTGCGCTGACGGCCTATTCAATGTCGTTAAATTTCGTCAAAAGACCAGGCTTTTGTCTGGTCTTTTGACGATGAGATTGCTGCCTTACAACTGCATTCCGACGGCGATATAATTTGAAGCCGGATGAGTGCCGCCTTCGATAAAAATAGAGGTTCTGTTGACATCCAGATTCAGACCGACTTCTGCACCCAGGCCGAATTCCGTGTCATTTCCCATGCCGACCGCAGGGCCAAGACTTCCATAGATAGACAGGCCTCGATCCAAACTAAAGAGCAGTCCTCCAGACAATTCGGCCCCCAGCGCCAGGCTGTCGTTACCGAAACCGACTCCCAACTCTACTTCGCCGTACGTTCTAAGGCCATTGCTGGAAAGAAACTTGATATCCAGTGGAATGCCAATGGCTGCGATAACGCCGATATCAGAATAAGAGGCAATAGCCAGCTCCGTGCCACCTTTGCCGCCAGCAAAGGAAGTGGCAGAAGCCAGTAATGCAGAGGCGATTAATACTTTTTTCATCATTGTTTACAGGTCCACAGACTGAAAGGAATATTCGATTATAGCCGAGTAGGCATTGTCTTCGTCAATTGTACAATCCGGGAATAGTGGGTGATTTGGAGAATCAGGCCAAACACCGGGCTCCAGGCAGAAGGCTCCCTGTTTCTGGTAGCTGTCATTCTTGTTGAGTGGTGTGCCAGCAAGAAAGTTACCACTATAAAACTGGACGCCTGGCAGGTCAGAGCGGCATTCCAGCAGTATTTTACTGCTTGCTGAGCGAGCCGATGCCAGCAAACGGAAGGCTTTGTCCTGTGGGTAACAATAGCAGTGATCATAACCGCCAGCTTGTTGCAGGTTCGGATCTGACAGGTCATTGATTTCACTCTGGATGTTGTGCCAGCTCCTTAGATCCATCACCGTGCCTGCAACCGCTGGGCATTTTCCTGTGGGAATCAGGGCATCATCCGATTCAACAAAGTTTTCAGCATCCAGTTTGAATTCATGATTTTTCAAAGTCCCTGCCAGGTGGCCATCCAGATTGAAATAAGCGTGGCAGGTTGGGTTCAGAATAGTCGGTGCGTCGGTTGTGGCACTGTAATTAAACTGTACACGATCATCTTCGGTGAGCCGAATCAGGACAGTCAGTTCAATATTACCGGGATAACCAGCTTCATTTGCCGGAGAATGATAACGAAAGGTCAGTTCTGGTACTGAGCCTTCATTCAGTTGGATATGCGACTCAAACAGCTGGTAGGAAAAACCGCTGTGCCCACCATGCAGATGGTTTTCGCCATCATTAATATCAAGTTGGATCTGTTCGCCATTCAATACAAAACGACCTTTCGCTATGCGGTTGGCAAAGCGACCTGCAGTGGCTCCAAGATAAGCTTTTTGTGTTTGGAAGGCTTCAACCGTGTCACAACCAAGTACCAGACTCTGACTGTCTTCAGGGCGTTGAAAGCCCACCCATGCGGCCCCCAGGTTCAGAAATACAGCTTCTGTACCGCGGCTATTGCGCAAACAATAGCGTTTGATTGCTTGGCCGTTCTCCAGTTCGCCAATAGTCTGTTCGGATATCCGTGCTGTCATACTATCTCCTTATTTGTCGTTATTGTGCAAAGGCGCCATTGACGGCGTGGCAGATATAGACGCTTTCCTCAAGTCCAAAGCGCCGTTGATAGTGTTTTTTTACTTCTGCAATAGCGGATTCAACTTGAGACTGTTCAATAATTGAAACCACGCAGCCACCGAAACCACCACCCGTCATTCGAGCACCGCCAGCACCGGCAGGCAGATGCTGATTGATAATCTCAACCAGACCGTCAATGGGAGGCACTGTAATTTCAAAGTCCTCTTTCATTGAACGATGCGATTCGGCCATCAGAATACCCAACTGTTGCCAATCCCGGTCTTTAAGTACTTTGGCTGCGTTAAGAGTCCGGTCATTTTCGCTGATAACATGGCGTGCCCGTCGGTAGATCAACTCAGACATTTGTGCCTTACTGGTTTCCAACTGGTCGAGGCTGGCGTGGCGCAGTGCGCTGACACCGAGGATATTAGCCGCTTGCTGGCATTGTTCGCGACGAGCGTTATATTCACTGTCAACGAGTCCGCGTTTGACGTTGGAGTTGAAAATCACAATTGCGTAATCGCTGTCCAGAGGAATAGCTTGGGTTTGCAGTGATTCACAGTCGATTAGCAAGGCATGGTCGGCCTTACCGCGCGCGCTGATCAGTTGATCCATAATGCCGGTATTGGCACCGATAAACTGATTCTCAGTTTTCTGGCCGAGCAGGGCGGCATCTGTTGGATCAATTGTTTGGTCGGAAATTTCTGTAAAGGTGCGTACCATGACAATTTCGAAGGCCGCTGATGAGCTGAGCCCGGCACCATAAGGCACGTCACCTATTACCACCAGATCAACACCCTGTAGCTCGTAACCTGCTTCCAGCAAGTACTTGCAGACACCGCGCAGATAGTTGGACCAGGTTTTACTGGTGACGGATTCGATCGGCTGGCTGAGGTCAAACTCGGCGATTTCTCTATCAAAATTGATTGCACAGGCGCGAATGAGGCTGTCATCACGTTTGTGTGCAACCACGGTAATGCCGTAATTGATTGCTGCCGGTAAAACAAAGCCGCCGTTGTAGTCGGTATGCTCTCCGATGAGGTTGACTCGCCCCGGAGCATGAATTTCATGGGAAGGTTGATAACCAAAATATTGTAAAAAGGCTGCGTGAGCCCTACTGCTCAAAGACATTATCAGGTTTTCCTATAGTGAATCAGACTCAGTGCTGATAGTTTCTCAGCCGCCTGTTCGGGTGTTAGGTCTCGCTGCGGTTCTGCCAGCATTTCATAGCCGACCATAAATTTGCGCACAGTGGCGCTGCGCAATAATGGTGGATAAAAGTGAGCGTGGAGTTGCCAGGCCAGATTGCCCTGCTGCGAGGTTGGTGCTCCATGCCAGCCCATGGAATACGGAAACGACGTTTCAAACAGATTGTCATAGCGGGTGGTTAATGATTTCAGTGCATCGGCTAGAGTGTTCTGCTGGTCATTGTCCAATTGTCCGATAAACTGGCAGGTGAACTTGGGCAGTAACAGGGTTTCATACGGCCAGGCTGCCCAGTAAGGTACGACGGCAATCCATTGATCATTTTCGTATACGGTGCGTTCACCATTGGCACTTTCTTTGAGCGCGTAATCCAATAACAGTGAACTTTGATGCTTCTGATAATAGGCGATTTGATGCTGCTGTGCTTTCTGCGGCAGTGTTGGCAGGCTTTCATTGGCCCAGATCTGACCATGCGGGTGAGGTTGCGAACAGCCCATGATGCTGCCCTTGTTCTCAAACAACTGGACCCATTCATAACGCTCCGACAGCCGGGTGTGTTCCTTGATCCATGCCTTGATCAGTTGCTCGATATCGGCTACAGGCAGCTCGGGCAGGGTTTTGCTGTGATCTGGACTGAAGCAAAGCACATAGGCTTCACCCTGTTCTGGTTTGGCTTGGAACAGATCATCATCCGTTGACGTAAAGTTCAACGCATCCGGCATCAAGGCGGCGAAGTCATTTTTAAAAATATAGGTGTGCTGATAATTTGGGTTGTTTTCGCCGGATATGCGAGTGTTACCAGGGCACAGGTAGCAGTCTTCGCTATAGCTTGGCAATTTGATAATCGTCTGTTTCTCTTGTTGACCCTGCCATGGTCGTTTTGCCCTGTGCGGAGACACCAGTACCCATTCTCCGGTCAGTGGGTTATAGCGTTTATGTGGGTGCTCCGCTGGATTGAAGTCTGTCATTCGTCGCCATTCTCAGGTTAGGATAATAACCTGAATCCGTAACTCCATAGCGGCGCAGTGCCAAGCCATTGATTCCTCTTTGCTTCCCAAAAATAGGGGTGAACCTATGGGTGCACCTGCAATTTTTGAAAAGCAAATAGAAATCAAGCTTTTCCACCCTGCATCCACTTTGGAGCCACGGATTCAGGAATAAAATATTAACTCATTTGAAAACGGTTTCAATGGGTAAGTTCTTGTCTGGAAGCCTAAAATAAGTCACTATCGAAAATTGTTACGATATAAGGAAAACAATAATGGCGACTATTAAAGACGTTGCCAAAGTTGCAGGAGTGTCAGTTTCAACCGTTTCCCGTGTCATAAATAATTCGGCATCCGTTGTTCCGGTGAAGCGGGAGGCTGTGCAGGCAGCGATGGAGCAATTGAATTACCAGCCCAACTCGCTTGCCAGGGCTCTGGTCAGTAATCGCAGTGATTGTATTGGTCTGCTGGTCGGAGAAATAGAGTCTCCATTCTTTGGTCAACTCATGGCTGGTGTGCATCGGGTGGTGATGGCGGCTGGAAAGCATGTCATCGTTACTGCAGGCTATCATCAGTTAGAGCAGGAGCGTGATGGCATTCGCTTTATGCAGGAGCGCCGTTGCGATGCTCTGGTCATTCACTCCAAAGCATTGCCTGATGAGGAATTGATCCGGCTGCTTGAAGGTGACAAACCTGTGTTTCTGTTGAATCGACAGATTCCCGGCTGGGAAGATTGCTGTATCCACCTGGATAACGAATACGGCGCCTATCTGGCAACCCGGCATTTGATCAGCCGTGGTCATCGTAATATCGCACATATCAGCACCAGCATTGCCATTGAAGATGGCGAAAGCCGCTTGTCCGGTTACGCTAATGCATTGCAGGAAGCTGGTATTGAGTTTGATGAGCAAAAAGTCATTAAGGCGTATCCAGACGAAGAAGGTGGCGGCTACGCGATGTCTGAACTGATGGCTCGTAACCTTGATCTGACCGCTGTATTTGCCTACAACGATGCGATGGCCGCCGGTGCTATGACCATGTTGCAGGATGCCGGGCGACTGGTGCCTGAGGAGTTGTCTGTCGTTGGTTTTGACGATGTGATTCTTGCCCGCATTCTTAAACCTCACCTGACCACCATCCGCTACCCGATTAATGAAATGGGCGCATTGGCTGCGCAGAGAGTTTTGCATGCGTTGGATGAAAGATATAAGGCTAATGAGCAGGCGTTGCGTTTTACACCTCGGTTAATTGAGCGACAGTCGGTGCTTTCTATTCGTCGTCAAACTTTAAAAAGTTCTGGACAAGGTTAAACGGGAAAAGTAAACCGGTAGGCTGGTCTGAACGGATGTCACCACTGGTAGTAAACAGATTAGAGTGGTGACATTACCCTGAATCCGTGACTCCATAGCGGCGCAGTGCGCAAGCCATTGATTCCTATTTGCTTCCTAAAATCGGAGTGAACCTGCGGTTTTTGAAAAACAAATTGGAACCAAGCTCTTACACCCTGCATCCACTGAAGAAGTCACGGATTCAGGCGATTCTTAACCTCTCTGGATCAATGGCCACCTGATGCCAGTGCCATAAATTCAAATAATGAATCACTGATACCATGATCTTTTCTGGCTTGAGGCTCGTTGTGCAATAGATCGGTAAACTTCTTCAATTTCTCATCATCATTATCTGCAAGTAGATTGACCATTTCATTCCAATGCTTCATCAATTCTTGGACTTCTTTTGATTTCGGATCAGCACCAGAAACATACGCTGACTGCATCTGGTTTACCCAGCTATTCCATGCCGTCTCAAATTGTTCATTACTTTCTTCATTGTGCTCAAGATTGTGCATGGCATCGATTTCACTTTGATTAAAATATTTATCATACATAGTCATACTCTCCAAGGTTTGAAATAAGATTTCATCCAAAGCATTTTGAGGTGGCGATCGCGTTTCCAGTATGTTGACAAGTTTTGAAACCTTATCTTCCATACCTTGAATTGCCTGGCGTTGTTGTTGGAGTTTCGATAATTGCCGTTTGAGCTGGGGCACTATGTCACCTGGCTCATTTAGTAACGGCGGCATATCTGCTAATGCAACACCCAGTTGCCGAAGTGTTCTTATCTGCTGTAGTTTTAACAGATCAGATTGACTGTAAATCCGGTGTCCAGCTGCACTCCTTGAAATTGGTCCAATAAGACCTTGCTCTTCATAGAAATGTAAAGTCCTGGCGGTTAGATCTGTTCTTTCAATAACTTCGCCAATTTTCCAGGCCACGATTTTTCCTCTTTGGTGATGGACAATGGAAAGTCTAGATACTTACGTAAGGTGAGATACAAGTGTTATTTACAATAAAATGCATAACGCTGCAAATCACTGCTGGCAACAAGCTGAGTGACGAAAGCGAGGCGCTTTTTGGGCTATCCGAGTGAATCTGTATTCCTGAATCCGTGACTTCTTCAGTGGATGCAGGGTGTAAGAGCTCGATTTCTATTTGCTTTTCAAAAATTGTAGGTCACCCATAGGTTCATTGAAATTTTGGGGAAGCAAAGAGGAATCAATGGCTTGTACACTGCGCCGCCATGAAGTCACGGATTCAGGTATTGAAAAATGAGCCTTATAAAGGGCGTAGGCTGTGACTGGATAGCACGGTTGATGCTGGATTCAGGATGTTTTTTGACCATTTGCCCATGTTTTATTATTGCCTGTCTGAAATATTTTATTTGGTGTTTTATTCTGTATTTTGTTGTTTCTTAGGTGTATCTATCTGTTTTTTTGATGAAATAAAGTATTTATACCTTTTTTAATCTGTGATTTTGGTGACTAATTTTCATTCCCGTTTTCTATACTGTTGTCTCTGAAACGACACTTAAAAAATCGGAGATTCTAAATGAAAATCGGTATCCCAAAGGAAATCAAAAACCACGAATATCGCGTCGGCATGACCCCAACGGCCGTACACGAAGCAGTGCTGCATGGTCATGAGGTCGCTGTTGAAACCCTTGCAGGGGACGCTATTGGTTTTAGTGATACCCAATATATTGAAGCCGGTGCCACGATTCTCGATTCTGCCAGCGCCGTTTTCGATTGGGCAGAAATGATCGTTAAAGTGAAAGAGCCGCAAGCCGTTGAGCGTGCCATGCTGAAGGCTGACCAAACACTTTTTACCTATCTGCATCTGGCTCCCGATGTTCCGCAGACAGAAGATCTGATCAATTCCAATGCTGTCTGTATTGCTTACGAAACTGTTACCGATGCCAAGGGTGGCTTGCCGCTGCTGGCGCCGATGTCCGAAGTTGCTGGTCGCATGTCTATTCAGGCTGGAGCACATTCACTGGAAAAAGCACAGGGTGGTCGTGGCTTGTTACTCGGCGGTGTGCCGGGTGTTGAACCAGCCAAGGTGGTTGTCATTGGTGCCGGTGTTGTGGGTCAGAATGCGGTTGCAATGGCTGTTGGCACAGGTGCTGATGTGGTTGTGCTGGATAAGAACCTGAACACCTTGCGTGAGCTTGATAAGCAATATAGCAACCGTATCAAGACGGTCTATTCAACTAAAGAAGCGTTAGAGCGCTATGTTCTGGAAGCGGATCTGGTCGTGGGTGCCGTGCTGATCCCTGGTGCCGCTGCGCCGAAACTTGTGACCGCAGACATGGTCAGCCGCATGAAAAAAGGCGCGGTGCTGGTGGATGTTGCCATCGATCAGGGCGGCTGTTTCGAAACCTCTAACGCCACCACTCATGCAGAGCCGACTTATCTGGTTGATGGTGTCGTGCACTATTGTGTCGCCAATATGCCAGGCGCGGTTGCTCGCACTTCAACCATGGCACTGACCAATGCCACGCTGCCTTTTATTCTGGAGCTGGCCGACAAGGGTACGAAACAGGCATTGACTGATAACCCACATCTGCTCGCCGGGCTGAATGTTTGTCGTGGTAAGGTGACCTTTAAGAATGTCGCTGATGATCAGAATCTGGAATATGTCACCCCGCGCGATGCGTTGGAACTGATCTGATTTTATCTATGATGGCTGCGGCGCTTTTATTGGCCGCAGCCTGCTTCATGTTACACTGCGCCATCTTTTGCTTGTGTAACGTCTATGATTGGTGTGTTTGATTCAGGTATTGGTGGCCTGACAATTCTGACCAAAATTCATCAACACCTTCCCGATGAAGCTTTGCTTTACTTTGCCGATCAGGCATTCAGTCCTTATGGAAATCTCAGTGCGCAAATCATTACCCAGCGCAGTGAACTGATTATTCAGTATTTGATTGATCAGGGCGCGCATTTGGTTGTTATCGCCTGCAATACTGCGACGGCTGTGGCGATTGATCAGATGCGTGAACGTTTTTCTATTCCCATCGTGGGTGTGGAGCCGGGTATAAAACCGGCCGCATTGAACAGTCAGACTCGCAAAATCGGTATTCTGGCGACTGAAAACACGGTGGCTTCCTCGCGTTATACGGCATTAATGCAGCGTTTTGTTCCGCATGTTGAAGTGCTTAGTCAGCCTTGCAAAGGGCTGGCTGATGCCATTGAACAGGGCAGTGACGAGGTGCCCGTGTTACTTGAACAGTATGTTGGCCCTTTGCTGGAAGCATCGATTGATCATCTGGTGCTGGGTTGTACACATTACCCTTTGATGAAAGACAAACTGGCGCAAATGGTTTCGCCTGGTGTGATGCTGGTGGATACTGGTGATGCCGTGGCGATGGAAGTGGGTCGTCGCTTACCTGAGAGAAGGGCGATTCCTTATCAAATAACCTTGATGACCAGTGGTCAGGCGGAAGCCTTTGCTAAGATCATTTTATGTTATGACGATTTGCGCTGGCTGGATTCGGCTGAAATTCAAGTGGTGCCGTTGTTGCAATCTATACCATAACCTGAATCCGTGACTCAATTGCAGGTGCACCCATAGGTTCACCCCAATTTTTGGGAAGCAAAGAGGAATCAATGGCTTGCGCACTGCGCCGCTATGGAGTCACGGATTCAGGCATAAGTCACGGATTCAGATACCGCGATTGGAAAACGCCTGAGCGCACCAATATTTGTGCTTTCTGATTCGTCCAAGATGCCGTCGCTGGAACTCGCCATGACTGATAGTAAAAGTTCACCTGTTAATACCAATCAAGCCCAGGCATTTTCCTTTCTGGCTCAACTATGGCCTTACCTGTCGCGTTATAAAAAGGTCATGGTGGGTGCTGGTGTTGCGCTGGTGTTTACCTCGATGATCAATCTGGCCCTGGGACAGGGTGTTCGATTTGTTATTGATCGTGGCATTCTGGCGCAATCGCTGACAGCGTTGAATTCAATGTTGCTGGTGGTGTTTGGCCTGGTCGTGGCGATGGCAATCGGCGCGACAATTCGATTTTATCTGGTGACCTGGCTCGGCGAGCGCATTTCGGCGGATTTGCGCAACGATGTTTTTCGTCATCTGGTGACCATGCATCCAAGCTATTTTGAGGAGAATCAGAGTGGCGACATTATGTCCCGTCTGACAACCGATACGACTCTGCTGCAATCGATCATCGGTTCGTCATTGTCGTTTGCCTTACGTAATTTTCTGACCGTCGTTGGTGGTTTGACCATGTTGCTGATCACCAATCTCAAACTCTCTACTGTGGTTTTGCTTGGCGTACCTGCTGTGTTGATTCCGGTGATATGGATGGGGAAGCGGGTAAGAGCACTGAGTCGTCAGAGTCAGGACTCTGTTGCCGATGTTGGCAGCTACGCTGGTGAAATTATTCGTCAGGTAAAAACCGTGCAGTCTTACAATCGTGAGGGCTATGAAACCACCGCCTTTGCCGGTGAAGTGGATAAGGCATTTGGTGTTGCCAAAAAGCGAATTCGTCAACGCTCCATTCTGTTGGGCAGTGTTATCTTGCTGGCGTTTTCGGCTATTGCGATCATGGTCTGGATCGGTGGTTATGATGTTATGACTGGTAAGATGACCGGCGGTGAGCTGGCGGCTTTTATCTTTTATGCGGTGATGGTGGCCTTTGGTGTGGCTGGCGTCTCTGAAGTGTATGGTGAAATACAGCGCGCGGCGGGTGCCACCGAGCGCCTGCTGGAACTACTGAATGAGCCGTCGATTATTACTGATCCTACTGAACCGATGGCTGTTGATCATTCCAGTGATGTTCATCTGAGTTTTGAGCAGGCATCGTTCTTTTATCCAAGCCGTCCAGATCGGGCAGCTCTGAATAACATTTCGTTAACTGTGCGGCGGGGTGAGACCGTGGCGCTGGTCGGGCCAAGTGGTGCAGGTAAATCGACATTGTTTGAATTGATTTTGCGCTTTTACGATCCGCAAACCGGCAAAGTTTGTCTGGGCAATCAGGACATTCGCCAACTGACACTGAGTGATCTGCGCAAAACCATAGCCCTGGTGCCACAACAGCCCGTACTGTTCAGTAAGAATGTCTGGTATAACATTCGGTATGGCAAGCCGGATGCGACGGATGATGAAGTCATTGCCGCCGCCAACGCTGCGCATGCCTATGAATTTATTATGGATTTACCGCAAGGTTTCGATAGTTTTCTGGGAGAGAATGGGGTGCGTCTCAGTGGTGGCCAGAAACAACGTATCGTGATAGCGCGAGCGATTTTGAACGACCCGGAAATTCTATTACTGGATGAAGCGACTAGTGCGCTTGATGCCGAAAGTGAACATCAGGTACAGAAAGCACTCGAAGAATTAATGAAGGATCGCACCACGTTGATTATTGCTCACCGATTGGCAACGGTGCTTGGTGCTGACCGGACTGTGGTGATGAATCATGGTGAGGTGGTTGCGCAAGGACGGCATGCGGATTTAGTGGTTTCTTCGCCGCTTTATCGTCGTTTATCAGAGTTGCAGTTTGGCGTTGAGAGTAATGTGGTTGTTGAGTAGTTTTTAGCGACTTTTTATCAACTGCGATGCAGGGTTTGATATTACCTCTGTTGAAGATTATTCCTATGTACTGGAAGGCAATCGTTTAGTCGGTAACAGGGGATTATCGCAAGGCAATTTATTGCAGAATGCCATTCAGGATTTATCCGACCTATCTCTGCGATCTTATTTGAGCCGAAAATCAGGCTCTGGTTGACCGAATAGTTATTCTTTACTTTGATCTGAACCTGTTCATAAGGTATGACTGGAATACATAATCAATATGGTACCCCTTTTCCAATTTTCGCTGATGAAAGAAGGTTATATCCTGTTCTTCCCCTTGCGCTAAAGAGGCCTGTTTGTGATACAAACTTATCCTTAACTGGGTTGGTCAGATCCATTAGATCACGTCAATCTGCACCTGGAAAACCGGGCCTGATCAAATTCCGCCTCCGCCGTTTGTCATGAAACCCTAATCGGCAAACGAAACCAAAACGTTGCACCTTGGTTGATGCCGTCACTGCGCACGCCGATCACGCCGCCATGTGCCTCAATCAGACTTTTGCAAATTGCTAAACCCAATCCGTTACTGCTCTGTTCGGTAGCGCGGTCCTCGCTGACTCGAAACGCCCGATCAAACACCAACGATAAGTGCTCAGGTAACAGACCAACCCCCGAATCAGCGACGGTGCACTCCAGCATCCCGTTATCCAGCCTTATACATCCAACCTGTATGGTTCCACCTTCGGGTGTGTGGGTCATCGCATTGCGCAACAGGTTTTGCATTACCTGTTCGATTCGTCCGGCATCGACGGTCAGCGTTGGCAACATCGGTGCAGGCATAATGGTTAGCGCGATGTGCTGATTATCCACCTGTGTTTGGAAATCATCACAAACCGATTGCACCAGGGCAATGAGATCAACCTCTTCCAACGTGAGTTGTAAATCTCCAGCGTCGCTTTTTGCCAGCACCATGATGTCCGTCACAAGCTTTGACAAGTTACCCATTTGCCGTTGCATGGACTGATAACGTTCCGAAGTCGGCGCAATCATGCCATCGTCCAACGCTTCTAAATAACCGCTGACAATCTGAATCGGTGTGCGTAAATCGTGCGCAAGATCGGCTGTCATTTGTTGCTTTTCACGATTTGCCGCGGCCAGTCGTTCTTCGGTTTCTTTAAGTCGGGTAATTTCAGTCAAGAGCAATGAATACCCCAGTAATTGAACACCGTCGCGCAGCTCTGAACGAGTGACTTGGAAACACCGAGCGTGGTCACCTACTGTTGACCACCACTCGCTGTTCTGATACACCGCCCAATCGTCGACATCGGTGAGTGCATGAATGTTTTTACCGATACTTTCCGTTAAGTTTAATTCAAAAAGAGAAAACGCCGCCTCGTTCGCATCGAGAAAATAATTGTTCTGATCGTACACCAGTACCGGAGAATCCAATTGATGCACGATCTGATCGTAGGCGACAGGGATCAAACGGAACGCGTTATAACGGAACAGCGCAACGCCGTAAAAGCCGACGGTGATCAACATTAATAATACGACTTGATCGGCCCCGCGGATGATGACTATGCCAAAAAAGTCCGACAACAGACGGAAACCCAATGGTAAAAAACCGCCGATGGCAAACCAGTAAGCTTGTTTTTTATAGAGTGCTGGCGCTTTACGCACGTAGGTCAGATACATCACAGTACTGGCGGTAATCGAGAGATACATGCCTGCGGCATAAATGCCAAACCACCAAGCTTTTTCGGTGTTAATATCAAAGGCATCGTCGCTCAGAAACGTTCGACTCCAATACCAGTGATGCCAGTCATTCGTCCAAACGACCAACATAGTGGCAATGCCCCAAATCCAAACAGGAAACGTAAACAAACGTTTCTGCAGCAAATGGGATTTGCGCGTGGCCGATAAAGACAAAAACAGCCCGAGCACTGGCGCACTGGCGGATCCAAGGTATTTAACGCTGGTCCAGAACAGTTTGGCGTCGTGTTCGACACTGGCAATTTCAAACACCGAGGTGATTTGCCAAACGGCAATCGCCGCTGCGTACCAAGCAAAAATGCGCACCGTCGCATTGTGACGAATACGAAAAGCGTAGATGCTCAACATCAAAGATATGAAAAATGCGAAAAGAAAGGGCAAAATGATTGGGTGAAATGTGAGTTCGAACGACATAAAGACTCTCAGACAATAAATACGGTGTAACACACCTTAACCGACTCAGTGTAAAGAACGACAGTGCGAACAAAAAGATCATGAGCCATATGATTTTAATAGTGGAAGACGAAGCCGACATTGCCGAGGTGACACAAGTGTACCTGCAGGCGAAAGGGCACCAGACGCATTGGTTTGCCGAAGGTCTGGGCGTGGTGGACTGGGTTCAGGCGAATCAGCCCAGTGTTATCGTGCTTGATTTGATGTTACCTGGGAAAGACGGTTTGACCATTTGTCAGGAAATCCGTCAGTTCAGTGATGTCCCGATTATTATGACCACAGCCAAAGTGCAGGAAGTAGATCGCTTGGTTGGGTTGGATGCAGGCGCGGATGATTATGTGTGTAAACCTTTTAGCACCAAAGAACTGGTTGCGCGCGTGCAGGCAGCTTTGCGGCGATTGGATCGTCAGGTCATCCAATCTGCACCGGCCTTACAGTTGGTGGAAGGCAGTTATGCTGTGATGTATCAGGGGCAACGTACTGAATTGACACAGATTGAATTTAATTTGTTTCAGCTGCTCTACCGTCACCCCGGTCGGATTTACTCACGCGCCCAGATTCTCGACTTGGTTTATCAGGATTTCCGGGATGTCAGCGACCGCACCATCGACTCCCATGTGCGCAACTTACGCAAAAAGCTCGCTCAGCTGAATCTGCCGAGCGAGCCCATTCGGTCCGTGTATGGCGCCGGTTATGTGTACGAGGCGCTGTGATCAGTCGAAGCTGACTTTGCGGACGAGTACACCGTTATTCTGTCTGCTCGCCATGAATGTGTGTCCCCATGGGTTTATGGTTAGTTTGGTATTGTAATTAGCTGGAATATCACTCACCAGTTGTTGAAGGTGTTATTTCCCTTGCGCATCCCACTCACTGAGCCATGTCGATTCTTGTGTGGCCGTGTTTCCATATACGCCGACTCCTATTACAGTGTTTTCTTGACTGCTGATCAGGCCGGTAGGCCCATCGGTGATCACGTTTTGAGGCTGACAGGCACTGAAAAACATCAACATGGCGAAAAACAGACTGAATAATCGCATGGGTGCTCCTGGAAAATTTCATTTGGATAGCGTGTATTGAACCAATGGATTATGCAGAGAATATACAGATGCCAAAAAATTATGGGGAGCCAGGCTCCCCATCATGTTCCTTACGCGGCCATTCTGCGTCGATTAACAAGTAGCGGCCATAATAACAGCAGACCAAACAGCCCAAAACTTCCTATTTTGGCCGGTTCCTCATCTTGCGAAGGTTCACTTTGATCGCCTGAGTCAGAACCGTCGGTGCCGGAATCGCCAGAATCAGGCGCAGTTGACTGGGACGCATCGAACGGGAAGGCATCGTTCACATCATTAACACCATCGTTATCGTCATCAATGTCGGTGCTATCCGGAATTAAATCGCCATCAAAGTCAGCAGGCACGCTGTTGGCGTCGAGTGAGTCAGTGCCTTCGTTAGTTTCAACGGTATCGCTGTAACCGTCGTTATCATCGTCGGTATCCGCGTTGTTGCCGATCAAATCGCCGTCGGTATCGAGCCATTCGCTGGTGTCAAACGGGAAGGCATCGACGTCATCGTTGACGCCGTCGTTGTCGTCATCCACGTCGGTGGAGTTTGGAATCAAATCACCATCGAAGTCGGTTGGGACACTGCCGTTATCGAGCGGGTCGGAACCTTCGCTCTGCTCAACCGAGTCACTGTAACCGTCGCTGTCGTCATCGGTATCGGCATTGTTGCCGATCAGGTCGCCATCGGTGTCGAGCCATTCGGTTTCGTCATTAATGAACGCATCGCTGTTATCGCCGTAACCGTCGCCATCGGTGTCGGTGGTTTCCAACGCGTTGTCGGGGAAGTCGTCGTTGATATCATTGGTGCCGTCGCCGTCGAAGTCGCCATAAAAGTCGTATTCAATGGCACCGATATCAACTCTTGGATAAATCGGTCCACCCAGTTCTTCCGGGTTATCGGGGTTGTATTCGCCCATCAGACGATCGTTGCCCAACAAATCCAAAGCCCCGACCGCAATTTCCATATCACCGGGACCAGCCTCGATGTTTGCGCTGCCGGGTATCGGGCGATAGTCGCCATTGTCGGGGTCAGCTAAGGCAACATAGCCATTGGAGACAATGCCACATTCGCTGCCTTCCACCCAGCTGTGATATTGCTGCGACCAGTTACTGACCTGACAAGCGGTTGAGCCTGTCGGGCCCTTCAACAGCAAACTGTTATACAGTTGCGCACTGCCATCGCCAGCCACCGTCAGTGCGCCACCTTCGCTGTTGTACAGGGTTGATGACAAGAGATTCAGCTGTCCGTCGGTTGTGACCAATGCCGCCACATTACCACTGATGTTCGAGAGCAGGCTGTTATTGGCATAGAGTTTATGGTTTTCACCATTGATTGCTGGCGCGGTCATATGCTCAATGCGCGTAAAGTCCAACGTCACATAGGACGCAGAATTCATTTGAATCGCACTGCCTTGATTAATGCCGTCTAAAACCAGTTCGTTATCACTGAGTTCACTGTAACCATTGCGCAACGTTAAGCCGACAAAATGTGGAAACTGACTACTGCTCAATTTGTCCGCCATCATCACTTCGAATAGCGTGATGGCATTTTGCCCGTCAATCACCACCTCGCGGTTACCGTCAATTTTTACCCCTTTGGTAATTAATAACGGGCTTTCAAGGGCAATGGTCATGGCACCGCTAAAGGTAATGGTATTCAGGTCGCCGCCCGGATCACTGGCGCATAGATCGGCCAGTGCTTGACGTAAGGTGCCCGGGCCACTGTCGGCGTTACTGGTGACGGTAATGGCATTGGCAACGCAGGCACTGTATGGGTCATCATCAAACCGCATCCAGTTCAATACAACATCACCTTCCTCAATCAGGGTTTGCAAGCCCGATTTACCCTCAACCTGATAGTAGAAATCGATCACGCCATCGTTGTCGCGGTCTTCATCTACCGTATCGTCCAGGCCATCGTTGTCAAAGTCAGGGAAGTTGCCGTAACTGGTGGGTTGCGGGTCGTCCAAATCATTGGTGCCGTCACCATCGGTATCGTATTTTAATGGGTCGGTTAAACCGGCGTTTTCATCTTCATCGCTGATGCCGTCGTTGTCGTCATCTAGGTCTTCATTGTTACCGATGCCGTCACCGTCGGTATCCACAGATTCAGTGTTGTCAAACGGGAAGGCATCAAACCAATCCAAGACGCCATCGTTATCGTCGTCACTGTCCCAATCATCGGAGTAGCCGTCGCCATCAAAATCCCCTTGCATCACAATGGCCGGTGAACAGGCTTCAGGTCCCATAAGTCCTTTTACTGAACGTGGGGTCACACAAAAACGCACCTGCGTACCCGCAGCAATATAGGTGTCGATGGTGTTCTCGGTGGCACCAGAGATATCCGTCCAGTAGCTATTCTCTAGCGTTTGCCAACGGTATTGGCTTGCAGATTCCAGGCTGTATGCGTCGTCATCGGGCGCCACATACGTATGCTGTCCGAGCAAACCAGAACCGGCGACGGGTTCAGAAAATTCCGGCGTAATATGCACGTTGGTCGCATAAGGCACATCACCGGCTTCGAACCAGTCACCACAGCGCTCGCTGCCATAATAGGTCATGCAAAAGGTAATAAATTGGTCGGCATCGCTTGCTGTCGCTTGATAGCCTAAGGTGTTGGTGGCGATGGTTGTCGCCGTCGTAACGTCTTTAGATGCTGAGCGAACCCAACGAAAATCCGTGGCATTGATGCCCCAAGGTACATTGGCAAACAGGTAGTCACCGACGCGAAAACTGCGCGTGACTTTGTCAACCATAGGCACGACATATTCACGATCTGCTATCGGTTGCCAAAACTTTCGGTAGTCAAGAACCTCCAACGTGTGTGGATAGGGAATGGTGGCTACCCATGAAGAACTCGATTCATATTCGCCGAAGTCTGTAACGCCGCAAGTGCCACAGTAATACTCAGTTGCGTAAGCGGACAATGTCATGGCGTGCAATTGCCATGCGCTGAAGGTCTCGCCTAACTGAGCAATACTATCATCGAATCCTTGACGAAGATCAAATTCCGCCGCTTTCGTATTCGGCAAGTCATAGTTCAAATAGTCGGCGGCTTGATTGGCTGCCCATTCAGGCACAGTCACATATTCATTGATAAAGGCGTAGTTGCGACGCGTGTGATCCCTCACGCTAAACAGGCGCTGTGCCATACTCAACTCAGGCTTCGAGCCCCAAACGGCCCCCGGCCCACCACTGATGTAACCTGAATTATCGTGTGTGGTTGAGGCACTCCAGTGAAGAGTGTCTTGGTCAAGAATGCTGTCACCCAAGGCATAGTCAACACAGGCGGTGTTCATACTGTCAAAGATGCAGCTGTTGTAGTGATAGGTGGCAAACCAGTGCCAGGTATCAAAGCCAAAAAAGTAATCATCCCAGCCACGGTCCGCCACATAATTAGGGTGTAACAGCGCTAAGGTGCCCGTGATCGGCTGATTGTCGGCATCAATGGTTGGGCTGGCGATATCATTTTCGATAATGTTGGTGTAATCCCAATTATCATACTCCGAGTACAGGGTGCGCTGCATTTTTAGCGGTTGAAAATCGGCATCCACATAGGGAAAACGCGGCGTGTTGAATTTGCCACGGCTAAACATATCCGCCGGCATCGACATATAAATACAATAATTTTGCACATCGTCATCTTCGGCGCACGCGGCTTTATTTAACAGTGGCGAGGTCGCCGCACTGTGCGGGTAATTAGTGAAATTAGTAGTTGGTACGGTCAGATAACTGCCGCCACGAATATTGGTACTGGTATCTTTGACAAAATGAAGTTGCTTATCGAGCGCGGTTAAAGTACCCAGCACCATAAAACCCACACGGCCGCCATAGACGGTATTGCTATTGGCCTGTTCGACGCTTTGCGTCTGCATCATGCGTAAGCCAATGCTGTCGAAATCGCCCGAGCCGCTGGTCACCGTGGCACCCTGATACACTTCCATATCCGGTAATTGTCGGAACAGCGTGCCGTTATCAAACAGCATGGGGCGTTGTAGTTGTGCGACGGTGACGGCATCGGTAAAGCTCGCACCCAGTTTAATGGTTTGGCCGGAAAAGCCGGTGTCTCGCAGTTCCGCACTGGAAATCAGCAACATGCGGCCATCGGCCAGACGGTGCCAACCTTCTTCGGCGACCATATAGTGCAGCTTGGCACCTTCTAAATCGGCCGTCATGCCATCGGCGAGGCGCACATCAAACAGAAACTGATTACCTGAGGTGATCGGCGCGGTGGGCACAATGGCGACACCGGCATTCAGCGCCGGGTCTTCCAAGGTGACAAACACCACTGGGCGAGCGTAGATGCGGTCGGTCCAGACATCTTCAATCACATTCCCCGCGCCCACGGTCAAGGTTCCCGTCTCCGCCGGAATGCCCAGTAACGCTGGTGCACCATCAAAACGAATAAAATGACTTGCTACGTTAACAATACTTGCGCCATCGTTTGGTGAGAAACGCCATTGATCACTGCCATCACTACTGATAAAACCCGAAGTACTTGGATTAACCGCCTGCGTGAAAACAAGGGTGTCAGTGCTCAATATGAGATTTTGGTTGGTAACGCTATCACTGCTGATCGTTCCGAGTGACCCCTTATCAACGGAGGCCGCCTGCGCAGTAAAGAGCCATTGAACAGCCACAAAGCTGACGAAGAATAGTTTGAAAAGTACGCGATTCATAAAACCTGACCTTAACGGTTTATTTACTACCGTATATTTGACAGGTCAAATTTGCAGAAAATATGCAGATGCTAAAAAATTTGAGGAGCAAAGCTCCCCAGCAGATCCATTAGACCGGTTTACGGCGGCGGCTAACAATCAGTAGACATACTAACAGCAAGCCCAACAGCCCAAAGCTACCGATTTTGGCTGGCTCATCATCCTGCGATGTATCATTCTTATCACCTGAGTCAGAATCGCTTGTGTCGGAATCGCCCGAATCTGGCGCAGTTGACTGGGACGCATCGAACGAGAACGCATCATTGATGTCCTCGACTCCGTCGTTGTCGCCGTCGAAGTCGCCATAAAAATCGTATTCAATGGCACCGATGTCAACTCGTGGATAAATGCTGTATTAGCTGAAAGCTGGCAAACCAAGTAAATAGTCAACTCAATAAGGCAAGAGGCCAGATATGGTCTCTTGCCTTTCATGGAAACCAAGCTCTTACACCTAACATCCACTGAAGAAATCACGGATTCAGGTCTGAGTCTCCAACTATCGATTAATTGGTATTCACCGTATTCACTTCGGCCAGTTTTTGGGTAAAAATATGCTCGGCATCACTACTGGTGACAAGCAGCTTTTCCTGAGCTCTGGTCAGACCCACATAAACCAAACGGGCCAGATCTTCTACTCGTTGGCTGCTGTGAACTTTTGGCATGCCGGCCACCACAACTGTACCAAACTCCAAACCTTTGCTGCTTTGTAGAGTGAGGATACTGACTCTGTTTTGAGTCGGGTCATAGGCGCTCTTGTGCTGTTTGCTACGCATCCAGAGGTTTGGAATGTTCAGTGTATTCAGGCAATGGTGTAGCTCGGCTCCAGTTTGTTTATGAGCATACAGTATCGCAATATCCGATAAGGGCGTTCCCGATTGCTGCCATTTGACGATGCAGCGGCCAATGAAAGCAATTTCTTCTTTATGATTATCCAGTATTCTGAGCTCAGGAGCTGGGCCATGGTTCCCTACGCTGGTCGGTTCGATCAGTGGAATATGATCGTCATCCGAACCATGAGGACTGAGATATTGGCTGGCGAACCGATACGAAAATTTCAGAATTTCCTGAGTGTTGCGATAGTTCAGTTTTAGTATCGTGGTTCGGCCTTGAGCCTGTATGCCGACACTGGAAAGGCTGAAACCCAGACCGCCGCTACGTCGGTAAATGGACTGCGCATCATCGTACAGTAACAACAGTGAGTTGCTTTCTTCATCAATCATCTGTGGGATTAGCCGCAACCAGTCTTCTTCGAAGTCATGGCCTTCATCAATTAGGATAGCGCCATATTGTGCTCGGGGTATCTGGTTGTTATCGACGGCCAGAATGACTGAATCCACTTGGCGTTCCCAGTGGGGTTTTTCACTTTCGATAAGGTTGACGTTATAGGTTTTCAATAACTCGCCACACCAGTCATGGAAATGGTAGACCTGTACTTTGGATTCGACATCTTTCTCGTTGATAAAGCTTCGTAATTTAGCGGCCAGCGAAATGTTATAGCAAAGAATTAAAATTGGTTTATTTGTCGCTTTGCATAAATGCAAGGCACGAAAACCAAGAATCAATGTTTTACCTGAGCCTGCAACACCGTGAACAATTCGGTGGCCAGAACCCAGATTTCGAGCGAGTTTCTCCTGTTGAATATCCATGACTTTTATAATGTCAGGCACTGGGGTTTCAGTCTCATTTTCAGACATTGGCAGCAGAGTTTGTTGCTCTGTCACGTTGATGCGAATTTCTGGAAACAGATGCCAGCGGATTCGATCAATCTGGGGTTTCGTCAGTTTTTTTCCGAAATGGTAATGAAACATATTCCAGAGTTTTTGTTGGAATGCTTCGGCATCCATGCTTTCGAACATTTCATCTTTGCAGATGACCAGATGTGCCGGTAATACATATTCCTGATCTTCCTCATTGATCGCGTTATTCCATTGATTACGTGTGATGTTGCTGAGTATGACTCCCCAGCCATAAGGAAAGCATAATTTGCCCTGATGTTGGTGCGTTTCCTGTAATAATAATGAATCTCGTTCAAGTAGCTTTAATGTCTCGTAGGCGTACTGACGACATTGGTTTAATGGATTCGCTGTTGTTTTGAGGCCGTTGTTCGTTAACAGGTCTACGGTCGTTTTTGTTATCTCTCTTATGTTTTCAATTTTCCAGTCTTTGACTTCCAGAAACAACATGCCACGAGCTGGGTGTAGCAGGATAAAGTCCGGGTAACGACGTTTGTTGCCGATGGGAATATCAAACCAGCACAGATAGTCGTCTTCGAGGTGAGATTCAAAGCGTCTTGCCAGTCGTTTTTCGCCTGATGTCATTCGGCTCAGAACAGCTTGACTCAGGCTTGGAATAATTTCGGCCATAGGTTCGATAATTCTTAATTCAACGTTGGATACGATAAAAGGGACTATAAATTGTCTTTTTAGTGTGTCAACTTAATCACAAGACTAATTTGATGTGTATATAACGGCTTCGTTGGTCAGGATCATGAAAGCAGGGGCGGTGTGCATACTTGGTTGGCGGGGTGATTTTTGAACGGCTTGTTTTTGCAATGAGTTGTGAACGATCAATGGATAATGAGGTGCATCCTCATTATGCATAACAGAATCCGTGACTCCATAGCGGCGCAGTGCGCAAGCCATTGATTCCTATTTGCTTCCCAAAAATTGGGGTGCACCTATGGGTGCACCTGCAATTTTGAAAAAACAATAGAAATCAAACTTTTACACTCTGCATCCACTGAAGAGGTCGCGGATTCAGGATGAACTCAAAAATCAATCATCAGATCTGGCGACAGTGCTTCCAGAGCCCGAACCACATCATCCATCTTCTGGGTATCGGTCAGGGTGATTTCAATCTCGGCTCTGAACAATGAGCCGCCACTCATCGAAGCCGGTTCAATTTCGGTATGCAGATCAGTCACGTTCACGGCTAACGCAGCGAGTGCATCAGTGACTTCATGAACAATACCGTATCGATCATTAGCGACGACTTTGATTAGGTGTTCGCTGGCCGCCAGGACAGTCTTGGTTTCGCCCTGTTCAATATGGATTGATACGCCTTCTTCGCGCAGAGCCAACAGAGCCTGCTCGGCCTTGTTCATCTGCTCCTGCGGGATATCCACCCGGACGATACCGGCGAACTTGCCAGCCATCGTCGCCATACGGCTTTCCAGCCAGTTACCCTGGTATTGTTCGATTTCCTTTGCGACACGTTGGGCAATACCGGGCCGGTCATCGGCCATGATAGTCAGAATTATTTCCATGTCAGCTCTCCTCTGAATAGCTGTCGATACTTGGGCAGGCGCAGAACAGATGCCGGTCACCCCAGACATCATCAATACGGTTCACAAATGGCCAGAATTTATTGTCGGCCACCCAAGGCAATGGGAAAACGGCGGTTTCACGAGTGTAAGGATGTGACCATTCGTCGACTAGGTCGTTCTGCGTGTGTGGTGCATTGACCAGTGGGTTGTCGTCAATTGGCCAGGCACCGGACTTAACATTCTGAATTTCCTGATGAATGGCAATCATGGCGTCCACAAAGCGATCCAACTCCATCTTCGATTCCGATTCCGTCGGTTCGACCATAAAGGTGCCTGCCACCGGGAAAGACATGGTGGGTGCGTGGAAGCCGTAATCCATCAGGCGCTTGGCAATGTCGACTTCACTGATGCCGCTTTCAGCTTTTAATGGTCGCAAGTCGAGAATGCATTCATGAGCGACACGTCCATTTGGGGCTGTGTACAGAATCGGGTAATAGGGCTTCAGTCGTTCAGCCAGATAGTTGGCGTTGAGCAGTGCCACCTGAGTGGATTGGCGTAAACCATTGGCACCGAGCAGGCGAATGTACATCCATGAAATCGGCAGAATAGAGGCGCTGCCGAATGGTGCCGCTGAAACAGCGCTGATCAGCGGGTTGCTGTCCGGTATTGGTGAAACCGCGTGACTTGGCAGATAAGCTGCCAGATGGGCGCGAACACCAATCGGCCCCATACCCGGCCCGCCGCCGCCATGAGGAACGGCAAATGTTTTATGCAGGTTCATGTGCGAGACATCAGCGCCAATATCAGCAGGACGAGTCAGCCCAACCTGTGCATTGAGGTTGGCGCCGTCCATATAAACCTGGCCTCCTTGCTGGTGCACCTGCTCGCAGATTTCCCGGATGCCGGTTTCATAAACGCCATGAGTCGACGGATAGGTCACCATCAGGCAACAGAGGCGATCGCCAGCCTGTTCGATCTTTGCTGTCATATCCTCTTTATCAACATTGCCGTACTCATCGGTTTTTACCACCACGACTTTCAGCCCGGCCATTTGCGCTGATGCTGGATTAGTACCGTGGGCGGATTGAGGAATCAGGCAGATATCGCGTTCGCTTTCACCCTGTGCCGCCTGATATTTTCGAATCGCCAGCAGGCCGGCGTATTCACCCTGAGCTCCGGAATTCGGTTGCAGGCTGATCGCATCAAAACCGGTAATGGCTTTGAGCATGGCTTGCAGTTCATCAACCAGTATTGAATAACCGCCGGTTTGTCCAGTAGGTGCGAAAGGGTGCAGGCGGGCAAACTGGTCCCAGCTGATTGGGATCATTTGTGCGGTCGCGTTGAGTTTCATGGTGCAGGATCCCAGAGAGATCATGCTATGGTTTAACGCCAGATCGCGATTTTCCAACTGCTTCAGATAGCGCAGCATATCGGTCTCGCTGTGATGGCTGTTGAAGATTGGATGGCTCAGATAGGGCGTTTGACGTTCCAGGTTTTCCGGTAGAAAAGTGGTGTCCTGTACGGTCAATGCTTTATCGATGGTTCGGGCACTCAAGTCATGCTCGCCAAGCAGAACATCGAATAGCTCGTCGATGTCTTCGCAGGTGGTGGTTTCGCTGACAGAAATGCCGATAAAACCGTTTTTATCGAGCCGGAAGTTGACTTTCTGGGTGCTGGCGCGCGCCAGAATCAGATCTGCGTTATGCAATGGGTCTATGGTCAGGGTATCGAAGAAGTGGGCGTTAACGATGCGAACCCCTTTGCTTTCCAAACCTTCAGCCAGTATGCCGGTCAGGCGGTGAATGCGTTGAGCAATACGGCGCAGACCGACAGGGCCATGATATACCGCATAAAAGCCCGCCATGTTGGCCAGCAGTACCTGGGCAGTACAGATGTTAGAGGTCGCCTTTTCACGCCGAATGTGCTGTTCGCGGGTCTGCAATGCCATTCGGTAAGCCTGTCGGCCGGACGCATCACGCGAGACACCGATCAAACGACCAGGGATGGACCGTTTATGCTCTTCACGAGTAGCAAAGAAAGCCGCATGTGGTCCGCCGAAGCCCATTGGTACGCCAAAACGCTGGCTGTTACCGAGCACTATATCCGCGCCCATTTCCCCTGGTGATTTCAAGACACACAGTGCCATCAGATCGGTGGCAACAATGGCAATGGCATTGTGATCATGCAGGTGCTGGATGATCGGTTCAGGATCCGGGATTGTGCCGGTAGTGCCCGGATATTGAATCAGAGCACCAAAAACATCGTGGTTTTTCAGCTCACTCAATGAACCGGTAACCAGTTCAAAGCCATAATATTCGGCGCGGGTGCGCAGTACATCGAGTGTCTGCGGATGAACTTCCTGATCAACAAAGAAGCTTTCTGACTTGTTCCTGCGTACCGATCGCTTTGCCATAGCCATGGCTTCAGCGGCGGCGGTGGCTTCATCGAGCAGCGAGGCGTTGGCGATTTCCATACCGCTCAGATCCATCACCATCTGCTGATAGTTCATCAGCGCTTCCAGGCGACCCTGGGCGATTTCTGGCTGGTAGGGCGTGTAGGCCGTATACCAGCCTGGGTTTTCCAGTACATTGCGTAATATGACGTTGGGAACGTGGGTATCGTAATATCCCATACCGATATAACTTTTGAAGATCTGATTCTGGCTTGCTACTGCTTTCAGGTAGTCAAGCGCCTCGGCTTCTGGAGCGGCGGATTCCAGATCCAGCAACTTGTTCAACTGAATATCAGCAGGGACGATGTGATTGCTGAGTTCATCCAGGCTTGCAACGCTAACGGTAGCCAGCATGTCAGCTATTTGTTGTTCATCAGGGCCAACATGGCGACGGATAAAGGCGGTACGATTTTCCAGATCGATCAATGAAGTCATAGTGCTCTCGATAGGGTACTGAGTATCTGCCAGTAGAGGCAGATGGTTTGTTTCTGAAATATTGGGTCATCAATCAGCCGTGGTGATCGATGTTCTGCGGCAAAAAAACAAAAGCCCGGACGGGAGTCCGGGCGTCTGGGGTCAGTCTTCAGCGCACTGATCTGCGTAGGAATCGGCGTCCATCAGATCACCCATTTCATCAGAATCTGACATTTTAATTTTAAAGAACCAGCCGTTTTCATAGGCATCTTCGTTTACCTGTTCCGGTGCTTCCTCTAAGCTGCCATTCACTTCAATCACGGTGCCGGAAACCGGGGTATAGATATCCGAAGCGGCTTTGACTGATTCAACAACGGCAACAGCATCACCAGCGGTGACCTCAGTGCCTTCATCCGGCAATTCCACAAAAACGACGTCACCCAGTTTTTCCTGGGCAAAGTCGCTGATGCCGACAGTGACGACATTATTGCCTTCATCACGCAGCCATTCATGAGAGTTCGCATATTTCAGATCGGCAGGAATGTTGCTCATTCATTTTTCCTTCAGTTTATTATTTGACTAGGATCTTGCCATTTCGCACGAACGGCAATTTAACAATTTTGGCTGGCAGCATTCTACCGCGCATTTCGACAAAACAGGAATCCTTGATTGATACTGGAAGTCGTGCTAGGCCGATGGATTGGTTCAGTGTCGGTGAAAAGCTGCCGCTGGTCAGTTCGCCTACGGCCGGGCCATCTTCGGTTTCATGAACACTCTGGTGAGCGCGCATCACACCTCGGCCTTCGAGTATCAAGCCAACTAATTGAGCGTGTTGCCCCTGAGCCTTGATTTCTTCCAGGCGGGTGCGGCCGATAAAATGCCGGTCACCTGGCTCCCAGGCAATCGTCCAGCCCATGCCGGATTCCAGCGGATTCGTTGTCTCGGTCATGTCATTGCCATAGAGGTTCATACCGGCTTCCAGGCGGAGCGTGTCACGCGCACCCAGGCCACAAGGCTTACAGCCGCAATCCAGCAGGCGATTCCAGAGCTGTTCCGCTTCAGGGGCGGGCACCATGATTTCGAGGCCATCTTCGCCAGTGTAACCGGTACGGGCAATAAACCAGCCTTCATTTGGCAGGCCTTGAAAGGGTTTTAGCTGACCGGCGATGGGGCCGTGAGTATCGCCCAGAGCAATACTGGCGTACTGAAGGGCATTTGGCCCTTGAACAGCGACCATCGCGAGGTCATCGCGCTCAGTAATGATGACGCTGTAGTCTTCGGCTTGTTGGTTGATCCACTCCAGATCTTGCTCTCGTGTCGCACAATTAACCACTGTACGGTAGCCCTTTTCCAGGTTGTAAACGATCAGGTCGTCAATGACGCCCGCCTGCTGATTGAGCATGGCTGTGTACAGGGCTTTTCCTGGAGTATTCAATCGGCTGACGTCATTTGCCAGCAGACGCTGCAGAAAGGGCAGAGCGTCTTCTCCTGTGATATCGACGATGGTCATATGAGAGACATCAAAGACGCCGGCGTCTTCACGTACGGCCTGATGTTCTGCTATCTGCGAGCCATAGTTGATGGGCATATTCCAGCCACCGAAATTGACCATTTTTGCGTTAGCCGCCAAGTGTGCATCAAACAAGGGGGTTTGTTTTGCCATTGAAAAAACCTGCGTTAGAAAAATCAAGGCGCAAGGCTATCTTATTTGCTGGGGTGCTGTCATGGTCCATGCTTTGATCTGACTTGTCGGTCAGGTGTTGCGTTGCTTTTACAATACGCCTGAATCCGTGACTTCTTCAGCAGATTCAGGATATATTTTTGTTGGTTGGAATCGTGTTGGTGACAGGGCGAGTGTGCACGTAGATACGATCCGCTTTCATCATTCGAATCAGCGCCAGAGATGAGTGAATTGCGGCGTCGCTGGCAGAGCGCTTCAGGCCGTCCAGATTTTGGTTGTCTGTATTTTGGTCGCTGAAAGCAAATTCGATCAGTTCTTCCTCAGACAGTAGATTTTTTCCCAATATGATAGCGGCCATGAACCACGCCTCGCGCTGTGTGTTTACGGTATTGGTATCGGCGTGTATTCGAATTATTTTAACCTCTTTTTGTGATTGTGTATTCAATTTTGAAGAAAAGTGGATGTGAAATGCAAGATGCAAGGTGACAGCTAATATAATGGGCTTTGAGATACGGTGTAGTCATATTGTCACCAATAAGTCTTGCATGTCACCTCCTGTAACAGGTTCCTGAATCCGTGACTCCATAACGGCGCAGTGCGCAAGCCATTGATTCCTCTTTGCTAAATTTCAATGAACCTATGGGTGCACCTGCAATTTTTGAAAAACAAATAGAAATCAAGCTCTTACACCCTGCATCCACTATGGAGTCACGGATTCAGGAGGTTCTAATCAATCTTGTGCCTTGATTGCCAGAGAATTTCCTTTTCACGCTTGGTGTCGATGAGTTTTCTGGCCAGTACAAACAGGTAATCAGATAACCGGTTCAGGTACTTTTGCACCAATAAGTGCGGATTTTCTTCCTGCAGGTTGAACGTGACACAGGTTCGCTCTGCCCGGCGGCAGATCGAGCGTGCAATATGGGCCCGTGCGCTTTGTTCACTGCCGCCAGGCAGGATAAAATTTTCCAGAGGAGGCAGGGTTTCGTTGTGGGTATCGATTAATGCTTCGAGATCCGTAATGATCTGTTCATCAAGCAGGCTGTGACCAGGCATTGCCAGTTCGCCGCCGAGATCAAACAGATCATGCTGAATCTGGCGCAAGTTGGTTCGGTGCTGTGAGTCTGATGCGATGGATTCAATCAGCAGGCCGATGCAACTATTCAGTTCGTCAACTTCGCCAATGAGATGAATGCGCAGGCTGTCTTTGGCAATACGTTTATTGATGCCAAGGCCGGTGGTGCCGTCGTCGCCTTTACGGGTATATATTTTAGAGAGTCGGTAGCCCATGTTCGGATTCCTCCACTAGAGGTAATGAAATTTCAAAAGTCGTTCCAATGCCAAATTCTGATTCAACGTGCATGGTGCCTTTATGATGAGACGTGATAATGAAGTAGCTCACAGACATCCCAAGCCCGGTGCCTGCGCCGACATCTTTGGTGGTAAAAAAAGGCTCAAAGACGCGTTTTCGGGTCTGTGCCTCCATCCCGATGCCGTTATCACTGATGCGTATCCGACATTGGTTCCGGGTAATGGACTGATGAATATTGATCACACCTTCATCAATATCGTTTAAGCTGAGTTTACGTTCGTTTATCGCCTGGGCCGCATTTTTGATCAGATTCAGAATTACCTGTTCCAACTCGTTGAACACACCGCTCACTTTGGCCTGCGGTGCTTGAAAATCCTGATCGAAATTGAGATCGAAATTTCCTTTTATATCATGCAACTGATCATCTGCCAGCGCGATGTTAATGGCCTTTTCCAGCACATCAATGACCAGGCAGGGCTGCAGGCTCAGGTCACTGGCGCGACTGAATTGAAGCATGTTGGTTACCAGGTTAGATGCTCGCACGCCTGATGAGGAAATATTCTGCAGGAAGGTCAGAATTCGCCGCTCATGCAGGTATTCATTCATTGCTTCCAGATTAATGTGGCTTTTTGCTGCCTGCTCTTTGTTAACGGCCAGTGTGGGGTCAATACGGCGCTGAATGTTTTGCACATTCTGAATAATAGCACTGATTGGATTGTTGATTTCATGCGCCATGCCGGCAGCCATCCCTCCCAGTGACATGATTTTCTCTGTCTGGACGATGGTTTCTTCCAATTGAATTTTTTCAGTGACGTCGTCAATCCGGATGACTGCGCTACGGACCTGAGCATTTCTCAACGGATAGACGGTAATGTCATAACGGTGGATTTGGTTATCCATTGAAAAGGGGATCGCGTGGAGCGATTTGTTTTGCGCGTTGTCCCAGACATCACACACCCATTCCTTGTAGGGAGTCAGTAAGGCAAGGCTTTGCAGCACGTTATTGCCAATGGCATCTAATGGTTGCGTGCCGCTCAATTCGGTCGCTTCCTGATTCCATTGGGTAACCCGAAGATTTTCATCAATTGCCACCAGCGCCGATGGCATTGAGTTAATAATGGAATTCAAAAACTGCTGAAATTCTGTCAGCTTGGATTCGATACGTTTACGTATCTGAACTTCAAATTCCAGTTTCTTGTTGGTCGCTAAGGTCACTTGAGAATAGTTGTCCGCCTGTTCCAGTGCAATGGCAACACGATCACGCTCTGAAACAATAATTTCTTCGCGTAATTGGATCTGGTTGATCATTTCGTTAAAGGCATCAATCAGGTCGCCAAGCTCGTCATTGTTTAATTTTTGAGCACGAATTAGTGAGTTATTACTGTTGGCCAGCTCTTTGGCAATCTGGATGAGATGGTGAACCGGCTTTAGGAAGTAGTTATAAAAAAACAGATGGGATATCAGAAAAATAAGGCTGATAACAACCAGAGAGAGCAATATTTCAACAATAGGGTTCAATTGAAAATAATTGAGCGGCGACAATAGGACAAGCAGGCTGATCAACGCGAAAACATAGCCTACAAACAGACGTTGACTGAGGGAAGTCAGTTTAAACATACCTGGCTCACATAATGACACTTACAGCAAGACTGTCAGGATTTGTGCTGACTTGCAATGCGGTCGTACCAGTATAGAGGGATTGATGTGTCAGTTCTGGTGTTGTCGGTTGCACTGATTTTCTCAATGATGGCTCAACTCTGATGGTCCGGCGCTTAGATCTTGTTTTTGTAGAGTGTCTGTGAGGCGGGTAAATATGGCCGTGATAGAGAACGGTCTCGCTCTATCACTGAAGTTCAGGAAATTAACGCGAGACCTTTTTGATTGGCGTATGTCGCAGCCGTTACTTAGGCGAATCGTTGTCCGATACTTAATCGATTAAAAACAGTTTTTTTATGCCACAGGTTTTTCTTCTTCACTGTTACAAGAATCATAAGGCCGCCAAACAGTAATGGAAGTGTGCCCGGTTCGGGGACGGAAGCGTAGTATTCAGAGAGCGTCATGATTGATGAGACGGATGTTCCTACGCCCATAGAAAAACCAGTACCAGGATCTTTGTACCATTCCTCATCCCGATAGTCATCTAAAGAAATAACTGTATCATCCATCAAAGTACCGACTTTAATTTCCCCAGCGGGCCCTATATAGGAACCAAAGGTAAAAGGTCTTGCATGCATACCGTCTCTGCCTACCGACATACTAAAAAGGTTTAGTGCTCTACTATTTGGGTCAGTTGAATAAGCCAATAAAGCATGGCCATTGGGAGTGTCGCTTTCGGGATTGATATTGTATATCTCACCAATGTCGTCGTGAAAAAAGATATCGTATGACACCATCCAAACGGGCGTTTCAACTAGACCGTCAGGTTGCCGTTGGTCATACTGATCTAAATCAGCCAGAACACTAAACTCAAGCTTAGACCCCGTAAAGGTGTACACCATAGGCATGGCGAGAATATGGGGAGAGAGTATAGAAATTAACGTTACTAACAGGTATTTCTTAAACATAAGATTCCTTATCCTAAATTGATATTTAAGCGTTTATCTGATTTTACGAGCTATATCAAATCCATGAACACCAGTGCAGTGCAGTGCGGTGGAAAAACTTATCACTTGTACTCGATAAACGGACGAAGAGTAATCCCAATTTGATATGGTTGCAATAAATATGGTTCTAATTGATTAGTTAATTTAAGGGCGTTCACTGACATATCCCAAGAACAGATGTTGACTGTGGGACACTGCACTAGTTTTAACCTGAATCCGTGATTTCAGGTTAAACATACCTGGTTCAAGACTGGCTGGATTTTTGTTGACCTGTCATTCGATCGTACCAGTATTGCAGCCTTGGTGTGGCGACCTGTGCGGTTTGTGCAAGCTCAAGTAGATAGCCGTTAATGAAGTCGATTTCGGTCCTCCTGCCCCGTTTTATATCCATTGCCATCGACGACCAGTTGTTTTGGCTGAACTGTGCGACCTTCAGCACGCTTTCCAGGCCATTGTGAATTTCATCTCTGCCAGTCGCTCGGCAGATTGCATTTATTTCAGCAATGATTTGTTCCAGTTCCAGACGATACTGAACTTCCAGTAGTTTACCGTTGTGGATTTGCAGACTGGCAGTCACTGGATTGATGCAGGCATTGATCATCAGTTTTTGCCATAGAACCGGCTCAATTGAGGTGACTGCGCGTATATTCAATGGTGGTTTGGGTATAGCGATAAGTGCTTGCAGTTTTTTCTGAATTGAATGGTTGGAATCCAAAGCAATCTGTGTTTCACCAAAGGACGTTTGTTGATACTGCCCGGTTGAGACTGGTAATGCCCCTGAGGTAGTTGAGCCGATGATAACCCGTGCGCCAAATTGTTGTTTCAAGGATTGCTGCGGCCCCATCCCATTGTTGAGCAGCAGAGCGCAGGCTTGTGGAAAACGCGTTAGCAGCGTTTGAGTGCTCTCAAACACATGAAAGGCTTTGCAGGTGACCCAGATTAGATCCGGTTCACACTGATCATTATAAAGTTGCCAGTCAAGCGGATAACTGTGATTGTTAATGCGAAGACTCTCCGCCAACTTAAGAGCCGACCGGTGCTGATGAACGAGAACGGAACCAAAGGTTTGTGCCTGTAGACAAGCAAGCGTACCAATGGCTCCAGGGCCGACGATGAGAGACGCTATTTCTGACATAAACCGCGCAAACATTTTTCTTATGTATCAGGTGTTGTGTTTACTTGTTTGCATGAATGGGATGAAGAAGATTCTTAACCAAGAGCCTGAATCCGTGACTCCAGTGCGGCGCAGTGCGCAAGCCATTGATTCCTCTTTGCTTGCCAAAAATTGGGGTGAACCTATGGGTGCACCTGCAATTTTTGAAAAACAAATAGAAATCAGGCTTTTACACTCTGCATCCATTTTGGAGTCACGGATTCAGGCAAGAGGTTAAAGATGACGGAAAAGATTCTTTTTTTAGGGGGCTTAAGGTCAGGGGAGAGTAAGGGAGTGACTGAAAAAATAAAGCGTTTAAACCGTTTGGGAACCGACCCGAAATTCCCGGCTTAAACGCTCAGAGGAACTGGTTATTCAATACCAACCAAACGCACCAGCGGGTGTAAACCTTCACCGCCCTGATCAATATAGTCGATCAACTGGTTTTTCATTCGACGTGGCCAGAACTTCTGAATGTGGCTGGAAACTGCATTCACGACTTCAGATTCATTGCCAATGCTGATGTTGTTGATAGCAATCTGGTTGACCATCTGAATCATACGATCCTGTTCATGTTGTGACATATCGTGCTCTCTCTGTTGGGTTGTACCTTTATTGCTCAGACTTTATACGGCTGCCTGATGCATAAATGACCTGCCTGCCTGGACGGGCAAAGCCGATCAAATTCATTCCGGCATTGGCTGCGTTTTCAACCGCCAATGCTGTCGGTGCTGAAACAGCAACCAGTGTTGAGATGCCCATTGCTGTGCATTTGTTAACCATCTCGTAACTGGCTCTGCTCGAAATTAGTACAAAGCTGTCTGTATTGTCGGGTAAATCTTTTTGCTGCTTTGTTCGGGCACCAATCAATTTATCCAGTGCGTTATGGCGACCAACATCTTCGCGCATCAGCCGTATATCGCCACTGGCATCACACAGAGCCGCGCCGTGTACCGCACCGGTCACAGACTGGAGTGGTTGATTTTTGTGCAGTTTTTTTAGCGCAATTTCAATGGCGCTAAAAGTAGGCAAATTGACTCTTTCAACCTGCTGTGGTGCGCTGAACGCCTGTGTTAAAGACTCTGCCCCGCAAAGACCACAGCCCGTTCGGCCAGTCAGGTTACGGCGATGCTCTTTTAATCGGGAAAAGGCTTCACTGGCAATCTCAATATGCAACTCAATTCCCAGTGATTGTTTTACCGTTTCAATACCATAGATCTGGCCGGGGTGACGGATAACCTGCTCAGTCAGGCTGAAGCCCAATGCAAAATCGTCAAGTGCCGTTGGGCTGGCCATCATTACTACATGCGATAAACCGTTATAAACCAGAGCAACAGCGACCTCTTCAGCCAATTGATCCTCAGCCGCTTCCGACTGAGAATCATAGCGGCGCTGTACCTGAAAAGACCGTTGTCCGGGTTGCATTTCGATTAGGAGTTCTTTGTCTGTGTATTGGCGCTGTCTAAAAACTTCTGCTGACGATGATGATTATCCTGGAAGTTTTTCTGCCATTGCGATGGTTGGCTGACTTTTTCAACCTGAACCGCAGTCACTTTGTACTCAGGGCAGTTCGTTGCCCAGTCTGAGTTATCAGTGGTAATAACATTAGCGCCGCTGCCAGGATGGTGGAACGTGGTATAAACCACACCCGGTTGCATCCGTTCGCTGATTCGAGCACGAAGCACGGTGTGACCAGCACGGCTGCTGATACCCAGCCAGTCACCGCTGTTAATACCTCGCTCTTCAGCGTCGTGTGCATGAATTTCCAGAACATCTTCATCGTGCCATATCTGATTTGCAGTACGACGTGTTTGTGCGCCAACATTGTACTGGCTGAGAATACGCCCAGTCGTCAGTAACAATGGGAAGTGACGGCTTGCTCTCTCTGTCGTAGGCACAAATTCAGTGATGGCGAACCGTGCTTTGCCAATCGGGAAGTTTTCAACGTGCATGATCGGTGAACCAATCGGGAACTGTTCGTTACATGGCCATTGCAGGCTACCGTACTGCTCCAGTTTGTCATAGCTGACACCGGTAAAACTCGGTGTGAGCATGGCAATCTCATCCATAATTTCTGACGGGTGGCTATAACTCATTGGGTAGCCCAGCGCGTTAGCGAGATCAACCGTAACCTCCCAGTCTTCCTTGCCTGCAATGGGCGACATCACTTTTCGTACCCGATTGATACGACGCTCTGCGTTGGTAAAGGTGCCGTTCTTTTCCAGAAAGGTTGAGCCAGGCAGCAGTACGTGAGCGAATTTAGCGGTCTCGTTCAGGAAAATGTCCTGCACAATCAGACACTCTAAAGCCCCTAATGCCTGCTCGACATGTTGGGTGTTTGGGTCGGACTGGGCAATATCTTCACCCTGAACATAAAGCGCCTTGAAATGGCCAGCAATGGCGGCATCGAACATGTTTGGAATACGTAACCCCGGTTCACTGTCCAACTGAACGCCCCAGGCCTGCTCGAAACGACCGCGGGCTATTGGGTCCGCAACATGCTGATAGCCAGGCAGTTCATGTGGGAATGAACCCATATCACAAGAGCCCTGAACGTTGTTCTGTCCACGTAGCGGGTTAACACCAACGCCGTCACGACCGATATTGCCGGTTGCCAATGCGAGGTTGGCGATACCCATCACCGTTGTTGAGCCCTGGCTGTGTTCGGTAACACCCAGGCCGTAATAAATCGCGGCGTTATCCGCCATCGCATAAGCTCTGGCTGCTTTACGAACCTCGCGGGCGGCAACACCGGTTATGTCTTCTGCCTGTTCAGGAGCGTGGCGTGGTTCCGCGATAAAAGTACGCCATTTGGTGTAAGCCGAATCATCACAACGTGTACTGACGAAATGAGTATCTTCCAGGCCTTCGGTCACGATAACGTGAGCCAGTGCGTTAACCATTGCCACGTTGGAGCCGGGCTTTAATGGTAGATGAATAGTGTCACCGTGATGCGGTGTATTAAGCAGATCAATATGTCTTGGATCCGCGACAATCAGGCTGGCACCTTCACGCAGACGCCGCCGCATCATTGATCCAAAAACCGGGTGTGCATCGGTTGGATTGGCACCGATAACCAGAATGCAATCGGATTTCATGACTGAATCAAAGGTCTGTGTTCCGGCTGATTCTCCCAGGGTCTGCTTCAGGCCATAGCCTGTCGGGCTGTGACAGACTCGGGCGCAGGTGTCAGTATTGTTGTTACCGAAGGCGGCGCGAATCAATTTCTGAACCAGATAGGTTTCTTCGTTGGTGCAGCGGGATGATGAAATGCCGCCAATGCTTTCACGACCATGCTCCGCCTGAATCTCTTTCAAACGTTTAGCGGTAAATGCAATGGCTTCTTCCCAGCTGACTTCCTGCCATGCCTGGTCAATCGAATCCCGGATCATTGGACTGCGAATACGGTCTTTGTGTGTTGCATAACCAAAGGCGAATCGACCTTTGACGCACGAGTGTCCATGATTGGCCTCACCGCCTTTGTAAGGCATCATGCGAACGACCTGGTCACCTTTCATTTCGGCTTTGAATGAGCAGCCGACACCACAGTAGGCACAGGTTGTGACAACGCTGTGTTCAGGTTGACCCATTTCAATAACTGAGTTTTCCATCAGGGTGGCGGTAGGACATGCCTGTACACAGGCACCACAGGAAACACATTCTGAATCAAGGAAATTACCGTTCTGACCGGCAGCGACTTTGGATTCAAAACCACGCCCTTCAATCGTCAGTGCAAAGGTACCCTGAACCTCTGAACAGGCACGGACGCAACGTGAACAGACGATGCATTTACTGGCATCGAAGGTGAAGTAAGGGTTGGAGGTGTCTTTAGCTGAATCCAGATGGTTGTTGCCATCAAAACCATAACGCACTTCACGTAAACCAACGGCACCCGCCATATCCTGCAGTTCACAGTCACCATTGGCTGGGCAGGTGAGGCAATCCAATGGGTGGTCTGAAATATACAGTTCCATAATGTTACGGCGAAGCTTGGCCAGCTTTTCGTTTTGGGTTCGGACCTTCATCCCATTTTCAGCAGGTGTTGTGCATGACGCCGGAAAACCACGGCGACCTTCAATCTGCACTGCGCACAAACGACAGGAACCGAAGGCATCTAGATTGTCGGAGGCACAAAGCTTTGGAATGTTGATGTTCGCCATCGCTGCGGCGCGTAAAACGGATGTGCCTTCTGGTACTTCCACTTCCACGCCGTCTATCTCCAGGGTCACCAGCGTTTCGCTGAGTGATGCAGGGGTGCCGTAATCTTTATTAGGATCAAAATACTGAAGCATGATCACGCCTCCGTAAATGTTGGGTTTGATGCTGCATCTTTGACAAAATCCTCAGCGAAATGTTTCACGGCACTTTGTACCGGGAATGGTGTCATTCCGCCCATGGCACACAGTGAGCCATCAATCATGGTTTCGCATAGATCAGATAACAGCGCCAGATTGGCGTCGACGTTGTTTCCGGCTTTGTTTCCGGCTCGAATCCGGTCGATGACTTCAACACCGCGAGTTGAGCCGATCCGGCAAGGTGTACATTTGCCACAGGACTCTTTGACACAGAATTCCATGGAGAATCGTGCCTGCTCACTCATATCGACTGAGTCATCGAACATCACAACGCCACCGTGACCCAAAACAGCACCGACCTTAGTGAATTCTTCGTAATCCAGTGGCGTGTCCCACTGGCTTTCCGGCAAATAGGCACCCAGAGGACCGCCAACCTGTACCGCCCTCAGCGGGCGACCATTTCGTGTGCCACCGCCATAATCAAACATCAGCTCGCGCAGAGAAGGGCCGAATGCCAGTTCGACCAGGCCACCCTGTTTGACATTTCCTGCCAACTGGAATGGCATGGTGCCGCGTGAACGCCCCATCCCATAATCGGCATAGGCTTGTGGGCCACGATCCAGAATAAAGGGGACAGCCGCTATCGACAGGACGTTGTTTACAACAGTGGGTTTGCCCAGGAAGCCTTCCAGTGCCGGTAGCGGTGGTTTAACACGAACAATTCCGCGCTTTCCTTCCAGGCTTTCCAACAGTGCTGTTTCATCACCACAAATATAGGCACCGGCACCCAGCCTTGGTTCAAGGTCGAAATCTATGCCGCTGCCAAGAATGTTTTTGCCCAGCAGGTTGTTGTCGTAAGCGGTCTGTATAGCCGCTTTCAGTGTCTCATAGGCTTGTGGATATTCTGAGCGCAGGTAAATGAAGCCTTGAGTTGCACCAACCGCCAGTCCGGCGATAGTCACACCTTCAATCAGCACAAAGGGGTCGCATTCCATCACCAGACGGTCGGCAAAGGTGCCTGAATCACCCTCATCGGCGTTGCAGACAATGTACTTGTCGTTAGACGGAGCATCGTGAACGGTTTGCCATTTGATTCCGGTTGGAAAGGCACCACCACCGCGTCCGCGTAGGCCCGATTCTTTAATCGCATCGATAATGCCTTGTGATCCGAGCTTGATGGCGTTTTCGAGGCCACGGTAACCGGCGTACTTTCGGTAATCGTCCAGGGACAATGGATCGACCACGCCTGAGCGGGAGAACGTCAGGCGCTGCTGTTGTTTCAGGTAAGGAATTTCTTTGACCAGACCTAAAGCCAGTGGATGATCGACATTACTACCTTTCCAGAACTCTGCTGCGAAAAGCGAAGCCAGATCCGCTGCTTTGACTGGGCCGAAACCACAACGGCCTTCTTTGGTATCAACCTCAATTAACGGTTCCAACCAGTAAAGTGCGCGAGTGCCGTTGCGATGAATAACCAGATCAATGTTGGCCTCTTTTGCCATTTGGGCAATTAATTCGGCCAGTCGATCTGCTCCGAGTGAGCGGGCGGTTGTGTCAGATGGTACATGAATGCGAATACTCATGATTGAATCTCCAGCCGGTCGGTTCTCAACTCGTCAATCAGATCATCAAAACGTTGAGCATCAACATGGGCGTGAATGTCATTACCAATACGAACAGCCGGGCCACAAGCGCAGTTCCCGAGACAATAAACGGGCTCTAATGTCACAGTGCGATCAGCAGATGTCTGGTGATAATCAATATCCAATGAAGCTTTGGCGTGTGCTTCAAGTGTTCTTCCGCCCTGTGCCTGGCAGGCTTCAGCACGACAGATTTCGACAACATGGCGTCCGGGTTCGTGAGTACGGAAATGATGGTAAAAACTGATCACACCATGAATTTCTGTCTCCGTTATGTGTAATGCAGGCGCAATTAATGCTATGGCCTCTGGTGGAATATAGGAAAAGTGATTCTGGATTGCGTGCAGAATCGGCAGCAAAGCTCCCGGTTTCGACTTGAGCTCATCAATAATGGATTGCACGACGGTTGGATCCCAGTCCGCGCTTCCTGGAATAGTCATTCTTTACCTCCAGTCATCTGTAAACGCGTTAATTGTTATACAGATGGTCGCCTTTTGCTTTTATTTAGTTGTTGCCTCGAAAAACTGTAGTGGAAATTTTCACTTCACTGAGGCCATTTACAGTTGAGAATTATTAACTTCTAACCCCCGTCTTGAGAGCCGCAATTGCTTTGTTTCGGGTCGATCATCCTATTCCGGCGCTGGCGTTGAGTAGTTGAAGAAAAAATACAAAAAAATGATCTCATTTTTTGCTGAGCCAGTCATCGTACTCCAGGCTCTTACACCCTGCATCCACTCTGGAGTTACAGATTCTGGTGATAGGTCAGCAGTACGAACCCGGTAACGGATAAGTGAGGCCCTTGTTATTATTATTTTTATCAATGCAATCTGGCTGATACAGCCTGTCGGCAGGCCGTATCCAAGCAGCGCGGCGCAGGTTCATACTACAAGTGACTGTTTAAACAACTGTTCCGAAAACGACAAAAGAAATAAATTTCAGTAGTTATTGCGACATGTAGATGAATTAGGGAGAGGGGAGTGCGGTAATTGATGTTTCTGCCTTTGCTCAAAAAAAGCCGTTATATCGTTTGATTGATGAAATAGCTTTCCTGCTACGAAGAGTGTTTTACCTGAATCCATGACTTCAAAGTGGATGCAGGGTGTCAGAGCTTGCATCCACTCAGAAGTCACGGATTCAGGGTTAGGCTATCTGACCGTCAAACTCCCAAATATGAATGGATTGCCCTTCGCTTAATGCTGTCAAATGATCCTGGGCGCTATTAATGATCTCTATCGCCGTGTTTGGTGATCTTCCATTAGCATTAATTATTTCAAAATGAATTGTACCCTTCAAAGAGATAAAACCTGCATTGGTGCCATAAGCCTTCAACACAACAGATTCCTGCACACGGCGTATAAGTTTCTGAGTAATGAAAGTTGGGTCATTGCCGTAAAGCGCTAATGCGAGAGTGTTTTCGTTAATCCGGGCGATGTCATCCAAAGGTCGGGCTGAATCCTGAAGGCGATCGCAGGCAAGCTTTAACAGTTGGTTTTCGATGCTCTCGCCATGTTCCTGTGCAATAGAAGCCAGGTTGTCCAAGCGACACAACAGTAAGCCAATATTACCGCTTCTGCCTTGATACTGTTTCAGGTATCGAGCCAGTTGCTGTTCCAGAAACTGCTGGTTGCCGATACCGGTAACCGGGTCAACCCGATTCATCAATGCCAGATTGCGATATTGCTCTTTAAGCTCCAGCTCTCGCTGCAATAACGAATTATGAAAGCCAGATATGCGTTGTGCTGCGTGAATTCGGGGTAAAAGGTGGCTCTTGATTGTGGTTTTACCAACAAAATCATCCACTCCTTTAGCGAAAGCTAGCTTTAGATCTTCGTTTTCTTCTTTGGCAGTCAGTAAGACAACATAGGTAAATTTGTTTTTGCGTCGGTTAAGTTCCCTGACCAGTTGAGTCAAGGCCAGCCCGTCCATACCTGGCATTAGCCAGTCGGCAATCAGGATGTCTGCATTGCGTTCTTTCATCATGGATAGGGCATCAATGGCGTTGTCTGCTACTCTGACATCGGTAAATCCGTCTCTGGAAAGTATTTTTCTTACGATGGCACTGCTGAATTTAGTGTCATCAACGATAAGTATAGACTTGGTGTTTGCCTGCATTGTCCGTTGCTCGCTTAAATCTTAATCCCCGCAATTTGTTCAGTATATTCAATTGCTAAAAAAGCAAGCAAGTAATAAACCAAAATTGCATTAGGGGTGACCAAAATAGTTCGTTCTGGCACGAGTATCTCTCAAGGTTGACGATTATTGGCCCAGTTCTTCAAAAAAAATTACTTTTGGAGTAGAAAAAGGCTCTGCGAAGAGCAAATTTAAGTTTTGATTACTAATTGTTGAGCTGATAGAGGGGCATGTTTGCAATAGTAATAGCATGAGATCGGCATTGCTGCTGAGGTTGTCATTTCGTTGGAGGGGTTAAATAGACAGTGCTGTCATTAACTTTCCAAGTCCACCCCAGGATCAAAACCTTTGGATTCGACGGTTCAGGAAGTTTTGAATTAACGGGAAATGTAAATATTTCGCATGGCGGGTGTTGAAATGTATTTATCCGCCCCCAACTATCCGCCTGCAATGAATTCAACCCAAAATGAGCGATTTGTTTTGGGGTAAATAACAATACTCCCATCAAAAATTTAGGAGACTTATTCATGAAAATTCGTCCTTTGCATGATCGCGTCGTAGTGCGTCGCAAAGAGGAAGAAGAAACCACTGCCGGTGGTATCGTTCTGCCTGGTTCTGCCAAAGAAAAGCCATCTCAGGGTGAAGTTGTGGCCGTTGGCAATGGCCGTGTACTGGACAATGGTGAAGTTCGCGCTCTGGATGTAAAAGTTGGCGATACAGTCGTGTTTGGTCAGTACAGCGGTAGCACAGTGAAGGTTGACGGTGAAGAGTTGCTTATCATGAGTGAAAGCGAAATCTTCGGCGTAATTGAATAATTCCATTTATTAAAAAGTATCTAGACTAAGGTAAGTATTATGGCTGCTAAAGAAGTTTTGTTTGGCATTACTGCTCGCGACAAAATGCAAAAAGGCGTCAACCTGTTGGCTGACGCAGTGAAGGTGACTTTGGGCCCTAAAGGCCGTAACGTGGTACTGGATAAGTCTTTCGGTGCGCCGGCTGTGACCAAAGACGGTGTGTCCGTTGCCAAAGAAATCGAACTGGAAGACAAGTTTGAAAACATGGGTGCCCAAATGGTTAAAGAAGTGGCATCCAAGGCAAATGACGAAGCGGGTGACGGCACCACTACAGCAACTGTTCTGGCTCAGGCATTTGTTAACGAAGGTCTGAAATCTGTTGCCGCCGGCATGAATCCTATGGATTTGAAACGCGGTATCGATAAAGCGGCTATCGCGGTTGTTGAAGAGCTGGCTAAGTTGTCTATTCCTTGTGCAGATGCTAAGGCGATTGCACAGGTAGGCACTATTTCTGCTAACTCTGATGTGACTATCGGTCAAATCATTGCTGATGCTATGGAGAAAGTAGGTCAGGAAGGTGTGATCACTGTTGAAGAAGGCAGTGGTTTTGTTGACGAACTGGATGTTGTTGAAGGTATGCAGTTCGACCGCGGTTACCTGTCTCCTTATTTTGTAACCAATCAAGACAATATGTCTGCCGAGCTGGAAAACCCATACATCCTGCTGGTTGACAAGAAGATCTCTAATATCCGTGATCTTATCCCGGTGCTGGAAGCTGTTGCCAAGGCAAGCCGTCCGCTGATGATTATCGCTGAAGATATCGAAGGTGAAGCGCTGGCAACTTTGGTTGTGAATAACATGCGCGGTACTGTGAAAGTTTCTGCGGCGAAAGCACCTGGCTTCGGTGATCGCCGTAAAGCGATGCTGCAGGATCTGGCAATTCTGACTGGTGGTACTGTTATCTCCGAAGAGATTGGTCTGAGCCTGGAAAACGCAACTCTGGAGCACCTGGGTTCTGCCAAGCGCGTCACCTCAACCAAAGAAAATACGGTTGTTGTTGATGGTGCTGGTGAGCAGTCTGACATCAAAGCGCGTGTAGAGCAGATTCGTGCAGAAATGGAACAGTCTTCTTCTGACTATGATAAAGAAAAGCTGCAGGAGCGTGTTGCTAAGTTGGCTGGCGGTGTCGCAGTTATCAAAGTTGGAGCGGCGACTGAAGTTGAAATGAAAGAGAAGAAAGCTCGCGTTGACGATGCGCTTCATGCAACTCGCGCTGCAGTTGAAGAAGGTGTGGTTGCTGGCGGTGGTGTTGCTCTGGTACGTGCCATGGCTAACATTGGTGACCTGAAAGGCGACAACGAAGATCAGAACGTTGGTATTGCTCTTGCTCTGCGAGCAATGGAAGCGCCACTGCGTCAAATTGTTGGTAACGCGGGTGACGAAGCGTCAGTTGTATTGAATGAAGTTAAGAAAGGTTCTGGTAACTTTGGCTATAACGCTGCTACTGGCGAATACCTTGATATGATTGACGCAGGTATTATCGATCCTGCTAAAGTTACTCGTACTGCATTGCAGGCAGCTGCTTCTGTTGCCGGTCTGATGATTACGACTGAAGCGATGATCGCTGATCAGCCTGAGGATAAGTCCTCTGCGCCAGCTATGCCGGTTTTTTTGCGCTTGAGATTGGCTTATCGGAATGGCGTATGTCTCGTGTAAACAAATTGAGGAGTCTGCAACCCTCATATACACTGGCTTGCGGTTCATTCTCCGGAAAAGCCTTCTATTTCATGAAGTTAGTAAATATAAAAATTATATCGCTGTTCATTATCAGCTACAGTTTGGCCTTGATTACGATGACTCCTTTGTCATGGGTTTTGCCCTTGGTAGAACCAAGGCTGGCTCCACTGGGGGTCAGGGTTACTCAACCTCAGGGTTCTCTTTGGTCTGGTCAGGCTGTATTAATGGAACAAAACCTGGGCCGGGTTAATGTGCAGTGGGACATTAAAGTAGCGTCTTTGCTGTTGCTGAAATTGCCGGTGGACGTGGAATTATCCAACAGTAACCTGGCGCTGTCCGGGTTGGTGACTGTTGGTGTTGGCGGGCCTTCGCTTGCAAACTGGTCAGGCTATATTGATGATAAAGCCTTGCGGTCGGTCTACCAGCGTTATAGAGCAACGATCAATGGTCGTCTACAATTGGATACTGTCGCTGCTTCCATGTCATGGGGGCATCAATTGAAAGAAGCAAGTGGCAGCGCAACTTGGTCTGGCGGTGCTGCGACTGTACCGGTTGGTCGGTCGGCTCGTACATTTGAAGTCCCCATGATGCACGGAGATATTGCTTCTGATGAAAATGCTTGGCATTTTGTGGCAAACAGTAGTGACGGTCAGGCGCTCATAGAGGCAGAACTGACCCGTGAAGGCATGGGAACTGTGTCGGTTAAATCAGCCATGACGAAAGCGTTGGGGCTGTCAATCCCGAGTTCTGGCGAAAATGTGTTTAAAATGTCGCAGCAGGTGTTTTGATGGAATTGAAAGAACAGCTTGTTCGTTATTGGCATCCTGCCCAATCATTGTTTATTGCGGTATCGACTGCAGTTTGCGGAGTCATGCTGGCACAGGCGACCTGGCTTATTATAGAGCCTGCCGCCGATATTGAAGTGCCTCGTATTGCAGCGGCAAGCAATTCTGATTCGAAAAGCAATTCAACAGATTGGTTGCAGTTGTCACGGGAAGTAGCAAGTCGCGAATTTTTCGGCACTGTAGTGCAGGAAGACGTTGCTCCAGTTGATGAAAAAGTTGAAGCACCTGAAACCAGTCTTGCGTTTACTTTGCAGGCTGTGATCGCTCAGGGTGAAGGTTCCGGTTTCGCTGTTATTGCTCAGCGTAGCGGCACAGGAAAAGTCTTTGGTGTTGGTAGCGATCTTTATGGCCAGGCCAAGCTATCTGCCGTTTATGGTGATCGTGTGATTATTGATCGTAATGGGAAGCTAGAGACGCTCCGTTACGAAAAGGTGAATTCTGAAGCTCTGCTGCGGTCTGTAGCAGCAAGAGATGACGATGTTCAAGCCGAAACTTTCCAGGAAGCTCTAAATGATGCCAATAGGGTGGTTTCGTCAGGCGGCGATGTTCGTTCTCAGGTTCAGGAGATGATGGGTTATGTATCTCAACGTGCTAATGAAAACCCGGAAGCTTTTGTTAATGAAATGGGCCTTGAGGTCACCGATGGTGGTTATCAGGTAACACGACGCGCGCGTCAGCTACAGATGGTCGGACTTCGGCCAGGTGATATAGTAACGGCTGTGAATGACAGTCCAGTTGGTAATATTGCTGCGGATCAGATGATGCTTAACCAAATTATGCAATCTGGTGGTGAAGTGAAGATTCAAATCAGACGGGGTTCTCGCTCCTTCACAATCTATCAATCTATACCTACGTTTTAAATAAGGAAGCTGTTTATGACCGTTTCAACTTCGGCGCGATCAGTATTGCTCTCGGTGTGTCTGATGCTATCGACGGCTGTGTTTTCTGCTGATAATGAGCAGAAGTACACCTTGAACATGCAAGAGGCCGACATTAAAGAGGTAATCGATCTTGTCGCCAAGGTTACCGGCAAGACGTTTATCATAGATCCCCGTGTACGGGGCAAGGTCACAGTGGTTTCTGATAGGGAAATGACTGAAGAGCAGATTTATGAAACTTTTCTGGCAACCTTGGAGGTTTATGGTTTCTCTGCTGTTGAAGCGGGCGATGTGACTAAAGTGATCGGTCAGTCTGATATCAAATCAGCCGGTATCGAGGTCGAGACGACAGGTGGTCGGGTTGGTGAAGAGATCATTACCCGTGTTTTTCCAATTCAAAATGCCTCCGCAATGGAGTTGGTTCCAATTCTCAGGCCTCTGGTTGCCAAGTATGGGCATCTTGCCGGTGTTTCATCCGCGAATGTACTGATCGTGGCTGACCGAGCGACCAATATTGGTCGCTTATCTGAAATTATCCATCTGCTCGATAAGGCTGGTAGTGCAGAAATTGAAGTTGTGCAACTGCAGCATGCCTGGGTTAGCGGCATGATTACCTTGCTTGAACGTATTTCACCAACAGCCGTCAGTGCTGATAATAACTCAAATCGACCTATCTCCAGTCGAACTGTTCAGTTGGTTGGTGATGAGCGCAGCAATCGAATTATTGTTAAGGGTGAAAAAGAGGCTCGTGCTCAAATCGTTGAACTGATTAAACAGTTGGACACGCCAACTGAAGAAAATGCCTCGTTCAAAGTTATTTTCCTTAACAATGCTGATGCTACCAAGATGGCAGAAATTCTGAAGGGAATTGCAGAACACTCCAAGGCAGGTCAGGGCAATAATCAGGGGGCAGCGCCATCATCGCCGATCTCAATTCTGGCTGATGAAGATCAAAATGCACTTGTCGTGCGTGCCGAACCGAATGAATTGAAAGAAATTGAGCAACTGATTAATCAGTTGGATATTCCGCGACAGCAAGTATTGATTGAAGCGGCCATTGTTGAAGTTAGTGGTAGTTTTAATAATGCCCTTGGCATGCATTGGGCTACTAATCCTGAGGCGGTGGAAGGTGGTACACCATTTGTCAGCAGTAGTTTTGGTGATAGCAGTGGTTCTAGTGAAGTTGCCGGGATTGCTTCAAGTGTTGGTCAGGCCGTTGGAACTTTTGGTGCACTCGGTGCGTTAACCGCTGTTCCTGTCGGGGGAACGGTTGCGCTGGTTGATCCATTTGGTGATAACATTGATTTTGGTGTTATCCTGAAGGCATTGGAGTCAGAAACCAATACCAATCTATTATCTACCCCAAGTGTGTTAACTCTGGATAATAATGAAGCCTATATTACTGTTGGTAGTTCCGTACCTTTTCTAACCGGCGGTAGTGGTACTGATGATAATCCATTCACGATCGAGCGGCAGGATGTTGGTACCACGCTAACCGTGATTCCTCATATTCAGCAGAACGGGTCTATTCGTCTGGAAGTGGATCAATCTGTAGAGAATGTCGATACAGACGCTAAATTTGGTGCACAGGATTTGGTTACATCCAAACGCGAGGTTAAAACTCAGGTTTTGGTGCAAAGCGGATCAACCATTGTTTTAGGTGGTCTTATTTCTGACAAGGTTAATGAAGTAGAAAGTCGCATTCCTTTGTTGGGTTCAATACCGATCATCGGTACGTTATTTCGTTCAACAAAGCACGAAGCCACAAAAACCAACCTGATGATTATTTTGAGGCCGTCACTGGTTGAGGATGATATGGACGCTTATCGCGAGTCCCGACTTCAGGGTATCTGGGAGCTTAGAATCCAGAGTTCGGATTTGAAAGATGTGAATCGTCCATCAACCGACGATATTTTTAAAGGCAACTATATTGATGGTGTACTCGATGAGTCGAAGAAATAGAGTTGTACTGTAAAGTTTACAAAGAGAGGGTGTTTAATAGATCGGTAATATAGGAAAGCAACCTTTACGGAATTGTGCCGACTGGTAAAATTATTCCCGATTTTGACTCTCTTGCATTAGTTGTTGCCCCGAACCTTGGTTTGGGGCTATTTTTTGTCAGTTTGCTGGTTGTAATAACATTACAAATTAGTGCCTGTCCGGAAACGCCTCATTTGAATTTGGCATTGCACCAGCCCAAATGAAAAGTCTATATCTAGTGTGGTGTCTCAAATAAAACGCATATCAAGATGACCCGCCGGTTTAAAGTGGTGGCATAGGTATTATTCGGAAAAACGGCGATCCACTCTTCGAAAAGCCCTCCAGAAGTCCGCCGCTTTGTTCCTGCTCTTGACAAGGGAGGGGCGGGCCATTGCCTTCGAGCTGCGCCTCGCGGTGAACATCTGGAGGGGCTTTCTTAATACAGGCCTGAATCCGTGACCCCATAGCGGCGCAGTGCGCAAGCCATTGATTCCTCTTTGCTTCCCGAAAATTGGGGTGAACCTATGGGTGCACCTGCAATTTTCGAAAAACAAATAGAAATCAAGCTCTTACACCCTGCCTCCACTCTGGAGTCACGGATTCAGGACAGGTTCAGGACACTACACCAGTATGCGTGCACCGACACGATGTCGGTTGGGCTGCATCCGGAGCGAGTGTTGCATGGGTGTGCTTGAACGTCAGACAAAAAAATAGACTTTTCATATGAGCAACATAAGAACCACCTTTCCGCACAGACACAAAATAGAATGCATCAATGCACTTCCGGCAATTTTCTTTGAATCACTTCATGGTATTCTCCTGAATCCGTGACGCCATAGCGGCGCAGTGCGCAAGCCATTGATTCCTATTTGCTTCCCAAAAATTGGGGTGAACCTATGGGTGCACCTGCAATTTTTGAAAAACAAATGGAAATCAAGCTCTTACACCCTGCATCCACTCTGGAGTCACGGATTCAGGATTCTGAAATATCTACCACTATTAAAGGCATGCTATGGATAACCTGACCCATCTGAAAACAGCTCTTGAGCAGGCGGAAGCGTTGATCTTCGACATGGACGGTACGCTGATTGATAGTATGCCGTCTCATTATGAGGCTTGGTCGCGTGTCGCCCGGAACTATGATCTACACTTCAGTCGAGAGCGTTTTTATCAGTTGGGTGGTGTACCGACTTATGAGACGTTGGAAATTCTCAGTGCTGAATCCGGGCTGGAGATTAATATACCGGAAGCCAAAGCCATGAAAGAGAAGCTCTATGATGATCTGACCCATCTTGTCGGACCTATAGCCACAAGCGTCGCGATTGTGGAGGCTTACCATGGTAAAAAACCAATGGCGATCGCGACCGGAGCGAGCCGGAGAAACGCTTCTCGCCTGTTGAATCAGTTGGATCTGCAGCACTATTTCGATGCTATTGTCACGTCCGACGATGTAACCAATCATAAGCCCGCACCAGATGTATTCCTGAAAGCGGCGCAACGTCTTGCCATTACGCCACAAGACTGCCTGGCATTTGAAGATACTGATATTGGTCTGGACGCCATTCGCTCTGCCAGAATGCACGGTGTTGATGTCCGCGATTACCAATTGAAGTTTTAGTCTGCGCAGACCCGATAAAAAATTAAAACCGAATCGAGGGAGTCATATATGACTGTTATACCAGAATCCCTGCGCCTTAATGTTCGTATTTTGGGTGAGCTGCTGGGTGATACATTGCTGGAGAGTCACGGCCCTGAACTGTTCCGTAAGGTTGAACAGATTCGGCGCCTTGGCAAAGCAATCAACCGTGGCGACAACGATGACCCGACGCCTCTAACCAAGGTTCTTTCTGAGTTGGAAGACAAAGATATTCTGCCGATTGCACGATCATTCAATCAATTTCTGAATCTTGCTAACATCGCTGAGCAGCAGTATTTTTCCAGTGCAGAAGCTCATAGCAAAGATGTGCTTGAGGACTCAATAGAAGACCTGGTCAGCAACCTCGGTAAAGACCAGGTTGCCGGAGTCCTCGGGAAGCTTAACATTGAGTTGGTGTTAACCGCCCACCCTACAGAAGTCACTCGCCGGACACTGATCCGTAAATATGAAAAGGTCTCCAATGCGTTGGGTGATCTGTCCAGAACCGATCTTTTTTCTTATGAGATCGATCGTACTAAGGAACGCCTTCGCAGTACAGTTGATGAAATCTGGTATACCGATGAGGTGCGCGAAGAGCGACCGACTGCGGTTGATGAAGCAAAGTGGGGCTTTGCTGTTATTGAGAACTCATTGTGGAATGCTGTACCGGATTTCCTGCGTGAGCTGGACGCCGTATCCCGACGTAAAATCGGACAAGGCTTATCCGTCGACGCCAGCCCATTCCATTTTTATTCATGGATGGGGGGCGACCGGGATGGCAATCCGAATGTTACCCATACCGTCACCCGCGAAGTGATTCTATTGGGCCGCTGGATGGCCGCAGACCTCTATCTGCGTGATATTAAAGAACTGATTGCAACCCTGAGTATGGATACGGTTGATAGTCAGTTCTGTGCAGAATTTGGCCTGGAAGAAACCAGGAACCCGTATCGAGCTGTCATGCATCAGTTGCGCAAAAAGCTGCAGACAACCCGGCAATGGGCCGAAGATCTGATTAACCAGACTAGCATCGCCTCAGGCACACCGCTGCAATCTCAGCAGGAGCTGCTCGAACCCCTGATGGGCTGCTACGAATCTTTGCAGCGTATGGGGTTGAACCGAGTGGCAAATGGTGCACTGCTTGACACTATTCGCCGCGTTCATTGCTTTGGCATTAATCTTGTGCCGCTCGATATCCGGCAGGATAGCGAGCGTCACGTTAAGGCCGTCGATGAAATTGTTCGTTATCTAGGGCTGGGTGACTACACAGCTTGGTCTGAAGGTCAGAAACAGGAATTTTTGCTTGAGCAATTACAAAATAAACGACCGCTATTACCTCGTATCTGGTCGCCCAGTGCGGACACGCAGGAAGTTTTGGATACTTGCCAGGTAATCGCTGCAGAACCGGAAGAAACACTGTCCCACTACATTATCTCCATGGCTCAGCAACCATCCGATGTTCTGGCCGTCGCATTATTGTTGCGTGAAAATGGCGTCCGTTGGAATGTACCTATTGTGCCGCTTTTTGAAACCCTGGATGATCTTGATCGTGCCCCGGCTGTTATGCAAAAGCTTTGGTCGACGCCCTGGTATATGGAATACAGTGAAGGTCGCCAGACCGTAATGATCGGCTACTCAGATTCAGCCAAAGACGCCGGCAAGATCACCGCAACCTGGGCACAGTACAAGGCACAGGAGAAACTGGTTGAGTTGTCTGCCCAGCACGATATGTCATTGATGCTGTTTCATGGTCGAGGTGGCACCGTTGGACGCGGTGGTGGTCCTGTTGAAAAAGCAATGGCTTCACAGCCGCCAGGGTCGGTTCCCGGAAAAATTCGTGTGACAGAGCAGGGGGAAATGATTCGTTACAAATTCGGCCTGCCTCGAGTAGCGATTCGCAGTCTCGCGGTATACGTTGCGGCAATGTTGCGCGCCACGCTGGAACCTAATCCGGCTCCAAAGAAGGAGTGGCGCGATCTGATTGAGAAGATGTCAGGTGCCAGCCTTGAGCATTATCGCCAGATTGTCCGGCAGGATGAGCGTTTTGTGCCTTATTTCCGCTCGCTGACACCGGAACAGGAGCTGGGGAAATTAGCGCTTGGCTCGCGTCCGGCGAAGCGAAAAGCCGCTGGGGGAGTCGAAAGTCTGCGTGCCATTCCGTGGGTGTTTGCCTGGATGCAGGTGCGATTGAATCTGCCTGCCTGGCTGGGGGCAACTCAGGCTTTGCAGGTGGCGCTTGATGATGAGCCCGATATACTGCAGGAAATGCTAGCACAATGGCCGTTCTTCTCAGCCTATATTGATTTGGTTGAGATGGTTGTCGGTAAGGCTGATTGCTCTATTGCGGCGTATTATGAGCAACAACTTGTAGATACCCGATATCATGATCTTGGCCGGTTATTGCGCAGTGACCTGAAAAGGCTTGAAGCACTGATTAATCAGGTGAAACATCAGGATGTCTTACTGAGCCATGATCCATTGTTGTCCCAATCTATTGAGGTTCGTGCGCCCTATACGGATCCTCTGAATTACCTGCAGGCTGAGCTGTTAAAACGGGAACGAAACGCAGGCCAGATTGATCCTGAGCTTGAGCAGGCGCTGAAGGTGACCATGGCCGGGATTTCCGCTGGCATGCGTAATACCGGTTAGGTCTTTAGCCTGAATCCGTGACTTCAGAGTGGATTCAGGTTTAGCTAAGTCCGAATCCTATGTGTGTCGTTATTCACATGAATGATGTCAGGATTCGGTCAAATCAAGGTTGTAACTGCTCATACCCAACGGTACAGTAGCCGTTCGCATTTTTTGGCGGCATTCCACACACCGTTGATCGGGTCGGATTGGCCGAAACTACAATACTAGATAGGAGTACGTATTCCATGCGTATTATTTTGCTCGGCGCACCAGGTGCAGGTAAAGGCACTCAAGCCAAATTTATTTGCGAGAAATTTGGAATTCCCCAGATTTCCACTGGCGATATGTTGCGAGCTGCTGTGAAAGCCGGAACTCCATTAGGTGTGAAGGCGAAGGAAATTATGGATCAGGGAGGACTGGTGTCAGACGACATCATTATTGGCCTGATCAACGAGCGTATTCAAAAAACTGATTGCGTTAATGGTTGTCTGTTCGATGGTTTCCCTCGGACCATTCCGCAGGCTGACGCACTCAAGAATGCCGGAATAAAAATTGATGCCGTCATTGACTTCGATGTTGCTGATGAAGAAATTATTGCCCGTCTGAGTGGTCGCCGGGTTCATGAAGCCTCCGGCCGTGTTTATCACATCAGCCACAATCCCCCCAAAGAAGAAGGTAAGGATGACGAAACGGGTGAGCCATTGATCCAGCGTGATGATGACCAGGAAGAGACCGTTCGTAAGCGGCTGAATGTATATCATGAACAGACCAAACCGCTTGTGGATTATTATCGTCAGTGGGCGGAACAGGATGCTGAAGCGGCACCGAACTATGTCTATATCGAAGGCGTTGGTTCTGTTGATGAGCTGCGTATGGCTATGATAAAGCTGGGAAACTGATTTCAGCGACCCAACCCAATGGCGCACACTGCATTACTAATATGATGGAGCTCATCGCCTGATCGCCATGTACAACGACCTTGGCGAACATATTGGATTCCGCTGGTAACACCACCGAGCAAACCGTCACCGACGCCAGCGGCACCTTAGCAGGCTGATCTGCTTCAATTGATAAATGGATCAATGAATATATAGTGCAATTGCCCAGCTCCCTGCATCCACTGAATAAATCACGGATTCAGGCTTACTCTCGCCTTTGCGAGCCCACGCATGACACTTGTCATGACTTTTTCAAAAAACTTAACCCTGCCTACCGAGCCTGTTAAATTGTACCAATACCCGTTTCAAGGAGAGCAACCCGTGTCCAGGCGAGCACTGTTTATTTCCATTTTTATCCTTTTCTGTATAACACCTTTTGCGATTGCTGAATCTGATCCGAAAGCTATCGAATTGCTTGATCGGATAGATAATCTGTACCAGCAGGAAAATTCCCACGCAACCATGACGATGGAGATTGTCACACCCGATTACAGCCGTTCCATGACCATGGAATCCTGGGCGATGGGGCTGGATTATTCATTGGTCAGGGTGTTGGAGCCAAAGAAAGATCGGGGAGTGGCAACATTAAAGCGTGAAAAGGATATGTGGAATTACCTGCCGAAGATCCGCAAGGTTATCAAGGTGCCACCGTCCATGATGATGGGTAGCTGGATGGGCTCGGATTTCACCAACGATGATCTGATGCGTGAAGGTTCCTGGGTCGAGGAGTTTGACGTGACCTTAGCAGAAGAGGGCACAAACTATGTGCTCGATCTGATTGCCAAGCCGGATACTGTGACTGTCTGGGGCAAGATGAAAATTATTATTGATCAGTCTTCCCTGTTACCGCTAAAGCAAATTTATTTTGATGAAGACGGTAGCGCCATGCGCGAAATGGCTTTCACTGATGTCAAAACCTTTGGTTCTGTGACGCTGCCGACGGTTATGGAATTAACGCCACTGAATAAGCCTGGTAACTCCACTCGCGTTATCTATAACGATATGGAATTTGATACAGATATAAATACGGACTTTTTCACACTACAAAACCTGAAGAAAATTCGCTGAGGGTCACACACCATGCTGATGTTGAAACTGGCATTCAGAAATATTCTACGTAATAAACGGCGAACCCTGCTGACTATGCTCAGCATGTTTGGCGGCTATTTTTTGCTGGTGATTTCGATCTCCATGCAAGAGGGTTCTTACCAACAGGTGATTGACTTTTTTACCCGCAACAATACCGGCCATGTGCAGATCAGTGAGCCCAGTTATCAGGAACGACCCACACTCTACAAAACAGTACCGGCGACAGACGATTTTTATCAAGAGCTGATTACGCAACCGAACGTACTGGCAGCAACGCCACGAATCGTCAGCGGTGCATTGGCCTATGGTGATAGCAAGAGCTTTCCGGTTCAGGTTATGGGAATTGATATTGAAAAGGAAAAAGAGATTTCTTTTTTGGCCGACAAGGTCAAGCAGGGCATATTTTTCTCGCCTGAACCTGACAATGATGGTTACTACCAGACTATGATCGGTGCCTCTGTCGCACAGCAGTTAAAGGTTGGCGTTGGTGATGAAATAGTGCTGATTTCTCAAGGTGCGGATGGCTCGATAGCCAATGATATTTATTTGGTATCCGCTATTGTTGGCACAAAGGATGGGCTTGAATCACGCATGGTCTATCTGCCATTAGGTGCTGCACAGTCATTTTTTACCTTACCGAATAAAGCGCATTATTGGGTTGTGATGACTGACGACTATCATCAGGCCACGGTACTGGGCGACCAGCTCAATCAGTGGCTGGCCGATAATGACAGCCTGGAAGCCAACAGTTGGCAGGTCGTTTCCAAAGAGTTTTACGACACCATGATGGCAGACATTCAAGGCGGCTACATATCCTATTACATCATTGTGTTTCTGGTTTGTATTGGTGTGCTTAATACGGTGTTGATGTCTGTGATGGAACGCACCGGTGAATTTGGAGTGTTAAAAGCCGTTGGCACGTCACCTAAGCGATTGTTCGCATTGATCGTTCTGGAAACGCTGATGCTGTCTGGACTTAGCTGTATCGCTGGGGCTATCGCCGTAACACCATTGAATTATTATCTGGCGACAACCGGTTATTCATTGCCAACCGCCTATGACATTTCCGGCGTAATCATGGATAAGATGGTCGGTCTTTGGAATATCCGTGTATTTCTGCAACCCGCAGTCATTGTACTGGTCGCAACGGCTGTGATTTCTGTTTTTCCGGCGCTGCGTGCCGCTCGAATTGTACCGGTTGACGCGATAAGGAATTTGTAATGGGACTCACTTGGACATTGGCACTGCGCAACATTCTGCGCAATAAACGCCGTACCGGTTTAACCGTTTTACTCATCAGTTGCACACTGGTGGCGTTGATGTTTACCGACGCCTATATGCAGGCGATGGGCGATGTCATGATTCGTTCTGCAACCCGGTTATATCCAGGTGACGGGCAGATTCATAACGTGGCGTATCGTGCGGAAATGGACGCTAAAGAACAGATCAGTAATGTGGCTGAGCACATCGAAAATCTGAAGAAAACCGGGCTGGTTTCCGGCTACAGTTTGCGTGCGCTGGACTTTGGTATGGTTTCCAGCACGGCAAATAATTTGCCGGTGCAGGTTGTGGGTATTGATGCAGATCTTGAAAAAACGGTTTCCAAGCTCGCACTCAGTATAGAACATGGCGACTATCTGGATAATGACGGCGGTGATAATCAGATATTGATTGGTGCTGCGCTGGCGGACTTACTTGAAGTCGAACTGGGTGACCGTTTAGTCGTATCGCTGAATAATTATCAAACAGACGAAATTGAGCAACGCTTATTCCGTGTCAGCGGTATATTTAATTTGCATTCGCGCTTCTTTGATGAAGGTTTAGTCTTTATCAAACTGTCGATGGCGCAGACCATGCTTGGCCTTGGTGATAACGTTCATGAAATTGCTTTCAATTTGTATGATGAGTCACTTTCAGGTGATGAAACGCTACCATTCTGGGAGCAACAATCCACAGATGATACCGTTGCCGAAGGCTGGAAAAAACTGATGCCGGATCTTGCTTCCATGATGGATATGCTGAATTACAGTCTGTTTATTGTTGCCGCTATTCTTTTTGTTGTTGCAGTGCTGGGTGTTATCAATGCCATGTTTATGTCGATATATGAGCGCACTTATGAGTTTGGTGTCATCCTGGCCATTGGCACACGCAGGAGTAGCGTTTTTGTGCTGATTCTTGTCGAAGGATTAATGCTGGCGATTATCTCGTTGCTAATCGGCACGCTTCTGGGGGGGATTCTGATCAATAGCATCGGCGCCATCGGCATTGATTACGGCAATATGGATTTTTCTGGCGTAGCACTGGCAGAAGTGATCCGGCCTGAGACGCGAATGCGGCAGTTTACCAGTATTCCGTTTTCGGTTTTTGTCATGACCATGGTGGCCTGTATATACCCCGCCGTCAATGCGGCACGCATTGTTCCTGCAACCGCTCTGCATAAAAGTTTATAGGAGAAACCTAATATGAAACCTGTCATTGAAGTACGCAGCCTGGGAAGGCATTACGGCGCAGGCGATACCCTGATTAAGGCACTGAGCGATGTGAATATTGTTATTGAACCTGGAGAGTTTACCGCGATTGTCGGCCCTTCCGGTTCTGGCAAATCAACTTTGCTGCAATTGATTGGTGGCTTGGATATTCCTAATGATGGCACCGTACTGCTCAAGGGAAAGGCGATCAGCGATATGTCCGGGCAGGAGTTATCGGATTTTCGTCGCGACCATATCGGTTTTATTTTTCAAGCCTACAATCTTATTCCGGTACTCAGTGCTGCTGAAAATTGCGAATACATTATGCTGTTACAGGGTGTGTCGACGGTAGAGCGTAAAGAGCGGGTTTATAAAATGCTGGCGGAAGTTGGTCTTGAAGGGAAAGAAAGTCGCCTGCCTGGCCAGCTTTCCGGTGGTCAGCAACAGCGTGTTGCTGTCGCACGAGCCATGGTCAGTCAGCCGGATATTATTCTGGCCGATGAACCGACAGCTAATTTGGATTCGCAAACCGGTATGGAGCTGCTCGATATGATGCACGATCTGAACCGGAATGAAGGCATGACCTTTGTTTTTTCCACTCATGATCCCAAAATTATGGATCGTGCCAGTCGCTTAATTCATATTCAGGATGGACAGGTGATCAAGGATGAAACACGCTAAGAAAAGTTATCTGCTGGCACTTGCCACGCTGATATCAAACTTTGCATGGGCAATAGAGATAGAGCAATCTGTTGATCTGTCACTAAAATTTGTACCAAGCTGGCAACCTGAATTAACCATCGGCAGTCTGACAGTTGCTGATCACTATCAAACGAATGCGCAGACGGATGCTTTCTGGAATATCAACGCCTATCTGACGGATGCCTTAACACTGAATGCCCGATACGGTCTGGCCGCCGCTGCTATACTGGATCAAGCCGGTTCCAGCCATAATAGCGGCAGCGCAGAAGACTTTCGTTTGGATGATTTGCCTTCGGAAATTGATCCAACCTATCATCAAACGCTGGACCTGTTGAATGTTAGTTTTTACAGCCAGTTTGGTGACTATGTGATCGGGCGGCAGGCAATCAGTTTTGGTCAGGCAAAGTTCTTTTCACCGATTGATGTGATCTATCCTAAAACCCTGTTTGCTATTGATTCAAATTACCGGCCGGGTGTTGATGCCATGCGCGTAACCTGGCCTTTGGGCGCTACTTCCGAACTTGACGGTGGTGCATTGTTTGGCGAAGAAACCGGCGGTTTTCTGCGATATAAAACAAACATTCTGAATGCTGACTGGGAAGCCATAGGCATTCAGTTAAACCGTGATAATGCCATCATGTCCTTAGGGACTAATGGTGGCGTTGGTTCGATTGGTTTGTGGCAGGAAAGTGCCTGGTTGTTGGATCAGGCGGCTGATCAATCCTGGCTGCGCAGTACCATCGGCGCTGATTATACGTTTTTTGATGACTGGTATGTGGCCGGTGAACTTCATTACAACGGTATTGGCGAAGTTAAAAACTATGCACTCAATAGTGAAAAATCTTTCTATCAACTTGGCAGCGTGATTCCACAGGGGCGCTGGTACAGTAGTGTGCAGCTTAGTTATCCGATTAATATCGTGACCGCTATCAGCGTGGGTGCCACAGTCAACCTGAATGATTATTCTTCGTTGCTTAACAGCGCGCTAAGGTTTGATGCTTCTGACTCGTTAACAATTAACGCCTCACTGCTAGTCCCGATGGCGGCCGATTATAGCGATGAATACGAATATGGTGTATATCCGTTTAGTGGCGTGATCAAGTTGGATTGGGTGTTTTGAGCAAGGAACGGCATCCACACAGAAAATACCAATTCAGGATTACGCAACCCCGGATATTTCACCATATCGCTGCATTTTAAAACTCAGTAATAACCGTCACGCCAATCATGCTCGACTGATCCATGGAAACCAAGGCCTCAATAGATTGCTCCAGATTGATTGTACGGCCCAGTAATTTCTGTGGTGTCAGTTTTCCTGAAAGAATCATAGCGAGCATGTCCTGATAGCGATAAGCCTGCATACCGTGGCTGCCAATCAATTCCAGTTCATGAGAAATGACTTTATCCATCGGGATTTTTGGATTGGCCTGTTCCGCCAATAACAAACCGACCTGAATATGCTTGCCACGTCTTTTCAGGCTGTTGATTGAATTAACGCAAGTGAGTGGATGACCGAGTGCATCCAGCGAAACATGCGCACCTCCCCCGGTAATTTCCAGAACCGCCTCGGCAACATTAACCGTCCGGCTGGCATTTACTGTAAAGTCAGCACCGAGAGAACGGGCCAGTTGTAATTTGTCGTCAGTAATATCCACCGCGACCACATTCGCCCCGATGGCATTGGCAATCATAATCGCCGAAAGACCAACACCACCACAGCCGTGCACAACCACCCATTGACCAGCAGCAACGCTTCCTTGGTCGACGACTGCCCGGAACGATGTCGCAAAACGACAGCCGAGGCTGGCCGCTGTGACATAATCAAGCTGTTCGGGTAATGCCACCAGATTAACATCAGCATTATGGATCTGAACGTATTCAGCAAATGAACCCCAGTGCGTAAAACCCGGTTGGGTTTGGTGCATGCAAATCTGATGGTTGCCGGAGTGGCATTCCGAGCAGGATCCACAACCGGCAACAAATGGCACCGTAACCCGATCCCCCAGTTTGAAGTTTTTCACCTCACTGCCAACCGCTTCAATAACGCCGGCAAATTCGTGTCCTGGGACATGAGGTAATTGAATGTCTGGATCGTGCCCCATCCAGCCATGCCAGTCACTGCGGCAAACCCCCGTAGCCATTACCTTGATGACAACGCCATCTGGTGTTGGTGTTGGATCGGCCACGGTCATCAGTTTCGGAGCAGTGTTGAAGTTTTCGTAGACAATGGCTTTCATGAGGCGATATCTCAGGCTGAGTTTGGGCTGATTGTCTGCGACATAAGCTTGAAAGGTCAAGAATAGGGTGCACTAACCGTTGAGTCGATCATGCAAGTGATTGATAAGTGGAACCTGAATCCGTGACTCCATAGCGGTGCAGTGCGCAAGCCATTGATTCCTATTTGCTTCCCAAACATTAACAAGACACTCATCATAAAAGTCAATAAGGTAAGTCCTGATGGGTTCAACGCCTGCTAGGTTGATCATCTATTCCATGTCCCACATGCACAGTCTGCAAGGCTATCGAAACTATTTCATCCAGAATAAATAATTGTTCCTGAGCTTGAAACTTATTGCGAATGATTCTCACTAATATTATTGTATTAGCTTTGTCTGAATTAAAAAATAGCCAATTGAGGAGCAATATGACGACATGTAACCATATACACATATCACAGCCACCAGTCACAAGTGGACTGGCAGAGCGTGAATCCGACAGAGTTAATAGAGCGGCTTCCCCGGGAAGGCAGCGTAGCCAACAGAGGGAAGTCACAACTCAATGGGTTGGTACTAGTGAGTCCAGGAGGTCGCTGTTCGATAGTAGATGTTCATCGTCAGGTCAAAGCGAGATTGAGGAAGTTCATGAACACAGTCATAGGGTGATTGATGCCACCCTGCAATTGGCATCGTTTCCAGAATATCGAAGGCAGGAAGCTCAAAGGCGGATCCGCGACCTCGTTGCCGAACACCTGAAGAACACTCCCAAGGCTCCTGATTTTGGCGAGCATGGCGCTGTTGTCATTGACTTGGACGAAGCGGTCCATGGTAGCTACAGCGGAGTGAACTATGGCAAGCAGGGAATCGAAAAGGGGGCATCCGAAGTTATTAATACCCTTCGCCAAGAGGCAGCCGAACTGCATCACCAGCCGCTGGAATATTTACGCCACGACATACAGCCAGGAAATTTCGCGGATATCGGTCTGTCTGGAGCCATAACCGTACTATTGACCCCCCTGGCATTCAAGGCTCTGTTGGCGGGTATTGGAGAAGTACGCGAGGCCCGGGAACATGCCAGGGAATTCAAGGAGGCAAGGCAACAGATTCAAGGCCGGATTCAGCAGTTGGATAAGGTGGGAGTAGCCGTGCGATCGGACAGTCGGTTGCAGTCGCTGCGGCCATTGGTCGATGGCGCGGCTACATACGCCAGACAGCAGGATGCCGATCTCTCCCTGGGGGAAAAACAGAACCGTCTGGGACAGTCGATCGGAGTGGCATCAGCCGTATCGGGTGGGGCGATTATGGCTGGTGCGACGACCAAGCTGGGCACTCAGATCGGCTTAACCGTCGCCGCAGAGGGAACATCCAAGATAACCGGCTTTTTGGCGGGTAGTGCGCCGGCAACAGTCGCCACCACCGCCGTTGGTGTCGCTTCATCCCTGGCACTGGCTCCTATGGCGGCTGTGGGTGCCGTTGGTTTGGGGGTGACCTTTTCCGTTAAGTCCCATAAAAAATTAGCTGCTTTGAAGCAACGTGCCGAACCCACACAGGAGTATTTCAAGAACACTGATACCGCCAACGAATCCGGGGGCAAAGATGCGCTGAGGACGTATCGGTTTTTTGTTAATACCAAAATCGACCAGCGGCTAGAGTTTTACAAAGGTTTTGACCGCTCGAACAAGCTCTTCCTGGCCGCGAGTTCTGTTTATGCCGCCGGGGCCGTCGGGAAAGCCGCCGCTGTCGCCACGGCCCTGGCGGGCATTGGCTTACTCAGTAATCCCGTCACTATGGGGGTGACGGTGGGTGCCGCTGCCATAGGCGGTGTGGGTATGGCGCTGAACTCATCACAGTTCCTGACTGGCCATGGCAGGCAGGACCGGTATGACCACTATCTAAGTACGGATATGCCACTCGTTAACCGGCATTTTCTCGCGTCTGCCGATTTGCTCAGTACCCCGGAGCAGGGGGTGTCGCTCCGGGCCGGTTTCTACGACCTTATCGAGCAGCAAGACCATCATCGACAGGATTTCCTGGTATCAATAGCAAATGAAACCGACCGCGCCTTTAGCAAGAAGCTGCATTCTACCGACCCGGGGTATCGCAGTGTCAAGGAACGGATAACGGGGGAAATACAAAAGGCCCACAATCGTTTGTGGGGGAAAGAACGGGTCACTCAACCTGCCGATGCTCTTCCGAATATGCACAGTGAACGGCGATCCTCATTTTCCCGGAAATTAAAGGCAAACGCGTTGGGGGTTGGAAACTTCTTCAAATCCATTGCTCACGGAGACATTAAGCATGCCCTCGCCAACGCAAAGAATACGCGACTGAAACATATTGATAAGTTAAACACCCTGACCATTCAGTCCTGGCTGGCTGAACCGAAAAACGCAAATCAACAGATTGACTATATGCAGGGTGACTTGGCCAACCTGAAGATCTATTTGGACAAGAAACTGGAAACTCACCGTGTCATGCGAGAAAGGGTTGTTGATCGTGACAATGCCAGCCTCGTCAATCGGGAAGGGTTAACCCTGGATCGGGAGGATTCTTTTCATTCGGCGAGAACTTCTTTTTCCGACACCGACGAGTCTGTTCAATTCTCACCCCGTTCTCACCGTGAACTGGATGAAGTTCCTGCTGCTAGCGGAATGAAGGAGATTGCTTCGGAGTATGAAGAGCAAGCCAAGGCCCTTTATGATTTTCTGGTGCAATTAGACAAAGATCAGGAACGGGACCAGCTCATGTCCATACAGGTCGAGGAGCTGATCAGGGAGCTGGGTCAGTTGCGTAATATTGAAACCCCTTCCGAGCATCAGGACAAGCTGGCACTGTTGCGTGAGCGCTATCTGGAACTCAAGAAAGGAAACTTATATGACGATCAACAGGTACAGCCAATAGAAAGTAGCGAAGCAAATACCCGTAATTTCGCTAAACACATACTTCGTGAAGCCCCGCAAGATTACAAACATCTCCGTGGAATCTTGTTGGAAACCGAAATGCAGGCCACTTTGGCCCGAAAACTCTTTGAACAAGGCATATCCTAATATGCCCTTACAGTACCCAATTTAAAAGGAGTCAATGATGTCGGAAAATCATTACACCACACTGATCGGCGAACTGGCCCGGAATTACGGTTATGACCAGGAAAAACTGCTTTCTGAAGAACCTGTAACAATCAATGGCGTTGATTTTCGTTTTGAACACAACGATGCGCTTAAACCTTCCCAACTATTGGTTTTCTGCTTATATGGCAATTTACCGGTTGAACGAATAACCGAAGCATGCGTAGCCCTTCTTGAGGCCAATATGTTGCTGTTTTACAACCGAGGCCCGCGTTCGGTTTTTACACTCTCTCCCGGTACTGACGAAGCTTGGTTGATGGACAGCTATCCGCTGGAGGAATTAAGCGCCAAAGAGCTTTCGGAATATTTGGCGCAGACAGCGGACCAGGCGTTGCTATGGCGCAAGGATTATTTCCTGGATGATTGATTTGACATGATCAGGCTGCCTAGTTAGTGCCTGTCCGGAAAGGTGCGCTCCTGTCCGGAAAGGTGCGGAAAGGTGACTTCGGCTCGCGTTTTCGGGCACGGCGTTTTCGGACAGGCACTAGAACTAGAATATTCAGTAGTCGAAGTGATAGCCGAAATTGGGTTTGGCTTTGTGGTTATCATGCCAACCGAGTCGATATTCGCTGATCTGTATCCTATCCGTGAAAGTAAGCTATGCTGAAAGCTCTGTGAAGGGAGCCTAAATGTATACCCCGATTAGGTTAAATATCGTCTTGCTGACGACTCTATCTTGCCTGCTACTGGTGGGCTCTGCGGTAAGTAACGCTGGCGATCACCAGGGTCCGGTCTTGCACCTGACCATTAACGGTGCCATCACTCCGGCGACGGATGACTATTTTTCCCGTGGTTTGGAAAAGGCCGGTTCTCTTGATGCTACTGTTGTTCTGCTGCAGTTAGATACGCCGGGTGGGCTCGATACGTCTATGCGCAGTATGATCAAAGCTATCCTCAATTCAGCGATTCCCGTTGTTACCTACGTCGGCCCCAGTGGCGCACGGGCGGCCAGTGCCGGGACCTATTTACTCTATGCCAGCCATGTTGCAGCTATGGCACCGGGAACCAACCTTGGCGCAGCCACTCCGGTGAATATCGGTGGTTTGAGCGCATCGAAACCGCCGGATAGCGGTGACGATTCCGCACCACAAACACCGTCCAGCCAAGACGCCATGCGGCACAAGGTGGTCAATGATGCAGTCGCCTACATCCGCAGCCTGGCGCAACTGCGCGGTCGCAATGAACAGTGGGCAGAACAGGCGGTGCGCGCATCTGTCAGTTTGTCGGCTGAAGATGCGTTGACTCTCGGCGTCATTGATCTGGTTGCCGAAGACATCAATGATCTGCTCAATCAGCTGGACGGTCGTGAAATGGTCGTTCAGCAGCAAAAGATCCGCATACATACAGCTGAGGCGATAGTGCAGACGTATGAACCAGACTGGCGCAATCGCTTGCTGGCCGTGATTACCGATCCGAATGTCGCTTATATCCTGATGTTGATCGGGGTCTATGGGTTGATCATGGAATTCGTTCACCCTGGAACCGCAATTCCCGGAACCGTGGGCGCGATCAGCCTGTTGCTGGCGCTGTATGCGTTTCAGTTATTGCCCGTTAACTATGCCGGTATGGCGCTTATGTTTTTGGGAATCGGCTTAATGGTCGGAGAAGCCTTTCAACCCAGTTTTGGCATTTTGGGCATGGGCGGGGTGGTGGCGTTTGTTGTTGGGTCCATCATTTTGATTGATACTGATCAGGCAGGGTTGGGCATCGACCTGTCAGTAATCCTGATTTTTGCCGTGGCCAGTGTGTTGATGTTCCTGCTATTGATTGGCCTGGCGCTTCGTGCCCGGCGTCGGCCAGTCGTATCGGGTATGGAAGAACTTATCGGCCAGTGGGCGAGCGTCTGTGAAGATTTTGACCAGCAAGGTCGGGTACGGGTGCATTCGGAATACTGGACGGCGATCACTGACCAGCCGCTGAAAAAAGATGAGTCCGTGCAGGTTATGGATATTCACGGACTGGTGTTGACTGTGGCTCCGGCCGCAAACCCTCATAAGGAGGACAGATCATGATGCTCTATGCTATTTATGTGCTGCTACTGATTATTCTGACCATATTTTTCAGTTCTATTCGGATTCTTCGTGAATACCAACGAGGCGTCGTATTTTTGTTGGGTCGATTCTGGAAAGTCAAAGGCCCGGGGTTGATCATTCTGATTCCGTTTATTCAGCAAATGGTGCGGGTCGATCTGCGAACGGTGGTGATGGATGTGCCGACACAAGATGTGATCTCGCGGGACAATGTCTCGGTGCAGGTGAACGCTGTGGTGTACTTTCGGGTGTTGGACCCGGAGAAAGCCATCATTCAGGTGGAAGACTTTTATGCGGCGACCAGTCAGCTGGCACAAACCACCTTGCGTTCGGTACTTGGCCAACATGAGTTAGATGAAATGCTGGCCGAGCGTGATCGTCTGAACGTTGATATCCAGTCGATATTGGACCAGCAAACGGATGCCTGGGGGGTTAAGGTTAACAATGTTGAAATAAAACATGTTGATCTGGAAGCCGGTATGGCGAGGGCGATTGCCAAACAGGCCGAAGCCGAACGGGTGAGACGGGCCAAAGTGATCCATGCCGAAGGTGAAATGCAGGCCTCGAAAAAGTTACTGGAAGCTGCGCAGACATTGTCTCAGCAATCGCAGGCGATGCAGTTGCGGTATCTGCAAACTCTGACTGAAATCGCCAGTGAGCGCTCCAATACCATCGTGTTTCCGTTGCCGATGGAAATGATGAATAAACTGTTTGATACCGAACAGAAAAAATAGCCAACGCTATGGAACCTCGGATTCAGATTAAACTCAGGCGGAAGCGCCGACAGTTGCTCTGACTGCTCCATTTCAATGGTGAAAAATATGCGAATGTTATCTGTCTGCTTACTTAGTCGTTACTCGCTGGCCCGTGCCCGTATTGGCCCGTATTTATTTCTCAGTGGTAATCCATGCTCAGCTCGAATTGAGTTTTCCGAAGGTTGCTTCGTTATGGAATAAGCGTATTTGCCGACACCAACTGCGCGATTTTCTTCTTTTCCCGCAGGTGTCGACGAATCATAGCGTTCGCGTCCATCATAACCAGACTTACGAGTCCCTTTCATGATGTGCTGTGCATGAATAAGTTCATGGGCTAATACCGTAAAAGAGTCTTCCTGACCTCCATCACATACTCGGGCAGGGGAGCCGTTTTCGGTCAGTGCAAGACTACCTTTTTGCGGATTCCACATAATCATCGCACTGGTCCCTTCGCCTTTCCAGAGAAGGCTCGGTTCACCTAATGAAAATCGCCTGAGTACCGAAGTTGTGGTTTATTCCAACTTCTTTTACCGTTATTTTCCGCTCACCGCTTTCTGCCATCTTCATAATATTGAGCAAAAGATCTTGACCAGAAGGGCCTGAATAGATTTCATGCAACGAATGCTCTACAGCCTGCTTGTATTGTTCGGCCTCTTGGGGATGCTCTGAAATTGTGGATACATGTATTCCTTGGTAGCAGGTTGGTATCAGCACTTTTATGCTCTCCTGTGAATATGGTGTGAGGGTTTTTTAGTGATTCTTTTATGATGGTGGTTCCTCTGCAATTTTATGGTAAGCCTATATATGACCTGAATCCGTGACTCCATAACGGCGCAGTGCGCAAGCCATTGATTCCTCTTTGTTTGCCAAAAATTGATTGGGGTGAACCTATGGGTGCACCTGCAATTTTTGAAAAACAAATAGAAATCAAGCTCTTACACCCTGCATCCACTCTGGAGTCACGGATTCAGGTATCAATTAACGGTTTCAACAGTTATAACGATCCCCTTACCCTATCACTGACGTTTGTTAACTACGATAGTCACTGGGTAATAGATTATCGACTGATTGATTATCTTAATGATGAAACTGAATTTTCGTCAAAAGCTCGATGCCTCCGATAGTTTTACAGTAGGTACAAAAAAGGGGCTCTACGCCCCTTTTTCTTTGCCACTACTCCTCGATTTTCAAACTCTCTATACATGCCTGGTGTAGCGCTAACAGTGTCCGTAACTCCATAGCGATTCACTACGCATTAAACCAATGGGAGACATTGACGGTGTTTTGCGAGCATGGACACCTGCACATGAGTAATGTGCTGGCAGAAAATGCCATCCGGCCACTGGCTGTGGGAAGGCGCAATTGGTTGTTTGCTGATACGCCACGAGGCGCACGAGCCAGTGCCTGTTGGTACAGTCTGATCGAAACCGCAAAGGCGAATGGCTTGAAGCCGCAGGCATATCTGGAATATGTGCTGGCACGGATAGGCTCGGCGACCAGTGAAGAGAAATTGGAGGCATTATTGCCTTGGAATGTGAAGAAAATGTTGGGTAAGGGTCAATAGGTGGGAATTAGGGCGCTTGCGTTGAACAGATTGAATGGCTGCCCGCCAGCAAAATTGAGGACCAACTCATGATTTACTCACCTCATCATCAACCCATGAGGAACCATCATGACCCTACATACCAATACCCCTGACTAATTAGTGCCTGTCCAGAAAGGAGGCTTGTATAAAAGATGGGAGTAGGTCTCCCGAAGTCTGCTTGCAGGAGTCGGCTTCAACCCCCCCAGTACTTGGGTAATGATTATTCACTCCGCTTAACGAACCAAATGATAGTCTATCGAAATCAACCATTCAACAGGCCAACAATGTTCTTTTTTGTGATCATTTTCGGCTTTTTTTGTTATTAAAAATGAGAACCTACATAGCCCGAAATAATCATCAGCAGTAAAAAGGTGACCATTCAGGATAGAAACAACTAATAATCGATTTAAAATGGAGATAAATAATGGCAATACCGGCTTATCTGTGGCTTCTTGATGAGCAAGGAACTGAAATTAGCGGTTCAGTGAATGTAGCTGGCCGTGAGGGCTCAATTGAGATATTGGAGTTCGATCACAATATCTATATACCAACTGACAATGATTCGGGAGAATTAACCGGAACGAGGAAGCACGGCGCGGTGAGGATAGTAAAAGCTTTCGACTCTGCATCGCCATACCTTTTTAAAGCTTGTTGCAATGGCCAGAAATTATCAAGCGCCAAGATAGTATGGTACAAAATTGATGAAACGGGACAGGAAGTGCCCTATTACGAGCACATTCTTGAAGGCGTCAAAATCAATTCCTATAGCCCACAAATGGCTAATGTGAAAGATCCATCGTTAGAGCGGATTCCGCATGTAGAGAATGTCGCTTTGCGATATGAAAAAATCACACATATATTTCTGGACGGCAATATCAGTGCTTCAGACTCCTGGACGGAAGGCCGCTAATTTATGGGGTGTAAGAGCTTGATTTCTATTTGTTTTTCAAAAATTGCAGGTGCACCCATAGGTTCATTGAAATTTTTGGGAAGCAAATAGGAATCAATGGCTTGCTCACTGCGCCGCTATGGAGTCACGGATTCAGGTCTAAACAATGGAGTCAAAGTATGTCTGTATTCACTGGCGTTGAAGCCAAAATAACAGTGTTGAACCTAATCCAACTTGCCTATAAACATGATAAGGGCGCGACAGCAGCAATAGTAAAGTCTGGAGACAGTTACTTTATGTCAGTCGATAATAAGGGTGAGGTGACATTGACTGGGATAGCTGGAGGCAGGTTAGTTTTTTCAGGTGGAAAGGTGATTGATAGCATCGGCATCAAGTTAAACAAGGCCACGGTTTCTTTTACCAATGGTGATGGTGGGGATATTAATTTTGATGCAAGTTTTGAGATTGCACGAGGCTCAAAGATTAGGGTTAAAGGTACTTTTGATGTATTTAAGCTGATTCAGAGCTGCAGCGGCCTTCTCTGCCATGCAGCAAGGCTGTTACATGGCAGAGATGAGGTCATTCGAAGAGCAAGCGAGGAGGCTTTACAGTGATGAGAATCGGAATTCTTACAATGGCGCTTGTACTTGCGCTGCAGGGTTGCTCTACCACAAGCACGACAGCAGAACGTCAGCCGGTGTTGGAAGTATCCACCGATACCATGGTCGCGGATGCACTGAAGCGAGCACAATCCACTGCCTCTGGCCCACTGTACAAGGCTTACGCAAGTTATCTGTCCAATCAGCAAAGCCTTTCTTTTTACTTCTCCCCGGACATCCTGGAACATAACCTGCTGGAAGATTTGCATCCAACTCACTATGTTCATGATTGGATGACGGTAGAAGCCAGCCACGTTGAGAACATTGAAACTGAGTCCGGCTGCCTATCAATTAACGGTTTCAACAGTTATAACGATCCCCTTACCCTATCACTGACGTTTGTTAACTACGATGGTCACTGGGTAATAGATTATCGACTGATTGATTATCTTAATGATGAGACTGAATTTTCGTCAAAAGCTCGATGCCTCCGATAGTTTTACAGTAGGCACAAAAAAGGGGCTCTACGCCCCTTTTTCTTTGCCAAAAAATTGTAGGTGCACCCATAGGTTCACCCCAATTTTTGGGAAGCAAAGAGGAATCAATGGCTTGCGCACTGCGCCGCTATGGAGTCACGGATTCAGGACTAATTAGTCTTATAAACCTGAGCAAATTAGTCGGGTATTTTTTCTTCTGGAAAAATTGGTTAGAATCGCGACCAGTTGCCAGTCACGTTTCCGGAGTAACGGATGGATATACAGTTGAATATTACCGAATCTGCGCAGGAGTATCTGGCAGGTTTGCTTGAAAAACAGAACACCGAGGGTATGGCGGTACGTATGTTTGTTACCCAGCCTGGAACCAAATACGCTGAAACCTGTCTGGCCTATTGCCGCCCCGGTGAAGAAAAAGAGAACGATGAGCGGGTTGAGCTGACTCATATCCGAGTTTATCTGGAGCAGAACAGCCTGCCTTATCTGGATGAAGCGGAAGTGGATTACGCTAAGGATCGCATGGGTGGCCAGCTCACTATCAAAGCGCCAAACGCCAAAATGCCGAAGGTGACCAAAGACAGCCCATTGGTTGATCAGCTTAACTATATTTTGTTTACTGAGATCAACCCCGGTCTTGCATCACATGGTGGTGAAGTCTCTCTGGAAGAATTGACTGATGATAACGTCGCTGTGTTACGTTTCGGTGGTGGTTGCCAGGGTTGCTCTGCTGTTGATCTAACGCTAAAAGATGGTGTTGAGCGTACTTTGATGGAACGCTTGCCTCAGTTATCCGGGGTTCGTGATGTTACCGACCATAGCGTGACCGAAAACGCCTATTATCAGTGACCGACATGGCCGACGAATGTCGGCCATACCTTTCTTTTCCGATTCCTCCGATCCTGCTATCTCCGAAAGCTCCTGCCTTTCATATCACTCTGTTTCAGTTTGTTGGCGTAAGCTACTTCGGTTCTTTTGCTATTTATACCGTTATCTTCTGATTATGCTTTAGTCGTAAATTTATATTTTGTTAACAATATTGATTGAAATATCATCGAAGTGCGTTATTGTGGCCTCAATAGTATCAATATTGTTAACAAATATGACTCAGAGCGATCAAACCTTTCAGCAATTACTCGATGCCATCATCAAGGGTGAGATTCAACCAGGCAGTCGTCTGCGTGAAACCGAACTGGCCTCGGAATTTGGCATTGGTCGCGGTCCGCTCCGTGAAGCATTGCAACGCTTGGAAAGCCGTAAACTGGTCACTAAAGTGCCGCATGTCGGTGCTCAGGTAGTGGATTTCAATCTACCTGAACTGGTGGAGATCTATCAGCTGCGTGAAAACCTCGAAGGTCTGGCCTGTGAGCTGGCCGCAAATAACATGACCGATGCCGAGCTGGATGAGTTGGAAGTTCTGCTGCAGAAGCATCAGGCGTTTGTCGAACAAAGCAGCGGTGCCGCCTATATCCAACAGGACTCCGACCTCGATTTTCATTTCAAAATTATTCAGTGCAGTGGCAATTCGTGGCTGGTACAACTGCTCTGCGATGAGCTGTACCACCGGGTACGGATGTATCGCTATCAGTCTGCACATCAGAAATCACGCCCGGCCCGGGCAATTAAAGAACACACGCAAATCTTTGAAGCGCTGAGAGCCAGAGATGGTGAGCTGGCATCCCTGTTGATGCGGCGACACATCTCAGCCGCGCGCCAGAATCTGATTTCCGTGGCGACCCCCATTGATTCAGGAGACTAACCATGAGTGCTGGAGCAAAATTCCGTCAGGCGCTGATTGATCACAAACCTTTGCCAATTGTTGGCACCATTAACGCCTACAGCGCCATGCTGGCAAAACGGGCCGGACATCAGGCCATTTATCTCTCCGGCGGTGGCGTTGCTAATGCGTCATTTGGCTTGCCAGACCTGGGGGTTACCTCATTGAACGATGTGGTTGAGGACGCCCGCCGCATTACCGCTGCCTGCGACCTGCCGTTACTGGTGGATATCGATACCGGCTGGGGCGGCGCTTTCAATATCAGCCGTGCTATCAAAGAAATGGAACGTGCCGGTGTCGCCGCTGTTCACATTGAAGATCAGGTACAGCAGAAGCGCTGCGGCCATCGACCCAATAAAGAGATTGTCAGTCAGAGTGAAATGGTGGACCGCATCAAGGCCTGTGTCGATGCCCGAATCGATGATCAGTTTTTTATCATGGCTCGAACCGATGCCTTTGCACAGGAAGGTCTGGATGCCGCCATTGAGCGTGCGCGTGCCTGTGTCGAAGCCGGTGCCGATGGCATCTTCGCAGAAGCCGTGCACACGCTGGAAGACTACCAGGCCTTTACTTCGGTACTGGAGGTTCCGGTGCTGGCCAACATTACCGAGTTCGGTCAGACACCCCTGTTTAATCAGGCCGAGCTGGCCGACGTTGGTTGCGCCATGGTGCTGTATCCGCTCAGCGCATTCCGGGCGATGAGTCTGGCGGCGTTGAATGTTTATCAGAATATCAAAGAGCAGGGCGATCAGAAGGCTGTTATTGATCAGATGCAGACACGGATGGATCTCTACGACGTATTGAATTACCACACATTTGAACAAAAACTGGATGAACTGTTTTCAACCTGAATCCGTGAAGGCACGGTTTTAATGCATGGTTTTGTAGGAGTAGCGAGCGCACTACTCCTAGGATGATTTGAATGGCTGAGCAAAGAAAAATCAGAGAGTTTCCGGGCATTTGACGAGCCCGGTGCAACGATAAATCTCGAAACAACAAATCTCAAAACAATAAATCTCAAAACAATAATCCCGGTACAAAAACAATAAAGGGGGCGCAATATGGTACAGAAATCAACATCAACGGCTGGATTGAGAGGCCAGGTGGCGGGCGCAACAGCCTTATGTACAGTTGGCGTCAGCGGCAGTGGCCTAACCTATTGCGGTTATGATATTGCCGATCTGGCGGCGAATGCCAGTTTTGAAGAAGTCGCTTATCTGCTGCAATACGGTGAACTGCCTAACCAGGACGAGCTTGATCATTATCATTCAGCTCTTGCCGCAAAACGGGCCTTGCCGCAGGCGCTATGCGAAATTCTGCAACGCATTCCCAAAGATGCCCATTCGATGGACGTTATGCGTACCGGATGCTCAGCACTGGGTGTATTGGAGCCGGAAACGGACTTCGCCCAGCAGGACGATCACATCATCAATATGCTGGCAAAATTTCCCGGCATCATGGCTTATTGGTATCACTATCACTTTTCCGGCAAAGAAATTGAAACCTCAACCGAGGCCGGGTCCATTGCGGAACATTGGCTGACGCTGTTGAACGGAAAGGCACCGAACGAATTACACACCGCAGCCATGCAGGCATCATTGGTTCTCTATGCCGAGCATGAATTTAACGCCTCTACCTTTGCTGCCCGTGTTGCCGCCAGTACGCTAACAGATATTTACTCCGCCGTTACCGGTGCCATTGGGACCTTGCGTGGCCCATTGCATGGTGGCGCCAATGAAGCGGCAATGGCATTGATCTCATCATTCAGTGATCCAGAGGATGCCGAAGCAAAACTGATGGCAATGCTGGCTGCAAAAGAAAAAATCATGGGTTTCGGCCATGCCGTGTATCGTACCAGTGATCCGCGCAATATTGTGATCAAAGAATGGTCGCGGAAAATTTCTGAAGATGTAAACGACATGACGCTTTACGCGATTTCCGAGCGTTGCGAAAAAGTGATGTGGCGGGAAAAGGAACTGTTTCCGAATGCCGATTTCTACCATGCGTCCACCTACCACCACATGGGTATTCCGACGGATCTGTTTACGCCGATCTTTGTCATGTCCCGCGTCTCAGGGTGGGTGGCCCACATCAAAGAACAGCGTGCCAACAATCGTATTATTCGTCCGAGTGCGGACTATATCGGCTCAGATCCACGCAGTTATGTGCCGGTATCCGAGCGATAATCTGGAAGCCTTATGAATACTGAATTCCGAAAACCCTTAGCAGGCGGTCAGGCGGATTACTTCGATACTGCCGCCGCAGTCAATGCTATTCATGCTGGCGCCTATCAACGGCTGCCATACACGTCCAGGATTCTGGCCGAACAACTGGTCAGACGCTGCAATCCAGAATTATTAAACGATGCGCTGCTACAGTTGATTGAGCGCCGTCGCGACCTGGATTTCCCCTGGTATCCGGCACGCGTGGTTTGCCACGATATTCTCGGCCAGACGGCACTGGTTGATCTTGCCGGTCTGCGTGACGCTATTGCAGAGCAGGGCGGTGACCCGGCTCAGGTGAACCCGGTGGTGCCGACCCAACTGATTGTCGACCACTCGCTGGCGGTTGAACACGCCGGGTTTGACCCCGAAGCCTTTGAAAAAAACCGCGCCATTGAAGAACGTCGTAATGAAGATCGCTTCCATTTTATTGAATGGACCAAAACCGCTTTTCAGAATGTGGATGTGATTCCCGCGGGAAACGGCATCATGCACCAGATCAATCTGGAAAAAATGTCACCGGTGATTCAACTGCGCGATGGTGTTGCCTTTCCCGATACCTGTGTCGGTACCGATTCCCATACCCCGCATGTCGATGCGCTGGGTGTGATCGCCTTGGGTGTCGGTGGTCTGGAAGCGGAGACCGTGATGCTGGGCCGACCCTCCATGATGCGCCTGCCCGATATTATCGGCGTCCACCTGACCGGCAAACGTCAACCTGGCATAACCGCAACCGATATTGTTTTGGCCCTGACTGAATTTCTGCGTCAGCAAAAAGTGGTTTCGGCCTATCTTGAATTTTTTGGCGAAGGTGCCCGTCGGCTTACCATTGGTGACCGTGCCACTATCTCAAACATGACACCGGAATTCGGTGCCTCTGCCGGGCTGTTCTACATCGATGAACAAACCATTGAATATCTGACCTTAACCGGCCGCGAACCGGAGCAGATTGCGCTGGTTGAGCAGTACGCCAAAACCAGCGGGCTTTGGGCCGATGATATGGCCGAGGCAGAATATGAACGAGTACTGACGTTCGATTTATCATCCGTCGTCAGAAATATGGCCGGGCCATCCAACCCTCATCGCCGTTTACCGACAACGGAATTACAGCAGCAGGGCATTGCCGGTGATCTGCAAAAAGCCAGAGCCGAAGAAGCCGAAGGTTTATTACCCGATGGGGCGGTGATCATTGCAGCCATTACCTCCTGTACCAATACATCGAACCCGCGCAATGTGGTTGCCGCCGGTCTGTTAGCGAAAAAAGCCAACGCACTGGGATTGGTGCGTAAACCCTGGGTGAAAAGCTCATTTGCGCCAGGTTCAAAAGTAGCGCGTTTGTATCTGGAAGCCTCCGGCCTGCTGCCAGAGCTGGAAGCGCTTGGCTTTGGCATTGTTGCTTATGCCTGTACCACTTGTAACGGCATGAGCGGCGCGCTGGACCCCATGATTCAGCAGGAAATTATCGATCGCGATCTTTACGCCACCGCAGTGTTATCCGGTAACCGCAATTTTGATGGTCGTATTCACCCTTACGCCAAACAGGCGTTTCTGGCCTCACCACCCTTGGTTTTGGCCTATGCCATTGCTGGCACGATTCGTTTTGATATTGAGCAGGATGTGCTGGGCACTGATTCCAATGGCAATGACATCCGTCTGCAAGATCTGTGGCCGAGCGATGAAGAAATCGATGATATCGTCAACCGCTTTGTTAAACCCGAACAGTTCCAACAGGTCTATATTCCGATGTTTGATCTCGGTGATATTGAGCCTGCTTCCAGCCCACTGTACGACTGGCGACCACAGAGCACCTATATTCGCCGTCCGCCGTATTGGGAGGGTGCGCTTGCTGGTGAACGTACACTTACCGGCATGAAACCGCTGGCCGTGCTGGGCGATAACATCACGACCGATCACCTGTCGCCCTCCAATGCAATTCTGGCAAGCAGTGCCGCCGGTGAATATCTGGCCCAAATGGGCCTGCCGGAAGAAGACTTTAATTCCTACGCCACACACCGGGGGGATCACCTGACGGCGCAGCGTGCCACCTTTGCCAACCCGAAACTGCTTAATGAAATGTGTCGTGACGAACAGGGCAATATCCTTCAAGGCTCGTTGGCGCGACTGGAACCGGAAGGCAAAACCATGCGTATGTGGGAAGCGATTGAAACCTACATGCAGCGCGGCCAGAACCTGATTATTGTCGCCGGGGCCGATTATGGTCAGGGTTCCTCGCGTGACTGGGCCGCCAAAGGTGTTCGTCTGGCGGGTGTTGAAGTCATTGTCGCGGAAGGATTTGAACGCATTCACCGCACTAATCTGGTTGGTATGGGGATATTACCGTTGGAGTTCAAAGCAGGTGAAACCCGAGAAACCTGGCAGATTGATGGCACCGAAATCTTCGATGTAAAAGGCGACATCGCACCGGGCGCTGAACTCACTCTGATCATCCATCGTAGCAATGGCGAGCAAGTTGAGGTCGCTGTCACCTGTCGACTGGATACTGCAGAAGAAGTCAGCGTGTATCAGGCCGGTGGTGTACTGCAGCGCTTTGCTCAGGATTTCCTCAACAACCAGCAAGAGGCCTAATGCATGACCACCCCACAAATGAAAATTGCCGCCACCTATATGCGCGGTGGCACCAGTAAGGGTGTGTTTTTTAATCTGACTGACTTGCCGAAGCCCGCTCAGCAGCCCGGTACTTATCGTGACCAGCTACTGCTGCGGGTGATTGGCAGCCCCGACCCCTATGGTAAACACACCGATGGCATGGGCGGAGCAACATCCAGTACCAGTAAAGCAGTGATTGTCTCGAAAAGTGACAGGCTGGAGCACGATGTCGATTATCTGTTTGGCCAGATTTCTATTGATCAGCCCTTTGTCGACTGGAGCGGAAATTGCGGTAACCTGACCGCAGCGGTGGGCGCCTTTGCGATTAATCAGGGGCTGGTGGCTGCCGAGCGACTGCCTGAAAACGGTGTTGCCACGGTTCGCATCTGGCAGGCGAATATCCGCAAAACCATCATTGCTTATATCACTATGACTGACGGCCAGGTTCAGGAAACCGGTGACTTTATGTTGGACGGTGTTACCTTTCCTGGCGCAGAAATCCCCATTGAATTTGTTGATCCAGCCGATGCTGATGGTGCCCTTTTTCCAACCGGCCACCTGATTGACCAGCTTGAGGTTCCGAGCCATATCTGTTCATCGGGCAGCTTACCGGCAACTCTAATTAACTCAGGCATTCCAACTATTTTCGTCCGCGCCAGCGATATCGGTTTTCAGGGGACTGAATTACAGGACGCGATTAATGGAGACACGGAAATTCTCAACCGCTTTGAACAGCTACGGGCAATTGGTGCGCTGAAAATGGGCCTGATTGAACGGCTTGAGGATGCCGCTGCACGCGGACATACGCCGAAAATTGCTTTTGTGGCACCTGCTCAGGGTTATGTCAGTTCCAGCGGAAAAGCGGTGGCAAAACAGGATGTTGATCTGCTGGTTCGTGCGCTATCCATGGGGAAACTGCATCACGCCATGATGGGTACGGCGGCGGTTGCCATAGCCACAGCCGCCGTCATTCCGGGTACTTTGGTCAATGAGGCCGCTGGAGGTGGAGAGCGTGCCCAGGTGTGTTTCGGGCATCCGTCAGGTACTTTGACGGTGGGTGCAAAAGCCAGCCTGAAAGGTCAGCAATGGAATGTCGAGAGTGTCACCATGAGCCGATCTGCCCGTGTTTTGATGGAAGGGTGGATTCGAGTGCCAGTTCCAAACTGACGCCAACCACATTGTTGCAGTGAATGGTTCTTTCTGTGGTTTGATCTCTGCCTGAATTCGTGACTCCATAGCGGCGCAGTGCGCAAGCTCATACATCCAGCACTCACCATGAAGTCACGGATTCAGGGAATCGCTGATAACACTAGTCTTGATTTTATTTCAATATTACTCTGAAATTTAAGCACTTGTGTTTTAAAACTGTGTATATATCTTTGCCCTGAATCCGTGACTCCACAGCGGCGCAGTGCGCAAGCCATTGATTCCTCTTTGCTTGCCAAAAATTGGAGTGAACCTATGGGTGCACCTGCAATTTTTGAAAAACAAATAGAAATCAAGCTCTTACACTCTGCATCCACTGAAGGAGTCACGGATTCAGGTTCGAGCTAAGAAGACAATTTAATTCACGAGGAAACTTCATGATCAGCGCCGACGAAGCGTTAGAAAGACTAAAAGCCGGTAATCAACGATATGTTGACGGCGACACTCAATATGCTGAGCTGGTGAATGAACAACGTCGTAACAAGTTGGTTGAAGGTCAGTTACCATGGGCTGTCGTTCTGGGTTGTTCCGATTCCCGTGCTCCTGCTGAGATCATTTTTGACCACGGCCTGGGTGATCTTTTTGTTATTCGCGTTGCGGGCAACATTGTTGCACCTTCCGGTGTTGGCAGTATTGAATTTGCAGTTGAATCCTATGGTACACCTCTGGTCGTGGTGCTGGGTCATACAGACTGTGGCGCAATCCATGCGACGTTGGATGCACTCAAACATCCCGAGGCCCTACACTCGCATAATCTGAATTCCATTGTGTCTCGCATTCGGCCAGCGCTGGAAACCCTGTTTGAGACTGACCTTAACTCGCAGCCCGACGAACTGGTCAAATACGCTGTGCGTGCCAATATTCGCGCGTCGGTCAACCATATCCGTTACTCCTCGCCTATTATTGAGCAGCGAGTTCAGAGCGGAATGTTGAAGGTTGTTGGCGCTCAGTATTCTCTGGATACTGGTGAAGTCACGTTCCTTTCTTGAGAGCAGGTCTACCGTTTGATTTCACGGTTTCTGCTTTGAGTTGAACCTGAATTCGTGACTCCATAGCGGCGCAGTGCGCAAGCCATTGATTCCTCCATGCACGCAGTACCAGATTTCCCTGACCAATGCGGTCAGGGAGGGTCTTGTCCGGCCCCTTTCGTCATGATTTGGGGGCAAAATGGCTGAATTGCATTTTTTCATTAGTTGATTCAAGGCAACTAACCCCCGTTAGGGAGTTGACCTTTGCCCTTTTTTTATAATTTTATTACCAAATCAAAAGTGACGCTTCTGGTTAGTTATTCAGCACTTAATAAACAGCAGCGTCTTTACTCAAATCACATGTAACAGGGGATACTGAGCCCATGACTATAAAAGTAGGCATTAACGGTTTTGGCCGGATTGGTCGTTTCGTTTTCCGCGCATCCGTTGAGCGCGATGATATCGAAGTAGTGGGTATCAACGATTTGATCGACGTTGACTACATGGCATACATGCTGAAGTACGATTCAACCCACGGCCGTTTCAACGGCACTGTTGAAGTAGACGGTGGCAACCTGATCGTTAATGGTAAAACAGTTCGTGTAACAGCAGAGCGTGATCCGGCTAACCTGAAATGGGGTGATTTGGACGTTGACGTTGTAGCCGAAGCCACAGGTATTTTCCTGACTGACGAAACGGCCCGTAAGCATATCGAAGCCGGTGCTAAGAAAGTGGTTTTGACTGGTCCATCCAAAGACGCGACTCCAATGTTCGTTATGGGTGTTAACCATGAGTCTTATGCCGGTCAGGACATCGTTTCCAACGCTTCCTGTACCACAAACTGTCTGGCACCTGTTGCCAAGGTTTTGAATGACAAGTGGGGCATCAAAGACGGCCTGATGACAACGGTTCACTCAACAACTGCAACTCAGAAAACTGTTGATGGTCCATCCATGAAAGACTGGCGTGGTGGTCGTGGTGCTTCTCAGAACATCATCCCTTCTTCGACTGGTGCGGCAAAAGCCGTTGGTAAAGTAATTCCAGAACTGAACGGTAAGTTGACTGGTATGGCATTCCGCGTACCAACGGCTAACGTTTCTGTTGTTGACTTGACCGTAAATCTGGAAAAAGCAGCCAGCTACGATGACATCAAAGCCGAAATGAAGCGCGCTTCTGAAAACGAGCTGAAAGGTGTTCTGGGTTATACCGAAGACGCTGTTGTTTCTCAGGACTTCATTGGCGAAACTCAAACCTCTGTGTTTGATGCGTCCGCTGGTCTGGCACTGACTGACACCTTTGTGAAACTGGTTTCCTGGTACGACAATGAAATCGGTTATTCAAATAAAGTATTGGATCTGGCTGCTCACATCAGCAAGTAAGATTCTATGATTTTATCAAAACCGGCCTTTAGGCCGGTTTTTTTGTGGCCGGTTAATCGTGCGTTTGCAGTGCATCCGAACCGTACCATTCAGGTATTATGTCGGCATCCTAATTTCGATCAGAATCTCACTGGTGACTGAGTTTGCAATAAAGCAGCTTTCATGTGCCAGATGATGCACCTTTTCCAATTGCTCCAGACTGGGTTGATGTTCACCAGAAAAGGTGACCAGCGGTTTTAACGTCACTTTGGTTACTGCTGTTTTCCCCTGATCGTTGCTTGTCATCACTCCCACCGCCAGATCTTCATAGCGATCCACGCACCATTTTTTCTTTGCTGCAATCGACAGGAAGAACAGCATGTGGCAGCTAGACAAGGACGCAATAAAAGCCTCCTCAGGGTCCACATTAGCTTCCACGGAATAGGGTAGTGGAACAACTTCTGGTGAAGACGACGCGGCTACAGTGGCGCCTCCATCGAACTCCCAGGTGTGTCCGCGGCTGTATTTATTATCAGTAAAGGCTTCTTCACTACCGCGTTGCCAGCGAATCGTTGCAGAATAATGACTCATAATGCTTCCTATGACGTGTCTTGCTATGGCTAAATAGAGGGCTCTTATAATTCCAGAATGAACAAGGAGATGACAATGATTGACTATACCCTGTTTTATCTTTTGATCACGTTATGTGATATCCAACCTGTTACCAGTTCACCAATGACCGTGGATTTCCAGCGTTACCAGATGACTCTTTCTGTAGAAAAGGCGGAAAACATCTGTCGATATAGCGCTACTGATTGGGAACCGGATCAATCAATTTCCATCGAAATCAATAAAGGCGTAGCGCGTGTTATGGCCTCGGGAGAGATGGATTCAGAGTATAAGTTTTCTCATCCTGTAAAAGGTAGCGGCAATAAATATCAGTTTAAGGATGATGCCATTTTTGTCTCAAAAATCGAAAATGGTTTTGTCTTGAAATCAGAATACAGTGAAGGGGTTGATATGGTTTATCGGTATTGATGGGTTGGTTCTTTTAGGAAAGTTATCTGCCAACTTCCTGAATCCTCTATGGAGTCACGGATTCGGGAACTTATTATCGAAGCTAATAAATTCTATAACGATTGTATTAGACTATTTCGCGAATCCGAAGAACAACGCACTAGTCGAAACCGAGAGTGTTAACGAAACACAGACTGATCAAAAAAAGCTCACTGGTAAGGTGAGCTCAACCTGCCAGAGAGGAATGGTTTTCATTCGAAAAGACTTTGGTAGCGTGATTTACAAAAGCTTCCAGTGCTGCGGTATGAGTCAAAAAACCGCGATTATGCAAATGATCTTCAAACCAGCCGGTAATCGGACTTTTGGTTTTCTTCATTGTTTGGGGAACCAGTCCCGAAACCATAATGCTCGATTTGAATGTAGATTCCACCTGCAATGCCAGTCTTGGTTGAAAACGTAATGTGTGATCAATAAAGCCGAGTGTAACAATGTACTTGGCACCAATGTCAGGCGTCCCATAACGTAGGGTTGAAAAACGTTCATCAATACTGATGACGGGGATCAGCTGATTTTGAAAGGTCACGTAGGGAATTCTGGATTCAATCTGAATATCCCGAGACAGACTGATTTGAGCAACTTCATGGCCGGGAATGGCGAGAAATAACGATCCTATTTGCAAACTGGTATAACTGTTCACAATAGCACCTCCTCACCTGATGATTGTGCATTCATCCAATGTCGAACTGTGTCAATGACTTCATTTTCATTGAATGGTTTGGTTAAGTATTCATTAACGCCAACGGCTTTTGCCTGTTCTCTGTGCTTGCCATGTGAGCGCGATGTAATCATCAGAATTGGTAAGTTTTCCGTTCCCGGTCGATTCCGCAATGTTCGTGTCAACTCCAGGCCGTTCATACGTGGCATTTCCATATCCAACAGGATGACGGCCGGACGTTGGATGGTGATTTTCTCCAAGGCATCGATACCGTTAGTTGCTGTATCTACTTTCAATCCCACGTCGGTTAGTAATAGTTTCAATGAGTTGCGAATGCTGAGTGAGTCATCGACAACCAGTATCTGCGGTAATTCCTGTTGTAGTGTCTGGTTTTTCTGAATCTCGGCTTCCACGGTGCCCATTAGCAGTAGCTCAGTCAGGTTTAGTACCGGCACCAATGTACCGTCACCGGTCTGGGTCATACCCGTAAAACCAGGTAGACTATGGACAATATTTCCGAATGGTTTCAGTACCAGATCAAAGCTGTTCAGCAGACTGTCGATACCAACAGCAAGCCTTTTTTGCTCGTGTTCCATCACCACTAGCGGCACAGTCAATAGCCCCGGCTGGAATTGTAAGGCAGGTTCGTTGAGTTTTTCATGGATGCTGCGAACCTGAATCCAGTCGTCCTGCCAATTGACAACCCATTGTTCACCTTTGCGTTCGCAATAGGCTCCCCCCGGTGGAATAATTTGCTGTAAGTGAGAGCTGTCTATCGCAAACTGTTCCTGGCCAATCCGGCAGATAATAATATGACGCGTGACCTGACTGAGTGGAATGCGAATTAGAAATTCCGTACCGACTTCTGGCGTACTCGATACCCGTATCTGTCCGCCGAGTTGACGGATCTGATCAGCAGCGGCGTCCATTCCAACGCCGCGTCCGGATATTTGTGTTGTTTCCTTGCGTGTGGTTAAGCCGGATAAAAAAATCAGTTGTAACGGATTCGTTCGTTGTTGATCCGTGAGGGGAATCTGACGATCTTTTGCAGACTGCAATAAGGTTTTTACATCAATGCCAGCACCGTCATCAGATACTTTGATTTCTATGTTTCGCTGTATGATTTTGTAGCTGACGTCAATACGACCCTGTGCCGGCTTGTCACCACGTTCTGTTTCAATACCGTGGTCGACACAATTTCTCAATAGATGCATCAATGGGTCAGCCAGTGCTTGAACGACTTTACGATCCGCCCGCAGATCATCTCCGGCCAGAAATAAGGTGACTTCTTTATCGGTGAAACGCGCAGCCTGACGCACACAGCGTTGCAAGCGTGATGAAATGGCAGACAGCGGCTGCTGTGAACTCTGCATCACCTGATGCTGAAACTGTTCTGTATAACGGCGTTGTTGACGAATGAGGCTATCGAAGTGGCGGATCTTATTATGCAGTGATTGAATCAGCTCCCGGTTATCGGAAACCGACTCAATAAATTGATGGCTGGTTCGGTGGATGTCGTCATAGCGATCCATTTCCAGCGAGTCGAAGTCCTGATGAAAGCCATTGTTGGAAACCTGCGCCATGCTTCGGCTGTCAACAGCATTTTCAAGTTCAAAACGCTGCTCCTGAATTTTCAAATCCTGATTTTTCAGATCATTCAGATTGAGTGTCATCTGCTTGAATAATTCTTGTGATTGCACCAGATTGATTGACATTTCCTCGACCAGTTTTACCCATGCCTGCTGGTCGATCTCGGTTAATGCGGCTTGTATCGTTGCCGGTTCCGCAGGGTCTTTTTCTGTATTATCGGGCGCCACTTCGTTATGTAATGCCGGAGCAATTTCTTCAACAGTTTTCTGCCAATTCGGCCAAGCGATCAGACGCTGCAATATTGTTTGGTAGTCAACGGTGGAATCCTGCTTGTGCTGGGCATCGTCCAATAACGTCATCATGCAGTCGAGTGTTTCAAAGATCACATCCGTCTCTTCAGGATTAAAACACCATTGGTGTTCATTATCAGCCTGACAGAAATTCGTCAGTGATTCGAAGAAATCCTCCAGCTTATGTGCCAACCATGCCAGTGCTGTCAGACCAACCAGGTTGGCACTGCCTTTAATGGTATGACTGATGCGTTGGGCAGCCTGCAGGGTAGTCAGCGTATTGGTACTGATTGCCTTAAACGAAATATGGCTTACTTTGTTAAACAGCTTTTCAAGCTGTACCGGAGTATCCAGCAGAAAGGCCTCAATAACGGACTGGTCGCTGTCCAGGCTGATTTTTGTGCTCAGTTCGCTGAAATCAATCGCTTCACTTTCCGAGTTTGTCTGTTGGTTATCAAAACTCATTTCATCGGCAAAGGCGTTAATTAATGTGCGGCTTTCCTGCTCATCCAGCGGGCTTGGCCAGTAGGTATTTTCCAAAAGATTCACCCAGGCAATGCAGGGCGTTTCTGCTGTCGGATTTGTCAGGTGCTGTTCTGCAATGTCCAGCCAGAGACTGAAGCCCGGTAACTGACTTTCAATGTCGATTCCCGGGTCAATCATCATCAGATTTTCTGCTTGCTTATCGAGACAGCCTTGCATACCGGACAGGTTGAGTAGTGCTGCGGTTTCGCTAAGGAGGTTCAAGGCCGTGAAGTACCGATCAATACAATCGGTATTAGGTGAGGTAACGTGATTGTTCGCCAACTGATCGAACTCACGGCGCATGATTTTAAATTCTTCCAGCGTCGCGTTCAGTACTTCAGGCTGCAGTGACATGATAAAACCTCTGCTTTATCCGATTGCCTGGATGGTGGTTGGGCCGTCTTCGCCTTTATCGCGTTTTTCCAAATGCACAATAGAAGCGCTATTACCTTGTTGCTGCATTAATTGTGCAGCCAGATTTTTCGTCAGCAATGCTTTTGGAATCGAGAATACTGAGATTGTGGCAGTCAGCATCTTCGATGCTGAAGCCAGGCGTTGTGTTTGCTCTGCTTGACGTTTTAATTCCAGATTGGTTTTTTCACTTGATTGTTGGATCTGATTGGATTGAGCTTTCAACTGGTCAGTTTCTTTTGCCTGTAATATGGATTGTTCGGAAATCTTTGCAACTGCTTGAGCGAGGTTTTTTGTTGTTAGCTGAGTTTCCCGCATCTGATCACCCGCCAGTTGTGCCAGTTTGGAACCTGCAACCACCTCGCTGATGGAATTGTTCATGGTGTCAACCGCTGCGGCTGTTTCGGTTTGAATATTACGTACCAATACCGCAATCTGGTTGGTGGAATCACGAGAACTTTCAGCAAGGCGCTGCACTTCATCTGCCACCACGGCAAAACCTCGACCGGCTTCACCGGCTGCAGCCGCCTGCATAGAGGCGTTCAATGCCAGTACATGAGTCCGTTCAGCGATGGAATTGATGATATCAATGATGGACGAGATTTCCTGTGAGCGTTCAGAAAGCCGCTTGATGCGCTTTTCTGTTTCAGAGATCGAATGACGAATTTCTTCCATGCTATTAATAGTATTGGATACTGAATCAAAGGCGCTGTCGGTTGATTTGGTTGCTCTTTTCGCGATCTGGTTACTGGCTTGCGACCATTTCGCAATCTGCATCATTTTCCTGGAAACTGCTTGCAGTTTTTCGATAGTACCTTTTACCAGCAAGGCTTCCTGCTTGGAAACCCTGGTCACCTGGTTGGATTGCGCATCAATCACACCGGAGGCCAAACTGATCATATCTGAAATTTGGCGAATTTTCGCCAGTGCTTCACCAATTTCCAGTGTTGCCATGTTCATTGCATCGGCAACTGGGCCAGTAACGTCTTCACGAACCTTCAGTCTTACGGTCAGGTCCCGATCAGATAATTGCGATGTGCCCTCCAATAGTTCAATAACAGAATTATTGATATTTTCGTTTTCAGTTTCGATGTGTTGTAACGTGGCATTTTTTTCATCGAGCATGTCATCCAAGGTGTTACCCAAGGTTGCCAGTTCATCCCGGCAGGCAGTCAGGCCAGTACGAGCGTTAGCATTATCCTGAACTTCTCGGATAGTGGTTTCGATCTGTCTAACTGGCAATAGAATGGAACGGTATGTAAGGTAACCTACCAGCGAAGTAACCACGGCCGTAACTAAAATCAGTATGACATCCTGAATAACCGAATTATCAAACGTGGTTTCAAACAGGCTGAATGCTGTTTCGGATTGCTCCGTCACCATTGAGCCATAGAGTTCCGATGCCTCTAGGAACGGATTCACCAATGGGGTCAGGTCATTTAATACAAACAGTTCCAAAGTGGCGCGTGACTGATCCTGTGTGATATTTAAGAACTGAGTGTAAGCCTGGCTGACACCTTCAATACTGTTTTTCAATTGCAGGCTAATAATGTCACCATCAGTATCGTTGACAATGGCCTGCCATTGCCGGTTGAATTGCTGTTGTGATGCCTCGACTGTCTTGGCTCCTTCCACCCAGGTAATGGTACCGTTGGCAATGCGGTTTAGAGTAGTGACAAAACCATTTTGCACATTTGTCAACAAAGAAGAAATCTGACTCGATTTAGTAACCAGCCTGTGCAAGTCTTCTGTAGAGTGGCTGGCCAGGTTCAACGAGCGGTAACCCATTGCGGCCAGTGCAAGCAAACTTATTCCAAATACAGTGGACATTATCAGCAGACGCCAACTGATTGGGAGTTTTGTAAAAGTCAGGCTTTTCATTATTAATGCTCCTGAATCAAAACAGCGCCAACCAGTCTGAACTGGTCATGGAGCGGTATTCTTTATCGCTATAATAGATTGTTGTGACCAGGTCTGAACCCTGATTATCATTGCTGAATGCCAGAGGCACGCCACCGAGATCAAATTCTGAATCTGTTGCCGCCTGAACAAACTTGGTCCGAGTGATATCGCCATCAATCGAATTAAGAATATGGATGAACATTTTGCCCGTCATGTAACCTTCGAGACTGACGTAATTGAAGTTGTCACCCAACGCTTTTTGGGCTTCGACTACGATAGGAAGTGATTCGCTGAGATCAGGCACCACCTGAGTCATAACAATACGATCATTGACATAAAACTCTTTCAATACGTTTGAAAGATTATCAGCACCGGTGAAAGAGACCGCGCTGATCACCCAGTCTTCACCCTTATACCGAGAGTAGCCGGCGAAGCGACCAACGGAGGCATAAGTACCTACTGTGACGACCAGTTTGCATTTTATGTTTTGTGTGGTTTCCCACTTTTTCAGCGAGTCGTAACCATCGCGACTGGCGAGTGTGTTACGTTGATAAACACCGACTGGACCGATATTGTTTCGATCGACATTTTCACCTTCGAGTGACAGGATGTCACCCAGTTTTAAGATGACCTCGCGGCTGTTTGGTTGTCCGCGCAGGGCAGAGCGAATACCTTCAACACCGGACATACCGTAAGAGTCATTCTGAACAAAGGCGCAGATTTCCTTTGGCTGCAAGCCTGCTTTCAGGGCATTGCTGACCACGGTTGTCGCTTCTTGAATGTAGGATGCACGGAAATTGATGACATCACCGACACCGGGCCGAAGCAGACCGGCACCAGTAAAAAAGCCTACGGCTGGAATGCGGGCATCGGCCAGTAACGGAAGGCTGGCTTGTGCGGTTGGTGTGCCCACATTACCGAGCATGGCAAAAATATCTTCATCAATAAGCTGGGTGGTTTGTTTCGCTGTTAATTCGGGTGTGTAGGAATCGTTCAGCACTTTGTATTCGAGCATTTTGCCTTTTACGCGAACACCATCAAATGCAGCATCGATACCGGCTTTCATATTGAATCCCAAGCCTCGGGACTGACCTTCAAGATCCATAACACCGCCAATGACGATGCGATTTGAATAAACTCCCTGGTCAGCACTTGCCAGCGAGGTGACACTAATCAGCAAGGCAAATATCAGTGCATGTTGTTTCATATAACTCTCCTGTCAGGCTACCTGTTACGGACAATTTTTCAGATGCTTTAAAAAATCGCAGTGTCGAATCAGGAACCACGGAATCGCACCGCGAAAGCAGCTTTCGACATAGGGTTTCAGGCGGCGGGGCGCCAGATCTTCGTCATGGTGCTGGTCGGCATCGAGAAAGGACAGCTTCTCTGGAAACGCAGTGACAGGCAGTGCAAATGCAGTGTCGCCTTTGTTCAGTGCCAGTAAATAGGATTTGGTCAATTTATCTTTTTCATTCCGTTCAAGACCAAATAGCCGATGCAGGTTCAGTACAGGGGTGATGGTGCCCCGCACGTTGCTGAAACCGTCCAGCCAGCTTGGTGAGTTGGGAATGGTGCGTAGATGGCTGAGTTCTATCAGTTCTTTATCCATACTGTCATCAAACAGAAGGCCAAAACTGTCGAAGCGAACACCAAAAAACGCTCGCGATAAAACCGCTTTGTCCGTTTCATTATCAGCCTTTTGTTGTATCGCATGCTGATTTAGAAGCGCCAGTGCCTCGCTCGGTGGTAACAGTGGATCTGTGCTGGTGTTCACTAGCATTGTTCCTCTCGGTTTAACTCGCCCAGATTTGCAATTGTTCAATAATGGTAGCGTCGTCATAGGGTTTGGAAATTAAAGCTTTTGCCCCTTGCTTCGCTGCCCACATCTGATCGGCCTTCTGATTTTTACCGCTGACAAAAACGACTGGAATCTTGCTCAGCGTTGCATCCTTGGACAGCTCACGACAGGTATTGAAGCCGTCCATACCGTCCATGATGATGTCCATCAGGATTATATCCGGGAGTTCGCTGCGTGCTTTTTCTAATGCCTCGGAACCCGAAGTTGCTGAAATCGAATGCATCTTTTGAGCAGTAACAATGCGTTCCAGGTTCTTCAGATCAGCTGGATTATCATCGACAACTAATACTTTATGGCTCATTTTTCTCTCTCCCTACTGGGGCCGTATCTGCCATTGCGGTTGGCGTTGTTCTGCTTCAGGAATGAAGCGTTTCAATTCGCCCAGCAATTCTGTGTCTGTTGGCGGTTTGGTTATATAGCCATTGCTGCCGACCATTTTTGCTTTAACTTTATTCAGGGTAGAACCTCTACTGGTCAGCATCACAACCGGCATTGGGTGATAGGTTTTGAGTGCACGGCACACATGGTATCCGTCCATATCAGGCATCACGACATCAAGGAAAACCAGGTTGTAATGATTGCGTGAAGCTAAGCGCAGAGCCTCGTTACCGTTGTTGGCAAGATCGACTGCAATGTCTTGTCCGAGCAGGTCGTGCAGGCGCTGTTTCATAAAGGTCCTTACTGGTAGGGAATCATCAACAACCAGAACCGAGTAGGCGCTCAAATGACGGGAAGACTCAATGCGGTTTTGCTCCATCAATGTTTCGAATAATTGCGTCACCTTGCGCAGTACCATCGGCCTGGTAATGACATAACGGGTTGGTAACCACTTCGGCGCTTCATGGTTTTTATCGCGAATGCAGAGGATGGATTGAAATTTTTTGAATTTTTCCATCCGTTTAAAGGATTCGCGAGCATGATCGTCATCAGCATCGATCAATAGAATGTCACCCTCAGGTGACACTTCTTCCTCGATTAAATGGAATTGACCCATCACCGTATTGGAGTTGGGATAGAAGAGGTCACCATAGGCAGGTTAACCAAATCGTAGGTAACCTTATTCGTTTGCATTATCCGAGACTTGTGATGAGGGTGGTCGTAGTGAACTCTGATGAATTTTTGCTATTCCATAAATTTGATGAGCATCACAGTATTCACTTTAATTTTTATTATGAGTCTTAAAGAGTCAAGTTGATGACATTGTTGGACTTTTTTTGAATCCTAGCCAACCTATTTCTGCCGGTTGATTTTGTGATTTAGCTCTCATGAATATGCCGGTATTTTGATTATCAGAGCAAATGGACGTTTTGGAGGGCTACAGAATACAATTTTTTGGCGTCTTGTCGGTGTTTACTCGTCGGATTGTTAACTTGTTCTGAGATTTGGCTTTTATGGATGGTGTGACTTGGATGGTGTGACTGTCTTATCAATCTCACTCTAAGGCCGGAGCCGTACATCGGCTGTGTCACCAAGCGCTGACCAATACTCAGACAGGCACCTCAGCGACCAATACTCAGACAGGCACCTCAGCAGCAAGATGGGATGGTGTGACTGTCGGGATGGTGTGACTGTCTTATCAATCTCTCAAGAACAACCTTCATATAGATCACATGGATGGTGTGACTGTCTTGGATTGGGATGGTGTGACTGTCTTGGATCGACTGGATGGTATGACTGACTGGATGGTATGACTGTCATATCAATCGGTCATATCAATCTCACTCTAATGGATGGTGTTGGATTGGATGGTATGACTGTCTTATCTGGATGGTATGACCAGGGATGGTATGACTGTCTTATCAATCTCAGGGATTGGATGGTATCAGGATGGTGTGACTGTCTTATCAATCTCGACTGGATGGTGTGACTGTCTTATCAATCTCTAAGTGGATGGTGTGACTGGATGGTGTCAATACTCAGACAGGCACCTCAGAAAAGTGTGGATGGTATGACTGTCATATCAATCTCACTCTAATGGATGGTGTTGGATTGGATGGTATGACTGTCTTATCAATCTCACTCTAAGGCCGGAGCCGTACATCGGCTGTGTCACCAAGCAATACTCAGACAGGCACCTCAGAAAAGAAAACCAGAAATTAGGTCACAGCCCAATATTTTTCTTTAAGAATCAAAATTTGTGTGTGTATTGCAATGAACTCTTAAATTGCCTGTCCGGTTAGAGTGTGTACCGCGCCAACCGAGGCTGGTGATACATAGGAAACGGTGATCAGGAAGGTTTTTACGACTGAATAGGGTGTAGGAATAATCCTGATGTTAAAAGCAGGGTGCTCTGGGTGTCGATATATATATTAAGTGCTATGGTAGTATTTTAAACACACTAGGCGTCGTACATTTAAGTACTCAAGCCAAGAGTGGCCTCAAGTCTGGAATCACGTCATTCTGTGCCCTGCTTTGATCGTGGCCGATATCAATAAAAAGGAGATCAGATGAAAGGTCTTTCGCTTAGGGTCAAAATCACTTTAATGTCGACCTTGGCTGTATTGGTCTCAGCCTTATCGCTCACTGTGTTTTCTTCCTACCGCTTATCGGACCTGACCCAAAAGAGTGTCGAACAGAGAGTTCAAGGGGTATCCAATGCCGTCAGCACGGGTGTCGAAAACTGGTTGTCCTCGAAATATCAGCTACTCAACACCCTTGCCGGTCGATCGGTACAACAGCAGAGTTTTATTGAACAGCTGAATATGACCCGGGAGGCTGGTGAATTTATTGCTATATTTGCAGGTTTGACCGACGGCACCCGTATCGGCAGTAATGGCTTCACGCAGTTTGTCGATGGATATGATCCCAGAACCCGCCCCTGGTATAAAAAGGCGATGGCGGATAAAAAAATGGTGCTGATCGGACCTTACGAAGATCGCACCACAAAAGAGATGACCTTCACCATTGCTCGCCCGTTACAGCAGGATAATCAGAGCATCGGTATTATCGGGGCCGACCTCCAGCTAAAAGCGCTGTTCAGCGAGATTACCGGTTTCGAATCCGGCGAGAACAGTCAGCTGTTCCTGCTCAATGATCAGGGGCTGATCATCGCTCATTCGCAGAAAGACTATCAGCTCAGGCCTATTCAGGAGCTCTATCCTGCCATCCAGGACAAGCAGGTGCAGGCTGCTGTGGCAGTCGAGCGGCGCTTGGTCGAGGTGGAGACCTCTCGGGGTAGCAAACTGGTGCACCTGGCCAGGATTCCGCATTCTTCCTGGTTGCTGGGTATCGAAGTGGACAAGGATACCGAAATGGCGGCCTTCAGCGAGACGTTGGTCGTACAGATAGCGATCGGTTGTGCCATCTTTGTACTGGTGATGCTGAGTGTCATGCTGCTGGCCCGCCACCTGTTTGCCGATCTTGGGACCCTGGGCAGTGCACTGGGCAATATTGCTGCCGGTGAAGGTGACCTGACCAAGCGTATCGAGACCCGCAGTACCGATGAAGTGGGCAAGATCGCGACCGACTTTAACCATTTTATTAGTTCCCTGCATACCATCATTGCTAAACTGGACCATATAGCGACCGATCTGGGTGTACAGTCCGTCATTATCGCTGACAAAACCGAACAGAACAGTAAGAAGATCCATCACCAACAGAATCAAACCAATCAGGTGGCGGAAGCCATTGATCAGTTGTCCGCGGCCACCGACAGTATTCTGGATCATGTCGGCAATACCTCCGAACAGGTCAAAACCACCCTTCAGTTGGGCGAGCAGGGTATCGAACAGGTGGATAAGAGCCAGTTATCGGTCAAGGAACTGGCCGACAAGTTGAGAGCGGCCAGTCAGGTGGTGATTGATCTGAACAATAACGCCCAGGGCATCACCCATATTCTGAATACCATTAAAGAAATTGCCGATCAGACCAATCTTCTGGCACTGAACGCGGCCATTGAAGCGGCCCGTGCAGGAGAGGCCGGGCGTGGATTTGCTGTCGTAGCGGAAGAAGTTCGCAACCTGTCCCAGCGTACCAGTAGCTCGACCAGCGAAATTCAGCAGGTGATGGAGTCGGTGCAGAATTTGGCACTGCAGGCTACCGAACTGATGGACGCCAGTGGCGAGTTGGCACAGAAGAGTGTACAGGACGCTACTCATGCCCAGGATAGACTGGCCGACATCGTCAGCGCGGTCCAAAGGATCAATGCGCTGTCGGAGCAGATTGCGGAAGCCACCAATCAACAAGCGGCCATCAGCCAGGAAATTCACGGCAGCACCCAGAATATTCGCGCCTTTGCCGACGACCTGGCTCTCGATGCCAACGAAAGCGAACAGCAGGTGCATACTCTCTCCAGTCTGGCCGGAGATCTAAAATCCGAGGCTGGTAAGTTTGTGATCTAGTCGTCCTGGAGCATCAGAAACTTAGACAGGCACCTCAGAAACTCCCTCAGAAAAGAAAACCAGAAATTCGGTCACAGCCCAATATTTCTCGGGTTATTTTCTTCAAAAATCAAAATTAGTGTGTGTATTGCAATTGAATCGCTGATATTACCAAATTCCGCGCACGAGGAATTTTCTTCAACCCCATTGAATTCAGCCGTTGTGTTACGGGAGGGATGTTAAGTCAGGCAAAAATCCACTGAAGGTCGTCGTCGGTATCCGAATTGGGCGCAAGCGCGTTTCACGGATTCCCATTTGCCTGCAAAAGTCTTAAATGAGGACTCGAAATGTCTGTTAGATCGCCATGTAAAAAGTATTCCTTTGTTCTTTTTTATGATTTTTAATTCCATTTATCTATTAGTGGTTGGAGTTTTATTAGGAAAAATATTATTAAAAAAGGTTCAAACCTTATTTCTAATAGCCCACTAATTAAAGAGATAATAAATCTTAATATGTAATATAAAATTAATGCTATAGCAATAATCTTTAGATATCGTGGTGCCCAACTTTGTGTAGTGTATAAACCAATAAAACCTACTGTAATAATCATGCTTAAAATAGCTATTAAAATTTGTTCACTGAAGGTCACTTCTGAATTATGGGGTAATCCGTATAGACTTAAATGCATACCCTCTACCCCAGATAAAGGGAATGATAGTAATGATATAAAAGTAATAAAGGTAAATATAAATGTTGTAATTTTTAACCATGGTTTTATCAATAGTCTTCTTTCTGTTTTCATGAATTCGCCTTTTTCACACTTTCATCTCTTCTACCTGAATCCATAGCGGCGCAGTGCGCAAGCCATTGATTCCTATTTGCTTCCCAAAAATTTCAATGAACCTATGGGTGCACCTGCAATTTTTGAAAAACAAATAGA
>JARRJP010000025.1:0-55670 GCA_037389025.1 Reinekea sp. | reverse complement strand
ATCTTTTTCATCAGCGGTACCTTTCTATAAAATCTGCCACCTCGTCGGTGAATTTGTCCGGTTCGTCTATCATTGGACTATGGGCCGAATAGTTGAAAATTACAAGGCGTTTATCCACCGAAGGCGTGCCGAGATTGTCGTAAGCATCATACGCCATATCGAGCGGGCAAATCCCGTCGTATCGTCCCCAGAAAATCGCTGATGGTACGGTGATCTTATACATTTGGTCCGAATAATCAGTCGTATAGGATTCATTATCATCTATCTGCGACATTAATAATCCGTTAAGCCAATAAAACATCGGATTTGCCGGCGAGGAAAAGTAATAGGACCAAACCTGTGGCGTATCGTCCTCATTATCAGCATAATTTGATTGTCCGCCCAATTCTCCCATGTATGCCCAGAGTATTGTCTTTTCATCCTTTTCATCGATGACTGCGTGATCCTCGCACCAGTCGAGGACACTTCTTCAGTGGATGCAGGGTGTAAGAGCTCGATTTCTATTTGTTTTTCAAAAATTACAGGTTCACCCCGATTTTGGGAAGCAAAGAGGAATCAATGGCTTGCGCACTGCGCCGCTATGGAGTCACGAATCCAGGAAATTTATTTCCGGTTTGGTTTAAAATTCAGAATGTAGTTCTCTGGATAAATGCCTCAGGCATTCTTCCAAAAAAATAACCTCGAATTTAAGAATATCTAGATATTCAATATGAATTTGATTGAACAAAGTATGCTAAACAAATTATTAAGTATTGTTTAAGGAATTCTACTTTGCTATACAAAATACAAAACAACTATCAAGATAACATAGAAAATTTTCTTCCGATAAATTATAAATATAAAAAACGAAATAAAGAAAATTTAACAGAAACACTCATTAGAAGTGAGACACTTAAACCCTTCAATGAACAACAAAAAGCGCTGATTCTCGAAGGCCAAAAACACTATTACATTGGTGTGGAAACTCCCAGAAATCTTATTCTTGATGCATTAAAATGCATTCCCGAAGATATTCTGAATTCAATGCGTAGCAATAATTCTGCGCATGTCACCTTACTGCCTCCGAATGAAAAACTGCACCCGAGCCGCCCGATTTCGGCAGAAGGTTATTGCCAGATTGAATTTAATGAAATCACCCTTTCAAAATCAGGCAATGTGAATCTTCGAGGCACGAAAAATAACAGTTATAGCACACTAACCAAGACATTGGCGGATGCCTACCAGACGAAACAGACAAGCAGAGCTCCCCACTGTGTTATCGGGTATTTACCAAAGGAGTTTGTCGAAAAGTTATTTAACAACCCAGAACCATTCAGACTGACCCCGGACAACAGCCGCGAACAACCGCTATTATCCATTACGCTGGATGAGCCGCTGAAGCTGGGCATTTATATTCCAGATGAACGCCCCATGGAACAACGTCTTCTGGCTATGGCCTATGGTGAAACCGTGCTGTATGCCAAAAAACCGCTGACACGAGACCTGGAGAGAGAAGAAAGATTTTCAGAACGAAAAAAAGAAGTTACCAAACTTCAGCAACAGACCCTACAAGAATTGTCTGCAAACAAAGTCGTAAAATGCCCTCATTATTCTGACCCTGTTCAGTTTAATGCTGCCGCCTTGAAACTGGCAATGGATGGTGACAACGATGTTGGGCGGGTACCACTGACGTTCTCTATGAAGGCACCGACCCTTTCGGAAGGAAAGGCAATGTGGTCCGCATTCCGAAATCAGGTTGCCACCACATTAGTCGGTTACGGATATAATGATTCCTATGTTTCATTACTGGGCTCCGGCACGACCGGCTATTCAGGAAATCCCGACAAACCATTAAAAGCATGGACACCTAATTCCGATGTAGACTGTGCCATCTTTTCACCCAAACTGGCGGCTGAACACTACAAAAAAATCGGCTTGGTTAACACCAAGATCTCGGCAAAAGGAAAATACTCCGTCTTTAAAAATAAGGGAAACAAGCCACTGCACAAGATCGGCTTTTACGAAACCCCCGTCGGTAAGGAATTAGAAAAACTCTCCTTGGAATGGACCAAAAAGTTGTTCGGACAACCGGGCACACAAAAACCGGAAATTCCAGGCCACCCTGTTGAAATTATTGCTCCAGATGAAATCGACTTCAAACTGAATATCGAAGGAAGACCCTTTGATATCAGATCCAGCGCTATCACATTTTTCTCACTTGATTACAAAGATAAGGATGCAGGCCACCCAGCGCAAAGAAGAATCAATGGCTTGCGCACTGCGCCGCTATGGAGTCACGGATTCAGGTAACAATCTATAGCTCATCCGCAGACAGGCAAGCCAAAAAATAGCGGAGAGTTTCTGCGCAGGGCACGCGTTTTAATTCGACGTATTTATTGAGTCAATCAAGCTTAAGCTTTGCTAACTCGACCATGACATCCAGGGAATCATAACCACTGATGGTCGAGGCAAAGACAATGAGCAGCAGGCTCTCTAAAGAACAATGTTGGTTTTCTGGTCACGAGGATCGATGATATTGGCAGTACAGGTCTTGATATTCAATGGATTAGGCGTTTCAGAATTAAAAAACGCCTATCTTTTGCGGATGGAAACGGCCTGTCTCATCCTGCCCGGGCGCTGTCTTCGCTTTTAGCGGCGGCGTCCAGGTCATCCTGCCATCGGTCAACCGCGTCTTTGAGCTGGCGTCGCTCATTCGCCAGACGCCGGAATTGACCCTCAGTCAGCGATACCATAACGGCGTTTTTTTGTTGCGGTCACCGCCATTAGTATTGATTGGATAACGATGAACATAAATCCAGTGCCCGAAACTGATGCCAGCGGAATTCCGTATGGTAATTTCGGTTTCGCTGGCGGTGCTATTCATGGTCTGAGTCGTGTCCAGCGTTGCCAGCCATCGCTGCCCGGAGTGGAGGTTTTGGCGGTTGCACGCTGAAACCGGCGGCCACAATCGGGTAGAATAAGCATTGCCATTTTCACAAAACAGCCTTGAAATCGCCTGCATCGGATGCAATACAAAACTTATCTGGCTTACAATCAGTTTTTTTCCTTCAGAACTTAACGGAACGATATGAACATTCTCGCTCTGCCTCGCCTGCATCTCGCTCAAGGCGAAGTCACTATTCCCGGCTCAAAGAGCCTTTCCAATCGCATTTTACTCCTTTCTGCCTTATGCGAAGGCACAACAACGATCGACAACCTGCTGAAAAGCGATGATGTTCGGCACATGCTGACAGCATTAGGCCGACTCGGTGTTGAGTACGAACTGAGCGAGGACGGAACTCGTTGCGTCATGCAAGGGATTAACGGGCCACTGGCCCGAGGACAGAACGAAACACTCTATCTGGGAAACGCAGGAACAGCGATGCGACCACTGACAGCGGCGCTTTGTCTGGGCGATGGTGAATTTACCCTGACTGGCGAAGACCGCATGTTTGAACGCCCTATCGGCGACCTGATTAATGCGATGAAGCCGTTGGGAATCAACATTGAATACCTGAACGAAGACGGTTACCCGCCGCTGAAAATTCAGGCTAAGGCCTTGACTGCTACAACGATCTCGATTGATGGCAGTATCTCCAGCCAATTTCTAACCGCCTTGCTACTGGCAGCACCATTACTCAAACAACCATTAGATATACAGGTCGTCGGCGAGTTGGTATCCAAACCCTACATCGATATTACGCTGGATGTTATGGCCAAGTTCGGAGTTGTCGTGGAAAACAGTAATTACCAACGCTTCAAACTGGATGGCAAACAATCTTATCGCTCACCAGGCCATATTCTGGTTGAAGGTGATGCGAGCAGTGCCAGTTACTTTCTGGCCGCAGGCGCTATCGGTAAGGGACCGGTCAAAGTACATGGCACCGGAACAGCGTCAGTGCAGGGTGATCGACTATTTGCTGAAGTACTGGAGAAAATGGGAGCCGAGGTTACCTGGTCAGAAAACTGGATTGCAGTCAGCAATAATGCTCCCTTACAAGGAGTTGATCTTGATTTGAACCACATACCTGATGCCGCGATGACCATTGCCACTGCAGCACTGTTTGCCAATGGCACAACGACTATCCGCAACATCTATAACTGGCGTGTTAAAGAAACGGATCGCATCGCCGCTATGGCAACAGAGTTACGTAAGGTTGGCGCAACCGTCGATGAAGGGGAGGATTACATTTCTATTACGCCCCCGGATGCAATCAAACCTGCTGCAATCGATACCTATAATGATCATCGAATCGCCATGTGCTTTTCCTTAGTTGCCTTTGGCACTGAAGGGTTGGTCATTAATGACCCGCAATGCACAGCAAAAACATTTCCAGATTACTTCGAACGCTTTGCGACCATAACGCAATAATTCGGGAAAACGGCAAAATTTCCCAACTAATGCATTACTGTGAAAAATGGGCGCAACCGATATAATGCAGCCCGCTTTTTCCATCAAACGCTCACAGGAGATAAGAAATGAGCTTTAACCAGGTTCCAGCAGGTAAAGACGTACCAAACGATATCTACGTAGTCATTGAAATTCCGGCCAATCATGACCCAATCAAGTATGAAGTCGACAAGGATTTTGATGCGTTGATGGTTGACCGTTTTATGGCAACACCCATGTTTTACCCTGCTAACTACGGCTATGTACCCAACACTCTGGCGGATGATGGTGACCCGGTAGACGTTTTAGTGGTAACGCCTTACCCAGTCGTTCCAGGCTCCGTTATTCGCTGCCGCCCGGTTGGCGTTCTGGAAATGACAGATGAAGCCGGCTCTGATGCCAAAGTAATTGCCGTACCACACGATAAGCTGTCTACATTGTACAAAGACGTGAAAGAAGCGACTGATTTACCTGCTCTGCTGCTGGAACAGATCAAGCACTTCTTTGAAAACTACAAAGACCTGGAAGCAGGCAAGTGGGTTAAGGTGGATGGCTGGGCAGATTCAGCGAAGGCCCGTGAAATTATTTCAGCGTCTTTTGAAGCCGCCAAGAAATAAGGTACTTTTCAGGCACAAAAAAAGCGACTCAAATGTCGCTTTTTTTGTGCCTGAAATATGAAGATCTAACCCTTTTCTAACAGATCCCGCAGGTCAATGATGGCCGCATTCGCTCGGGAAATGTAATTGGCCATAACCAGCGAATGATTCGCGACCATTCCAAAACCATTGCCATTGAGAATAATAGGCGACCAAACAGTGGCTTGAGTTTCTTCCAGCTCACGAATAATCTGCTGTAGGCTAGGCATTGCATTCTTGTCATCCAGTACTGGCCCAAAATCCACCTCAATCGCTTTCAGAATATGGATCAACGCCCAGGATGCTCCTCTAGCCTGGTAGAATATGTTATCTACCTGCAAACGCGGTGTTTTGACCACCTGAGAAGCGCTGGTTGGTGTCGCCTGTTCGGCATTGGCTTCGCCTGCAAGGTCAGTGTTGAAACGATCCTGGCCAACCGATGCACTCAAACGCTGCGACAACGAACCGAGCCTTGTTTCAACATCACGCAACCAGTTGGAAAGGTTATCGGCTCGGGCATAAAACTGCGCCTGACTGTTTGCCGGATCCGCCAGGCGGATCATATAAGAATCCAGATAACGAATTGCAGAACGGTACTCACCTTCGGTTGAAGGCAACATCCAGCTGTTATGATTGAAATGCAGTAACGGCTCTGCTTTGGCCAGATCTTCATCCTCTGTAGACTGGGATTGAGAGCGACTCATATCTTTACGCAGAGCGCGTGACAAATCACGCAGCTGTATAACCGCACCAAACTCCCAACTTGGCATATTATCGAGCACAATCGAAGGTGGTGTAACATCATTTGACAGATAGCCACCCGGCTTGGTCAAAATAGCATCCGTCAGATAACGCAAGGTGTAGGCCGTGGTATAACCAACGACGAGTCGTTGCCCTTGTTCCTGCGCCGACTGCTCTGCCAACTTAGCAACATCGTGAATTGACGGTTCATGACTCCAGATCAATCCCAGAACTGTCCAAATCACCAATAGCAGGGCAATCAATGACAACCCCCATTTGCGCCAGCTTGTGTGCTGCGCCTTATCAACACCAGAACGCTTGAATGTCACAATCTTTTTCATTGCATTCCAGCCACTTGCTATTCGGGCCTTCCACATGCCGGATTCTCCTCAGACTTGTCCGTCTTTTTGGTCAGCCTATCGTTTAACACTGCGTTCGCCAATAGCCCGAGTGTCATAAATAATCGAGATTCAGGTATGTTGGGATTTACGCTCGATTAGCGGCGTTAAAATCCCCGCGCAAAAGACCAGGCACTTTTGTCAGGCCTAAGAAATCTTATGTGATTTTTATTCATAAGGAACCTATCCCAATAATGACAGTCATAAGAGCATTTAGTGAATTAAATTCACAACTAAAGTGCACTGCGGGAGTTGTCTGAGCTATTTAACCTCTTTATCGTGTCTGGATGGTTGCTAAATGCACGCTTTTCGCGACAAATAGAGCAACTCATAAATAGAAAGGTGATCCATGTCCAAGCTGTTATTGATTAACGGTCCCAACTTAAACCTGCTCGGTACACGCGAACCGGAAGTCTACGGTTATGAAACTCTCGCGGATGTTGAAGTACTGGCTACAGATACCGCAAAACAATTCGGACACACCCTTGACTGCTTACAGAGCAACCATGAAGGCATCATTATTGATCGCATACATGAAACACTGACTGATCAGACTGATTTCATACTGATCAACCCAGGGGCATTTACCCATACCAGTGTTGCGATTCGTGATGCACTTGCAGGTGTCAATAAGCCGTTTATAGAACTGCACTTGTCCAACGTTCATGCGCGTGAATCGTTTCGACATCACTCCTACCTTGCACCACTGGCTAACGGAGTGATTGCAGGCTTTGGAACATATGGTTATGTGCTCGCCATTCAGGCAGCGGATAATTTTTTAAACAAATAATAAGCATCGTTTTAGCAGAGGTTAAATCAATGGACATTCGTAAAGTCAAAAAATTGATTGAATTGTTGGAAGAATCCAACATTGATGAGATCGAAATTGCCGAAGGTGAAGAATCCATTCGAATCAGCCGGACTTCACGGATGGCCGTACCAATGGCGGCCCACTATATGGCACCGCCACCTGCAGCCGCTCCGGTTGCACCTGCAGCCAGCGCACCAGCGACAGAAGCACCCGCTCCAGCCGAACCAGAAGCCAATCACGAGAATGCGGTAAAATCACCAATGGTAGGTACTTTCTATCGGGCGCCCTCACCTACAAGCGCGGTATTTGTTGAGGTTGGACAGGCTGTTCAAACAGGAGACACTGTCTGCATCGTGGAAGCGATGAAAATGATGAACCAGATCAAAGCAGATCGAAGTGGCACCGTCACCGCCATTCTGGTGGAAAATGGAGAACCGGTCGAATTCGATCAACCTCTGATCATCATCGCATAAGCGAGGCTTCGACATGCTGAATAAAGTTTTAATTGCCAACCGGGGTGAAATTGCCCTGCGCATTCTGCGTACCTGTAAAGAGTTAGGCATTAAAACGGTCGCAGTACATTCCACTGCTGACCGTGATCTCAAACACGTCAAACTTGCTGATGAGGCCGTTTGCATAGGCCCGGCATCTTCTATTGAAAGCTATCTGAATATTCCGGCATTAATATCGGCAGCGGAAGTCACTGATGCGGACGCTATTCACCCGGGTTATGGCTTTTTGGCAGAACGAGCGGATTTTGCCGAACAAGTTGAGAAGTCGGGCTTTACCTTTATTGGCCCACCTGCAAATGTTATTCGCCTGATGGGCGATAAAGTATCCGCTATCGAAGCAATGAAAAAAGCAGGCGTCCCAACCGTGCCCGGTTCTGATGGTCCGGTACCAACCGACCCGCAAAAATGCCGCCATATTGCCAATCGAATTGGGTATCCGGTCATTATCAAAGCGGCTGCTGGTGGCGGTGGTCGAGGTATGCGCGTTGTGCACAGCGAAGGCGAGCTGCTGAAATCCATTGAGGTCACCCAGTCCGAAGCCGCCGCCGCATTCGGTGATGGCACGGTTTACATGGAAAAATTCCTGACTAACCCGCGCCATATCGAAATCCAGGTAATCGCTGATGGCAAAGGCAATGCGATTCACTTAGGGGATCGTGACTGCTCCTTGCAGCGCCGCCATCAAAAAGTTCTGGAAGAAGCGCCTGCACCTAATATCGATGAAGCAGCCCGGGCAGAAACTCAGGCGGCCTGCGTGAAAGCCTGTATCGACATTAATTATCGTGGCGCCGGAACCTTTGAGTTCCTCTATGAAGATGGCCGGTTTTACTTCATTGAAATGAATACGCGTATACAGGTTGAACACCCGGTTTCTGAAATGGTAACAGGCGTTGACATCATCAAAGAGCAATTATTGATTGCTGCGGGACAGTCACTGTCCTTTAAACAGGAAGACATCAAGATTCATGGTCATGCATTTGAATGTCGTATCAATGCTGAAGATCCAAAAAACTTCATGCCGAGCCCTGGCCGCATTACACAATTCCATTCACCAGGGGGGTTGGGAGTACGCTGGGATTCGCACATCTATAGTGGCTATTCTGTGCCACCGTATTATGACTCAATGATCGGCAAACTGATTACCTTTGCGCCAAACCGCTCAGAAGCTCTGCGTCGAATGCATTCAGCTCTGCAGGAGCTGGTGATTTCCGGTATCAAATCCAACATTGAGCTGCAACGGATGCTGGTTCTTGATCCAGAATTCATCAAAGGCAGTGTTAATATTCACTATCTGGAACATAAACTCGCAGAAGATCAATAAGCACATAATTTAAGGGGCCATGGCCCCTTTTTGTTGGATCAGACCTGAATCCGAGACTCCTTCCTGAATCCGAGACTCCAGAGTGGATGCAGGGTGTAAGAGCTTGATTTCTATTTGTTTTTCAAAAATTGCAGGTGCACCCATAGGTTCACCCCAATTTTCGGGAAGCAAATAGGAATCAATGGCTTGCGCATTGTGCCGCATTGGAGTCACGGACTCAGGTCAGGTATCAGCCAAGTAATGGCTTCTGTGCTGCACGTCCCCCATCAACTCGGATATTCTGTTAACATTCACTATCCGAAAATAAGCTTTAGGACACTCATGCCCTGGTTACAGATTCGCATTCCAACCCTGCCACAACATACCGAAACACTGGAAGATGCATTACTGGTTGCCGGCTGTCAGGCTGTCACGCTTCTGGATACGAAAGACCAGCCAGTCTTTGAACCGATTCGGGGAACGACACCACTCTGGCAACACACAACAATTCAGGGTTTATTTGAACAGGACATTGATGCCAAACAACTGACTGCAACAATGCAGCAACTGATTGACAGCGAGGGGATTCAAGCAGGTGAGATCGTCGCCGAGATCCTTGAAGACAAAGACTGGGAACGCGAATGGATGGACAACTTCAAACCGATCCAGTGCGGCGAGCGACTCTGGATAGTTCCATCCTGGCTGGAAGCACCCGACAGCAACGCCATTAATTTGAAGCTTGATCCAGGTCTTGCTTTCGGCACAGGCACACATCCAACCACATTCCTTTGTCTGCGCTGGCTGGCAGAAAACATTCAAGGAGATGAAAAAGTGCTCGACTTTGGCTGCGGCTCAGGCATTTTGGGCATTGCGGCTTTATTGTTGGGTGCGCAACAGATGACAGGAACGGATATTGACCCACAAGCTATTAGCGCAACGATTGCCAATGCGGAAGCCAATGGCATTAAAAGAGAGTCCTTTTCCGTGACAACCGAGCCATTACCAGATACTGAGCAATATAACACCGTAATCGCAAACATACTTGCGGGTACATTGATTGACCTTAAGCAAACGATATTGAGCCACCTTAAACCGAAAGGCAGCATTGTGTTATCAGGCATTTTGGCGCATCAAGCCGACATGGTTATTGAACACTATCGTAATCAGATTCAGTTTGAACCAACGACAGAGCATGATGGCTGGGTAGCACTCAGCGGTATTAAAACAGGATAGATTTAAACCTGAATCCGAGACTTCAAAGTGAATGCAGGGTGTAAGAGTTTGATTTCTATTTGTTTTTCAAAAATTGCAGGTGCACCCATAGGTTCACCTCTATTTTTTTGGGAAGCAAAGCGGAATCAATGGCTTGCGCACTGCGCCGCTGTGGGGTCACGGATTCAGGTTAAAGGCACCTGTGGTAAGCTTAGGAGTTGCTGGCGGATTCAAAGTCGAGTGACCCGCAGCCGAACAGACGTTCGCAGGAATACCAAGGCCTTTTAAGAACGTTTATCAAAGAGGCCGGTTTCGGCAGAGAAATGAGGTACCGAACCACCCGAAGGATGCCCTGAAAAAATTTGTGTCTGCGTTAAAACTCTGGTACAGGTGTTACAGACCCTACAGGTCCCTTTAAGCGAATAGTTCAATTGCATTAAGTTAAGAGCTTTCTTAAACTCCGGAAGCTAAGTTTTAGATTTAAAAGTCTTTTTCAGCTCACAAAATATAAGAAGTGGACAGCGCAGGACGCTCAAAATGGCAGACGATTCATTAATTACCCAATGCCCACATTGCAATACGTCTTTTCGTGTTCGCAAGAGTCAACTGAGCGTAGCAAACGGCTCAGTGCGTTGTGGTGCCTGCTTGCAGGTTTTCAGCGCTCGGAATCATATTGTCGCCAGCCCCCAGGCAATTCGGCAACCAGTAACAGAAAACAAGCCACAGCCGAAAAGCCCACCTATAAAGACGCCGGTAAAGGCGCGGGAAAGCATCAAGACACAGGCTGTTCCAGAACCCACATTTAATAAACCAAAGCTTAAACCGCCATCACCCAGAACGCCTCCAGAAGAAGAATTTCTCTTTGATGATGATGATGATGCCGAGTTTCTGTTTGTAGATGGTGATGACGACGATGAATTTATCTTCAAAGACGGCCCAGAGGATTCGCTGTTTGATGAACGTGACAACGGCAACGGATTTGGAGAGCTATCTGACACTTTCCTAAACCTGACCAATTCATCAAGGGAAAATCAGTCAACCAGTCACTTCCACAAAGAAGCTCTGGAAATGGAGTCGGACGAACTGGACGATGATGACGATCAGGATGAAAGCTGGGCAGAATCAATGCTCGAAGAGATTGAAAAAGAGGAAAAGATCTCTCTGAGCAAGCCTGCCGTATTTGAATCGCGCGAGGTCGGCTCTTCAAAATCCAAGGCATCAGAGAAAGCACAAACCTACAGGGCCATCCCAAGCACGGTACCGGATTTCACCCAACCTGCCGCAGTGATGAAGCCCAGCGTTTCACAGGTTGTCAGTAATGCCAGCAAATCAATCGAGCTGGATTTTAGTGAGATTGAACGCCTGCAGCGACTGCGCCCTCTTGGATGGTTGATTGTCGTTTTACTATGTGTTTTGTTGGCCGCTCAATTCGCCTGGTATATGCGAGACACCTATGCTCGTATGGACCAATATCGAGGCCTCTACCAACAGGCTTGCAACCTGTTCAATTGCACCCTGCCGGATCAGATCGATCTGAGCGCCATACGCACTTCTGTACTGGTTCGTGAGCACAAAGATCCAAGTCTTAGTGATATGCGTATAGTCGATATCGTACTCACCAACAGAGCCCCCTTCAAACAACCCTTCCCTAAGCTGATTTTGGAGTATACAGACGTCAACAACAAACTCGTTGCCGATCAGGAATTCACACCGGATCAGTACCTGAAAGGCGAGTTGACTGGCGAAACATTAATGCCCATCAATACCCGAATTTACATTTCATTCCCGATTAAAAAGACGGCACAAAATGCGCTCAATTATCAACTGTCATTGCATTGATAAAAGCCCGGTAGCACGGCATCTCGGCAATGAGTCCACGCAGGCTGCGGATGCTGTCAACCACCTGTCCATTCTCATGTAAGAGATGAATTTCGATTTTTAATGCAAGGCTAACCCCTTGTAATACAGGCATTTTTTTCAATTACAGTGATTGAAGGCCTGTTTTCACGGCGTTACTCCAGAGAGCTTAAAAAAATTGTCACTATTCGATCTGTCAAGCTTTCTTTAACAGGGATAAATCGCTATTATTTCGCGCCCTTGAGTTGAGCATTTTTTGACCGCTTTTGTGTTTTCCATTGGCCCTTATCAATTTACTGATCGCACCGTTCTTGCCCCAATGGCAGGAGTCACCGATCAACCGTTCCGTAGATTGTGTCAGCGCCTGGGTGCAGCACTAGTCGTCTCCGAAATGGTGACAAGTGATACCCGATTATGGAAAACCAATAAGTCCCGCTGGCGGTTGAATCATCAGGGTGAAGCTGGGCCTATTAGTGTTCAGATTGCTGGAGGTGATCCACAGATGTTAGCAAATGCTGCGCAGACCAACGTTCAGATAGGCGCTCAAATCATTGACATAAACATGGGTTGCCCGGCGAAAAAAGTCTGTAACAAAGCCGCTGGGTCAGCACTGATGAAGGATGAAGCACTGGTTGCCGAAATCCTGCAGGCTGTATACACGAGTGTTGATGTCCCGGTGACATTGAAAATCAGAACGGGCTGGGACAACGATTGCAAAAACGCCGTTGCTATTGCAAGAATGGCCGAAGATATTGGACTTGATCTAATTTCTGTTCATGGCCGAACCCGAGCGGATAGATTTCTCGGCGATGCTGAATACGACACCATTGCTGCCGTCAAACAAGCAGTGCGTATTCCGGTGCTCGCCAATGGAGATATTGATTCTGCGCAAAAGGCAAAAGCTGTTCTGCAGGCAACAGGGGCTGATGGCCTGATGATTGGCCGTGCGGCGCAAGGTAACCCTTGGATCTTTCGATCCATTAACCACTACCTGGCGACAGGCGAACTCATCGCCGAACCATCGGCAGAGGAGGTACTCAATACCATGCTGGATCATCTGGAGGCTGTACATAGGTTTTACGGTGATTACATGGGAGTGCGTATAGCTCGCAAACACCTCGGCTGGTACCTCAAGACTCAAGGGGTTAACAAAACAACCTATCAGCATATTCATACGGTTGACGATTGCGCAGAACAATTGGCAGCCGTGACTTCCCTCTTTAATACTTTGGATAGAACTAAGGAAACAGCTGCATGACACAAGACACCATTGCTACGATCTCAGATAACAAAGATACCCTTAATGTTCAGACCGCGGCTGAAAATCCTCAAACTCTGCGCGACAGTGTCGAAATTGCCATGCGCAATTATTTCGACCACCTTGATGGCCAGGACGTAACCAACGTTCACCAGATGGTGCTGACCGAAGTGGAAGCGCCAATGCTGGAAGCAGTTATGCGCTACTGCCGGGATAACCAGACTCAAGCCAGCAGGGTACTCGGACTTAACCGCGGCACACTGCGTAAAAAGTTGAAACAGTACGGCTTACTGTAATGACAAAGGCGACTTCGGTCGCCTTTGTCGTCTCTGCGCCATCCAAAATTGACCACTTATACAGTTTATACAGCTTCGAGGACACTATGAGTCAACATACTGAGGTAATGACACCTAAACGCGCACTGATCAGCGTCTCTGATAAAAATGGCATCGTTGAATTTGCCAAAGCCCTGACTGAGCGCGGCGTAAGTCTCATCTCAACCGGCGGTACTTTCAAACTGTTGAAAGACCAGGGTATTGAAGTCACGGAAGTGTCCTCTGTGACTCATTTTCCAGAAATGATGGATGGTCGGGTAAAAACGCTTCATCCGTTAATTCACGGCGGTATTCTTGGTCGTCGTGGCATTGATGATGCGGTCATGGCCGAACACGGTATTGAAGGCATAGACCTGGTTGTCGTGAACCTTTATCCATTCGCTCAAACCATCGCCAAAGAAGATTGCATACTGGCTGACGCTATTGAAAATATCGATATCGGAGGCCCAACCATGGTGCGCTCTGCCGCGAAAAATCATAAGGATGTTGCCATTGTTGTCGATTCAACCAGATATGGCGACCTGATTCAGGAGTGGGACAGCAAGGGGGGCTTCAGTTCTGCTACCCGTTTTACCCTCGCACGCCAGGCATTTGAACATACTGCGCACTACGATGGCATGATTGCCAATTACCTTGGCACGATTCCGGCAGAAACTGACGCTCAATCCATTCCTGAACGAAGCGATTTCCCAACAACTTTCAACAGTCAGTTCGAACTCAAAGACGTTATGCGATACGGCGAAAACCCGCATCAACGGGCTGCATTCTATGTTGAATCCGAGGCAAAAGAAGCCAGCATAGCCACCATCACCACGCTCCAGGGCAAAGCACTGAGCTATAACAATATCGCTGACACCGATGCGGCTCTTGAATGTGTTAAATGCTTTGATGATCCAGCTTGTGTGATCGTGAAACATGCCAACCCTTGTGGCGTGGCAACTGGTGCAACACTTAAAGAAGCCTATCAGCGCGCATTCAGTGTTGATTCAACATCCGCCTTCGGTGGAATCATTGCGTTTAACCGGGAACTGGATAAAGACGCTGCCGAAGCCATTATCGGCAAGCAATTTGTTGAAGTCATAATTGCACCGTCAGTGTCAGCCGAGGCAGCAGCCATTGTTGCAGGCAAGCCAAATGTTCGTCTTCTGGCCTGTGGCCAGTGGGGAACACCGGTGCCTTCTCTGGATTACAAACGAGTTAATGGCGGACTGTTGGTGCAGGATCGTGATCTGGGCTCAATCAGCGCCAGCGATCTAAAAGTGGTCACCAAAGTCACACCAACCGAGCAGCAGGTGCAGGATTTGCTGTTTGCCTGGAAAGTAGCCAAATTTGTTAAATCCAACGCCATTGTTTACGCCAAAGACGGCTTGACAACCGGCATCGGTGCCGGACAAATGAGCCGGGTATATTCCGCTATTATCGCCAACATTAAAGCCAAAGATGAAGGCATTCAGATAGCAGGCTCCGCAATGGCATCCGAAGCCTTTCTGCCATTCCGCGATAGTTTTGATCAGGCCGCTGAAATAGGCGTCAGTGCGGTTATTCAACCTGGTGGCAGCATGCGCGATGACGAAGTAATCGCCGCCGCTGATGAGCACGGTATTGCGATGGTCTTTACCGGTATGCGTCACTTCCGCCATTAATTTTCGAGGAACGGATTATGAACGTACTTATCATTGGCAATGGCGGCCGGGAACATGCTTTGGCTTGGAAAGCAACCCAAAGCCCACTGGTCGAGAAAGTATATGTAGCACCAGGCAATGCCGGTACGGCTACCGAGTCAGGTCTGGAAAATGTGGCAATCGATGCTATGGATTTTCCTGCACTGGCCGAATTTGCCAAAAACCACGACGTTGGCTTGACCATTGTGGGGCCGGAGGCACCCTTGGTTGCCGGCGTCGTCGATTATTTTGAAGCCCGGAGCCTGAAGATTTTCGGCCCGACTCAGGCAGCGGCTCAGCTTGAAGGCTCCAAAGCATTCACCAAGGATTTTCTGTCACGCCATCAGATCCCTACCGCTTTCTATGATGTCTTCACAGAGATCGACAATGCTATTGCCTATATTCGCGACAAGGGAGCTCCAATTGTCGTCAAAGCGGACGGTCTGGCCGCTGGGAAAGGTGTCATTCTCGCCCAGAGCGAAGCGGAGGCGATTGCTGCTGTTGAAGATATGCTGGCTGGCAACAAATTCGGAGATGCCGGAGCCAGGGTAGTCATTGAACAGTTTCTGACTGGAGAAGAAGCCAGCTTTATTGTGATGGTGGATGGCGAGGAGGTGATTCCATTCGCCAGTTCACAGGACCACAAAGCACGCGACAATGGCGATGCCGGGCCTAATACAGGTGGCATGGGAGCCTACTCACCCGCTCCGGTGGTCACCCCTGAAATTCATGATCGAATCATGAATGAAGTGATTTTACCGACGGTAAGAGGCATGAACGCTGAAGGTAACCGGTATCGGGGATTCCTCTATGCGGGCGTTATGATTGATGCCGAAGGCACACCTTTTGTTTTGGAATACAACTGTCGTTTTGGCGATCCGGAAACCCAGCCAATTATGATGAGACTCGAATCAGACCTGATTGAGCTGTGCCTGAAAGCCGTCAATGGCGAGCTATCAGATACGGTGACACAATGGACTGAACAAGCTGCGGTAGGCGTTGTTATGGCCGCAGGCGGTTACCCCTTCGACTATCGCAAAGGTGATGTCATCACAGGTATCGATCAAGCACAGGGTATCGGATGCAAAGTATTTCAGGCTGGCACTGCCACCAATAGTGCAGGAAAAATACTGACGCACGGCGGGCGAGTGCTGTGTGTTACTGCCTTAGGTGACACGGTTAAAGAGGCACAGGCACAGGCCTATCAGGGCGTTAATGCCATAAAGTGGGATTCGGTTTATTACCGAACCGACATCGGTCATAAAGCGATCAACCGCTAAATACTACCTGAAGCCATGACTCCAAAGTGGATGCAGGGTGTAAGAGCTTGATTTCTATTTGTTTTTCAAAAATTGCAGGTGCACATAGGTTCACCCCGATTTTTGGGAAGCAAAGAGGAATCAATGGCTTGCGCACTGCGCCGCTATGGAGTAACGGATTCAGGTACTGCCTACCATACACTGCCCAGTCACCGGCAGTGTATTTCACGTTCAGGTTTTCTTGTATTCGACTTCATCGTTATACTAAAACGATATTCAGACAAGTCTCCCAATCCTATGAAACCATGGCTCACCGTTTTTTGCCTTCTAATGATGGCTTCAATGGCTACGGCTTATGATTCGATTCTGATTAATCAGAATCGAATCAATGTGCATATTACTGAGTTTGCCGATTATCAGCAGATCGATAACAGTAACCGAACAATCCAACAAATAACGCAACCAGAGATTAGCCGTCAATTTTCTCCGATCCATAGTCGTAATTTGCAATATAACCAGATCGATCGGGGTGCCTGGGTAACCTTTTCCGTTGACAATCCCATTGGCCGCTCGATCAATCTTTATATTGTCATCGATGTACCTGTTATTGCTTCAGCAGATCTATTCTATGACCTCTACTCACCTTCAGGTTATCGCCAAATCACTACAGGCACCAATACTCCTTATGGAAAACGCCCTTACCAGATGGGTAATCTGGTTCTGCCAATGAACCTCATCCCTGGTGAACAACAAATCTATTTGAAGCTGGATGCCATTGAGCCCATTAATATGGATATTCGTCTGGTTGATGAATATACGTTATTGCAGGAAAGTCGTAGCCGGATTTTATTCAGTGCGTTCTGGTACAGCATTCTGGTAACCTGCCTGATAGCAACCGGCATCGCCTATGCTCTTCATCGGATGCCAATCGCTCTGTGGTCCGGTACGCTGATCATTGGTCTGGCCCTGAACTTATCAGGCTGGACTGGCAGTATCGCCTGGTGGTTAACCATGTTGAGTGCCGTTGAGGTAAAAGCAATCAATGCTGGGGCTTATCTGACCCTGGCGGCGACAGCTTATCTTCTGCGACAACTGCGCAAGGAGAGCTCCAAACGTTGGCTCGATGATGCCTTGATATGGTTGGGTCGGCTGTTCATTGCTCTGGCACTGGTGGTGCTGCTGCCGATATCGAATACACTGCTGTCAGCACAGGTTGTACTTATCCCCATCGCCATGACAATTCTGGCCATTTTTTGGTTTGAACAACGTCCAGAAACCTTGGCAGAACATATCACAGTGGCCGGCCTCGCCTCTGTACTACTCTATTTTTCCTTGACCTCATTACTGATGATCGGCCTGATCTCGTTATATCCACACCTGATAGCAGTACTGAAACTACTGACCTTGATCGGCTGTGGCTGCTTTGTTTGGGCCACCTGGGTTGTATCACGTGCCAAATGTACTCGAATGACCGCTGAAGGAATGAACCCGCCAAAGGTTCACTGGCCGTTAATCCGCAAACTGAATCATGAGTTACGTGGTCCGATCAACGGTGTACTGGGCATGACTGAGTTACTGCAGGATACAACACTGTCGGCCCACCAACAGGAATTTGTTAACACTATTCAAACTGCCGGATTTTCACTATTGCGAGAAGCAGATCAGTTGCAAAACCTCATCCGCATTGGCCTCAATCGACTACCGGACACTGAAGATGAGTTCGACCTGTATGACCTGATTGAAGATACCGTTCAACCTTTCAGCCGCATTGCACATTCCAAGCAATTGGAACTGGTACTGGACATTGCACCGGAAATTCCCACTCGCTACAAAGGCAACGCCCACATCATTGAGCAGATTCTCGCCAACCTGATCGACAATGCTCTTAAATATACTGAACACGGCGAAGTGTTACTTCAGGTTAAGCCCTGGCAGCATGGCCGAGTTCGCTTCTCGATCACTGACACCGGCCCCGGCATTCCCAAAGATGTCAGAAGCTCACTGTTCCTGTTTCCCGATACCAATAACGACAACCTACAGCCAAAGGAAGTGCATCTGGGCCTGCCGATCTGCAAATATCTGGTCAGCCTGATTGGCGGTAATCTGTCACTGAGCAGCGAATTACGCATGGGCACAACGTTTTGGGTTGATTTACCACTGGCCACCGCACACAGCCAGAATCATGTCATGCCACAGAGTATTCTGGCACTTGAGGACCTGCGAATTATGGTGGTTGACGACAACCTCACTTGCCGTAAAGTTATCGAACATCTGGCCTTGAGCTGGGGAGCTGAAGTACTCAGCATGAGTAACGGTCAGTCGGCGATGGCCAATTTGCACAATCAGTACCATAAGGGAGAACCGGTCGATGTCTTGATTCTCGACCAAAAAATGCCAACCATGAGTGGTACCGAAATGGCCCAGCGCATCCGACAGGACGATGAATTGAACAAAGAAATTGTCATTCTCATGATGACCGGTTCAGATGATGTCTCTGGAGACCTGGAACAAACTGATACCGGCATTGAGTTTGTCATGTCTAAACCAGTCTCAGCTCGGACTCTGAAAGAAACTCTGAAACAGGCCGCAAAAAAAACATATTGCTGGGCTGATGCGTGTTAACCACACTGGAGAAGTTTGTGCTCAGGCGTTGTATCAGGGGCAATCGTTAACTGCGCGCCTGCCGCAAATTCGCGCTTCTATGGAACAGGCGGCAGATGAAGAGCTTGACCACCTTGCCTGGTGCGAGCAACGCATCAATGACTTTGGTAACCGAACCAGTCTGCTCAACCCATTATTTTATGCTATGAGTTATTCGTTGGGCGCTATAGCCGGTGCCGCAGGTGATAAATGGTCGCTAGGTTTTGTAGCAGCAACAGAAGATCAGGTCAGTCTCCACTTGAAAGATCATTTGGCACAAATTGGCGAAACTGACCCTAAATCCAGCGCGGTTATTCGTCAGATGCTGGATGATGAGCAACGCCATTCAACCAATGCTCTGGCGGCAGGCGGTGTGCGCTTCCCACCAGTAGTCAAGAAAGTCATGACCGGTATTTCCAAGGTCATGACTGGGTCAGCTTATCGGTTCTAGTGTAGTGTCTTAAACCTGTATTATGAAAGCGCCTCCAGATGTTCACCGCGAGGCGCAGCTCGAAGGCAATGACCCCTCCCTTGTCAAGAGTGGGCCGCCGTTTTTCCGAATAATACCTATGCCGCCACTTTTTAAAACCTCCGGGTCATCATAATATGCGTTTTATTTGAGACACTAGGCTAGCGGGCGTTTGTCGGGTGCAGCGACTGCCGTTTCACCCTTTTATTGATCGCTTTTCAATCCCAAAAAAACACTCACAAATCGTCATCATCAACACCATCATCACCAAGCCCCAGTTCCTTGATTTTGCGCGTCAATGTATTACGCCCCCAGCCCAGCAATTCAGCAGCATCACGACGTCGACCTGCAGTATGTTTCAATGCAGTTTCAATCATAACCTTCTCGAAAGCAGGTACGGCAATGTCCAGTATACGTCGCTCACCACGAGCCATTTCCCGGTCTGTCCAGTTACGCAGCGACTGTTCCCAGTTTTCATGACCGGAGCCGGAAGACGCATCTTCCACCAGTTCCGGCGGTAGATCCCCGACAAGAACCTCACGACCAGAGGCCATCACGGTAATCCAGCGACAGGTATTCTCTAACTGACGCACATTCCCCGGCCAGGGTAAACGAGTTAAATAAGCCTCGGTATCCTGGCGCAATGTTTTAGGTTCGACACCCAACTCTTTGGCAGCCCGATGAAGAAAGAATTCCAACAGTTTGGGAATGTCTTCACGTCGATCAGACAACTTGGGAATGTGGATACGAATAACATTCAGACGGTGAAAAAGGTCTTCACGGAATCGACCGTCCTGAACCAGTTTCTCCAGGTTCTGGTGTGTGGCTGCGATAATACGAACATCAACCTTGATCGGAGTATGACCACCAACACGGTAAAATTCGCCATCGGCAAGTACCCTCAACAATCGAGTCTGGGTTTCAGGCGGCATATCGCCGATTTCATCCAGAAACAGAGTACCGCCGTCGGCCTGTTCAAAACGTCCCCGGCGCTGACTCTGGGCACCGGTAAACGCTCCCTTTTCATGACCAAACAATTCAGATTCCATTAAATCGCGGGGAATAGCTGCCATATTAAGGGCAATAAAGGGATGTTCCCGCCGAGGCGAATGGCGATGCAGTGCTTGCGCGACCAATTCTTTACCGGTGCCGGATTCGCCGTTAATCAACACCGTAATATTGCTTTGCGACAGGCGACCTATGGCACGAAAGACCTCCTGCATGGCAGGCGCTTCACCGATAATTTCCGTTTGAGTCTGCTCATGAACAGGTGCCTGCTGCGGTTGCTGTTTAGCTCGATGTTCAATCGCACGTTCCACCAGAGCCAGGGCTTCATCAACATCAAATGGCTTGGGCAGATATTCAAATGCCCCTCCTTGAAACGAGGCCACAGCACTATCGAGATCCGAATGCGCAGTCATAATAATGACTGGAATATCTGGATGCGCCTGTTGAATACGGCTGAGCAATTCCAAGCCGTCCATACCGTCCATTCGCACATCACTGATAATGACATCCGGTAACTGCGACGACAGTTTACGCAGCATGCTTTCACCATTTTCAAAAACGGTACAGTTATGCCCCTGCTTTGTCAGCGCTCGATCCAGCACCCAACGAATGGACCGGTCATCATCGACCACCCAGATATTTTTATCTTTAGTCATTTATCGCCTCCAAAGGGAAATAAACACTGAACTGTGTCTGGCCTGGTTCACTCTCACAAACCACAGTTCCATGATGTAATTCGACAAACTGCTGAACAATGGACAAGCCCAGTCCAGTACCGGTCGGGCGACCTGAAATCATCGGATAAAAGATTTTTTCCAGAATGTCCTGATTAATGCCCGGACCGTTATCAATCACATCCACTCGCATTACAATACGATAACGTTGCTGGCGAATCGTAAACTGCCGCACCGTGCGGGTTCGAAATGTGATCTGAGCATTTTCCTGATTGTTCTCAGTCAAAGCCTGTAACGCGTTACGACCAATATTCAAAAAAACCTGGATCAGTTGCGATTCATCGCCCATAAATTCAGGAATGCTCGGATCGTAATCGCGAATCAACCCTACCCGGTCACCAACCTCAGCCCGTAGCAGCGATACAACCCGTTCAAGCACCTGATGAACATTTAACCGGGCAAAGTCTGGTAGCTGGTGACTACCCAGTAATCGATCGACCAGGTTTCTCAACCGATCTGCTTCTTCGATAATAACGCGAGTGTATTCCTGTAAATCTTCATTCGGTAACTCCGAAGCCAGCAGTTGAGCCGCACCACGAATGCCACCAAGCGGATTCTTGATTTCATGGGCCAGTCCACGAACCAAATGCCGACTGGTTTCACTCTGATCACTGCGCCCTTCTGCTCGACTGATACGAACAGCCCGATCAGCAGGCACCATTTCCAGCATGATATAAACCTGATTATGCTCCATGAACGGACTGACGATATAATCGAGCGTCAAGCCTTCACGATGCATTAACTGCCAGATCGCTGAACGTACAGAGACCGATGCCCCCTCTTCAATGGCAGAGTCCAAAATGCTCTGCACTTCCACAGAATTGGTAAAAAGACTTAAGAAATCCAGTCCCAGTAACTGCTTTTCAGAACGCACCAGCAATAACTCAGCGGATGAATTGATGTGCTCGACCCGAAACTGGCTGTCCAAAATAACGACTGCTGTAAATTGGTGCTCCAGGACACGTCGAAAGGCAATATCGCGATTTTCCAATGTCAAAATCCAAAATATCAATAGGGCGACTAACGCAAGAAGCAGGCCAGCCCATTGATTCATAACAGTTTTCTCGATAGTAAGTCCGACCAGCGGTTTTGCTAAATAAACAAATTATTGAGTTATGAGACTGTTAGCTGACTTCAGGCCTGCACTCAATCGGACAAATAAACTGCACAAATTAGGTGCTCACAACACCACCAATGCATCACAAATGAACAACATGGAATTTTCTTGCACTAGAATAATGCAAAAAAACAAGACACAGTGTTTAGAATGGTTAACCTGAATTCGTGACTCCTTCAGTGGATGCAGGGTGTAAGTGTTTGATTTCTATTTGTTTTTCGAAAATTGCAGGTGCGGCCATAGGTTCACCCCAATTTTCGGGAAGCATAGAGGAATCAATGGCTTGGGCACTGCGCCACTATGGAGTCACGGATTCAGGAGATACAAAGGAAGGAAGCGCAGCAGAGAATGTCACCACCACAAAACAAACATCCCCGCCACAGTTTGGATCAGCTGGATTTCCGGGCAATAAAGAAACCTGAATGTGGTGTCAAACGTATATAGCCACGCTTGGACATTGCTTCATTCAACCGATCTTCAATTAACACCTGATTGTCAGCAACCCAACCAGACAAAGAGCCTTTCATGGTTTTCATCAGATACGACAATACCGGTTCCAGCGAATTCACGTGAAGGCTGTTATCATACTCAAACTGATCAATGCGCTGGAAATCCACCGCGAGCAGATCAGCCCCATTATCCAAACCGAATTTTTCTGCCCAGTTCTCAGCGCCCCAAGGTATTTCGGGGTCGTCAGCACGTAACAGGACTGCCAGTTCACATAGGTGATCCCGGCCAATAGTCGAACAAATCAACCGGCCTTCAGGTCTTAGGATACGATGGATGGCGCTCAGGACGGAAGGCACATCAAGCGCGTAATAGAGGTTATGATTAGCAATAATGACATCAAAGGATTCATCTGAGAAAGGCAGGTTATTAAAGTCCACGGGCAGGTATTTAACCGATTCAGCCAAATCAGACATCGGTGCCAATGCATGACGTGTTAAGTCAAGCACATCGTCAGCAATGTCAGTCATCGTCATGCGGCAACCTGACCAGCGAAGGATAAGATCTCGCCATAACGCACCATTGCCGCAACCCAACTCCAATACATCAGCTCCGTTCACGGGTGGTAACATACCGGCTTGCCATTGGAAAAAAGTCTGTTTCCCTGTAGAAAAATCATACAACCGGATGCGTGATTCGATTTCATCTTCCATTTGAATATTTAATGATTGCTTCACTCTTTTGCCTTTTATTATTTCGAATTTCAGATTGCATCAATGCTATTTATGCAAAATTCTAAAATAAATACCAAGATTAATTCCGTGATTGAAACACCTTGAATATTGGTGTAGCTCTGCATTGAGAAGCAATTTCCAACGCAGGAAACCGTTCTTTCAAAAGTGCAACCATGCGACGACCAATCCCCCGCGAGCGCGTTGCAGGATGCACTGCCAGTGCCTTGATTTCCGTGCTGTTTATCACTATCAGACCAACAATTCGATCATTAAAAACGGCCCACCAAAGCTGAAGATCCTCCTGACCATTCAGGAAACTCTGCACGATTTTCCAGACCGAATGATCCAACGGTGTATCTTTGAGTATTGAAGCCAATGAGTTTTGTATTTCTTCTCTTTGTTCTTTGGCTGGCTTAATAGTTACAGGCACAGACGAATTCCATCGCTGGTTTGACTTTCAGCATACTTATATAATCTGCTCCAGCAAGCAAAATATGAACTGGAGCACAGATTTGACCAGTACCATGTTACGGTGCGACAACATGAATCGATGATGGCTACGACTGCAGTTTCGAATAAACTGCAACCAAGGACATCCCGTCACCTTGACAACTCACTTCCACAACGACAACGCGACAGCAGAGAGAAAAGCATGAATCGACAGGCGAGCGTAGAACGCAATACCAGCGAAACCAAGATCAAGGTAGCCGTCAATCTGGATGGCACCGGCAAGGCAAATCTGAATTCATCAATGCCTTTTCTGGATCATATGCTGGATCAGATTGCCCGCCATGGCCTGATTGATCTGGAAGTTATCTGCAACGGAGACAACCATATTGATGATCATCACAGTGCAGAAGATCTGGGTATTACCTTGGGGCAAGCCGTTGCCAAAGCAGTTGGCGACAAAAAAGGGCTGACGCGCTACGGTCACAGCTATGTGCCATTGGATGAGGCTTTATCACGAGTTGTTATCGACTTTTCCGGCCGTCCCGGACTCGAATTCAACTGTGAATTCTCCCGCGCCTGTATTGGCCAGTTTGATGTCGATCTGTTCTTCGAATTTTTCCAGGGTTTCGTAAATCATGCTCTGGTGACGCTGCACATCGATAACCTTAAAGGACGTAATGCGCACCATCAGGCCGAAACCATCTTCAAAGCCTTTGGTCGTGCTTTGCGTATGGCATTGGCCGTCGATGAGCGCCAGGGCGGCGTCATTCCATCCACTAAAGGCGTGCTGTAATTCACTGGAGGCTATTTTGAGCATAAAGCTATTAACCGTTATCGACTACGGCATGGGCAATCTACATTCAGTGGCGAAAGCTCTGGAGCATGTCGCCCCGGAGTTCCAGATTGAAGTGACGGACAGTCGCCAGCGGATTGCCGAGGCAGACCATGTTCTGCTACCTGGCGTTGGCGCGATTCGCGATTGCATGGCAGAAATCCATAATCAGGGGGTTGCTGATGTCGTCAGTGAAGTATTGGCCGATGGCAAACCGCTGCTGGGCGTATGTGTTGGCATGCAAGCCCTCATGAAAGGCAGTGATGAGAATGGTGGTATTGACTGCCTAAGATATTTCGATGGGCAGGTACGCCAGTTTCCTCGTAATCTGACCGACGAAAACGGCTTACCGATGAAAGTTCCACACATGGGCTGGAACCATGTGCATCAGACAGTCGATCATCCACTTTGGCATAACATTGAAAACGGCAGCCGGTTTTACTTCGTCCACAGCTATTACGCAGAAGCGCTTGAATACACAGCGGGTCGCACAGTCTATGGCCCGGAATTCGCCGCCGCCGTGTTTCAAAAAAATATTTTTGCAACTCAGTTCCATCCGGAAAAAAGCCACATCGCCGGATTGCAACTGCTGAAAAATTTTACCCTCTGGGACGGTTCACTGTAAGCGTTTCAGAACTGAGGATGACATACCATGCCACTTGCAAAACGAATCATTCCCTGCCTTGATGTTGACCAGGGCCGCGTCGTCAAAGGCGTAAATTTTGTCAACATCCGCGATGCCGGCGACCCGGTCGAAGTCTCGCGCCGCTATAACGAACAGGGTGCTGATGAGATCACCATGCTGGACATAACCGCAACTCATGAAGGTCGTGGCACCATGATCGAAACGGTCAAAGCCATTGCCGGTCAGGTCTTTATTCCACTTACCGTGGGTGGTGGTATTCGTACTACAGCGGACATCCGCGACATGCTTAATGCAGGAGCAGACAAGGTTTCCATCAACTCCGCCGCCATATTCAACCCGGATTTTGTCCGCGAAGCATCCGAACGATTTGGTGCTCAATGCATCGTCGTGGCGATCGACGCCAAACAGGTTGACGACCATTGGGAGATTTTCACCCATGGAGGTCGCAAACCAACTGGAATCGATGCCGTCGAATGGGCAAAAAAGATGGAAGCTTACGGAGCTGGTGAAATATTGCTGACCAGTATGGATCGCGATGGTGTCAAAACCGGTTTTGATCTGGAGTTGACGCGCGCCGTTGCTGACGCCGTGACCATTCCGGTCATTGCTAGCGGTGGCGTAGGTAACCTGGAACACCTGGCGGAAGGTGTCTTGCAGGGGCATGCTGATGCCGTTCTGGCCGCCAGCATTTTCCACTTCGGCGAATACAGCATTGGCGAAGCCAAACAGCAAATGGCGACCCAAGGCATCGAAATGCGTATTTAAAGTACCGCACCGACCCGATAAAACCAGCTCAGAAAGAATACAAAAGGCTTATCGGGTCATCACCACATCTCATACATTCCGCCCCAAATTCGTAACAAATTTTCACGCTTACTACCCAGCGACTGTTAATAATACGATTTCCACACTAAAATAGGATGAATCTACTCACCGAATTCAGCATTTTGTAACTTAGTTACATCATGCTAACTCAGATCAACAGGCATTTATCGACTCGCCTGTAGAATGCAATTAACAAAAATATAGAGAGGCAAAGCTGAAATGATTCAGAAAATCGGTGTACTAACCAGTGGCGGTGATGCCCCCGGTATGAATGCGGCAGTTAGAGCTGTCGTGCGCACTGCATTGTCGAAAAACATTGAAGTCTTTGGCGTCTACGACGGCTATCTGGGCCTGCACCAGAATCGGATCAAAAAATTGACCCGTCGAGATGTCTCGGACATGATCAATCGCGGCGGCACTTTCCTGGGATCAGCTCGTTTTCCTGAGTTCAAAGAAGAATCTGTCCGTCAGGAAGCTATTGAGAATATGAAAGAGCACGGTCTTGAAGCTCTGGTGGTCATTGGTGGTGATGGCTCCTATATGGGCGCAAAGAAACTGACCGAAATGGGTTTTCCATGCATCGGACTACCGGGCACAATCGATAACGACATTGCCGGAACAGACTATACCATCGGCTTTCATACTGCTCTCAATACCGTACTGGATTCCATTGATCGACTGCGCGATACCTGCTCATCGCACCATCGCATCTCCATCGTCGAAATAATGGGCCGCTATTGCGGTGATTTGACCATGATGGCAGCCCTGGGTGGCGGTGCAGAATATGCCATCGTTCCAGAGAAAGGGTTCAACCTTGAAGATTTGGTTCAAGCTCTGGGAAAAGATGTAGAAGCCGGTAAAACGCATGCCATCATCGCGATTACTGAACATATTACCAACGTTAGTGATTTGGCAATCCGTATTGAAGAACGTACAGGACTTGAAACACGCGCTACCATTCTGGGCCACACTCAGCGAGGCGGTGCCCCCTGCGCATTCGACCGGGTCATGGCCAGTGAGATGGGGGCTTATGCGGTTAATTTGCTGATTGATGGTGAAGGTGGTCGCTGTGTTGGCATGCAAAGCAACAAACTGGTGCATCACGACATCATCGATGCAATTGAAAACATGTCACGACCATTTAACGAGGGCATTTTTTCGTTAACCCAAACGCTGAGTTAACCCTGTTATCAAAATCAATTTTTAGGCCCGGCATGGGCCTTTTTGATTGCCTCGCTCTACCTACTACTTTTTTTCCTTTTTTTAGACATAAAAAATATTAAAAAACGCCTGATCATTCAAAAACAGTTAGCGTAACTTCGCTGAATATACAGCTTCGCCAACAGCAATTTTCCACTAGCTAGAACAAATAATTTCTCGAATAAAATACCTGCTACACTGTTTTTTGTTGATACACATCAAGAGTTGAATAACTTACAGTTCGATAATACAAACATAAAGAATTTGCGGAGTTTGTTGAGCGATTTTAGCGGGGAAAACAAGCCAGGAATCAGCAGGTTAAAACATTCAATCGCTGGTTCATTTGTTGACTCAAATCAAACCGCTTAAAGCAAATTCGGGTAGTCTGGTATCACTCTCTCCGGTATGGGTAAAACCATAAGCCACCGGTTTTCGGGGTAAAGTGATATCGAAAGGTTGTGTTGGCCTTCAGTCTTGCATCGAATCTCCAGTCGTTCTCAAGACATCGCTTAGCCCCGACTCTTTTTTTACCCGATCAGCCCATCAACAGATTTCAACCTTTTTCAAAACTCTCAAAAACGTAATGAGGAAACTCACCATGTACAAAGAAAAAGCCGATGATCGCACTGCCAATCAAGCCAACCCTTGGGAAGGTTTCAACGATGGTGCCTGGAAGACCTCTGTAGATGTACGTAACTTTATTCAACAGAACTACACGCCTTATGAGGGTGATGCCGAATTTCTGTCTGGTGCAACAACGCGTACCAAAGACGTCTGGGCATTAGTGCTTGAACTGATGAAAGAAGAGCAACGTAAACAGGGACCACTGGATTTTGATACCGACCTGCCAAGCACTATTACGTCTCATGCACCAGGCTATATTGACTCCAACCTGGAGCGCATTGTTGGCCTGCAAACCGATAAACCATTAAAGCGCGGCATGATTCCAAACGGTGGTATTCGCATGGTAGAGGCTTCTTGTGAAGCCTACGGTCGCGAACTGGACCCGCGAATAAACGAAATTTTCACCAAGTACCGAAAAACACACAATGCCGGTGTATTCGATGCCTACACTCCGGAAATGCTGCGTTGTCGTAAAGCGGGTGTTATTACCGGCCTGCCAGATGCTTATGGCCGTGGCCGAATTATCGGTGATTATCGTCGTGTTGCGCTTTATGGAACCGACTTCCTGATTCAAGACAAAAAGAATCAGAAATCTTCACTTGATGAGTCCGTCATGACTGAAGATAACATCCGTTTGCGTGAAGAGCTGTCCGAACAAACTCGGGCGCTTCAGGAAATGACGCAGATGGCTGAAAGCTATGGCTTTGACATCAGCAAGCCTGCACAAAACGCACATGAAGCTGTGCAGTGGACCTATTTCGCCTATCTTGCAGCAATCAAGAGCCAGAATGGCGCTGCCATGAGTTTTGGCCGGGTCTCTACGTTCCTTGATATCTATATCGAGCGAGACCTGAAAGCTGGAGCCCTATCTGAAGAACTGGCTCAGGAACTGATCGACGATCTGGTAATCAAGCTCAGAATGGTTCGCTTCCTGCGTACTCCAGATTACGATGCACTGTTCTCCGGCGACCCAACCTGGGTGACTGAATCTATCGGCGGCATGGGTGAAGATGGTCGCGCCCTGGTGACCAAGTGTAGCTTCCGTATGCTGAACACTCTGTACACTCTGGGTGCCGCACCAGAGCCAAACCTGACTGTTCTGTGGTCTGAAAAGTTGCCTACAGGCTTCAAAGACTTCTGTTCCAAAGTTTCTATCGACACCAGTTCAATCCAGTACGAAAACGATGATCTGATGATCAAAAAATTCGGCGACGACTACGGCATTGCCTGCTGCGTATCCGCTATGCGCATCGGTAAGCAGATGCAGTTCTTTGGCGCTCGCTGTAACCTGGCAAAAACCATGCTATATGGTATCAACGGTGGTATGGATGAAAAAATCGGCTTGCAGGTTGGGCCGAAAAAAGATGTATTGGCTGACGAATATCTGGACTTCGATACCGTCTGGAAACGCTTTGATGAATACATGGCCTGGGTTTCACGCGCCTATGTAAATGCATTGAATGTCATTCATTTCATGCATGATAAATACGCTTATGAAGCGCCACAAATGGCCCTGCATGATCGTGACGTTTACCGCACAATGGCCTGTGGTATTGCTGGCCTGTCTGTTGTTGCTGATTCATTCAGCGCCATTAAATACGCTAAAGTCAAAGTGATCCGCAATGACGAAGGCCTGGTTGTTGACTTTGAAACCGAAGGTGATTATCCAAAATTCGGTAACAACGATGACCGCGTGGATGAAATGGCACAAATGGTTGTCAGCCGCTTCATGGAACATGTTCGCAACACACCAACCTACCGCAGTGCCGTACCGACTCAGTCCATCCTGACCATTACCTCAAACGTAGTGTATGGTAAAAAAACCGGTAATACGCCGGACGGTCGTAAAACTGGCCAACCTTTTGCCCCTGGTGCAAACCCAATGCATGGTCGTGATGAGAACGGCGCACTGGCGTCACTACTCAGCGTTGCAAAACTGCCGTATGAAGACGCTGAAGATGGTATTTCCTATACCATGTCTCTGGTGCCGGATTCACTGGGTAAAAATGAACAAAACAAAGTAACGAACCTGACAGGTATGCTGGACGGCTATTTCACATCAAGTGGTCACCATATCAATGTCAACGTTTTGAACCGCTCCATGCTTGAAGATGCCATGGAACATCCAGAAGAGTATCCTCAATTAACCATCAGAGTTTCCGGTTATGCGGTAAACTTCGTTAAATTGACTCGTGAACAACAGATGGATGTGATCAACCGGACTTTCCACAGCCAAGTTTACCTGAATCCGTGACTTCAAAGTGGATGCAGGGGGTGAGAGCTTGATTTCTGTTTGCTTTTCAAAAATTGCAGGTGCACCCATAGGTTCACCCCAATTTTTGGGAAGCAAAGAGGAATCAATGGCTTGCGCACTGCACCGCTATGAAGTCACGGATTCAGGTTAAACTGAGCCTGAGCACTTCTCACATATCAAATACTGGGGTCGTTATCTGTAGAAGCAATTGACAATCATGCTGATAAAACCATCCACAATTTTACCGATAGGGATACTGAGTAATACCCAGGTTATAAAGGTGTTTGCCACCTTACTCTTTATTGCGCTCGCGACACTGGAGTACGGAAAATCACAAACCGCTCTAGCAGTAGAAGAACAACAACTTAACCTGACAACAGCGCAGTGGTTACAACAGTTATTGAGTACAGTGCAAAAACCACTGGTACAAACCACACCAACAGCCGTTCTGGCAGAACAGATCCTACTGACACTGCCAGATAAACTGGATGCGCAACAGGTTAAGATTTATCAGCAGGACGGTACTTTCTTTCAAAGTGGCCACGGTAATCCGGCACAAAACTACCTGATGACAGAAGACGATACTGATCATGGTGCATTACCCTTATCTGCGTCCTCTGCAGCATACTGGCATTATTACTTCAGACCAGTAATAAAGTCAGCTTCAACGGTTTGGCCTTCACTAGACATAAAAAATCTGTATTTAATGGTAATGATCCGCAAGGCAGACAATACTCCATTGCTGATTGCCGTTTCAGTCCCAAAACAAAGACTTTTAACAGCCAGTGGAATCAAACATCAACAATGGGCACAGCTAGTGACAAAACCGCAATCTGGTGCTCACTGGAAGGTTGAACAACGTTGGACCCTTCCCCTGATCAGCCTGATTCTTTTTCTGCTAATGATTTGGTTCTGGTTGTGGTTCAGGTATCGACGTAGCGAATATTTTTTACCAACCCGCACTGATTTCGAGAGCCTGCAGAGAACCATTACCTGCGAGCTCAATATCATGTTGTTCCAAACCAATCATGAGTCCAAGGTGCTCTGGGTACACGGAAAGCCACTAGCCAATCTCAGTTTCCTGAATATTCAGCCAGGCGATTCCGTTTTGGAAAGGCTCAAGGAATACCCTAAATATATGCAGCACTGGCGCCATTCGTTACAAGGGGAAAAACTGACTTATGAAGTAGCTAACGAAGGTATCTGTTTGCAGGTGCACCAGTGGCCTGTCATTACCGAAAGGAAAGTACTGAAAGGCATTAATGTCCTTATTCAAGACATTTCTGAGCAATTACAAACCAACTGGCAGTTAAAACAAAAAAATCTATATGACCCAATTACGGCCCTGCCTAATCGACAATTCGCAACAGAACATCTACTACACGCCATTCAATCCGTTGACCGTCGTGGAGCAAAACTCGCTGTATTAATCATTGAGCTGACGGACCTTGACTTGGCAACAAACCAAGTCAATCAGGACATTAGTATCTCCCTATTGAAACGTATCATCAATGAATGGCAACACTACCTGGATGGACAGCACCTACTCTGTCGAATTTCTCATGATGAGTTCCTGCTTGTCATCAGCGATTACAAAGATCCAAAGGAATTGAAAACGCAGGCGGAAACCTTAACAGAAATTGCAAACAAATCCCGGCCAATTGAAGCGCATGAGCTATCTGCCAGAACCAGTATTGGCATTACAACTTACCCACAAGATGCTGCAGATGTCGGCAGTTTGATTGCCAATGCAGTTATCGCCAAGGGCCATGCTCGACAAATTGGACATAATCAGATCAGCTATTATTCTGAGGAGAATGCCCGTCAGGCAGTAGAAAAGTGGCAGCTTGAAAAGCGCCTTGCAAAAGCCATTAGTAGCCAGGATTTCAGATTACATTACCAGCCTATTTTTGAATTGAAAAACAGCCAATGCATAGCGGCAGAGGCTTTGGCTCGCTGAAAAAACGGGCTGGGCATTCAATATATTTCAGTCAACCTATCGACTGAGCAATTAAAGGATGACTCGTTCTTTGAGAAACTGGACGAGATCCTGAGCAAATATCCATTTTCCGAAGGTGAGTTCTTACTGGAATTGACAGAATCCATCATGATACAGAACAGCCCGTCAATGATTCAAAACCTAGCTCGATTACGCGAGCGTGGAATTCAACTGGCTATAGATGATTTGGGCACCGGTTTTTCTTCGCTGAGTTATTTGAAACACTTTCCTGTCAAGACTTTGAAAATAGATCGTTCCTTTATCCCGGACACATTAGACAACAGAGAAGACATGGCCATCTGCGAGACGATCATTCAACTTGCACAATCATTGAATCTTGATTTAATCGCCGAAGGCATTGAAACAACAGAACAGATGGAATGGCTTATTACCAAGGGCGTTCATCATGCTCAAGGGTTCTTTTTTGCGAAGCCGGTTGACGCAGAGACTTTTCAAAACTATCTCATATTGAAGTAACCTTGATGCCGTAAAGGCAAAGATCCAGGATAGTGTTTCGCAAGTGACCTGTGGCAAGCATATTAAGTTTGTTATTTTGTTACACTACAGCAGATATAAAAAGAGATAAGGGTACTGCATGACCTCCACCATACCCGTACTAAACATACCGAAAATTCACGCGGATGAAATGTTAGGCAGAGTTCATTCGTTTGAAAGCTTCGGCACTGTTGATGGCCCCGGCACTCGTTTTGTAGTTTTTCTACAAGGCTGCGTATTCAAGTGTAAATACTGTCACAATCGCGATACATGGGATCTGGACAGTGGTCAGCTGTATTCTGTAACCGACATCGTCGAAAAAATCCTTCCTTACGCCAAATTTATGGACGCCAGTGGCGGCGGTGTTACGGTCACAGGAGGGGAACCCGTCTTACAGGCGCCTTTTGTCGCTCTGCTGTTTAAAAAACTTCACGCACATAACATCCATACCTGCCTCGATACCAACGGATATGTTGGCGTTTACAGTGAAGAAGTGCATGAAATGGTTGCTGAATCAGATTTGATCATGGTTGATATCAAACATATCGACGACACCAAGCACCACAAGCTGGTTGGTGTGTCCAATCAACGTACCTTGCGCTTTGTACGTCATCTCGCCGACATAGGGAAAAAAACCAGGATACGTTACGTCATTGTTCCAGGTTATTCAGACGATCTTGAAGATATCAGAGCATTGGCCCAGTTTATAGCGCCTATGTCCAACATAGAACATATAGAACTCCTACCATACCACAACCTGGGCTCCCACAAATGGAAAGCTATGGGTCTGGAATACCCGCTGGAAGGAATGCTGCCACCAAAAAAGGAATCCGTGAATGAAATTCATCATACAATGGAAGAGTTTGGCCTCAAGGTGATTCGTTAACAGCCATTTAACTGCTAGAATAATCCGGCCCATTCTTTAATACACAATATTTAATGTCGAACGCCAGTCAATTTTTGCCGAAATACGAGCAGCTACTGTCTCTTGCACAGATTGTTTTAGTACTAGTTGTATTATCATTTCCCATTTGGAGCAAAAACACCTTCACCATTTCCCCAACCACTGAGTCCACTGATTACCACATTGATCTCACCTCTGATCATGAGAACGGTGGTACATCTACGGCCAAGTGGCTATCTGATGGCCCTGACGACGGGTTTTACTGGCAGTGCAACATAACGCATGCAATTGCCTACCCTTACTGCTCATTTTTAATCAGTTTTTCCCATGGAATTCCGCCAACAGGCTTTGATATGTCAAAGGTGTATAGCATTACGCTGGATTATGAATATAAAAGCAATCAAAATGACACTATACGAATTTTCCTTCGCAGTGTTGAACCTGGGCTGACAGATCCGACAGACTGGAACACACTGAAATATAATCAAGCTGAATTCCGTCCCAGTCGTTACGGTTCTCCGCTAACTCTGGAACAGCAGGATTTTAGTGTGGCTCAGTGGTGGTTGCTGGCACAAGATCTGCCTCTGGAACAGTCGCGCGTGAATTTTGATGAGGTATTTTCATTTGAGATCGCTACCGGTAGCGATATTCAGGAGGGCATCAAAACCTTTCGGCTGAATAGCCTGACTTTTAACATGCAACGTATCAGCAGTGAAAATTTTTATCGACTGATGGTCATCGTCATCATTTCCTTGCTGTTTATGCAGATCCTGCTGCGCTATTACACACTCAACCGATCTTATACCGATACCAGAAGACTGGCTGATACGCTGAGCAATCAGGCGAACCGGGATCATATGACACAGGTTTTGAACCGGCGTGCATTTAATAGTATTTTCCAGATTGCACAGAGCGAATGGCGCAACGGTTGCGTCAACTACAGTCTGGTCCTGGTGGATATTGACCACTTCAAAAAAATCAATGACCACTATGGTCACAGCACTGGTGATCAGGTTCTCATTCAATTCGCCGAAATATTGAAACAACACTCCCGTGGCAACGATACCGTTGCTCGTTGGGGGGGAGAGGAATTTGTCATGCTGCTCCCGCATACAGACTGCCAACATGCCATTGCCAGTGCCAAACGGGTACAAGCCGTTATCCAACAAACCAAATGGCCTGGCGATATTACAGTGACGGCCAGCTTTGGTGTTGAGACTGCCAAAAATACTGACTCTACCGAGACCTTGTTTGATCGCGCTGACAACTCTCTGTACCAGGCGAAACGTACAGGCCGTAATCAGGCCCATTCTTCCTGCCTGGAGGCTGACCAGGGATCAGAATAAACGAAAGGGCCTGCCGCTAATGAAAGCGGGAGCCTTTTCTAAAACCTGAATCCGTAACGCCATCACGGAGCACTGCGCCGCCATGAAGTCACGGATTCAGGAAATAGAAACCAAACTCTTACACCCACTGAAGAAAATCACGGATTCAGGTTGAACTCAAACAGCGCGAAACCATCTTCCTGCAATTCGATGAATTCAAGATCACCACCTGCAACACTTTTCGCTTCTGGAGAGGTCGCAAAGGTAACTTTTGCATTTCCCCAGCCAGTAAAGGTCCAGTTGTCATCAGCCTTTGGATTGATCTCTCCATGCGAGAGCAGGTAATTCGCAATAACATCGCGATTTTTATCCGGCGCATGAATTACGATTGTTGAACCATCCAGATGTGGAAATGAACCACCGCCTCCGGCACGGTAATTGTTGGTTGCGACCAAAAACGCCTGCTCGGGATCCAACGGTTCACCTTCGAAACGAACATTTTTAATGCGATGTGCATCAGTATTTAACAGTTTACCTTTACTATCAAAGCGGCTGGGTTCGGTAACATCAATCTGATATTCCAAACCATCAATGACATCGAAATTGTAAGAAGGAAATTCCAGATTGACTAAAGGCTGCCTCTGTTTGGATGCCGGATCAATTTGATTGAACTGGCCTGCAGAGCGCTCCAACCAATCCACAACCTGCTGCCCGGAGAGCTTAACCACCTTCAAGTCATTCGGGTAAATATACAGGTCGCTGACATTACGTAGCGCAATATCCCCCTTAGGGACATAAGTGTAATAGTTTGCACCACCACGACCACCGGCTTTAAATGGCGCGGCGGCAGATAGCACAGGCAAACCGTCATACTCAGTACCGCGAACGATATTCTTCACGTACCAGATTTGGGCATTGCTCACAAGCTGTACAGAAGGGTCATCCTTCACTTGAGAGAAATAACTGTAAATATCGGCATTGCTGGTACCGACTTTCTGGCGCATGTAGGCTAACGTACCCTGATGATCTTCTGCAATAGCAGCATTGATACGCTGATCCGTCTGGACCAACGGTATCACCTCGCGACCATCACGCTTGTAGATCGCACGTACAGAGGATTGGCCATCTACAACCGACCATTGACCATCGTCAACTTCCAGTGACAAATCAACCATTCCCAAGTGGCTGCCCCAGAAACCGGGCATCACAGCAGGAGTACCAAACACCGTGCCTTTCTTTGCATTAACACCATCGTAATCATTAAATGTTTCATCACCTGGAAAAACCCGATGTGAGTGACCAAACATGATGGCATCAATTCCCGGAACATTAGCCAGGTAGTACACTGCGTGTTCATCCATTCCCTCACGAGGATTGCTGTACATTCCAGAATGCGGAATAGCAACAATGATATCCGCGCCTTCTGCTTTCATTTGCGGCACAAACTTTTCCGCAGACTCGATAATATCCTTAGCAATCACCTTGCCAGTAAGATTGCTTTTATCCCAGGTCATAATCTGTGGTGGCACAAAACCGATATAACCAATATTCAGACTGTGTATATTGCCCTGTTCATCAACAACCTGCTTTTCTTTGATGAGATAGGGTTTGAAATAGTTTTGATCATTATCCGGATTGTTGTCCTGGTCATCGAAATAGACGTTTGAATTGACATAAGGAAAGTCTGCACTGGCTAATGATTTGATCAGAAAATCCAAGCCATAATTAAATTCATGATTACCGATATTGCCGACATCATAGTTCAGAATATTCATCGCCTTATATGCAGGATGCGTCTCACCAAAACGCAAAACCCGGCCTTTGGCAACGTAATCGCCAAGCGGATTACCCTGCAACAGATCACCGTTGTCGACCAGCACAGAATTCGCTACTTCTGCGCGAGCATCATTAATCAGTGTAGCAACCCGAGCCAGACCAACGGTATCACTCTGCTTATCAGCGTAATAGTCGTAATCGGCTATATGCATATGAATATCGGTCGTCTCCAACACACGCAGCTTGACTGAGGCACTTTCCGCAGCGGCCTGAGTACTGACCGATATCGCAATCGTTAGCGCCGACACAGCAAAGAATGGGAGCTTTAACATACTGTTTTCCTTTTAAGGTTTTATTAGTTGAGCATTTAAATGTTCACAAGAACATTCCACGGATTCAGGTTTCATTGACGCCTATCGTTGCCTTTTACCATTGGATCATTATGGTTAACCTGAATGTATCCTTCCAGCCTTAACTCAAGCCTGAATCCGTGACTCCAGAGTGGATACTGGGTGTAAGAGCTTGATTTCTATTTGTTTTTCAAAAATGGCAGGTTCACCCCGGTTTTTGGAAAGCAAATAGGAATCAATGGCTTGCACACTGCGCCGCTATGGAGTCACGGATTCAGGTCAAGGCTATACAACCAATCATCCAAGGGGTCTGCTCTACATGAAGCTTTACTGTGACACTCACAGCCACACTGTCGCCAGCAATCATGCTTACAGCACTATTAATGACTATCTGCACCAGGCCGAAACAGTCGCTCTGCAACTGATTTCGATGACCGACCACGGCCCAATGATGCCCGATTCACCACACCCATGGCACTTTGGTAATATGAAAGTTATTCCACGTATGGTAAATAACATCGGCATATTACGAGGCATTGAGGCCAATATCCTGCCCACAGTATTTCAGGGCACTGCGCGCTATGTTGACCTGCCTGACCGAATGCTTCCATTTCTGGATTTTGCCATTGCCAGTTTTCATGAACCAGTATTTACGCCTGCCTCCAAGCGGGAAAATACCCAAGCGATGATTCGTGCCATTGAGTCAGGAGTCATTCAGATTATTGGTCATCCAGGTAACCCTTCCTACCCGATAGACCAGGATGAAGTTATCCGGGCGGCAAAGGACAATAATGTTTTACTGGAAATCAATAACAGTTCTTTTCTGTACTCGCGCCAAGGCTCACGTCCATTTTGCGAGTCCATTGTTGACACCCTAATAAAACACGATTGGAAAATCAGTGTGGGCAGTGACGCTCACATCAGTTTTGATCTCGGCAATTTCGCTGAAGCCATTGAATTACTGACACGCAAAAACTTCCCACAGGAAAAGATTGTCACCCAGCACCCACTGCGTTTTCTTGAGTTTCTCGCCGAGCATAACAAACCAGTTGCTAACGAAATGATGGCGTGGGCACAGGCATTGTAAGGGTCAGTTATGTCATTATTCAATTTGAGAGTATTCGTACATACCCACAACATTACCGTAAAGCAACATTGCCAACGCATTTCCACACAACTATCAGCGAATATAATTGTGTATTCAGCAGAAATTCATGCTTAACTGAAACAATTGACAGGCAACCAAATAAAAGTGAAGCGCTCAATGTCACAAGTCAAATCCTTACCATTGCAACGCCAGAAAAGCAGTCATGATAGGGAAGCATGGGAAGGCAATGATCCGTTGTCATTCCATTCACCTGTACCTCAACTCATCGAGTTACTTGAGCCTATTCTTGAGCAGGTGAAGGCAGATCGTACCGCAGATGTCAGCGAAGATATTCATGCCTTTCTATCCTCAATGAACCTATGGGTGCACCTGCAATTTTTGAAAAACAAATAGAAATCAAGCTCTTACACCCTGCATCCACTTTGGAGTCACGGATTCAGGTTAACCTGAATCCGTGACTCCAAAGCAGTGCGCAAGCCATTGATTCCTCTTTGCTTCCCATGAATTTCAATGAACCTATGGGTGCACCTGCAATTTTTGAAAAACAAATAGAAATCAAGCTCTTACACCCTGCATCCACTGAAGGAGTCACGAATTCAGGTCATGGTGTCGCTTCAGAAGAGTTGAAAACAAACGCCCATAATCGGGGCGTTAGTAAACGAACAAAGTGATCAATAAAACAGCAGTACACCTGCCAAGGCGATCAATGCAGGAGCGCCCTGTGAAAACAGAATTGATTTATTGGCGGTAATACTGCCGTATATGGCAGCGGTTAAAACACAGCACAGGAAGAACAACTGAATCTGCATTCCGACATAAGCAACTGGATGAATGAGCCCCCAGATTAGTCCAGCAGCCAGAAATCCGTTATAAAGCCCCTGATTTGCTGCCATGGCTCTGGTGCTGTTAGCAAACTCCTCTTCCAGTCCAAACACCTTACGACCCTTGGGTTTCGTCCACAAAAACATTTCCAAAACTAAAATATAAATATGCTCGACCGCGACCAGCAGTACCAAAGCCATTGCAAGATAGTGCATCAAAGGTTCCTTTAAACCACATAAACCCATAGCTTACTTGCAAACGTCAACTCGGTACAAGACAAGTACTGCACGGCGCATACCATAATTCTGATCGATGATCTGCCGATAACCTGAATCCAGTAAAGAAGTCACGGATTCAGGTAACAATCACCGGCTTTTGGTGCCATCATGACGAAAACTCCAAAATTCGCCGCAACATGCGCTCGGCGCGATCAACATAATCGCCACCAAACAAATTCGCATGGTTCAAAATATGATAAAGCTGGTAAACCGGTTTGCGCTGTTCATAGCCGGTATCCAATGGCCAGACGGCATTGTATCCTTGATAAAAACTTTGCGGAAAACCACCGAATAATTCGGTCATTGCCAAATCCATTTCACGGTCACCGTAATAGCAGGCAGGATCAAAAACAACTGGCTGACCAGTCGTATCAGCAGCAATATTCCCCGACCAAAGATCACCGTGAATAAGTGAAGGTGCCGATTCATAGCCTTTGAAAAGAATTGTCAGACAGCGAGGCAATGCCATTGCCAATTCGTTAAGGTTTCGGTTATTCAATAATTCAATCTGGAACTTCAGCCGGTCATTCAGCAGAAACGCCAACCAGCTCCCAGAGCGAGTATTGGGTTGAAGGGTCGTGCCAATATAATTATCACGAATCCAGCCAAAATAGGGCTGATGGCATCGGTGCATCTGCGCCAGTTTTTCACCAGCAAGATAGTAGCCTGCTCCGCTCAAAGCAGAAAGGTTGATATGCTCAAGAATCAGCGCTGAATATTGCTGGTTACTGACCACACCATAGACTGTCGGCACTTTGAACCCGCTTTTCAAATCCAGCTCCTGCAAAGCCATTCGCTCAGCGTCAGCCATGTCACAGCGTGATGGTTGATTCAGCTTTATAAAAAAATCGCCGTGATCCGTTCTGCAGGCATAAGCCATGTTAATGTCTCCACCGGATACAGGACGCACAGACAGAATGTCCACTCCAGTATCAAAGCATTCATTAATTAGATCACCAAGCAATGATTTCATATCCCAATCTGTTCAAAGTGTCTGGACGGGCCATTGAAATTGAAGTCCAGCACCTTGTGTGTTACTGCCGATGTGCGACACTCGACATAGGTGTCTTCACGCTCGGCACCATCAACAATTACATTGATAAATACTCGATAGGCTTTTGTCGAAACTTCATAACGGGTTGCCATATCATCAACATCCATCTGCTGTAGAGCAGAACCCAGTTGACTGCGAATCAACCGCTTACAACTGTCAACTGAGGCCTGCAGGCTACCTTCAGCCGCAGACTCTAACGGCGTCGATGAAAAGAACGACGAACGGAAACCACCCGTGCTGACCTGAAACAGATAAAACGCCAATAACAGAACGCCTGACGCTGCGATAATGAATTTACGGCGAAGTGCGTTACTTTTCTTTTCTGCCATTGCCATTTACCACCCTGAGTTCACATGGGCTGAGTTTCTCTGAGGTCATTATTTATGTGACTCCAGAGTGGATGCAGGTTATAGAACCTGAATCCTCTGTGCTTCTCAACCAGTATTAGAGAGTATAGACATCATGTTTTGATCTGCCCAACCTCAACGTTCATGGATTACCATTATCGTTGAGCAAACAAAGGTGGCAGAGCCACATTGAGAAACCCGGCAATCACAATATTTCCAACATTCCCCCGAATCAGATGAAAACAATTGTCATTTATACCTTAATTCCATATCCATCAGCTAATCAAGGAATTCCCCTGTGAAAAAACTGCTATGGCTCAGTTTGCTGGCGGGCACCATGGCCCACGCTGAAATCAATAAATCCGATGTTGTTGAAGGCTATATCGATCTGACCTACACCAACGACTCAGACGCCCTGCATACGGCAGAACACCTACAGCACGCAGTGAATATACTGGTCAAGTCTGCGTCACCGGAAGCATTGGCCGCAGCAAAAGAAACCTGGCTGGCTGCTCGTCCATCTTATCAGCAGTCTGAAGTATTCCGCTTCGGCAATAGCGTCGTTGGCGACTGGGAAGGCGAACTGAATGCCTGACCACAGGATGAGGGTCTGATTGATTATGTCGATACCAACTCCTAGGAATACGAACCGGGTAACGAAGGCGGCCTTGCCAATATAATCAACAGCAAGAAAGTCGGTAACATCAACCCGCCTGAAGCCTGAAACACTGACCTCGCTGAATGAATTCGCAGGCTCGGAAACCAACGTTGCCACCGGCTACCATGCTATCGAGTTTTTGCTTTGAGGACAGGATCTGAACGGTCACCATCCTGATGCCGGTAATCGCCCGTGGACAGATTATGCCAAAGCCACTGACGTCGTGTCAGTGCACGCATACTAAAAGGAGACTTTTCATTCGGGCTGGTGCAGTGCCAAATTTAAACGAGGTGTTTCCGGACAGACACTATCTAAAAGCAGCGACAGAACTACTGGTTGAGGATTTGCAATACATGGTGGAGCAATGGTCTGAAGATGGCGATTAACAGACGTGAATTGATGCTTTCACATGACCTGAATCCGTGACTCCAAAGTGGATGCAGGGTGTAAGAGCTTGATTTCTATTTGTTTTTCAAAAATTGCAGGTGCACTCATAGGTTCACCCCAATTTTTGGGAAGCAAAGAGGAATCAATGGCTTGCGCACTGCGCCGCTATAGAGTCACGGATTCAGGACATGATATCTGTGCACTGACAATGACCAGTACAACGATAATCGCAGGGACCGGCACAGGTAAGTTGTGGCTCAATCAACAACCATTGGCAAGCCATGTTACCTGGGATAATCACTGTCAGATCGGCCTGACATAGAAAACTCAATGGGCAACCTTGTTTACCGCCCACTTGTAGAAAGAGCCTGTTAACAGGCTTATCTTTTACCTGACTCACTAATGACTTCCCACACTACCGATGCCTGACGCTACAATTATTCTGCATCAAACACAATCAGGAGAATAAGAAATATGATATGTCATGAAGTCGATTACGAAATTATCGGCCACGATATGCAGATGGTGGAAGTTGAACTAGACCCCGGTGAAACCGTTGTCGCCGAATCTGGCGCGATGAATTACATGGAGGATGGCATTACCTTTGAAGCCAAAATGGGCGATGGCTCACAACCCGACCAAGGCTTTATGAGCAAGTTATTCAGCGCAGGCAAAAGGATGGTTACCGGTGAATCATTATTTATGACTCACTTTACCAATGAAGGAGTTGGTAAAAAGCGCGTCTCCTTTGCGGCTCCGTTTCCAGGCAGTATTATCCCATTGAATATGGCTAAGCACGGACAAGAAGTCATCTGTCAGAAAGATTCCTTCCTTTGCGCTGCCTACGGCACCAATATCGACATCAGCTTTCAGCGTAAACTCGGCTCTGGATTCTTCGGTGGCGAAGGTTTTATTCTGGAACGCCTACGTGGCGATGGCATGGCTTTTATGCACGCTGGCGGCACAATTGTTCGAAAAGAGCTGAACAACGAAACTCTTCGTGTTGATACCGGTTGTCTGGTTGGCTTTACCACCGGAGTGGATTACGACATTGAAATGGTCAAAGGCCTGAAAAGCATGTTCTTTGGCGGCGAAGGATTATTTCTTGCCACCCTGCGTGGTACTGGAACGGTCTGGTTGCAAAGCCTGCCCTTCTCCAGACTGGCCGACCGCATTATTGACCATGCGCCCCGCATGGGCGGCAGTAGCCAGGGAGAAGGTAGCGTGCTAGGTGGCTTAGGTCGCTTGATCGACGGCTAACAACTACCGTTTCTCAATGAATTTGACAGGTTGATCTGATCTGTTTTTTGTCCTGTGAAGCCAGTCCTACCTATTACCTGAATCCGTGACTCCTTCAGTGGAGGCAGGGTGTAAGAGCTTGATTTCTATTTGTTTTTCAAAATTGCAGGTGCACCCGTAGGTTCACTCCAATTTTTGGGAAACAAAGAGGAATCAATGGCTTGCGAACTGCGCCGCTATGGAGTCACGGATTCAGGTTTAAATTACCATTCCAATTTAAACCCAATATCGGCACAAATACCAAGTATGCTCCATAACGCCGACGATGCACCCCGTCATAACCACAGACGGGCTAAAGAGGTAACTCAGGCACTTAATCAGTCGGTGATGCGGTTCAAATTGCCATAAAGCTGGTACAATGACCGGCTTTACCCGCAACTATTGAAGTACGTATGGCAAAATTACTTTTTCGATTGAATCATGTTCCTGAAACCGAAGCAGATGCCGTGCGTAATCTACTTCGTGAAAACGACATTGAATTTTATGAAACCAATGCCGGGCGCTGGGGATTTTCAGTCGCAGCAATCTGGCTGCAACACGATGCCGAGTTTGTCCAGGCAAGAAATCTGATAGAAGTTTTCCAGGTCGAACACCAAAAACAAAGTCGCGCCCAGTTTGAGCTTGATAAAGCCGAAGGACGCATACCAACCTTTTGGCAACTAATCCGCAGCAATCCAATTCTTTATGTCAGCTATGTGGGTTTAATTATTGTCGTCGCGGCGCTGACAATTCTGCCTATTTTTGCATTCTGGAAATAATCCTGAATCTGAGACTTCTTCAGTGGATGCAGGGTGTAAGAGCTTGATTTCTATTTGTTTTCAAAAATTACAGGTGCACCCCTATTTTGCGAAGCAAAGAGGAATCAATGGCTTGCGCGCCGCGCCGCTATGGAGTCACGAATTCAGGATAATGATATTCAATGTTCCTGCAATAACAGCTTACGGCCACTATAGCGAAACACTCGCCAGGCTGGAATGAGCGCAACAACTGAGCCAATTAACAAGATTAACCCCACAAAACCCAGATCCTGCCAGCGCAGTGCTGTGGCAATATCGAAATGCAACTGCTGCGCAAGCACATAACTGAGAATTCTGGTTTCAACAACGGCCAGAATAAATGCAAATACCGACCCCAATAACATCAGACTGAAAACATACAACCAGGCCGACAGCAACAAATAACGCCGACTGGCACCGATCAAACGCAACACCACCATTTCGCGTTGGAACAATGCAAACAACGCACTGATACCATAAATTAACGCCACCATCACCAGTGCCTCGCAGACCAGCGTCACCTGACTGATTACCGCACGAGCATCGCCCATCAGCGCATACAAGCGCACCATCACCTCAGCGGGAAACACAGCCTGTGTTTGCGAGGTTCGAAATGTAGAACGTAATCCATAGGCAGCAGCAAAACTGGTTGGCTTAACAACAAAGGCAGATACCGGGTGTAACAGGCTCAGGTCAGTAAAATCACCCAACCTCAAATCGTTAGCTATTGCGGCAGATTCAATTTCGTGACCAGACTCATCCACATAGTCCAGTTCATGTTCCTGTACTGGCGGTGAATGACCATCGCCCAAACCATGCACAAACCAGCTGGACTCGACAGCTATCAGTATCGCCCGATCCCAAGGCGTCCCGCTACGCGGCAATTTGCCTGCGACATGATAAAGTTGAGAATGCTCATCCTGTTGAGCGAAACCATGCTCCGGTTTAAATTCATCCCCCTCAGCCAACCCAACATCTGCACCAACCCAGGCATCATGAAGTGAGGTAAATTTAATATCTGCGCCATAAACAGCCTGCCCCATCTGCGCTGTTGTGCCCACCAACGGGTGCCCTTGATAAAAATCACCAAAGGTCAGTGGTGCAAACCATTCAATACGTGTTTCGTTTTGCAATTGCCGCCACACCAATACTGGCAATGTTTCCAGAAAATCCGTTTGAAGAAATACTGTACTCAATACCAGCGTTGTATCAGAACCGGGAGCTCCGATAATCAATGGAAATGGATTACTGACCTTAGCACTGCTGCTTTTAATCGCTCGCTCCTGCACGACCAGAGCAAGGCCAAGCGATAGAGCAAGGCTGAACAGAATCACAAATGTGATGGCAGAACCGGTGTACTGACGGTACCAGGCCTTCATGAGTAACCAAGGATTCATTGCAACTTTCCGCGCGTTAGTATGAAGTGTTTGTCCGCGACACTCTGCACTAATGGATCATGACTGACGATCAAGACAAACCGCCCTTGAGCCGCCTGCTTTTGCAGTTCATTAATAACAAACTCAGCATTTTCGCGATCCAGCGATGCGGTCGGTTCATCGGCCAGCAATATATTTTTATTCTCAAATAATGCCCTTGCCATCGCTACCATCAATACATTGTCCAGCACACTGAGCGCAGGCAGCAGATGAAAGTCCTGAAACATAAAACCGCAGTTAACGGCACGCCAGTTTGCCCGCTGTGATTCATTTAAAGTAAACAACGGCTCATAATTCCAACTGACTTGACCGGCATCCGGTTCCAGCAAACCACAGATAACATTCAACAGAGTTGACTTTCCCGAGCCGGACGGACCGGAAATGACCAGCAACTTCCCTTGTTCAAGCTCCAGTTGCGGGATGTCCAGAATCGTTCGTCCGTCGAAGACAACTTGAAGACTTTCGACAACAAGGTTGGTCATCGGGCTTTCCGATACTTGGCATCCACCAGACGAACACGGCTCACAAAACCGGTTTCTGGATCTGTACTGGCGCCGATTTCCAGCGTACCAGTGACATAGATAGGTTCGTTAAAGGGTAAAACGTCAATCTGTTTCGGAGTACGAACAAATAGAATATCGGTTGGCCAATCTGCTTCCGTTTCACAAAATGGGCATACCGACATAGGCAGTTTGGTCAGCACAAAAAAACTCGCCTCAGCTTTAATGGGTGGCGCCATGTAACCACGCACGGTAATAGTTTTATGAGTCATTTTCTGAGCTAATTCGGAATAGGCACCACCACGGCCATAGAGGTCACGGAATTTGACTTCCGAGGCAGCGACCATCGTAACTGATGCCAGCAAAGCACATAGAAATATGATTAGTTTCTTCATAATACAAACAGGCAGCCGCGAACGACTGCCTTCTCTTCTTGCATGACCAACAATTATTTAGACGCCTTTTCAGCTTTCTGGCGCAGCTTGCCAGCATAATCCATGACATGAAAAATATAATTCTGCTCGATTGAACCTTGTAACAACCAAGCGCCCGGTCCTCGGGCATAGACAGCAACATCGTCCCCAGCATGCGTTTCAGAAGACTTCAAAGGAATCAGCGCTTGCTGGATAAAATCAACATCATCGACATCAATACTGGATAAATCCTCGCGCGGGCCTTCAACGCCACCAGGTCCATTGGCATAACTTAACGTGGTATAAGGCTTACCGTCATCAGCCAGATTTGGTTCATCCTTTGGCAACCCCTGGCCGTCGATACCAACACTCAAACCAAGAATAGGATTACCACGTTTAGCATACCCTTGCAGCGCCAAAGTATGAGAATGGTCGGCTGTTACAATAATCAGCGTGTCTTGCTCACTGGTCATCTCAACGGCGGCTTTAACAGCTTCAGCGAAGGCAACACCATCGGTTACAGCACGGGCAGCATTGCCTGCATGGTGTGCGTGATCAACGCGACCCGCCTCAACCTGCAGGAAGAAACCCTTTTTATTGTTATCCAGAATTTCGATCGCTTTTGTAGTCATTTCCGCTAGCGATGGTTCACCACCTTTATCCTTCGCACGGTCCGCTTCATATTCCATGTGAGAGCTGTTAAACAACCCCAGAACCGGGCCTGTTGTTTCAGTATCAAGCTTATCAAAACCGTCCTGATTCCAGATAAAAGAGGCGTTATCGTACTTACTCAACCATTCGGCCGTCAGATTACGGTTATCAGTCCGCTTACCTTTTTTGCCTTCGCCATCTATATATTCTTTCGGCAGGAAGTGACGACGACCACCACCAAAGACAACATCCAACCCAGCTTCAATAGCCTGTGCGGCAATATCAGTACAACCAACTGCTGCCATTTCGGGCGTAATACTGGTGTTATCTTCCCAGTTACGATCTGCAGAATGGGCATAAGCCGCCGCTGGAGTTGCGTGAGTGACGCGAGCAGTTGTCACAACACCAGTGGATTTGCCCGCCATTTCAGCCAATTCAAGTACAGAAACCACTTCATGGCCCACAGCTCCTTTGCAATCGCCGCGCAGTGGCTCACCATCGATACCGATCACACCGGCTTTGGTCTTTACACCTGACATAAAAGCGGTTGCGGTACCGGCGGAATCCGGAGTCTGGGCATTGATATTATAGGTTTTCGCCAGAGCCAAATGCGGGAACTCTTCATAGCTCAATACATATTCTTCGCCAGTCTGACCTTGTAGCTGACCATTGAAAATACGAATAGCGGTATTGGATGTCACCCCATTACCATCAGCGATAAACAAAATAATGTTCTTTGCTGTTTTTTTGTTTGGTTTGACAGAGAGTTTTTTCTCCAGAGTGGCCTGGCCTTGCTCAAACCACTGATTATGTTCCTGAGAAATTTCGGCGTGTGCAAAAGATACAGCGCTTATAGTGATTGCCGCTGACAACACAGTCTTCGCAGTCGGTTTCATTAACCTACCCTTCTAGTTATTAACCTGAATCCGTGACTCCACAGCGGCGCAGTGCGCAAGCCATTGATTCCTCTTTGCTTCCCAAAAATTGGGGTGAACCTATGGATGCACCTTCGATTCTTGAAAAATAAATAGAAATCAAGCTCTTACACCCTGCATCCACTGAAGAAGTCACGGATTCAGGCATGTGAATTTTTTTGGACAACCGCGACTTTAGACGCTATTTGTATAACTTTTGTTTCAAAATTATGTATTTTTTATGACAGGCTTTTAGCTTAACAGCATAAATGCTTACTGACAGCTCAAATAACAGTTCATATCCATTTCAAAACCATAATTCACGAACTCAATATACTTCGCATGCATTACTAGACAGGTTAATATCACAAGCAGCTAACAGCGCCAAATTAGCCGTACAGCCCTTAGCTTCACTTTGCAAGCACCGAACCTGCGTACTTTCAATCATACTGATACTTTCACTAAACACATTTAAGTTTTGCAAAGTAGAATAGGGACATTGATTTAGCCTTGTTTCAACAAATTTCCACCGAAACACAACCTGATCCTGTTCGGTCAACCGGAGCTGTTGCATCATCTGGCGATGCAGGTGAATGCGGATCTGAAAAACCGGATTACTTACTCCGTTAATCTATTGCCGCTGAACGATTATGATCTGGAACAGTTTATTCAGCGGGAACTGGAGATCGTCAAACTCGGCATCAATACCTTTGATGAGGGGGCGATAGAGGTCATACTCGGTTTGCTAATCTTGACTGGCAGAGTGGTGTAATCGACACGCTGATGACGGTCGTAATGGGTGGTGCTGACAACATAGCCGAACTTGAAGTCCCGGCGAATGGTTTTGGTGTTCAACCCGCGCTGATCATAATAGGTCCAGGTTGTTGGGCCGGTGTTGTTGGGCCGGTGTTGTTGGGCTGTACAACAACGCTGAAATGCTCTGCGCTGGTACAGCCTAATGGGAGAACGCTTAACACGGGATCGCAAAAATGACGATCCGTGCTAATCACCTCACCACTGGGTCGGGTTTCTCTGACCCCTTCGATTAGTTGTCCGATGGCACGAATTCAGGGATAGGTTACCACCTTACGCGGGCAAGATGTGTCGTCAATCCCGATGGGTTTTAAACTGTCGAGGATCAACATGAGCATAGGTGTTTTGCTGGAAAGTGAAGCGTTAAAAGTGAAACGACGACTGCTAGGTCAACAGTCGCAACTGAGCGTTAATGTATCCACTTACAGAGCTTTGAAAAGGTACTGTTTAGCCCGACTGACCGGCAGTGGCTTTGTTATTGACCGGATGTAAAGTGACATCTGCCCAGCCAATGATTTCTCAATGCGGTCAACATGTTTCATATTCACCAAAGTACTGCGATGAATGCGCCAGAATTGCTCAACATCAAGCTGCTCTTCCAACTGTTTTATGCTCTGGCGTAACAGAAATTCACCCTGCTCACACCCCAATGTGGCTTCCTCCACGGCGATCACCTTAACAACATCCCCCTGCTGTGCCGTCAGCCATTGTAATCGGGTATTGGCTGCCTTGTTATTGACCAGGTTCAACAGCATATCCAGATCCACAGGCGGTACTTGAGTGTTGTCCTGTAGACGCTGTTGCAGCCGATGTACGGTCTTTTGCAATCGGGCTTCATCCAGCGGTTTCAGTAAATAGTCCACCGCACCGTGATCAAAGGCTTCAACGGCATATTGATCATAGGCGGTCAAAAACACAATTGTCGGGCACTGTGCCTGTTGTGTCAGGTGAAGCGCAACTTCCAATCCGGTCATGCCAGGCATTTGAATATCCAGAAACACAACATCCGGTTGCAGTTCCTGTATCAGGCTCAGAGCTTCATCACCATTAGCCGCCTGTGCCAGTACGTCAGCCTCCGGCCAGACTTCCCCCAGCAGTTTTTGCAGATGAAACCGCAACAGCGGTTCATCGTCAGCAATGATCAGTTGTGTCATGTTGTGCCTCTGGGTATTTCAATCACACTGCGCCATCCCGGCTCCTGCCTTTGGGCATGTAGCGTCGCCTGTTCGCCAAATACATTTGATAAACGCTTTCGAATATTATCCAGGCTCAGGCCATGACCGCTGCCACTATTGTTTTGCGGTGCATCATCCAGAACTTCTATACGCAGCCGCTGCTCATTGACGTCGACATTAATCTGCAAGGTCGTCGGCGCTGTATTTTTATCAACACCGTGCTTGATCGCATTTTCCACCAGCGGCTGCAACAGCATGGGAATAACCGGTAACGTAAGTGCTGCCGAATCAATCTGTTCCCGGACGACCAACCGGTCACCAATACGTACCTGCTGGATGCTGAGATATGCCCATACCAGTTCCAGCTCCTGTGCCAGCGAGCATTGATCCGCCGTGGAATAACGCAATGCAGCACGCAGCATGTTGCTCAGGTCGGCAAGCATTTTTTTGGCACCACCGCTATCGACATCAATCAAAGTTTGAATATTTGCCAACGTATTAAACAGAAAATGCGGCTCCATCTGGGCTTGCAGCAATCGGTTCTCGGCTTTAATACGCAACGATTCATGCTCCGCTGCTTTCAATTGCTGATTGCGCAACTCAAGTTGCAGCGTCTGGTTACGATAACGCGTCCAGAAAAAATAAAAGGCTGGCATACTGAAGCCAAGACCAACAATATAGTTGACAAACATATTGTAGATGCCAGGAGTCATGATACCGTTCAACACTAGATAACTGTAAACAATAAGTGTCCCGATCGTGGTGCCCAACAGCAGCGAAATAAGATGTCTGACCCACTCTGGCAATCGCTTGCGCCGCGTTGCCAGAAACGTTTCAATCACCGAAATAGAAACGCCATAACCCAGACTAAACAGAATATTAAGTAATATCCCGCCACCATTAACAGCATTAGAGATCAAGCCGATAATCGAACATACCGCGAGCAATAGCAGTAGGCTTTTCGGGCTTAAAAAATAGCTTTGCCAGAAACCGGCATTTTGCTCAGCAGTACTTTGTCTGTTCATTCCACATTACTTTTTAACAGATAGTTTGGAGTAAACCATTTATCCGGCATGTCCATCGGGGTGATCGTGTCGTAATAAATAATGGTTTTTTGATCTTTTTGCACCCGATCCTGCAACGCCATACTGACGATACGCCAGTCATTATCCTGTTGCGCCAGTTCGAAAGTCGCCTGCTTGGCGAGCTTGCCGGAACGAAGATAAAAATCAGCATGCAACGGATGCAGCGTGCTGGCATCCTGCCACAATTCTACCCGAGTGTAACTCAAACCTTTACGGGCTGCGCGCAAACTCAGATGCAATTCGTTACCTTCTTGAGTCTGCTCTGAAACCTGATAATCATCAGTCCATTTTAATGAAGCTACATCGCCGGCACTGGCTTCACCCAACATTTTCTGCATCGCGGTTATACGCATGGCCCGTTTCGATGAAGGCATAAACAGCCAGAATTGGTCGTCCAGCATCAGAACCTTCTGACCGGCTTCACGCTCTGAACGATAAATCGCCAAAGAGCGTCGGTCAGTACCGACATACACATCCAGCAGGGATGACCGGGTTTGTTCACCCTGCTCATAGACTTCAATCCGTGTAACGACCTTGACAGTACCTTCCTGAGTACGCAACCGATCCATAATCTCTAGCGGATTATCTCCAGCCCATACGGCAGTAGAAGAAAGTAATAGCCATAGAATACCAACCAACTTATGCATAACGCAGCGCCTCCGATATTGATAAATTGATACCCTTACGCACAGCAAACAGCGCTGCCAGGCATGCGATTATAAGTACGGCTAGCAGACTGTATACGGCAATATCCGCAGAAAAATACACCTGTAATGGATAACCGTCCGTCTGGCCCGGTGGTGGTGGCATTTGTACATCGGCCAGCATAAGTCCAATTGAAATTGCACCACTCAGTACAAACCCGGTAATACTGCCCAGTAGCGCGAGCAAACCGGATTCAACTGCGAACAGACGGATAATTTCACTGCGCTGAGCACCCAGCGCCGATAAGGTGCCGATCTCTCGGATGCGCTCCATCACACTCATGGCGCTGGTATTGAAAATCGCAAACAGCACCATCACCAGAATAACGCCGCCCATCACACCAAAAATCCGGTCATACAGGTTTTTTACTGCTCGATAGAAGACGGCCCGCTCCTGCCAGGGTGTTGCTTTCAGATCTGGATACTGAGTTTCTAATGTCTGTTGATATTCATCCTGCTGCTCGCTATCACGCAAATAAATACCGAGCTGGCTGACACGTTCAGTATCCAGCAAAAACTGCGCAGTACTGACGTGCACCATCAGGAATCGTTTATCCATTTCAGGAATACCGGTGGAGAGAATACCGCGCACCTGAACATCCACCGCGTTCAGCGCGCCATCTGCGGTGGAAGCCATTAGTGTTAACCCGGAGCCCAACTCAGCATTCAGAGACCTGGCCAACCCCTTGCCGAGCAGCACTTCATAATCGGCAGTTTCATCCGCTGAGCGGGACAGAAAATGTCCTGCACTGACAGTTAACGATGGGCCGCGAACTTTGGGCAGATCCACATCCACACCATTGCCCATAAAAATGGTGGACTTGTCACCATTGCTGATCAGGCCGTTAAATTCGACACTGGGTAATACATAACTAATGTTTAAATCCTGCAACAGTGTATGCCGAATGACTTCGCTGTTATCAATCCCGTACTGCAATGGATAACTTTCATCTTCGGTAAAATAATCAGGCTGAGTCAAAATCAATTGACCGCTCTCACGCATGGAAAATTCACGCAGTGATTCATAAGTGTATTCGGCGAACCCGGTTGTCGTCATGATGCCAGTGACGCCCATAGCAATCAGCAACAGCGTTGCCAGAGTACGACGACGATTACGTCCCAGATTCTGCCAGGCCAGAATAAACCATTTCATGCGACGACTCCTTTAACAGTCATGTCATGTTCTTCAACCACATGGCCGTGATCGACATGCAGTACACGATCACTGAAAGGCATCAACCGCGAGTCATGGGTTGCGACCAAACAGGCCGTTTGTTGAGCGACCATCAGTTGTTTCATTAATGCCATCACCTGAATAGCTGTATCTGCATCCAGGCTGGCAGTCGGTTCATCCGCAATAATCAGTGCCGGTTGTTTCACCAGTGCACGGGCAATAGCAATACGCTGGCATTGACCGCCTGACAATTGTCCAGGCTTGTAGCGAGCATGATCGGCAAGCCCTACCTGTTCCAATAGGGTATTGACCCGCTTGTGAATTTTTTTGCTCGGCCAATTCAGCAACATCAACGGAAAAGCCACATTATCGAAAGCGGTCATAACAGGAATCAGATTAAAACTCTGAAACACAAAACCGATATTGGCGCGGCGAAATTCAGTACGGCTACGTACACTCAATTTGAGCAAATCCTGATCCTGCCAGAGTATTTCCCCTCGGTCGGCGGAATCGATCAGACCGCAAATATTCAACAAGGTGCTTTTACCACTGCCAGATGGCCCCAGAATGGTGACCAATTCACCGCTGTCGATGTTCAAACCAGCATTGTTGAGAACCATCTTTTCACCGGCTCCGGCATTAAAGCTTTTTCTGATGCCTTTTGCTGTCAACAGACTCATAGCTCTGGTTCCAGTTGCAGCGCAGCTTGCGTGTATTCATCTGAAATATTTAACGTGCGCAGATCGGACAGCCATTGTTTTGCCTGATCGGTATTGTCCAATGCCACGGCAGCTTCGATGGCGTAGTAGTAAACATAGGTTTTCGCCGGACCAGGCAATGCCACAAAAACAGGATCTGCCAAAACCTGTTGAAAAATCTCATAGCCTTCTTCCTGACGACCAAAGAAGCCAGGCACCTGAGTAAAGCTGATCGCCACAATGGTTTTTACGTTCAGATCAACACTCATATGCTGGAACAGCTGTGTTTTATTCTGCGGTTGCAGCATGCGAAGCGCCAATGCCATTTCATCCAAACCTTTTTCGGTATGGCGCATTTTCGACCAGGGCATCAAGGCATCGCGCCCCATCATGGTATGGCTGCTACCAAGCAGGACGAGAATCAAAGGATCGCTTTCATCCTTTTGATATAAGTCATCAAATGCATTGGCGACTTTGCGGGCCGAACCATTACCGTCAGAGACCTGAAGGTAGTCCTGATAAGCCTGTTGGAATTCAGACTGTTGATAATCCACCGCACGCGCCTGTGAGATAACCAACAAAGTACTGACCAGCAGTGAAAAAATGGCCAGTGGCAGATTTATGGTGGAATTCTTCATTGTGTTGTCCTTATCAAGTCAGTTGTTAAGAACACAATAGAAGCGAATCGAGCGGGCGTCCCGGTGATATGACAGGTGGTACTATCTGTCGCTTAACGGTCAGATGTCAGGATTAACGGCGGCCTTCTCCGATAAGTGTCCCCTTATGCGACTGATCCGGCAATACCACCATTGGTACTGCCATAACGCCATTTATCGCATAGCCACAACAACTGAAAATCATCCTTCTACAGTATTAACATCTTTCTGATATCGAGTTGACGATGAAAAAACCATCGACATACACCTTCTGGTTTTTGATCAGCCTGCCTGTTCTGGCACTGGCGGAACCGCCCAAGGGGACTATCGAAGCGGAATGGGCAATTGAGGAGCATCTGGCGAATCCAGATGCCAGGCAAAACTGGGTAGTCGATCAAGACTGGCAGACTGACTTCAATGTCGAACTGGGCCTGACCCAAAACGGCTTTGGCTTGTCTACAGCGTTAACGACCGATCAGGTGTCATTAACGGAGCTTTATTACGAGTCTGCTATCGCCTGGATGGATTATTCTCTTGGCTTGCGTAAGCAGGAATGGGCTTATGCCTGGTACGAGAGTCAGTTGAATTGGCTGGATGATCAGCAATATGCGTTGGCAGAGCATTATTTCAGTGTTGGCAGCGGCCAGCTTTTCTGTCGGACAAGTGATGGGCTTTGTGGAACAAGGTTCTCCGGATGGTATAACCGGTTCGACTGGCAATACCTGCTTGGCCACAGCAACCGTTGGCACAGTGCGGCAGCGCTACAGTATCAGTTTGGCTCAGGAGGACTGTCTTATATAGAAAGCGCAGTAGAAGAGAATGCAAAAGTCACCGAGCTTAGGTCATTGGCGCCGTCGGTAATGCAACTGAAGACAACTAAACAGACGGCATGGCAGAACCATATTGGGCTGCAGTGGACAACCGGTTTTAATCTGACACTGCTTGGCGAGTGGGTCTACCGGCCACAGGCATTGGACCGGAATGACTGGCAAAACATCAGCCAGCAACTGACCACTCATCAGGCAGGTTTGCTTGCGGATTCTTTTGAGCAACCCTTAAGTCAGCAAACTTTTTTATTGCGCGAACAATGGCAGGCAGACGCTCTGTCACTTGAAAATGTCACCCTGTACTGGCCACAGGCAAAACACAGCTTTATTAATGAATGCACTATAAAATACGAAGCAAATGCTGTACTGACCTTATCTGCACAATGGCAACATGCTGGTCATAGCAGCGTACTGGCCGATATCGGCCAGGGTGATACCGTTCGCCTGGGCATCACCTTTAATGATGGCTGGTAAAGCTGGAGAGAGATAAAAAATTTTTGCTTATTTCTGTCACCGCCAAAAGTGTTTTGGACTTCTGGACAGGACAGTTTTCTGGGGCTTATTTTTGAACTTCTGGACGGGACACTTCCCGCCAAAATGCCTTAAACTCTCTTAATACTTTTGGCTCTTCAGGGGTAACTGTGGGTGATTATCCTTAGAATTCTGCTTGAACGACTAATCTACACGACCAACAACTGTAGACACATCTGTCGGTGGA
>JARRJP010000024.1:0-52334 GCA_037389025.1 Reinekea sp. | reverse complement strand
GATGAAAAAATTGCGGCATTTTTTGTGCAGAGTTTGCAGTTGGATACGTTTACGTTGGAGATGGAGTCCACAGGGTGAAATGAACTCCGAAACTTGAGTCTTAAAAATGGAGCAAATCCAAATTTAAGAAGCGATTTTAATGAGCTATATACCGACATGCACCAATACACCAACAGGAATCAAAGGGGATAAAGTTATTGATTTTTAACTTTTAACCTTTGGCATAAATTAAAGCCCTGATCCCCGGATCGGGGCTTTTCTTTTGAGCCGCTGCCATCGGACAACTAACCTACGGCCCGCGTTCACATGCTTTGCAAACAAAACCGCAAAGCAAGCGCCCGCTCAGTTGATCATCAGTGGTGGTCGATATAGCCACCCTGAATCCGTGACTCCATAGCGGCGCAGTGCGCAAGCCATTGATACCTCTTTGCTTCCCAAAAATAGGGGGGAACCTATGGGTGTATCTACAATTGTGAAAAACAAATAAAAATCAAGCACTTGCACCTTGCATTCACTGAAGAAGTCACGGATTCAGGTTATTGATAGGTGGCCCTGCTAGCTCCCCTTAACAACAGCACCAACATGCTTGACAAACTGATCACCATTATCCGCATCCTGATTAATATTCCAAACCATAGCGCCACCAAACTGTGGATCTGATTTGATCGAAGCATATTGATCCGCAATCTGCTGATAAATATCAGCAGGCACATCATCCACAGTAAAAATACTGGTTCCGGCACTGATTTTGGTTGCAGGCTCACCAATGGCAATCAAAGTCTCTGCTGGAACAGATAATTTCAGGTTTTTAAAGCTTTCAGAGATAAAGCCAACATCTGTTTCACCCAAGCCGTTTAATTTCGGCCAAGGATTGTTGTAACCCTGAACAAAGAGATAGTCAAAGCGTTTATTACTGAGTGCTTGTTGATATATCTGGGCTGTTGCAGTGGAAACCAGAAGCAAGTTTGAATCATGACTATCCTGGTTAATTTGTGGTGCAGCAGTAATGATCAGAGAGGAATCTTTTTTCTTGATCGCGGCACACAATTCATCGAGGTGCTCAGCACTGGTATCAATCTCAAGGTCAAAATCAACACCGGTAAAACCATATGTCTGCAGAAATAAAACTATACTTTCTGCTAAATCTGTCGGGCTGGTATCACCTGGTTCATAAGTATTGTTACCGCCACCAAAGGAACACAGAATCTGTTTAGCCCCCGCTACTTTAGCGTCGCTGATATCCTGTTTGATATTACTGCCTGAAGGTACGAAACTACCTCTATAGATTGAAACCTGACTGCCTTCAATACTGCCAAATGCCATGACAATGGCATCATAACCATTTCTTACTGCCTGAGTGAAAGTTATTCCTGGGCTGGCCCAGCTTTCCAGATACCCGACCATTAACGAATTGCTCATACAATAGTTCCTAATATTTTTTTATTTATACCTGAATCCGTGACTCCATGGCGGCGTAGTGCGCAAGCCATGGAGTCACGGATTCAGGTTTTAATTACAACTATTACAGCTACAGCCACTTCAATGTAGTTTGGCATCTCTGTTTTGCAAATTCGATCAGGGCTTGGATATTGTGTAATTACGGATTCAGGTTGAATAAAACCTGTATTAAGAAAGCGCCTCTAGAAGTTCACCGCGAGGCGCAGCTCGAAGGCAATGGCCCTCTCTTGTCAACAGCGTAAACCCCTGGACCCTGTTTGCGAGCATGGTCATCGAAGTAAGTGTGCACACGACGCTACAACAAAAAATAAAGCAAGAACTACAAATTTCATGATTGAGCCTTAACGCCGACACCGCTGCAGTCCGAGTGAATTTGCCTTGTTAGGCTATTATCTTTCGTTAAAAATCGGTAATAGCCGCCTTTTCTACAGCAGGGATATGGGACTTTATGGCCGATTCAATAGTACCGCAGGGAAGAAAGAACGAACGCTGAGTAACATGAATCGTGCAAGTTTGGCCAGATATTGAAAAGGTGCCTGCAACTTTGCCAAAAACAGGAATCGGAACAGTAAATGCCCCACCGGAGGGGCCTCCAGAAACTGTCCCTTCATGTTGATGCATCAACGTTGATATCTTATTAAAAAGTTCTTGGGCGTTTCCTGAAAAATCAATTTTAAAAGGGCTGCATGAAGCCATAGTATTTTCCTATAAAATCACCTGATATCCGTGACTCCATAGCGGCGCAGTGTGCAAGCCATTGATTCCTCTTTGCTTCCCAAAAATTGGCGTGAACCTATGGGTGCATCTGCAATTTTTGAAGAACAAATAGGAATTAAGCTCTAACGCCCTGCATCCACTGAAGAAGTCACGAATTCAGCTATCAAGGTTGCTCTTTTGGTTGAAAAGACTCTCTGTCGCAACCATAAACGGAGGGCCTAACCGATCATTTTGTGTCATCTGACAAAATATCCAGAAAACGCTTTTTCCTGAGCAACTAAACACTCTCAGTTTCATCAACATAGGCACACAATTCGCCATTGTCAATTTCACTCACTGGGCGATTTGATCGCGCGACGCAGTATCATCGTGATGTTTGGCGCCGACGCCATGATTGATTTCCTGAGCCTCACCACCTGAGGCTCTCACCTTATCAGGCCCCCTCAGATTGGAAGACGCCGCCGCTGAATGGGTCGCGCTGCTCAACCTCTTTATCAGTACTCCCACAAAAAACGCTGCCCAGCCGGGCTTTCTACGCTGTGACCGAGCGGTCAAAAGATTTGAGTACAGGCTCAGCAGTAAATATCGAGCACTATCGAATAAAAACTGGAACTGCCATTTGTAACCGTGAAAAGCAGCTCAACCAATCAGCAGTTTCGGCTGTTAATCGACCAAAGCCGCCGTTTTGAACAGGCACAACCGGGCCTTTTTTCCAAACATAGACTAGGCTTTGGTATGGATGGCGCTACAGTGCTCAGGTTTTAACCTTTTCCTGAATCCGTGACTCCATAGCGGCGCAGTCCGCAAGCCATTGATTCCTCTTTGCTTCCCAAAAATTGGGGTGAACCTACAGGTGCACCTGCAATTTTTAAGAAGCAAATAGAAATCAAACTCTTACCCCCTGCATCCACTTTGGAATCACGGATTCAGGTAGTAATCAGATAGATAAGTGTTTTTTGCTTTAGGTTCGCTGCCGGATAGACAGCTTAGAAAAGAATTGAACCAGACCTGAATCCGTGACTCTATAGCGGCGCAGTGCGCAAGCCATTGATTCCTATTTGCTTCCCGAAAATTTCAATGAACCTATGGGTGCACCTGCAATTTTTGAAAAACAAATAGAAATCAAGCTCTTACCCCCTGCATCCACTCTGGAGTCACGGATTCAGGCCAGAATTAGCTGTCACGCCAGAGTTCAAGACACTACACTAGCGTCACCCACTGATCCTGTTCAGCGCCCCCAGCGATGTTTCAGGTGCTTTATTTTTGCAGGCGTCGTTTTCCAAACCGACACCGCGCAAAAACTAAGCGCGGTACAGTGTGAAGTTTTTTTCAGCAGTCTCTGACGTTTCCGGTTTTAACTGCTGCACCGTTTTCCACAACGCTTTTATCTGTTTTATATCCGGTGCTTGACCGTTTTTAAACAGATGGTTTTCCAGCATTTCCAATACTTCCTGCTGCGACGGTGTCAATTGGTTTCGACTGCACCCCTTCTCTCTGAACGAGGCGATTATCGCTTGATAAAACCCCTTGGCGGAGTCGGGCGTTTTCTGGCGTGTCTCTGGTTTTGTACTGGCGGGTTGTTTTGTCGGCAGGCTGCGTCGTTGCCAGATTAAAACAACGATTGTCGCTAACCATAAAATGGCAAACAGTGCTGTGGTTAGTTTCCATATCGCACTATTTGTTGAATCTGCTGGCTGCGTTGCGCTGGCAGGCAGTGGTTCAGGCTGCTGAGGTGACGTAGCTACATTGGTCGAGGTTGCGGCAGGTGCAGGCACAGTTGCAGCAATACTGCCGGTTACCTGAACATTGCGTGCAGGAAGAGTTGCCCATTGCAATGAATCCGTGGTGAGATCCCACCACGGAATACGAACGGCAGGCAGTGCGGCCTGGCCGGGTTGGGTAAACACTAGTGCGGTTGAGTCCGTCCGTTTGCTATCGGCAAAAGCCGGGTTGTTTTTATACTGACGGATATTATCGGCCAAGGGTGATTCAAGGCCAGAGAACAGATCGGGGAGTCGTTTGGCATCAAGTCCTTTAATGTTTGCGGTAATCTGCCATTCCAAATGCTCATTAGCAGCGACCGAGAGCGGTGTGCTGAGGTTGTCCGTTAAGGTCAGGTTTGTCGCCGGTAACCAGAATGCCGAGGCTGGAAATTCCGCTGGAATAGGTTTGACTTCAATCGGCTCAATACTCGCAGTACGGCTCAGGCGTACATAGCGGCCTAACTGCTGGTTTGGGTATTGCGCCGTCAGGCGAATATCCGGCAACTGATAAACACCTGCTTTTTTCGGTGTTAAACGCAGAATGCGCTGATAAACCGATACACTGCTGTTGCCTTTGTTACGAGTGAAGTTCTTGGTATCAAGTTGTTCGATATCAAAGTCATCTGCCTGCAAATCGGACAGACTGGCTCCCTGCGCAAAACTGATTTTAGTTTGCAGTTCAATCGTCAGAATCACGCTCTGATCAACATAAGGGTTGGTTGAATCCAGCGTTGCACTCAGTACCACTGCGTCATCAGCCAAACCGTCTTTGCGCTGGCTGGAATCCTTCACGGAAATAAAAATCGGTTGGCTTTCATCGTTACCAGCATGAAAGCTCGGAATTGCCAGATTACCGACCTGTTTCGGCTGTAAACCGAATAGATAGGTTATCGATGAAGAGCTGCGTCCATTGATCGATTGATGATTTTCCTGACGATAATTTCGAGTGATCTCAAAGAGCGTCTGCAGAGCATCGATATCACTCTGTTCCAGTTCTGCAATGGGCGAAACGGTCACGCTGAGCTGGAAGGTTTCATCATCGTAGAGTTCAGTACGGTCGGCGTGAGCGACCACATCGGCCCACGCCAGATTACTGAGTAAAATAACTAAAAACAGGCAGAGGCGTTTTATTCTTACCATAGTGTGCTGTCCGTTCCGGTTGGATTCTGTTGATACTGATAACGAAATTTTTGCTGTAAAACCGAACCATTTGGGTTTTGTAATTGATTCAGAATGGCTTCAACTTCCTGTTCGTTGCGGGTTTCTTCTGCATTTTTTTGTTGATCGGCCATCAGGGTTTCAGGCTTACCATTCTGTTCCTTTTGTTCATCGCTTTTTTGTTTTTGCTTGTCGCTTTGCTGGTCATCTTTTTGTTGCTCAGAATTTTGTTGATCGTTATTTTGTTTTTGCTGGTCACTCTGGTTCTGATTCTGCTGTTGATTTTGCTGATCTTGGTTCTGTTGCTGTTGATCCTGGCTTTGCTGGCTATTCTGCTGCTGATCTTGGTTTTGTTGGTTTTGTTGGTTTTGTTGGTTTTGTTGGTTTTGTTGGTTTTGTTGGTTTTTGGATTGCTGCTTTAAAAACTCTTCAACCAGCTCTTTGTTTTTCTTCGCACCCTCATGGTCTTGTTTTGCCAGAATGGCATCGTACAGTCTTATTGCCTGCTGAAATTTCTGTTCATGCACCAAGGTATTGGCCTGATTGAATTGGCCTTCAATATCATCGCTCTGCGCAAACCAATCTGCCGCTTGCTCATAGTTACCTGCTTTAAATTCTGCTTCGCCGGCAATCATCGGGTCGTTCGACAGTTCCAGTGCGGATTCTGTATCACCCTGCTGCAACGCTTCATAAGCCCGTTGCTGCTGATTTTTAAACCAACTGTTCGCGTAAGTATTTTCACTTGGGCTCATCAGCACAAAAAACAATGCAGCAGCAACAGCCACACCACGCTTCTGATGTAATAGCCAGAACAGAGCGATGGGTATCAATAGAAAATAACCGAATTCTTTCACGCCTAATTGTTCGATCTGCTGTGGTGACAGTGCTTCAAAACGTGCCGGGGTTGGCTCAGCCCCCAAGGTAGTTACGTCAAAACCCAGTGAGCGGGCGCTGTTTACCATCTGTTGTTGATCCGCCTTTACCACAACCATTGACCCGGTTTTAGGATTGGACAGATAACCCTGACCATTTGGCAGTGGAATAGGGCTGCCACCAGCAGTGCCCACCGGCACAAAAGTGAAAGAAGCCGCTTGTGGCAGTTGTGCACGAATGCTATCCAGCTTATTAACCGCAATATCATCACTGATCCAAAGAATATTGGCGTGGGTGTCGGCGGATTCTTCCAGTGTCTCTTTCAATAATTTAAACGCCTGCTCAGCCCGGTTGCCGAACTCGGGCATAATGAATGGACTTAATGTCGAAAGCTGTTGCGTCAGGGTTTTTGCATCGCTGGTCAGTGGTGTGACCAAATGGGCCGATGCTGAGTAGGTGATCACTGATACCCGACTGAACAGAGCCGATTGAGTCCAGTCCTGAATCATCCGTTTTGCACGGGTCAGCCGATCCGGGCTGACATCTTCAGCCGCCATGGAAAGGCTGTTATCCAGGACAACATATAAATTGCCCTGTGCCGCTGTCTGCTGATTGGCAGACGGTAACGCCGGGCCTGCCAGCGCGATAATCGCCAGCAGTAACGCCAAAGGCATCAGCCAACGTTGCCAGTGAGCCGATTCACTGGACTTGGTTTGACTGAACGCTGCCAGCAACTGAGGTTCAATAACACTCTGCCAGCCATTGTCAGGCGATTGCCGCCAGAACCGAAAAGCGAATGGCAACCAAAGTAATAACAATAAAAATGCTTCAGGCCTTACGAATTGCATGGCGATTCATCCACTCCTGAATAAAACGAATAACGGGTACTGCCAACGACAGTGAAGCAAAGACCAGCAGCGGCAGCCAAAAAAGTTCAATGATCACACGCTGTTGCTCCACGTGTTCCTGCGATGGTTCGAGCTTTTCGATCGCATCAAACACATCGATCAGCTCCTGGCTGGTGGTTGCCCGGAAGTACTGTCCATCAGTCTGCTCGGCGATATTTTTTAATGTCCGTTCATCAATGCTGCTACCGACCTTCATACTGAACAGGTTAAACATGGAATTTCTCCGGCCATCGCTGCCAAAGCCAATGGTGTAAACTTTGATGTCGCTGTTTTTAGCGACCTCAATCCCTTGTTCCGGTGTCACACTGCCACTGGTATTTTCACCGTCGGACAAAAGAATAATGACTTTATCCTGCGCAGGGCTTTCGCGCAGTTGTTGAGCCGCCAGCGCCAAGCCGTCACCAATCGCGGTTTTCGGCTGAGCCATTCCAGGCCTTAAATCCTGCAAAATATTCACCAGTGCACGTGTGTCTGATGTTAATGGTGACTGAATTTCGGCAAAACTGCCGAATACCACCAAGCCGATAAAGTCCTCGGTACGTTGCTCAATAAATTCTTTAACCACTGCCTGTACCGCCTGGAAGCGTTCAATTGCGCGATTGTTCCAACTCATATCACGCTCCAGCATACTTTCGGAAAGGTCGACCGAAAGATAAATCGCCCGGCCTTGACTTTCGTTATCCAATGGCGGTCCGATCCATTGGGGACGCATCAATGCCAATACCAGGCACAGCCATGCCAGTATCGGTAATATTCGTCGCTGAGGTGTTGCCGGTTTATAGGCCGGGTTAGCTAATGCGAATAAAAATGGATGCTGTAAACCCTGATCATGTTTTTGTCTTGCTGGAATTAACCAGTAAAGTGGCAGCAATAAAGCGAGCCAAAGCCAGGCAAATGTCATACTTTGCCCTCTTTATAAATGTGGCGAACCAACACTTTGATACCTGCCCAATCGAGCCTGACGGCTTCGGCATCCGCCTGATAATGCGCATTGAGCCAGTCAGGTGTCTGGCCGTTATTGTGTTGATTAACCCAGTCCGCAAAAGCCTTGGGCGATAGCTCTTTCGGCTGTCTGGCGTGATGAATGCTTAACCAGCGCAATAGCTGATGCAGCCTAACCAGTTGTTGTGCCTGTGGTAATGCCTGAATTAAGGCCAGTTCATTTTTTATGGCACGCCACGGACGCTGTTTAATAAAACTAAAAACAGCACCGGCAATCAGTACCAGTAAGGCAGCTAATATCAACCAGTAACCGATGGCTAATGGCCAGATGGATGGTTCAGTCGGCTGCGTGTTAGGCGCCATCTGTGAAAACAGTTCATCCAATCCCTGGCTGGCTGCCATCAATGGTACAAGGGCCATGCATGCACCTCCTGCCAGTGAAATTTCTGTGACGTGTATTGATAATTCAAACCGCGAAAACTCAGACACAGGCGATTGAGTGATAGCGCATGGTCTTTAATGATCTGTTGATAGTCATCACGGGCTTTTTGCTGATCGGTTTGCAGCCATCCCGTCTGTTCGCCCGCTTTCACTGGCAAGGTGCCTGCATTGGGCAATTGCAGATCAAACTGATCGAGCGTCTGTAAACAGATCAGTTGTGTAACCGGGTGCATTGAAATTGCCCGCTGAACCCGCGCCACCTGATCATCCATAAAATCAGAAATAACCCACAGGTGGGGGTGGCCTTTCCAGTGCGGTGGTTCAGGGGTGGTATCACCGCGCTGAAATTGTCCTGCCAGCTCTGAATGCGCCTGGCTGATTAAACGACACGCCCGCGCGGCATCATTGGAACGAACAACCCGAATTTCATGAAACGCTTCCGGTGTCTGAATTAACAGTCGTACTGGGTGTTTGATTTGCTGAAAACGCCAGATCAGGAAGGCCGCCCAATGGCAGGCCAGTACCGATTTAAAGCAACGCGACGTACCGAAATACATACGGCTGTTCAGGTGCAGCCAGATCACATGCTCACTGTGCCGATCCTCTTCCATTACCCGCACAAACGGGCTTTGTTTTTTGGCGGTTTGGCGCCAGTCAATCTGCCGTACATCATCGCCTTGTTGATAATGTTTCATTTCAATAAATTCCCGACCCTGACCACGTGCCTTGGCGCGCTGCTCGCCGAGGCGGCGCGAGCGGCTGGGAATGGGACGGATTTTTTTGATGTCCACCGCCAGCATCTGCAAATTCAACAGATCCTCAACACTGACATCGGTGCCCTGAATATCGAATGTGATCATGGTTCACAGCACAGGAACGGCTTGAATCAACGCAGACACAATATCTTCGCCATCAAGATCATCAGCTTGCGCTGCCAGGCTTAGCACCAGGCGATGGCCGATAATGCGACCGGCAACATGCTGCACATGTTCGGGGGTTACGAAATCCTGCCCTTTCAACCAGGCATAAACACGGGCGCAACGCTCCAATGCAATTGTGGCTCGTGGTGAGGCACCGTAGAGAATTTTGTCTGCCAGTGATTGATCATACAGGGTCGGCTGACGAGTCGCGTTAATCAGTTGAACGATGTAAGTTTCAACGGCGTCGCTGACGTGAATGGCTTCAATGGCAACGCGCGCCTGTTGAATCTGCTCCAGTGAAATAACCGACTGCTCTGGCAAATGACCGGACTGTTCCTGTCGGGCCAACTGAAGGATACGGTGCTCGTCTTCCACGGATGGATAGTCCAGTGTCACTTTCATCAGAAAACGGTCTAATTGCGCTTCCGGCAGCGGGTAAGTACCTTCATGTTCAACTGGGTTTTGCGTTGCCATGACCAGAAAAGGCGAGGGTAGATCGAAGGTTATACCACCTGACGAAACCTGTTTCTCCGACATGGCCTCAAGCAAGGCAGACTGAACCTTTGCCGGTGCCCGGTTGATCTCATCGGCCAGTACCAGATTGGCAAAAATCGGCCCGGCCTGAAATTCAAAGCGGTGTTCTTCCACGCGATAAATATCGGAACCGGTGACATCGCTTGGCATCAGATCCGGCGTGAATTGTATGCGTTTGAAACTGGCGCTGATGCCGGTTGAGAGCGCCTTGATGGCCGTTGTCTTTGCCAGGCCCGGTGCCCCTTCGACCAGCAAATGGCCGTCGGCGAGTAAACTGATGATCAATGATTCGATCAGCTTTGCCTGACCGATAATGCGTGCCTGTAATGTGGCATTCAGTGTTTTTATTGCATCAATACTGTCCATGATTCCTGCATTGTCAGCTTTGAGGGAGGCAAGAAATTAAGGGAGGCCGTGAAAAACGGGCAAGCCTTTTTACCGCTTGTTTGCGAATCTTTGTCTATTGGCTGTCAGTCTGTCATAGTTTGTGCCTGTCCGGAAAGGAGTCGTTGGTTCCGCCCAAATGAAAACCTGAATCCGTGACTTCTTCAGTGGATTCAGAATCCAATGCTCAGCCTGTGGTTCGCTATGCAGCCTGGATATTAGGTGGGACTGGCTTCACAGAGCAAAAAATAGATCAGATCAGCCTGTCAAATTCATTTGAGACACTACACTAGACTCTAAAGCGACAGGCTCAGCAAACGAATGGAGAGGGTAGCCAGCTTAACTTAGCGCCATCTTAACGTTTCTTGAATTTTTCTTAATTTTCTCTGATTTGATCTACAACAGCCGATTTGGTTGAAAAATAGTAAAATTACAACTTCTATCGCTTCAAATTTCGAAGATAAGTAATAATATTACATGATTGCGCAGGCTTCTTAATAAGCGATTTGTATGTTATCAGCCGCCACCAGAGCCTTAATCAAGGGAATGGCAGAGCGGATGACAGAGGTTGGATCGCATCGGTACATCTATTATTGCAGTCTGATAGAACCCATTTCATAACTAAAACGAGTGGTATTGACATGCCAAGTAAAAAATCGGCGGCGCCGAAGCCGCAGTTAACGGTAAAACAGTTCAAGGAATCCGTTGTCAAGCAGCTCCATTCCACCCTGGGCACTTATGAAGAGAAAGCCTCTCGTCAAGCTTGGAGCCAAGCATTGGCGGCGGCAATTAACGAGCTGATTTTTGATGGTGTCAGCCGTACCCGGAAAACCCATGCCCAGAAAGATACCCGGGCCATTCATTACCTGTCGTTGGAATTCCTCATGGGCCGGTTAATGTCTAACAACCTGCATAATCTGGGCCTCTATGAAATTGCGGATAAAGCGCTGAAAGAGCTGGGCCATGAACTTTCTGATATCCTGGAAGAAGAGCCTGACATGGCTCTGGGTAATGGTGGTCTGGGCCGCCTGGCGGCATGCTTTATCGATTCCATGGCAACTTTGAACCTGCCTGCTGTCGGCTATGGCATTCACTACGAACATGGCCTGTTTCGTCAGGAGTTTTTTAATGGTCGCCAGGTTGAGCGTCCAGATGAATGGCGCGAATTCGGTTCGGCCTGGGAAATCTGCCGTCCGGAATCGCAGCAGATCATTAAACTCTACGGCTATGTAGAAACGGTATACGACCATGGTCAGTCACGCAAAGTCTGGCACCCAGGGCGTACTATGCGAGCCATTCCGTGGGATATTCCAATCGTTGGTTACGGTGGCCAGAATGTTAATGTGCTGCGCTTGTGGGAATCCCGTGCTGACAAATTCTTCGATTGGGATGTTTTCAATTCCGGTGGTTATCTCGATGCTTATGCGGAATCTGTTCAGGCAGAAACCGTTTCCAAAGTGCTCTATCCAAACGATGAGACCGATGCCGGTAAAGAGCTTCGTCTGATTCAGCAATACTTCTTCTCTGCCGCTTCAATTGCGGATGTTATGCGTCGTTATAAAGCAGCGCACGGCGAAGATATGTCACGCTTTGCTGAAAAGAACGCTCTGCAATTAAATGATACTCACCCAGCCATCGCCATTCCAGAAATGATGCGAGTGCTGGTGGATGACAATGGTTTAATGTGGGATCAGGCATGGGAGATTACCCGCGCCACCTTTGCTTATACCAACCACACATTGTTGCCGGAAGCACTGGAAAAATGGGCACTGAAACTGATCGAAAAAGTGTTGCCGCGACATCTGGAAATTATTTTTGAAATTAATGCTCGCTTCCTCAACGATGAAGTCGAAGCTAAATGGCCTGGCGATGACGAAGTAAAACGCAACCTTTCTATTATTGAAGAAGGTCCGGTGAAGATGATTCGCATGGGCCATCTTTCTGCTATTGGCTCGCATGCTGTTAACGGCGTTGCACAGATCCACTCTGAGCTGGTGAAGTCTGACCTGTTCCCTGAAATGAATGAGTTGTGGCCTGGTAAGTTTGTCAACGTAACCAACGGCATAACACCGCGCCGCTGGATGAAAGCCTGTAATCCTCGCCTGTCCTCGCTAATCGAAAAACACATCGATGCTGATTGGCCGCGTTACCTGAACAAGCTTGAACAGCTGAAACCGCTGGCAACGAACAGTAAATTCCAGAAAGAATACATGGCTGTTAAACACGCCAATAAACAAGACATGGTTAAGGTGATTAAAGAGCTTTGCAATGTGGATGTCAGCGCCGATGCTATTTTTGATGTGCAGATCAAACGATTGCATGAGTACAAACGTCAGCACTTGAACCTGCTACACATTATGGCCCTTTACCGACGCCTGTTAATGAATCCGGATTACGATATGCACCCTCGTGTGTTTATTTTCGGCGCCAAAGCGGCACCCGGTTATCACCTGGCTAAGGAAATTATTTTTGCCATTAACAAGGTTGCTGACAAAGTTAATAACGATCCGCGTATTCACGATAAAATCAAAGTGGTTTTCCTGCCCAACTATCGTGTTTCGCTGGCAGAAAAACTGATTCCAGCAGCAGATGTTTCTGAACAGATCTCATTGGCAGGTAAGGAAGCATCCGGCACCGGTAATATGAAGATGGCACTGAATGGTGCCATTACTATCGGTACGATGGATGGTGCTAACATCGAAATTGCCGAGGAAGCGGGTGACGAAAATGTCGTGATTTTTGGTATGGAAGTGGACGATGTTGTTGCACTGCAACGCCAGGGTTATAACCCGTATGAGTATTATCACCACAGCGAGGAACTGAAGGCAATTCTGGATTGGCTGGATAGTGATTTCTTCTCGCCGGGTCAGCCGGGTCTGTTGGCTGATCTGAAACGTAATCTGATTGAATTCGATCCTTTTATGGTCTTGGCAGATTTCGCATCCTACTGCGAAGCGCAGCAGAAAATTGATGCATTGTATCGGGACTCAAAAGCCTGGGCGAAGGCGGCGATTATGAATACCGCAAGCTTAGCGAAGTTTAATTCTGATCGCTCGATTGAGGATTATGCTGAACGTATCTGGAAGTTAGAATCTGTACCAGCGGATAAGTAAATTATTGCAGGTGTGGGTGTAGGTGTAGGTTAAGGCGCTTCGGCGCCTTTTTTTATGCCTGTCTGGTTTGTGTCGGTAAACCTGTTTCCAGATGTGGTGACCCAGTACATCTCAAGACGATGGATTTTTTTAAAGCCGAATCAGGATAAATGTCTAACTGTGAACTATCGTGTAGAGGTAGAAGTCGGCGCTGTTTGCCAGGGATGTCATATTCATTGTTGTCTGGATCGTTATCCAATCCATAACTTGACCATGTCAATGCACTTGGGGGTGCCATGTCTCGATTATATCCATTAGCTCAGCAAGTCATTAGTGATGTTGAAAACCCGTTGCTAGCAGAGCAATTAACCCATGCTTTCAGGAACTCATCAGCAGATTTAGATATTATAGAAAAGGCATTCAGCCTGCTCACGCAATCGGATTTTCATAAAGACTCATTGTGCCGTTTTTTTCACAACTGGAGCCTGACCAATAACAGTGCTGCCAGCCTGTCCGGTTATTGCAATCGGTTTACAAAAAAATGGCTTGACGAAGGCTGCATCAACGCTGAAATCTACATGAACATACTCAGGCATTTGAATCGAATCAGCGATGAGGATCTGGGCGCAACAGGTGGCGTTATACATTTTGATCTGTACTACAGCATGGCAACGCCCATTTGCAAAGGGGATCAATGGCTATCGCGACACTACATGCTGAAAGAAGGCGCGCAGTTCAAAAAGTGGCGAGAGTTCCAATTGCTTAAAGAAAAGGATCTCTTCATGGGTATCCTGACCACGCTGATTCACGAAATTTATACCCACAGTGAAGTTGAATTTATCCTGCCGTTATTCCAGCAATGGCTGCCCACCATATCCGAGATGGATCAGAAAGCTCAGAGTCAGTGTCTGGCCTGGATTGCAGTGCATACCAAAGGAACAGAGAGAAGACACTTCAATGAAGCATTGAAGGCCATTAATTATATTGCGCAATTATTGGACGTTGATTTGAAAACCTATGATATGGCGTCATGGTTCGCAAATTATCTGCACCAGAAAGCAACCCTAATGGAAGCATTATCTCGGGATCTTGCCAGTCAGCAATCTGTGGACCTGATTGAAGTTTGATGGTTATTTTTTAGCCCTGAAACCTGACACATTTCTATAAGGATACTGAATGACATTCCTGAGTGATCAAAAAACGTATCTAAGTAATCTTGGTGTTTTCAAAGATTTTCTGCCCTACCAGGCAAGCTGTTATAACCCATATCCATTTGTGCTTTCTCATCAACTGGCTAATGAACTTATGTCCATGGCATCCGTGCTGATAAAAGGTGTGACGGCTATCGTTGAACACTATCTTTGTGATCAGCAGATGCAACGCTTGATGCCTTTGCCAGCACATCTGCTGACGTATTTACATCTTGCCCAAGGTGTACCTTACCGCAGCGGAAGTATGAGACCCGATCTATTGTTTGGTGAATCAGGCATTGTCAAGCTCTGTGAAATCAATGCCCGTTTTCCATTGAACGGGATGACGATGAGCCAGTGGCTGGCCGATGCCGCCGCTAAGTCCAGTTATTTTAATGAGCGTGCCTATCACCCCGCAGCATCACTGAATCAGATTCAGTCGCAAATATTGGCCCGCTTCGAGCGCAATAAACCGCTGGTGCGGGTTGCCACCTCAGAGAAAGGCGGTGAGAGCCAGTATTTTTTGTCATTGTTTGCGCAATCCGGTGCCGGGACGATCAATGTGCATCCGGGTGAACTTTGTTATCAGGATGGCGCCATCCGGTATCAGGGTCGAGCTGTTGAACAATTTTTGCTGGAGATCGACCGGGAAGATCTGTGCCTGTTTAAATCGGCTGTCATCGAAGCCATTATCACTCAGTCCAATTACATCAATGATGTAAGAACCCTGATCCTGGTTCACGATAAACGAATTCTGTCGCTCCTGGCAAATGCAGAGTTAATGTCCCGTTATTTAACAGAAAAAGAGTGGGCAGGGCTCAACCGTTTCCTACCGCAAAGTCTGGATTTGACGGATGATAATGTCTTCAGGCAAATACTTGATAGCCAGAATCAGTGGGTGATTAAAAAATCCAGCGGTGGTCGTGGTGTGGATCTGTATATCGGTCAGCAATGTTCAGCGGAATTCTGGCAACGCACCTTGCGGGAAAAACGCTACAGCTATATGGCGCAGAGTTTTGTGCCGCCCGGAAAATTCCCAATCTCCCTGTTGCAAAACGGGGTGTTTAAAACCCAGTTTATGCATGTTGTTGGTGCCATGCCTTGTTTTGATAGTGTCTGTTACGGCCCCGGTATGTTTCGGGCATCGCAAGAACTTTGTGTGAATGTCGGCGACGGCTCAGGGCATACGATTTTTCTGACCAGTGCCATTGCGGATAAACCATTCCGACACTGCGCATCTGCCTGTCAGGTAACACGAAGAGGTGAACATGCATTGTTTGATCCTGACTGATCATCGCTATCATCGATCATTTGATTCAGTATATCTGCTGGCACAACAATTGGCGCTCCAACCACATATCCAGGTTTCTGTTGTCAGTATTGGGCATTCGGAAAATGCTTTCCGGATATTTAACTACAAGACATCTTCGTTGCTGGCAGTGTCTCCCTCTGGCCAATTCAGCTTTGCTGATCGCGATAACTGTTTTTCATCCGGGCTTCAGGAAGTTGCATTGAGCGAGGTGGATTTTGTCCTGCCAAGGCTGCTGCCATTTAATGCCGTCATCCTGAAACGGTTTGAGAGGCTATTTCGCAACGCGCAGTTTATCAATACGCCTGAAGGCATTATCGAAACCGAATCAAAAGCGTTCCTGTTGAACGTTGCGGATTTGTGCCCGTCAATAAAACTCTGTACCTCTCTGGCGGAGGTTAAGGCCCTCTTGGATCAGGGCGATATCGTATTGAAGCCATTGTATAGCTACGGCGGCAAAGAAAATATTTTGTTGACTCGGCAATGCTGTATATACCAGCAGCGGAAAATGAGCTGGGACGCGATTCAGCCCAGCCTGAAGCAACGCTTTGAGGCGGGTGAACAATGGCTGGCAATGGACTATTTACCGGATTATAGCAAAGGGGATAAGCGCGTATTGGTTGTTGCTGGCAAGGTGATTGGTGCGACATTGAGACTACCGGCACCATCCCAATGGTTGTGTAATGTTTCCAGCGGTGGCAAATCAATCCGTACCGATATCACCAGACAGGAAATGGATATGGCCAGTCAGTTAGCCGTTTTACTTGATTCTAAAGGTATTCGGATGTTTGGCATGGATACCTTGCCGGGACCGGGCGATGTACGTTATTTAAGTGAGATCAACACTCTCTGCCCCGGTGGTTTCCATACGCTTTACCATCGCCTGCAACAACCACAGGCGGTTGAAATGGCGATTGCAATGCTTGTGCAGTTTATGGGTAATGGTATGCGCAGAGTTGTCGCTTGAAGCAACAGGGTGTGCCTGATAATCCGGTCAGATTTTCAATCATCATCGCGCTCTATAACAAAGCCCGGTACATTGTCAGAGCGCTTGATTCTTTGGCGGCTCAGACATATCTGCCTTTTGAAATTATCATTGTTGATGATGGCAGTACCGATAACAGCCGCGCTGTTGCAGAACAATGGCACAGGCAGCACCCGGAGCTGACCCTGCATTGGTTTATTCAGGCCGTAAATCAGGGGCCAGGTGCCTGTCGCAACAAGGGTATTGAAATGAGTAAGGCAGAGTACCTGCTGTTTCTGGATGCGGATGACTGTTACGAAAACCGGTTGCTGGCTTCCCTGGCTGATCTGATTCGTCAGCAGAATTACCCGTTAATTGTATTTGGCTATCAACGCTTGCCTTGTGGCAGTTCCTACTTGTCCTACCTTCCGGAATGGTTGATACCATCAGGCGAGCATGCCTTTACCATTGAGCCGATCATGAAGGCTTTTTCAGACCGCCGTTTTCCGATATTGGTCAGTAATGTTGCAGTTAGCCGAAAGGCATTGGCGAAGCAGCGCTTTGATGAAAGCCGGGCACCCTTTGAAGGTATTGATCTTTGGTTTCGGGTAATTCAGGATTTATCCTTCAGTGACGCTCGGATTGGCTATTTACAACAAAACCTGCACACCATTTTTAACGTTCCGGATAGCCTGATACGAAAGCCCTCCGCATTGGCAGACTCTCAGTTACCGGCAGCAATCCGAAATTTTGGCTTCAGTCGCGACAGGTATCAGCGTGAGTTTTGCTATCGTATCGCAACAACATGGTTCTGGCATCAGTTGTCGAGAATGCCTTCTTGCTTCGCTAAAGTGACCTTCTTCTGGCGATATCGACAGGTTCTCCCTCTGCTCAGATGGCGCTATCGTAAACCATAACGAAAGTTAAGCCATTGGTTACTGATTATCTGACGTTTGAATCTCCAGAAAAAACCTAACCGCTGGCGCCAATCCGGTGTCTTCCGAAAAGCATTGCGCATCCAGATTGTATAAATACGTTTTCGCAACCGTTGAACATCCCGGTCGGCAACCTGACTGAATTGTTCGAACTGGCATGGCAGGTAAATCTCTCCACCATCGCAGACCAGTTGCCGGGAAACACTGTTTTTGGTCAGGTGGAAAGTTACCTGAACATCACCTAGAAGTATCGCCGTGCCGTGAAAGGATTCCATATAACGCGCCGCCCGATACCAGAAATCCAGTCCTTCAAAACAGTTCAGGTTTTCCTGATAACAGCCATGCTGTAATACTTTCCAATGGCAGGCGACTGTGCTTCCCATCATACCGAAGTGGTCATGACTATAGGCGGAAATTACATTGTTGATTTTATAAACGGATGTCCCAAGCGGCGTCAGTATGTCTGAAAGTTTTTCAATGTTGGGTAATTGACGCCCGTCGGGGTCCTGCTCAAACTGTAAGAACAGCAGGCTGGGTTGGTAGGTAAAAAAATCTGCTCAGCCCTGGCAAACAACCCCGGTTTATATTCATCATCGCCATCCAGTAAAAAAATATAATCACCGCTGACCTGTTCCAAACCGGTATTGCGTGCTGCACCCGGCCCACCATTTTGACTTCGCCGGATCAGTTTTATTCTGCTGGGATGTTCTCTGGCTTCATTATTCTTTACGCTTTCAACAATTTTGTAACTGTCATCACTGCTATTGTCATCGACAACAATAATTTCATAAGCCGGTTTACTTTGCCTTAGCACAGAAAGCAGCGTGCGTTTAATAAACGGTGCCTTATTGTATAGCGTAATAACAATAGAGAATTTTAAGCCGTGTGTTCCAGTTGAAGCCATTGTAGTGTTTCCTCGAATAATGGTTTGTCAACGCCATACTCATTGAAACCGTGGCTGGCTCCCTCAATAGATGTGACTGCATGATTAACTGTTATTGAAGACAGAGCTGTTGCCCAGCTCTGGTGAACTTTGGAATTACCGGCGAATATCAGTTTTATCGGCCGGGTTACTTTTGCCACCACCTGTTCGTTTTGTTGGCGTCGTTCGTTAATTAATTGTCTGGATAAAAAGTATTCGATCTTAAGGTGAGCAATATAGCAGTCGAAATATTCGCTATAAGCGAAGTGGCTGTCATCCTGGCCCTGTACATATAAAGAGCAGTCCCACAGCACCAGACTGGTAACCTGGCTCAGGTCTGCATTCATGGCCGCACAGCCTCCAATGCTGTGTCCAACAATATGGATTTCGGCATAGTCGTTATGGAAATTCTGGATCACCCGAGTCAAATCATCAGCGAAAGTGGAAATAGCGCAGTGGGTTAATGAACGACCCCTCTTATGGTTTGAGAATAAATCAAAGCGTACCGTATCAATACCCAGCGCCGGGAAAAAACGTGCACCGTTGTAATAAAGGTGGTTTTCTTTTTCCCCTGTCAGGCCATGAACAAAAATCAATAGTCGATCTGATTTGATTTCACTGTTTAACACACCATAAATCAGAAAGTTATCGTGACTCCATAGCGGCGCAGTGCGCAAGCCATTGATTCCTCTTTGCTTCCCAAAAATTTCAATGAACCTATGGGTGCACCTACAATTTTTGAAAAACATACACCCTACATCCACTCTGGAGTCACGGATTCAGGTCTATAGCGATCCATCGTTCAGGTTCGCCAGGATGTTTAGGAAGGTTGCAGTCTGACCTGAATCAGTATAGATGAATAAATAGCAGCTTATGAGAAAAGGTAGGGAAGGTGAGTGATATGAGAGTCTGTACCATGGAATTAACGCCCAGGGCAGGGAATGTGCAAGCCATTGATTCCTTTTTGCTTCCCAAAAATTGGAGTGAACCTATGGGTACACCTGCAATTTTTGAAAAGAATAGAAATCAATGGCTTCCACTCTGCATCCACTCTGGAGTCACGGATTCAGGTTCAAGACACTACACTAGTGCCTGCAGTGCGCAAGCCATTGATTCCTCTTTGCTTCCCAAAAATTGGGGTGAACCTATGGGTGTACCTGCAATTTTTGAAAAACAAATAGAAATCAAGCTCTTGCACCCTGCATCCACTGAAGGAGTCACGGATTCAGGTGAAAAGCATTGTTATCTGCATGCATGCAGGCCGTCAGCCGGTCTTATCTGTGATAGCATTATTTCTTTTTGCCATTGTTGTCCTATGCCCCTTACTCTGCATGAACCTGTTTTTTACGAACTGGAAATCAAGAAAAGTCGCTTCCTGGCCTGGGTTGAACCAGTCACTGATTCTGCTCAGGCAAAGCAACGCATCGCTGAATTGAAAGGCCGCTATGCAGATGCGCGACACGTTTGTTTTGCATTTTATGTTCAGGGACATTCCGGGATGAGCGATGATGGCGAACCGTCAGGCACCGCTGGCAAGCCCATCTTTAATGTCCTTAATCACAAGAAACTGGTGAATGTGCTGGCGGTTGTTGTGCGGTATTTTGGTGGTGTCAAACTGGGGGCTGGTGGCTTAACCAGAGCTTATGGCGGTGCTATCTCGGCAGCGCTGGAGCAGGCGCAATTCGTTGAAATTGAACAACAGCAGCAGTTGACGCTGGTCTTTCCTTTCTCGTTAGAGAGTCAGATCCGGCGAGTATGCACCCAGTTCAGTGTAACCCTGGAAAACGTTCAGTACAGTCAGGCTGTTGCAGCGTCGATTGAGGTTGGTGAATCCGCCTGCTCCGCATTGAGGGACGCGCTGTGCGCCATCGATCCGGGAAATACCGAATTAATAGTGCGCAAAATCGAATAAAGCCTCAACATGCCCTGATTCGATCTATGCTCGTTATCAAGTTAATGATTCAAATCAATATGAGATGGCCCTAATATAAGAAAATTCTTAATTAATGCTGTTATTTGAGTTGGAGAGAAAAATGAGCAAAAAAATCGTTATTGTTGGCGGTGTTGCCGGTGGTGCGTCGGCGGCTGCAAGAGCCCGGCGACTGAGTGAAGAAGCTGACATCATCGTCTTTGAACGTGATAGTTTTATTTCTTTTGCTAACTGCGGGTTGCCCTATCACATTGGTGGTGAAATTCAGGATCGAAATGCTTTGCTGGTGCAGACACCGGAGTCTATGAAGGCTCGTTTCAACCTGGATATTCGTATTCGCTCAGAAGTGATCGATATTGATGTGCAGGCGAAAACAGTTTCTGTTCGCAATTTGACCACTGGTGAGGAATATTCTGAAACCTATGACGATCTGATTCTGTCCCCAGGTGCCGTACCGATTGTACCGCCGATTTCGGGCATTGATTCCAGCGCCGTTTTCACATTGCGCAATATTCCTGATATGGATCGTATAATTCAGAAGATCAACATTGAAGCTCCGCGTTCAGCCGTTGTCGTTGGTGGTGGTTATATTGGGATAGAGATGGCGGAAGCATTGATCGCCCGGGGTATAGAAACCACCATGCTTGAGCTGGCCAATCAGATCATGCCACCACTTGACCCCGAAATGGCGGTTCCACTGCATCAGGAAATGCGCCGTAATGGCGTCCGTCTGCAACTGAACGATGCGCTTGAAGAGGTTGCCGAGCATGATGACAGTGTGCAGCTATCATTGCGTTCGGGTAAAAAATTGCAGACTGACATGGTGATTATGGCCATTGGTGTGCGCCCGGAGAATTCACTGGCGAAGATGGCCGGGCTGGACATAGGTGAGCGCGGTGGTATTCGTGTTAATGACAAAATGCAGACCAGTGTCTCTAATATCTGGGCGGTCGGTGATGCTATCGAGGTCCGGGATTTTGTGACTGGCAGTGCTGCACAAATTCCTCTTGCAGGTCCCGCCAACCGCCAGGGGCGCATTGCGGCTGATAATATTCTGGGGAATAGCTCAAGCTATAAAAACACCCAAGGCACCGGCATCTGCAAAGTGTTTGACTTAAGCGCAGCATCAACCGGTGCCAGCGAAAAACTGCTGCGCGCCCAGGGTGCGACTTATGAAAAAGTATATGTTCATGCACTGGATCATGCCGGTTACTACCCCGGGGCGACTCAAATTCATCTGAAGCTGCTGTTTAATCCGCAAACTGGTTTGATTCTTGGTGCACAGGCTGTTGGGCCAAAAGGTGCCGATAAGCGAATTGATGTTTTGGCAACGGCAATACGCGGTGGGATGACAGTATTTGATCTGGAAGAATTTGAATTGTGTTACGCGCCACCGTTTGGATCAGCTAAAGACGTTGTCAATCAGGCGGGTTTTGTCGCCAGTAATGTCTGTCGTGGGGAGCATGAAATCTGCCATTCTGATGATGTTTTGAATGGTACTGATGAGACGATGCTGGTTGATGTTCGCAACTCAACCGAAATCAGTGTTCTGGGCTCGATCGAAGAAGCCATAAGTATCCCCGTTAACGAGCTGCGTGATAATTTAAATCTGTTGCCGAAAGACCGCCCGCTGGTTGTGTTCTGTGCAGTCGGTCTGCGCGGTTATGTCGCTTACCGGATGCTAACAAACCTGGGTTACAAAGTGAGTAATCTGAGCGGCGGTTACACTACCTATCAGATGGTGAAGCGGATCGGGCTTTAAAATTTCGTAACGCCCAGTGAATGTGTTCATCCACCATCGATGAGCATCGGCCCAGATTACTCTGCAGACTGTCAATGGCTTGGTCAGTGACTGGGCCGTTTCCCAAAGCGATTGCAAGATTGCGTTGCCATTTTTCAAAACCGATGCGGCGTATTGCGCTGCCTTCGGTTCTGCTCAGAAATGTTTTTTCATCCCAGCTAAATAACGTCAATAACGAAACACGTTGTAATTCATGGCGTGGCTTAAAGTCGTCTTCTGTTGTGTTGGGGGCTTTACGATTGTGTGGGCAAACCAATTGGCAGTCGTCGCAACCATAAATACGATTACCCATTAATGGGCGTAGTGTTTCGTCAATCACGCCATCGTATTCAATCGTCAGGTAACTGATGCAGCGTCTGGCATCAAGAACTCCTGGAGCGATAAAGGCATTGGTTGGGCAATCGACCATGCATTGGCTACAACTGCCACAATGGCCTTTGTTCAATGGTTCATCAAAGGGCAGTTCCAGATCAGTACATAATTCACCCAGAAAAAACCAGCTGCCTTGGCCCGGTGCCAGCAGCAGAGAATTTTTGCCGATCCAGCCGAGGCCAGACTGCTCCGCCAGTTGACGCTCCAATAATGGTGCGCTGTCGACAAACGGCCGGTAGTTATCCTGTGCCGCCAGATCACTGATCGCTTTAGCAAACTGAGTCAGCCTCTTACGCAGTACTTTGTGATAGTCGCGCCCCAGCGTATAGCGGGAGATATAGGCCAGCTCGGGGGATGTCAGAACCTGCTCATCATCGGTATGCTCTGGCAGGTAATTCATTCGCACGCTGATGACCGTGCGAGTACCTGGTTGCAGTGTCGCTGCATCAAAGCGTTTATCCTGATTATTTTCCAACCAGGTCATGTCGCCGTGATAGTCCTGATCTAACCACTGTTCAAAATTATGCCGGTGTTGTTCGGTATCTGGCGGTCCGAAACGCACATCGGCAAAGCCCAGAGTCAGTCCAAGCCGTCGGATACGTTCAGCCAGGGTTAACGGCGAATCTGTTGTTATTCGTTCAGGTTGCATTGGCGTTAGTCATTGGGATCAGTAAATTTATAGTGAGTCAGCCATTTCCAAGAAGACTAATGATACACTTTTGTGCAATTTGTCGGGTAAATGAACGCAAACTGCTTGTGAATTACAGAGTAACAGAAACAGAAATGAGCGCCTTCGGTCAAACACTGGCAAGCGCCTGCCAATGTGGCTCGATTATTTATCTCGATGGCACGTTGGGTATGGGTAAAACGGCTTTGAGTCGCGCTCTGATTGAAGGTCTTGGCTGGCGTGGTCGTGTCAAGAGCCCGACCTATACTTTGCTGGAACACTACGATACCGTCACTTGTGTGGTATTTCATTTTGATCTTTACCGCTTGAGTGACCCCGAAGAGCTGGAGTTTATAGGTGTACGTGACCTTGATGCCAAATCGGCAATCTGGTTGATTGAATGGCCTGAGAACGGCGTAGGATTGTTACCAATGGCTGACTTGATCGTACATTTTGATGAGGCTGACGCTGGTATGGCCCGGGATATTTGCCTGCAGGCGATGACTGATAAAGGTATTGTCCAGGCTGAGCATGTTCAGCAGGAATGGGAGGCGAATGAATGACCCGCGTGCTGTTAGTTGTTTTATTAAGCCTTTGTTCCCTGGCGCAAGCCACGGTGATTGGCTCGGCGCGTCTTTGGCCCGCGCCGGATAACACTCGTCTGGTATTTGATCTTGATAAACCGACAGAGCATAAAATCCTGATACTGAAAAACCCGGACCGAGTTGTCCTGGATATTATCGATACCCGGCTGTTTGCAGACCTCTCGATCCTGGACCTGAAGGATACCGGCATCAGTCGAATTCGTACCGCCGTGCGTAACAAGAACGACGTGCGCATCGTGCTTGATATGACTGAATCCATGTCGCCCAAAAGTTTTGTGCTGCCGCCTAACGACCAGTATGGTAATCGACTGGTTATAGACCTTGAGCGAATGTTGTTGCCAACAACAAGCCAAACGGTCAAAGCCGAACCGGAAGTCAGTAAGTCCATTGATCAGATTACCTCGCAGCGCCGCGACATTATTGTCGTGATCGACGCTGGACATGGCGGTGAAGATCCTGGTGCGATTGGGCCGAGTAAGCTGCGTGAAAAAAATGTCACGTTGGCAATCGCAAAAGGTGTTTACAATCAACTGGAAGCCACGCCCGGCTACAAGCCGCTGCTGGTACGCGATGGCGACTACATTGTTGCACTGAAAAAACGCCGCGACATAGCCCGACAGCATGATGCCGACCTGTTTATTTCCATCCATGCGGATTCCTTCAATCAACCGTCTGCCCGAGGCGCTTCGGTTTATGCCTTGTCCAATGGTGGCTCAGTCAGTGCGATGGCGAGATATCTGGCCGATAAAGAAAATTCAGCGGATGTCATCGGCGGTATCAATGGCGTCAGTCTGGAAGACAAAGATGATGTGCTGAAGTCCGTGCTGCTGGACTTATCCATGACCGCAACGTTGCAGCGCTCTATGACCGTTGGCGGTCTGGTACTTAGTGAAATCGGCCGGTTTGCGCCACTACATGGCGGCAGGCGCCGGGTAGGACATGCCAACTTTGTGGTGTTACGTGCCCCGGATGTGCCCTCCGTTCTGATTGAAACTGGCTTCCTTAGTAACCCGACCGAAGAGAAAAATCTCGGTTCATCAGCCTATCGGAAAAAAATGGCATCAGCTATTCGCAATGGTATCGTGCAGTATTTTGAAAAAGCACCTCCTGAGGGAACCTATGTTGCCTGGCAGCAGCAAAAGAAAGCTGAGATCAGAAAATACACCGTGGCTGAAGGCGATACACTGTCTGCGATTGCCGTGCGTAATGGCGTTTCGGTTCACCAGATCATCACCTACAACAAATTATCAAGCAGCGTGATCCGTGTGGGTCAGGTGTTGCTGATTCCGGGAACCTGAACAATGCGGACTATTCAAACCCTATCCCCCAGACTGGCAAACCAGATTGCCGCCGGAGAAGTGGTTGAGCGACCGGCTTCGGTTGTGAAAGAGTTGGTCGAGAACAGCCTGGATGCCGGTGCCACACGAATTGATATCGATATTGAACAGGGTGGTATCAAGTTGATTCGGTTACGCGACAACGGTAGTGGTATTCCGCAAGAGGATTTACCCCTGTCACTGGCCCGTCATGCCACCTCGAAGGTCTACTCGCTGGATGAACTGGAAGCTCTGGGGTCATTGGGATTTCGAGGCGAAGCACTGGCATCAATTGCATCAGTGTCGCGGCTGACACTGACCAGTAAACCGGTCGCGCAATCAGAAGCCTGGCAGGTATTATCACAAGGCCGCGATATGGCAACGGAAGTGACACCAGCGGCCCATACTGATGGCACTACCGTGGAAGTGAGGGATCTGTTTTTCAATACCCCGGCGCGACGTAAATTCATGCGCACCGAAAAAACCGAATTCAATCATCTGGAAGAAGTGGTAAAACGTCAGGCACTGTCCCGCTTCGATGTCGCATTTTCATTAAGCCATAACGGACGCACCATTTTTTCACTGCGAGCGGCGGCAACACAGGCCGAACAGCAACGGCGTATTGCCCAGTTACTAAAGCCTGATTTCATGTCAAATGCGCTGGTGATCGAATCAGAGCGGGCAGGCTTGCGTCTGGTCGGTTGGGTAGGATTACCAACCTATTCACGCTCTATGGCGGACATGCAGTATTTTTTCGTCAATGGCCGTGTTGTGCGCGATAAAGTGATTGCTCATGCCGTCAAGCAGGCTTATCGCGATGTGCTTTACCATGGTCGCCAGCCTTGTTTTGTTTTGTACCTGGAACTTGATAGTGCTGGTGTTGATGTCAATGTCCATCCAACCAAGCATGAGGTTCGGTTTCGGGATCAGCGCCTGGTGCATGATTTCCTGTTTTCTCAACTGCATCACGCTCTGGCGGAAGTTCGCCCTGAATCATCAACAGAAGCGACCGAAATGCTTCAAACCCAACCCAGTGCACCACGAGTAACCGGCATCGAGGCAGGGGAGTTTCAGGGGCAAAACAGTCTGGAAATGCGACCAACTGAGCGGACTTCATCGACATCCTATCAATCCGGTTATGCACCACAGTTGCCGAAAAAAGAGGTTTCGGTTGATGAACAGGTTGCGTTCTATCAAAACCTGCAGAAACCGGCTGAACCGTCATCGGAGCCAGCCTCATTACCGGAAACCACCAGTGTTGATATTCCGCCTCTGGGTTATGCGGTTGCCCAGTTGCATGGTATTTATATTCTGTCGCAATCCGAAGCCGGATTGATTCTGGTGGACATGCATGCAGCGCATGAACGTATTACCTATGAACGAATGAAAAGCCAGTACGACGAACAAGGCATCCAGGCCCAGCCTCTGTTAGTGCCATTGGCTTTGTCCGTCAGTGAAAAAGAAGCGGACGCGGCTGAAGAATTTCAGCGCCTGCTTGAACAGTTTGGTCTGGTGATTCAACGTACCGGGCCGGAAGCACTTGTCGTTCGCCAGGTTCCCGTATACCTGCAACAGGCACAGGTTGAAGGTCTGGTACGCTCAGTTCTGGCCGATTTCCTGCAACATGAAACATCCGATGGCGTCATCGCCCACCGCAATGAAATTCTGTCAACGATGGCCTGCCACGGTTCTGTTCGTGCAAATCGAAAACTGACTATCCCTGAAATGAATGCGCTGCTGCGAGATATGGAACGCACCGAACGCAGTGGTCAGTGCAACCACGGTCGTCCCACCTGGACACAGATGACAATGAGCGAACTCGACAAACTGTTTTTGCGAGGTCGTTAATGAGTGGAAAACCCAAAGCCATTTTGTTAATGGGCCCGACGGCCGCTGGCAAAACGGATCTGGCGATTGATCTGGTAAAGCATGGTCAATGTGAGATTATTTCGGTTGATTCGGCACAGATTTATCGTGGTATGGATATTGGCTCTGCCAAGCCGGATGCACAAACATTGGCATTGGCACCACATCATCTGATTGATATTCGTGACCCGGCAGAAAGTTACTCAGCCGTGAATTTTCGTGAAGATGCGCTCGCGGTAATGGCTGCGATAACCGCGCGTGGCAATATTCCATTGTTGACCGGTGGTACCATGCTCTACTTCAAAACCCTGGTAGAGCCAATGGCCGATCTGCCGGGCGCTGATGAGCAAATCCGCAACGATTTGCAAAATCAGATGTCCAGCGCTGGACTGGAATCTTTGGTGGCTGAATTAAAGCAGGTTGATCCGGTTGCCTGCGAACGAATAGATCTTAACAACCCTCAGCGGGTTCAGCGCGCGTTGGAAGTTTATCGTATCAGTGGGCGTCCGATTTCCAGTTTCTGGGCTGAAGGTGTGCACGATGGCAAAGGTCGTCTGGCAGAACAGGCGATTGCACAATTCCCCTACAAATTACAGCAGTATGTGGTGATGCCGCAGGATCGAAAAATTCTCCATGAACGTATCGCGCGACGTTTCCACTTAATGTTAGAGCTGGGTTTTGAAGCTGAAGTCAGAGCGTTATATGAGCGTGGTGATCTGCACCTGGATTTACCGTCTATCCGCTGTGTCGGATATCGCCAGATGTGGCAATATTTTGATGGTGAGTACGATTACAGCACCATGATTGATAAAGGTATTATCGCCACGCGCCAACTGGCCAAGCGTCAACTGACCTGGATTCGTGGTTGGCCGACAGTGACATTGCTGGATACTTCATTCGTCAGCAGTACGACGTATACCGATCAGGTTTTGGAGTTTCTTGCCGTTGGCTGAGTCTTGTCAACAGATGTCAAAAAAGCCAAGGCTTTCAAAAAATAATGACTGGAGGCCATCCACAAGCTATGGAAAATGAACTATTATCCGACTGTTATGAACTTTGAATGCGGCCTTTTCCAGACTTTTTGTGCATTAAGCAGTCAAAAAATACTGTGATAATCACGCTGGAACATTCGGTATTGTTTGCAGCGATACCTAACGAGCCGATCCACTATTATAATCCTTGAATAAAAAAGGAGCTGAACATGTCAAAAGGGCAATCGCTACAAGACCCTTTCTTAAATGCATTACGTAAAGAACGTATCCCGGTATCCATATTTTTGGTGAATGGAATCAAACTGCAGGGTCAAATTGAGAGTTTTGACCAGTTTGTCATTCTGTTGCGGAACACGGTGAATCAAATGGTCTACAAGCATGCGATCTCAACGGTAGTTCCAGCCCGGAATGTAAAAATTCCTCAGGAAGATGAAGAATCCGCTTCTGCTGAATAATTCATATATCATTTCGTGTCGTCCCTTCTTAGCCCGGTAAATGCCGGGCAATCGGAGTTAATTCTTGTTTTTTGAACGTGTCGAAGGCGGTAATCGAGCCATTCTGGTGCATGTGGACTTTCCTGAATCTGAACACAGGGAAGATCCGGCTGAGTTTGAAGAGTTGGTCGTCTCTGCCGGAGCCGATCCCGCACAATATATTCGTGCCGCTCGAACCACCCCGCATCCGAAATACTTTGTTGGTACCGGCAAGCTGGAAGAAATTAAATTGGCGGTGGAAAACCATGATGCTGAAGTGGTTTTATTCAACCATGCCCTCAGCCCATCCCAGGAGCGCAATATCGAAGCCGCTATTGAGTGTCGGGTTCTGGATCGAACCGGCCTGATTCTTGATATATTTGCTCAGCGTGCCAGAACTCATGAAGGTAAACTGCAGGTAGAGCTTGCTCAGTTGCAATATCAGAGCACTCGTCTGGTGCGTGGCTGGACTCACCTTGAGCGGCAAAAAGGCGGGATTGGTTTGCGCGGTCCCGGTGAAACCCAACTGGAAACAGACCGGCGCCTGTTGCGAGTTCGCATCAGTGCTATTCACAAACGGCTTGAAAAGGTTGAAAAGCAGCGCAATCAGTCTCGTCGGGCTCGATCCCGGTCAGACACCCAAACAGTCTCATTGGTTGGTTACACCAATGCCGGTAAGTCAACATTATTCAATCACCTGACCAATGCCTCGGTTTATGCCGCTGATCAGCTCTTTGCTACTCTGGATCCAACTCTGCGTCGGTTGTCAGTACCGGATATGGGCGATATTGTTCTGGCTGATACGGTTGGATTTATCCGACACCTGCCCCATAAACTGGTGGAAGCCTTCAAGGCAACCTTGCAGGAAACCGCAGAAGCCGACCTGTTACTGCATGTCGTTGACTGTGCAGATGAAGACCGACTGGCCAATATCGAGCAGGTCGAAAACGTTCTTGACGAGATAGGATCTGTTAATGTCCCACGGCTGGAAGTTTTTAATAAAATAGATTTGCTTGACGATTTTGCTCCCGTCATTGAGCGCGATGAAGATGGGGCGCCGATTCGGGTCTGGGTTTCCGCCCGGACAGGAAAAGGATGCGAATTGATCTTGCTCGCCATTACTGAGTTGCTTGGCGACGAAGTGATGGCACAGAAAATTGTATTAGAGCCTCGCGAAGCAGGACTCAGAGCGGCTCTTTTCGAGCAGAATGCTATTCTGACTGAAACATTTGATGAGCAGGGGCGGTTTGAACTCGATATTCGGATGCAGAAGAAAGATTTCAAACAACTGTTAAAACGCTTTAATCTATCTGAGGAGCGGTTTGGCGTGGCACGAACCAAAGAGTTTTATGAACGATAACCATCCGGTTTAACAAAAACCAGAAAATAACAATGGAGTTAACCATGGCGTGGAATGAACCACCAGGTGGGAACAATGATCAAGACCCTTGGGGTAATCGTAACCGCAAGCCCAAAAAAGACGGCCCACCGGAACTCGATGATTTACTGAAACAACTGACAAGTCGTTTAAATAAGTGGCTTGGTGGTGGCAATAACAATCATGGTGGCAAAGGCAGTTCGTCAGGTGGCGGTCTGGCGTCTTTGTTGGCCCTGGTCATTGTTGCCGGTTCAGTCTTTGTCTTGTTCAATGCCTTTTATACAGTTGATGAGTCTGAACGGGCTGTGGTATTGCGTCTGGGTAAATTCCATTCAGTGGAATCTCCCGGATTACGCTGGAAAATTCCGTTTGTCGATCAGATTGTAGCGAAGGTGAATATTACTCAGGTGCGTGAGCACAGCCTGAAAGCAGCCATGCTGACCGCTGATGAGAATATTGTTCAGGTCTCCATGACAGTGGAATATCGAGCAGCCGATGCAAAAGCCTATGCGCTGAATGTCAGAGAGCCTCAGTCCACTATATCCCATGCGGCAGAGTCTGCGTTACGCCACGTTGTTGGTTCCGCGCGTTTGGAGCAGGTACTGACATCCGGCCGCGACCAGGTACAACTGGCGGTTAAGGAGCGTCTGCAAGCGTACCTTGATAACTACAATGTCGGCATTCTACTGGCGCAGCTCAAAGTGACTAATGCTTCACCACCGGCTGCCGTGCAGGACGCCTTTGATGATGTCATCAAAGCCCGTGAAGACCAGCAGCGCTTAGTGAATGAAGCACAAGCCTATGCCAATCAGATTATTCCAGTTGCTCAAGGCCAGGCGCAGCGTCAACGCGCTGAAGCGGAAGCTTATCGTCAGGAAGTGATTTCCAAAGCCGAAGGTGAGGCAAATCGTTTTACCGCACTGTTGACGGAGTACAAAAAAGCACCAGAAGTGACTCGCCAGCGGCTTTATCTGGATACCCTGCAAGAGGTTTATTCAAAAAGCAGCAAGGTGCTGGTGGATGTTGAAGGTGGTAATAACATGATGTATTTGCCGCTGGATCAATTGAGTCGTGGCAACAGTGCAGCAGCACTTAGCCAGCCCGGCAGTGGTAACGTAAATAGCCTGACTCAATCCGAAGTCAGCAATCTGACTGATCAGATCCTGCGGGAACTTGATCGCCGCAAGAAACAATAAGGAGGACGGCCATGAGTGTAAAAAGCAGTTTTGTTGTCGTATTCGCCGCCCTTGCAATACTGGTGGCAATTTCATTCCTCTACATCGTCAAAGAAACTGAAACGGCGATTAAACTCCAGTTTGGTGAAGTGGTCGAAGGGGATATTCAACCCGGGTTACATGCTAAAATTCCGCTGGTTAATACCATTCGGAAGTTTGATAAGCGCTTGATCACTTTAGATAATCAGGCCGAGCGGTTTCTGACACGTGAGCAGAAAAGCCTGCAGGTGGATTCATACGTGCAATGGCGTATCGCCGATACACTGAAATATTACACCGCAAACAGTGGTGGTGATATGTACGCAGCGAATCAGGTTCTGGGCTCACGGGTCAACGCCGCTTTGCGCGATTCCTTTGGTGATAAACCGCTACGCGAAGTGGTTACTGGGCTCAAAGACAATCAGGAATTGCCTGAAGACAATATTATGGACTCTGACAAGGGTGAACGAGACGCGCTTCTGGTCAATGTTCTGAAAAAAATCAACACAGTCGCATTTGATGAGTTGGGTATTGAAGTGGTTGATATACGTGTAAAAGCCATTGATCTTCCCGAAGAGGTCTCCGACGAAGTCTTCCGGCGCATGCGCTCAGAGCGTGATCAGTTGGCGCGTAGCTATCGTTCTGAAGGTCAGCGTAAGGCCGAGATCATCAAAGCCGACGCCGATCAGCAACGAACCATTGAACTGGCCAAGGCATTCCGTAAAGCAGAGGAATTAAAAGGTGCAGGTGACGCTGAAGCGGCTCATATCTACGCCAAAGCTTACCAGGCGGATGCGGATTTTTATGCCTTTTATCGCAGCTTGAATGCCTACCGTGAAGCGTTCAACTCACAGGGTGACATCCTATTGTTAGACCCTAGCAGTGACTTCTTTCGGTTCCTGAATAATCAGAACGGAAAACCGTAAAAATCCTTTGGGAGTTTCAAACTCTCATGTGTATAATCCCATAACCGGGCATAGGCCCGGTTTTTTTGTGCCCGTGATTTTTGATCGGCCTGAAAGACAGTGCTGCATTGACTGAAAAGCAGATGAAATGCGGTGCTCAATCAAGGCTTTTGACCGAAGTTTATGCCGGGAAAGCCAACCATTTAACGAAACTTTGATGGGATCATCCATTCATGACCATTGCCGAACGCTGGCTCCTGCCGGAGGGCATTGACGAAATATTGCCACCGCAGGCGGCACGCATAGAAAGTTTACGTCGTGCCTTGTTAGACGAATATCGAGCTTGGGGGTACGACCTCCTGCAACCTCCCACCGCAGAATATCTGGAATCACTTCTGACCGGCGTCGGCCATGACCTGGATCTGCTCACCTTTAAAATTATTGACCAGCGCAATGGCCGCCTGATGGGCATAAGTGCAGACCGTACTCAACAGGTCGCACGGATGGACGCCCATTCCATGCCCAAAAAAGGTGTGGCCCGTTACTGCTACTGTGGTGAAGTACTGCATACCAAACCAACGCATTTGCTGTCCTCTCGCAGCCCGCTGCAGATTGGTGCTGAACTGTACGGTTATTCTGGAGTGGAGAGCGAGGTCGAAATTGTTTCCTTGATGTTGCGTTCACTGGCAACCGCAGGTCTGGAAAATGTGACTGTTGATTTGGGACACATCGGGATTTATAACGCGATTATCAGCCAGATGGGGTTAAATGATGAGCAGCAGAGCGAATTGTTTGCACTGGTCCGCCAGCGGGCGATTCCTGAATTGACCTCCTGGCTGTTGAATTCAGACCTGACGGAAGCGCAGAAATCGTTGCTTACCACATTACCAACAATGGCTGGCCCGGTTGATGCGCTGCCGGATTGGCAGAGGCTGCTCAATGAAACCAGTGATGACGTTCAGCAGGCTTTGACCACGTTGGGCTCCATTGCCGAGCAGGTTCAAGCCCGTTTCCCCGAAGTTCGAGTGCATCTGGATCTGGCCGAACTGCGAGATTACAACTATCACACCGGCCTGGTATTTTCCGCCTTTGTGCCCGGCTTTGGTCAGCCGGTTGCACGCGGTGGCCGTTATGACCATACCGGTGAAGTCTTTGGTCGCTCACGTCCTGCTACCGGTTTTTCCAGCGATTTGAAAGTGCTGGCAGCGTTGACGGTATCCGACTGGTCCGAACCTTCCGGTATTGTGGCTCCGGCCGGTAGTGAAGCGTCTCTGCTTCAGGCGATTCAATCGCTGCGCTCACAGGGCGAGCGTGTTATTCAGCTTTTCTCAGGTCAGACCCATATCGAGGAATTGGGTTGTGACCGCGAGCTGGTGTTGTCCGATGGACAATGGCAGGTGCAATCAATTTCTCAACAAGGGCAAAACTAACATGGGTAAGAATGTTGTTGTTTTAGGCACTCAATGGGGTGATGAAGGCAAGGGTAAAATTGTTGATCTACTGACTGAAAATGCAGATGCCGTGGTTCGTTTTCAGGGCGGTCACAATGCCGGCCATACATTGGTTATCGACGGTGAAAAAACCGCACTGCACCTGATTCCATCCGGCATTTTGCGTGATGGAGTAAAATGCGTGATTGGTAATGGTGTTGTCTTATCCATCACGGCCTTGCTGAAAGAGATGGCTGCCCTGGAAGCTCGTGGTGTTCCTGTTCGCGAGCGTCTGCGCGTCTCGAATGGTTGCCCTTTGATCCTGCCGATACATGTCGCATTGGATAACGCTCGTGAAGCCAAACGTGGTGACAAGAAGATCGGAACCACTGGTCGTGGTATCGGTCCCGCCTATGAAGACAAGGTTTCCCGTCGCGGTGTGCGCCTGGGGGATGTTTTTCAGGATGGTTTCCGTGACAAGTTGACCGAGTTGTTGGAATATCACAATTTTATTCTGAAAGAATACTATGGTGCTGAAACCGTCGATGTTCAGGCCGTTATCGACGAAGTGATCGTAGAAGCGGAAAGTATTCGCGAGATCACCGTCAATGCGGTCAATCTGGTACACGACATTCGCGAAGCCAACGGCAATATCATGTTTGAAGGCGCTCAGGGGTCGCTGCTGGATATTGACCATGGCACCTATCCTTATGTCACCTCATCCAATACCACCGCTGGTGGTGTGGCAACGGGTTCTGGTGTTGGTCCTTTGTATCTGGATCAGATCATGGGCATAACCAAAGCTTACACCACGCGCGTCGGTTCTGGCCCATTCCCGACAGAACTGTTTGACGATGACGGTAAGTATCTGGCCGAAAAAGGTCATGAGTTTGGTACCACCACAGGTCGAGCCCGTCGTTGCGGCTGGTTCGACGCCGTGTTGGTAAAACACAGTATCCGTATCAACTCCATCAACGCAATCTGCTTGACCAAGCTGGATGTGCTGGACGGTCTTGATGTGGTCAAAGTCTGTGTTGGCTATGAGGATGACGCGGGTAATAAAGTTGAATGGCCGGAGTCGGCAGAAGCCTTTGAAAAGGTCAAACCGGTTTATATCGAATTGCCGGGCTGGAAAGAATCGACTTTCGGCGCGAAATCACTGGCTGATCTGCCTCAGAATGCCCGTGACTACATCTCCTACATTGAAAAAGCCATCGGTGCCCGAATCTCATCTCTCCCGCGAAGCGGCAAAATATGAAAATCCAATACCCAGCCGCGAATACATAACCGACCACCTGGAACAACGTAAAGGTCCGGTAACCCACCCTGAACTGTGTGATGAACTCGGGTTGACTGATCCTGACTCCATTGAAGCACTTCGGCGACGACTGATCGCCATGGTTCGCGATGGTCAGCTACTCTGTTCCCGCAAAGGCGCTTTCGGCCTGATTGACAAGATGGATTTGATACGTGGCCGGGTGCATGGGCATCCTGATGGTTACGGTTTTCTGATTCCAGATGTCGGCGGCCAGGATTACCTGCTCAATCATCGCCAGATGAACAGTTGTTTTGATGGCGATATTGTACTGGCCCGTAAAGGCCGCCGAGATCATCGAGGACGCAGTGAAGCCATTATTACCGAAATACTGGAACGAAATACGGCAGAGTTGGTAGGGCGTTTTCACTGGGATGGCGGCTTTGGTGTCGTACATCCGGAAAACAAACGCATCACCCAGGATGTACTGATTCCACCTAATGAAACCTCCACAGCGAACGACGGTGATATAGTCGTCGTTATTATTGTCGAGCAACCCCAGTTCCGCAAGCAACCGATCGGCAAGATCACCCAGGTGCTTGGCGCACACATGGCGCCAGGTATGGAAATCGACATAGCGTTGCGTACTTATGACATTCCTTGCGCCTGGCCCCAGGAAGTTGAAGAGCAATGCTTCGGTTTCGGCAAAGACGTTGAGGAAGAAGATAAAGCGAATCGTGAAGATTTACGCAACAAACCCTTCGTCACCATTGACGGTGAAGACGCCCGGGACTTTGACGACGCCGTCTATGCCCAAGCAATGAAGAACGGCAACATCCGCCTGTACGTTGCTATTGCCGACGTCTCGCATTATGTCCAGGTCGACTCACCATTGGATCATGAAGCGCGCAGTCGCGGCACCAGCGTTTACTTTCCAGAGCGGGTTATCCCAATGTTGCCGGAAGTGCTGTCCAATGGCCTGTGTTCGTTGAATCCGCAAACTGACCGTTTATCGATGGTTTGCGAAATGGAAGTTTCATCAACCGGTGTGGTGGAAAAATTCCGCTTTATGGAAGGCATTATTCATTCCCATGCCCGTCTGACTTACACCCAAGTCGGCACAATGTTGGAAAATAAAAAAGGCGCTGAACGCAATGAGTTCAAAAAAACCTTCGGTGCTTTGGTAACAAAAAACATCGACACCCTACACGATGTCTTTCGTCGATTCTTAATCGCGCGATCGGCGCGCGGCACCGTGGATTACGAAACCCGCGAAACCCGAATCATCTTTAATGACGAGCAGAAAATTGATCGCATTGTTGCCACTGAACGTAACGACGCGCACCGCTTGATTGAAGAATGCATGTTGGCCGCCAACGTCAGCGCGGCTACTTTGCTGGAGCAAATGAAAATTCCCGCCTTGTATCGCGTACACGATACGCCATCATTAGAGCGTCTGGAAAATTTGCGTGAATACATGGGTGAACAGGGCCTTGAACTGGGCGGTGGCTTGAAGCCGAAAGCGAAAGATTATCAGAAACTGCTTAAACAGATTTCCGGTCGTGAAGACTTTCAGTTGCTGCAAACTGTGATGCTGCGTTCAATGGCACAGGCCGTTTATCAGCCGGATAACATCGGTCACTTCGGCTTGGCATTTGATCGTTATGCGCATTTCACCTCACCGATTCGTCGTTATCCAGACTTGCTAGTGCATCGAGCAATCCGCAGTGCTATTCGCAGCAAAAAACGTTGCTCGTTGGTCAAACGGATTAAAGGCGCCGAGTCAATTGATGCATCGGTTATTTATCCCTACGACGACAAAGCCATGTTTGAGCTGGGAGAGCATTGCTCGATGACCGAACGGCGCGCTGACGAAGCCACCTGGGATGTTATCGCCTGGTTGAAGTGTGAATACATGAGTGATCATATCGGTGATGAATACACCGGGACGATCTCTTCGGTTACCAACTTTGGCTTGTTTGTGCAGCTTGATGACGTTTATGTCGATGGCCTGGTACATATCTCCAGCCTGCAATCGGACTACTATCAGTATCAGGAAGCCGCGCACCGTCTGGTGGGTGAACGTACTCGAATTACCTACGGCCTCGGTGACAAACTGGCAGTACGAGTGGTTCGCGTGAACCTGGATGAACGTAAAATTGATTTTGAACTCGCTAACAGCGACGTGCAAAAGCCGGATCGTGGTCGCATTAAAAAAGCGGGCAATGGCAAAAAAACATCGGCAGCATCCACAACCCGCAAATCAAGAAAGCCGCGCGATGGTAAAAGCACCGGAACCAAGAGCAAAGGCAAACAACGTAGCCGAAAAAAATAAATCGGCTCTTCGCAGCCCAAACTGAAACCTGAATCCGTGATTTTGGAGTGGATGTAGAGTGTAAGAGCTTGGTTTCTATTTGTTTTTCAAAAATCGCCGGTTTACCCATAGGTTCACCCCGATTTTTGGGAAGCAAACAGGAATTAATGGCTTGTGCACTATGCCGCGATGGAGTTACGGATTCAGGTTAAAAACAATATCAGCCGCCGTAGCAGCGGCGCTTCGCCGCGAAACTTATTAATCACTCTTCACGGCCAGCGCCACCTACGAAGGCTTGGTAACCACCGGTAAATAGTCACATTATTTTTAGATCACCCCCGTCATTGGAGAGCTACAGTGGCAGAATCATTTTGGATATACGGCCTGCACTCAGCGCAGAGTGCGATTGAAAACCACCCGGAACGGATTAAGGACGTTTATATTCTCAAAGGCCGTCAAGACAATCGCATGAACGCCTTTCTCGACCAGGTGCGGGCACAAAGCCTGAAATTCCATCTCGCCAGTCGGGAAGAATTTGAACGGTTGCTGCAAAAGCAGGAACTGAAAGATATTCGTCACCAGGGTGTATTGGTGCAGACAACCGCCGCGCCGGTACTGCGCGAAAACGATCTCGAAGCCATGCTTGATCAGTTGCCAGAACCCGCCTTTTTACTGGTACTGGATGGCGTAACCGACCCGCATAATATCGGCGCCTGTTTGCGAACCTGTGATGCCGCAGGCGTTCATGGTTTGATTGTACCGAAAGATAAATCCGCGACATTGACAGCCACTGCCGTCAAAATCGCCAGCGGTGCATCAGAAACCGTGCCGTTTTTTGCCGTAACCAATCTGGCCCGTACACTGGAAGCGTTAAAAGAACGTGGCATCTGGGTCTATGGCACGGCCGGTGAAGCAAGCTCATCCATCTACAAACATAAATTTTCCGGGCCGATGGCGCTCGTTATGGGGGCTGAAGGAAAAGGCATGCGCCGGTTAACACGGGATATCTGCGATGAGCTGATTCATATTCCAATGGCGGGCGATGTCAGCAGCCTGAATGTTTCAGTCGCAGCGGGTGTTTGTTTATTTGAAGTTGTTCGACAGCGACAGGCGTGATGATTATCGCTATAGCCTGCATCCACTGAAGATGTCTCGGATTCAGGTAATAATCAAAGAGTTAGGTTTTTTGCTCTGCTCACTGCCGGATAGGCAGCTTAGAAACAATGTGTAAGTTCGCGCATAATGCGCTCAACGTTCACTGCCGGATAGGCAGCTTAAAAATACTTGCAACTAATACTTCTCATTGGGTAATAGTTCACTGTCGAACAGGCAGCTTAGAAATATAATTTCAATTTCCCAACCAACCATATTCGCTTCACTGCCGGGTAGGCAGCTTAGAAACGGCAACGAGCGGGACGACACGCAGAAACGGTGTTCACTGCCGGATAGGCAGCTTAAAAATGGCTGGAATAACCAAGTGCTTTTTGTCAGGTTCACTACCGGTTAGCCAGCCTAAAACAACACTCCCCTGAAGAAAGGCCCAGCCCAGATTTCACTGAGGCCCTTTCATCTTCCTTATGCTCACTCAGACTGTGAAAGTCCATGACCGCAAAAAGTCTATGAGGCTGTCTGAGAAAACAGAGACCGAGCAAAAAACAAACAGAATGCGCATTCGCTGAACCAAAATCGCGACAGCTATGTCAGACGAGTCTTTGTTGTTACTCGACACCACAAAAATGATAACTAGATTAGATTATCAAAATAGCAATAATCTTTAAGATTATTGATGTCAATTTGCTGATCTACTGATTCTGTGTAAGCGCCAAAGATTCCACCTATTGACCCTTACCCAACATATCCTTCAGATTCCAAGGCAATAATGCCTCCAATTTCTCTTCACTGTTTGCCGAGCCTATCCGGGCCAGCACATATTTCAGATATGCCTGCGGCTTCGATCAGACTGTAACAACAGGCACTGGCTCGTGCGCCTCGTGGCGTATCAGCAAACATTCAATTGCGCCTTCCCACCGCCAGTGGCCGGATGGCCTTTGAAGGTCTCCAGTCGGGGTTTGATGAGTTCCTGTCGTTTGGCCTGTTTTTCCAGTGGCGGCAGGTCTTTGAGTTTTTTCTCAATGCCATACAGGGTTTCTTTGACGGTGCACCGGCTTTGCCGGCTTCCACAAATTTGCGCCGTACATGATCCATGCAGCCATCGACAGGGTCGCGATAGAGATAAATGTGTGGTCGGTGAATGGAGGGTCGGAAATCTGGTTTCATGAGAGTTGTACCACTAATTGACAAGCGAGAGTCAGATTGGCTGAACCGATACCGTGAATACATACTCCGTTGGGCAGGGTAAGTGATAGATCCGAAGTGGCAGGCTCTGTTGGCGCGCAGTGAACTGGACGAGTTGTTTGGATGGGGTTGCCGGTGTGTCGCTGGACTGAGAGCGTAATTTTTTCGCCAGTAAATAAACTGGTGAAGGGATAGTTGGTGTGTTTTGCAGAAAGTGGCTTGGGATAGGTTGGATTGCTGCCAGGCAGTAATGTGCTGTTGCCAATGGGTGTGGCGGTTAGTCCGTGTGTGGGTATGAGAGCGATCTATGGTCATTGTCGTGGTCTCCTGAAATGGGAAATGTCAGGAGAGGGTATTATAGGGATGGAAATTGGGTTGGGTATAGGTGGAATGTTTGGCACTAACAGAACTTTAATCGGTATAGAAAGTTGAGTGATCTAACGCACCAAGAGCCAATATATTTTTTAAATTTCAGATATACAGACTTAGCGATATTTTAAACCTGAATCCGTGACTCCATAGCGGCGCTGTGTCCAAGGAATACCTGAATCCGTGACTCCAAAAAATTGTAGGTGCACCCATAGGTTCACCCCAATTTTTGGGAAGCAAAGAGGAATCAATGGCTTGCGCACTGCGCCGCTATGGAGTCACGGATTCAGGGAGTAGTCAAATTCTGACCTTTCTGCGAAATATTATGGATAGTAAATTCCTCTATCAACACTTAACCTAATCCTTATCAGGTAGCGGACTTTTGCCGCCAATATTTTGCCAATTTATCTCGGTGCACTATCCAATTAATTCCATTACTGAAATATTACTTTAATCCGTGACTTCATAGCGGCGCAGTGCGCAATACATTGATTCCTATTTTCTTCTAAAAAATTTCAATGAACCTATGTGCACCTGTAATTTTTAAAAAACAAATAAAATCAAGCTATTACACCCTGCATCCGCTGAAGAAGTCACGGATTCAGGTATTTAAATTTTTCCTTACACTTTCTTATTATTGCCCACAGATATGCGGAGAATCCATTTTTTTAACGGTTTAATAAAACAGTATTTTGTTAACCGTTATAATTTTCTGAGTGTGACAACACCCTCCATGACTTATACTCGCCGTCCATTTCAAAACAGCACGAGGTTAGGTATGAATCATCCACATGATAATTATAAAATAAGCTTGATTCCGTCACTTCCTGAACAAACACCTTCTATGCGTCGTCATATCAGCGCTGCGGAAGATCATCTTCACAACGAATCCAAAGAACTGCGCCTGTGCTCTCCCGAGCAAATTCTTTATCACCGTTATAATGATGCTGGTTCGCCACATGGTCCGGCTCTATACGCTGTAAAGGGTGAACATTGGAATGGTGTCTGTCCAGACTTTCTAGAATTCATCAACAACTTCAAATTCAAACCGGAAGACATGGGATATGCCGAATGTGGTTATGGCATTCAAAGGCACCGGGATTTTTTGCGTAACCTGATTGTCTCAGAGCACAATTTAGTGCCTTATGAAAATAGCAGTGTAGGTCGTATTGAAGTTGGCTGTCTGTCTATGACGACACGCATGGCTATGTATGATTTGGCAAAAACGGTTTTTAGGGAATTCATAAAACGCTGGCCAAAACAACAACCTATCGCGTTGGTTCCCACGCCAAGTTGGGATTATCGCGGCATATTCAAGGACGTGGGATTTGAAGTTGTATATCTGCCCATCAGACCTGAAAATAACTGGCATCCCGATCTGACAGAGTGGAAAGATCTAACTGACAACATCCAGAAAAATCCCACGAAGAGAATCGCATTGGCGGTCAGCAACCCTCAACATAATCCAACCGGCATGCAGTGGTCTACGGATGTAACGGAATTCCTTCTGAAGTTGTGTGCCGATGAGTTAGGTTACCTGCTACTCGATGATGCTTACTTCAACGTGCATGATCCAAGGTTTCCAGTAGTCAACCATCTCAAAGCATTGCTGCAAGCACTCAATTATCGTGGTGGTGACAATGCGTTGGCCCGTTCGGGCATGTTTGATCGTTGGGTCACCACCCGACCATTTGGCAAACAGTTTAGTTGCAACACCATGGGCGTAGCCGCAATTACCACCTCTCCGAGTATGTTGCGAAGATTAGCCAGGGAATCCTGGATAAATCGCTATCACTGCAATACCCATAATGCTGAAATTATGTGTGCCTGGCTGGCTACAAAGGCAGCTTACGATTGGACCCTTGAAACAGGTTTGATGTATACCAGACAAAAAGAGCGCGTAAAAGAAAAATTGGTTATGCAAATGGGATGGCCGGAAGAGCGTGTTTGTGTAGGGCCATCTACCTCATACATGCTTTTAGCTGTACCTGAGATCTACCAAATGGAGCCTGATGGTATTGATCGTTTTCGCGATGACCTCTTTTATGCTACTGGAACATTGGTGTGCGCATCGTTGTACAATCAGCAAGCACCGGCGCCATATGTTCGAATGCATTTGGGTAGTCATCCCGACATTATTGAAGAGTTTTTACGTCGTTGGCAGGCCGCTGGACTGCATTATCATCAGAAGAAACCCTTTCCCGGACTGGAGAGTATGAACCATCCATTGCCTCAACAGCGTTTCCGGGCGGAAGCTTAGCGATTCGTTCAAATATTGATTTTCCTGAATCCGTGACTTCAAAGTGGATGCAGGGTGTAAGAGCCTGATTTCTATTTGTTGTTCAAAAATTGTAGGTGCCCCCATAGGTTCACCCCAATTTTTGTGAAGCAAAGAAGAATCAATGGCTTGCGCACTGCGCCACTATGAAGTCACGGATTCAGGTTTTAATAAACCCTGAACATGGCTTATTAAGGAGCCGGATTCAGCTATTGCTGCGTGAGTTGATGATCTGGATTCAGGCCTGTTACCTCAACCGCTCCGCGATCAGGGCGGTTGTCCCGCGGGTTACCATAGAAATCCTCGGTGATTGGCAGATCGAGAGGTATACCGTTCTCATCGATTCGTGTACCCGAATTGATGAGTGGCGAGTCGTCAAGCAGATTGCCCAAAAAATCAGTCGTAACATACTGCGCCTCCGTGCCCTCTCGGAAGAGATCTCCCTCCCAGTCGCGATACCATTCAAGGTCTTTATACCAGCTAAGAAATGCTGTGTCGTAATAGTTATAGCCTGCGAAGTCCAGGGTATCGCTGAGCCCGATAAACTCAGGAATGATGTTGTTGTAGATCGCCGATTTCACTGAGGCTGGACCGGTAAGCCTGACGGAGAAACTATCGCTTCGTAAAGTTCGGCCCTGGTCACTGACATAGGAGTCATCCTCAACCCTGAGAAGCGAGTTATTGCGGAAGATGAATCCGTCAAAACCATCCGCAATGATATTCAACATAAATCCACCAGATGGCCCAAAGATGTTGTTTTCAAACAGGAAGTTACGCAGCTTGATGTCGCTCATCCAGTTGGTGTAATCCGCATAGGGACTCGACTGCAGCATGATGATCATAGACTCAGTGTGATAGACAAGGTTTCTCTTGAAACTGACATTGCGAATGTCGTAACCCATGTTGGCGCCAGCCTCGTAGGTGATGATGTACGGCTGGAAACCATCAGAGTGAATATTGCAGCTTGTGCCTGCATTGTCATCGTATCCATCATCCGTGTTATAGATTTGATTCCCTTCGATCAGGTAGTTCCTGCCAAGAATAAGGCCAAGGCCATCATGGCTGATATGGTGTATGCGATTGTTGCGGATAATGACGTCATGGGCACCACCGTGAATTCCGTGGGCCGTGTGTGTCACCTCATTGTCTTCGATGATGATATAACGACCACCGATCTCTATCCCGGTATTGTTAAAGTAAACGGTGCAATCTGTGGCACTGGCAATAGGGCCGATTCTGTTTACAACATTATTTTTGAGGTGAACGAAGCGACCATGCTGAATGGAAACCCCATCCTCAATGGTCAAACCTTCTATGCGAATTCGAAAATCGCGCAGGGTCGGATTGAGCGGACCACTAATGGCATATTCAGAGTCTTTTGGATATTTATCGTTATAGCCGCTCGGAGTTATACGATTACCAATTTCCAGTCTCCCCAACCGCGCAAGATGCTCCGCCCCAGGAGCCGCTTTGTAAGTTACCCAGTCTGTATACAGGGGTGGACGGTTTTCCAACGCATCGACCGTGTCATAGGGATTGCTGGTAAAGGCGAGTTGAACATCCCCGTAATCTCCTTCATAAAGTAGGACAGTATCGCCGCTCGCTACTACCGCATTAGCCTGGGCTATAGTTGCAAACGGTGAGGCTTCAGATCCTGTGCCATTTACAGGGTCCCCGGTCGCGCTATTCACGTGATAGGTTTTTGGAGTAGTTGTGTGCTGACAGTTTGCAGTGTCAGCATAATCCATCAGGCCATCCTGATTGTTGTCGAAGCCATCACCGCAGATCTCAGGCTCACTCGGGTTTACCGAGCTGTTCATATCATTCAGGTCATCACCGCCGCAGAAAATGGACTTGTGGTTGTCATAGTCTCGGTCCAGGCAGTTGTCCACATCATTAGTGACTGCGACATCCTGGCCCATATAATAAAGCCACTCAATCCCCCCAGAGGGGGAGTTCGGCGAACTTGAGGGGATGTGTGTGTTATGGTCGTCTAACGAGCAGCCTGGGATGAGAAGAATTAGCCCAAGAGGCAATAGGCGAGCAGGGATATTTTTAAGAAATTTGGGAAACAACCTATTACTCCGACATTATATTGTACTAATTATATTGTACTAGATGGCTGTCCGAAAAATAGCGTCCGTCGAGAGGGCAAGGCCACAACAGGACAGTCTATTTTCGGACAGTCAGATAGGCTTGGTGTTATGCAGACCAAGTAGATTTACTATCTACCTGAATCATTCATTTCAACCCCACAGGGGTAAAGCAAGTGACCATAATTGTTGCCCCAGTCTTTCAGGCATTCCATAACCGGTTTTAATGTCTTGCCCAATTCGGTCAGTGAGTATGAAACCGCAATTGGTTTGTAACTGATGACCTCACGTTCCACAATACCGGCTTCTTCCAGTTCACGCAGTTGGCGGGTCAGCATACGCTGGGTAACACCTGGCATACATTGCTGTAGCTCGCTGAATCGATATGTCCGATCACTCAGTAGTGTAATGATGACGCCTTTCCATTTACCACGAATGACTTCCAGTGTGTTTTCTGCCTTGCAACCAATATTGCAGTTATATCTCTGGTGATTTCGACTGTTCACTGTATATTCCTTTCTGCTTTGGTATTGCGTAACCCTATAGTCAAGAATAAAGAAGTGTCTTTCAAGCGTTGATTTCTACCTGAATCCGTGACTCCATAGCGGCACAGTGCGCAAGCCATTAATTCCTCTTTGCTTCCCAAAAAATTCAATGAACCTGAAATTTTTGAAAAACAAATAGAAATCAAGCTCTTACATCCTGCATCCACGTTGAAATCACGGATTCAGGGTCTAAATTTATTTCGAATCATGAAAAATACAACTTCCTTACAATAGGTATTATTTTAGAGTGCTTCTTTTAAAAACGCACCAAGACTGTGTATTCAGATAATGCAGAAGTTGGAATTGTGATCCTTTTCGCTCACTTTTTTAAAAAGATCACTCTCTTTAAAACATTCAATTCTTATCAGCTTTGTTTTAATGCAATTCACCCTGTCATTCCACTTCAGGAACGAACACAAATGTAACCAGATATACATTGTGTACCTGATTGTTGTCTCCGGATCGATTTCTATAATCCCTTCTGACTGATTAATTTATGAACTGCAAAGAGACAAGACAATGAAAGCGGTAGGGCTATATAACTATTTACCAACACAGGCTGAGAACTGTTTTGCTGATGTTGAACTGGCGGCACCCGTAGCAACCGGGTTCGACCTACTGATTGAGGTTAAAGCAATGTCAGTCAACCCAGTGGATACCAAAGTTCGCAAGCCTAAAGAGAAGACGGAAAATCCAGCGCGAGTATTGGGCTGGGATGCCGCAGGTGTAGTCAAAGCGGTCGGTGAAAACTGCCAGCGCTTTAAAGTCGGCGATAAAGTTTACTATGCAGGCGACCTGACCCGCGCTGGCAGCAATGCGCAGTATCAGTTGGTTGATGAACGCATCACCGGGCATATGCCTGTTTCATTAACCTTTGAGGAGGCAGCGGCACTGCCGTTAACTACGATAACGGCTTGGGAAGGGTTGTTTAACCGTCTATCTCTGAGACCAGAAGCCACTGCTGAACAGGCAAAGAAAAGCCTGCTGATTATTGCTGGCGCAGGTGGAGTGGGTTCTGTTGCCACTCAGATTGCGAAGAAAGTCGCCGGTATCGGTCAGGTGATCACAACAGCGTCACGAGATGAAACCAGAGCCTGGTGCCAGGAAATGGGTGCGGATTTGTCAATTGACCATAGCCAACCGCTGTTACCTCAATTGCAGCAGCATGGCGTTGACGGTGTAGATTATATTTTCTGCTGTGCACCGACCGAAGTGTATTTTGAGCAAATGGCCGATGTGATTAAACCTCAAGGGGCGATTTGCACCATTGTTGAAACCACTGGCGGTGTCAGTTTGCCAATGAATAGACTTCAGGGGAAAAGTGTCTCCTTCTGTTGGGAATTTATGTTTACCCGATCCATGTATAAAACATCGGATATTTCGGAACAGCATGTGTTACTGAATCGCGTTGCTGAACTGGTTGATAGTGGAACTCTGAAAACCACATTAACGGAAGTTATCGGCCCGCTGTCCGCAATCAACCTGATAGAAGCGCATCGCAAACTGGAATCCGGCAAGACCATTGGCAAGGTTGTGCTCAGCGAAATAGAGGGTTGACTTGTGTTGTTGCATGCAATGCTGCGCATACGCAATGTGCAGCAAACCCTGGATATTTTCACCGTGCTTGGATTAAAGGAAGTACGAAGATTTGATCAGCCGACTGGTCGTTTTACACTGATATTTTTAACGGATAGAAAGGGGATTTTTGAAATTGAATTGACTCATAACTGGGATCAGGAAACGCCTTATGCAATTGGTGACAGCTTTGGTCACATTGCTATTGGCGTCGAAAACATATACGACACCTGTAAGCAATTACAGGAAATGGATGTCACCATAGCGCGGCCACCGCGAGATGGTTACATGGCGTTTGTGAAAACACCGGATGGTATTTCCATCGAGTTGTTGCAGCAGCGTCCAATTGGGCCGCCCCCCAAAAAATGGGCGGAAATGGAAAACATTGGAACTTGGTAATACGGGTAAAACTGATCGTCGGATTTTCGGGAGGAGATCCGTTGCGGGTGAGCCCTACTAGACTTAAAGGAGATACGATATGTCTAACGCCACATTAATGCCATTTGAATTGTTAACAGGCAACATCAAAATGATCGTTATGGATCTGGATGACACTCTGCTTAACGATAAATTGGTCATCAGTGATTACACACAAAAAGTCATTCTTAACGCACAGAAGCGCGGTATTAAAATTGTTATCGCATCCGGGCGACCCACGCCAGCGATCATGCCGTATGCCAACCAGCTTCGCCTGGCAGAATACGGAGGTTATGTCATTTCTTACAACGGAGCCATTGCTACTGATTGTTCCAGTGGCAAAGAGATGTTCCGCTGTACGCTGACCTGGGATGACATTGAACTGCTGTGTTCACTGCCACAGGAAATGGAGGTTTATATTCATACCTATATTGATGGCAAGGTCGTCACCCCGTTTATGAATGAGTACACGGATTTTGAAGGTAAACTGACCGGTATGCCGGTTATCCGTACACCGAATCTGCGCAGTGAGATCAAGCAGGAGGTTGTTAAGATTTTACTGTTGCAGGAGCCCGGCCGGTTAAAAGAAATTGAGCAGCAATTACGGCCTAAGATTGGTGATGCCATGAGCATGAATATTTCCAAGCCCTTCTTTCTTGAATTCACCAATAAAAATGTTGATAAGAGCAAAACCATCGATTTTCTGTGTGATCAGTTGGGCATTGAAAAAGGCCATGTTATGGCTATCGGTGACAGCTATAACGACATCACCATGATACGCGATTGCGGCATAGGTATTGTGATGAACAATGGCCCTGAAGAAGTGAAAAAATATGCAAGCCATATTACGCACTGCAACAATACCGATGGGGTTGCAACGGCTATCAATCGTTTTGCACTGGCCATATAATATAATTCGAAAAGAAAAGGAAATGCATCATGATTCTGACTAATGACAACTTCGAGAAAAACGTCCGTTCGAACCTGAAAGCAGGCAAAGGCGATATTCATATTACCGAATATGTTCCCAGGGAAATAATGACCAACTGCCGTTTACTGTGTGAACAGGTCATACCGGTTGGAGGCAGTATCGGCAAACATATTCACAAGAACGAAACCGAGTTTTACCTGATCCGTTCCGGTGCCGGTCTGGTCGAGGAAAAAACGGGTTTGTTCCCGGTGAAAGCCGGCGATGTGGTTGTGACCGGACACGGCGAAATGCACAGCATCGAAAACACTGGTGATACCGAACTGGTTATGACCGCCATTATTGTCACACATTGATCAGTGGCCGCCACAGTCCGTGGCGGCCCTTCGCCAAGGAGCGAATTATGTCTGTACAGGAAAATTATTCATCTGAAAAAGAAAAAATGCTGGCAAACCAGCATTACGAACACCATGACGATGAGCTTACGATGGAGCGTGAACGTGCTGCGGATCTGGTATATGAGTTTAACGCCACTCGTGACAGTGAAGTGGATAAACGTCACACGCTTTTACAGCAACTGGTGGGTAAACTGGGTGACGGGTGTGAGATCAAAACGCCTTTCAAATGCGATTACGGCTATAACCTTGAACTGGGTGATCGCGTCTTTATGAATTACGGCTGCATTTTGCTGGACTGCAATAAAATCATTATTGGTGCGGATACGTTATTGGCACCGGGCGTTCAGATCAGTGCTGCGTATCACCCGACAGATTACGAACCGAGGTTGCGCAAACTCGAAGCCGCTGCACCGGTCATCATTGGAAAAAATGTCTGGATTGGTGCCGGTGCGATTATCTGTCCGGGCGTTACGATTGGTGATCATACAACCATTGGTGCGGGCAGTATTGTCACCAAGGATATTCCCGCCAAAGTGGTTGCGGCAGGAAATCCCTGCCGGGTGATTCGGACGCTGGATTGATGAAATAAAGGAGGGACTCATGAGCGCTTTTAAGGAAGTTACTGAAATCAGAGAAGTCACGGAAGTCAATATCATTCGCGACTCCGTCACCGACAAAATCACCGAGAACAAAAAGGAAACGCATGAGCGCCGGGTTGAGCGACATGAAATAAAACAGGCGTTACCGGGCCAAAAATGGCTGGCAGAGTTCCATGCAATACCGCACCCTTTTATTCGCGGTGTCAGTCACATTAATATTGGTGTGCCAGATCTCGAACGTGCTATCGATTTTTACAGCCAACTGTTGGCTGTTGAACCGCTGCAGGCGTTTGATCATTTTCGCAATACCGGTTTTGCCCGATCGGCTGGCTTTCTGGATAATCCAGAGGAGGTTGAGGTCAGTATCGCGTTTGTTGCCGTGCCGGGCACGCAATTGACACTTGAACTGATGCAGTATCACATGCCCGTTGCAGTCGATAAGGTTCGGCCGATGGCCGTGAATGATGTGGGTGGCGTGCGCCATATTGCATTAAAGGTCGAAAACATTGATGCCGCCTTTGCCCATGTAAAATCCATACCTGGCATTCGTCTGATTAACCCGGCACGGGACTATCAGCCGTTTCGCATTGACCCCATCACCGTAGAGGAATTCCGTTTTTTTGATCTCGCTCAGGAGACGGACAGAAAACAAAAGGAAGACGTTTGTAACATTGTTGCAGCGATTCGTTATTTTTACTTCATTGATCCCTATGGTGTGCAATGGGAATTTGAACAGGGACATTCAGATTTATAACACAACCTGAATCCGTGACTCCAAAGTGGACGCAGGGTGTAAGAGCTTGATTTCTATTTGTTGTTCAAAAATTGCAGGTGCACCCATAGGTTTCCCCCAACTTTTGCGAAGCAAATAAAAATCAATGGCTTGCGCACTGTTTCGCTATGGAGTCACGGATTCAGGACAGGTTTCGACAGTTTATTATGACTAACAAGGAGATTTTTATGACGATTTCAGACTCACCGCTGGCGACTCAGGAGTTACTGGCTCGAACATTTATTGACACCGACCAGTTGGCTGTTAACGCCATTCGCACATTAGCGATGGACATGGTTCAGCAGGCTAATTCCGGGCATCCGGGGATGCCGATGGGCATGGCTGCCGCCGCTTACGTTTTATGGTCTCGCCACCTTAAACAAATGCCCAGCGCGCCGAACTGGCTGAACCGGGACCGATTTGTCCTTTCCGCCGGGCATGGCAGCACCCTACTGTATTCGTTATTGCATCTGTTCGGTTATGAACTGTCCATGGACGACTTAAAGCAGTTTCGTCAATGGGGCAGCAAAACGCCGGGCCACCCGGAATTCGGCCATACAGTGGGTGTTGAACTGACGACCGGGCCGCTTGGACAAGGCATTGCCAGTGCTGTCGGTATGGCCATTGAAGAGACGCATCTGGCCGCAACCGTGAATACGCAAGCAGCATTGTTTGATCACTACACCTATGTCATTGCCGGTGATGGTTGTCTGCAGGAAGGTGTCTCTGCGGAAGCTGCGTCGCTGGCCGGTCATTTACAGTTGGGTAAATTGATTGTGTTGTACGATGACAACAGCATCACGATTGATGGCAGCACAAAACTGAGTTTCAGCGAAAATGTCACTCAGCGCTATAAAGCTTACGGATGGCAGGTGATTGAAGTGGCTGGCGACGGTAACCACCTGGATGTGATTCACCATGCCATCACCGAGGCAAAAGCGGAGCAACAGCGGCCTACGCTGATTCGTATTAAAACCTTAATCGGCTATGGCAGTCCGAATATGCAAGGCAGCCATAAAGTGCATGGTTCGCCGTTGGGCGAAGCAGAGATTCAAGCTACGAAGCGTGCGTTAAACTGGCCTTCTAAAACCGCTTTTGAGGTTCCTGAGAAAGTTTATGCACATATTCAGCACCGGATTGCTCACTGGCAAACCGAATATGAACAGTGGCAGCAGAGTTACCAGAACTGGGTTCAGTCTGACTCAGAATTAGCGCAACAATTTGTCGCTGCACAGAATATTCCGGTCATCACCGTACCCGTGTTTGAAGCAGGGCAAAGCATGGCAACCCGGCAAGCCTCTGGCAAAGTATTGAATGCGCTCATGCCGCAATTACCGTTTGTGCTGGCAGGGTCGGCTGACCTGACCCCCTCAAACAATACGTGGTTCGATGGCGCACTGGATTATCAGGCGAATCAGCGACAGGGCCGTTACCTGCGTTATGGCATTCGCGAACATGCGATGGCCGCCATACTGAACGGCCTGAATGTGGGTGGGGTATTGCGAGCATACGGCGGCACCTTTCTGGTGTTTGCCGACTACCTGCGGCCGGCCGTTCGCGTTGCTGCGCTATCCGGTTATCCGTCGATATTTGTCCTGACGCATGACTCTATCGGTGTCGGCGAAGATGGACCAACGCACCAGCCGGTTGAAACCATCGCCAGTTTGCGGGCAATACCGGATCTTCGCGTTTATCGTCCGGCCGATGCTAATGAAACCGCGATGGCCTGGCAATCCATCCTGCGCGACCGGAATCATCCCAGCGCTTTACTGTTAAGCCGTCAGGCATTACCGGTACTGGACAACGAAGCGTCTTATCGGCAACTGGAGCGTGGGGCTTATATTCTCAGTGGAGAGGACAGCACGGACGCAGTGCTGATGGCGACCGGTTCCGAAGTCTCGCTGGCACTGGCCGCAGCGGAACTGCTGGTAGCCAAAGGCATTGCCACCCGGGTCGTCAGTATGCCGTGCTGGGCGTTGTTTGAAGAGCAGTCGCCGGAGTATCAGCAACAGGTTTTACCTCAAGAAGTACGTGCTCGTGTTGCGGTGGAGGCCGCTGTTCGCCAGGGTTGGGATGCCTACCTTGGTGACTGTGGTGAATTTGTCGGCATGACCGGCTTTGGTGCTTCCGCGCCGGGAGGTCGTTGCTTTAAAGAATTCGGTATAACGGTTGACAATATTGTCGCTGCGGCCTGTCGCAGTCTGGCTAAGGCAAATGGATAAAACGAGAAACGTATTATAACGGCATTGACCGGTTGTGATCGGCTGACAACCAGCCTGCATTACTGGCGGAATGACAGACTGTCAGCACCGGATGATCATTTCACATCGGTGATAACCGAAGCTCAGTCGGCAACTACACCAGAGTGGGAAATAAACGAAGTGCAAGACGCGTTGGGTTCGTCTGTCTCTGATTCATTCTTCCCGGTGGATATTGCCTGAATCCGTGACTCTTTAGTGGATGCAGAGTGTAAGAGCTTGATTTCTATTTGTTTTTCAATATTTGTTTTTCAAAAATTGCAGGTGCACCCATAGGTTCATTGAAATTTTTGGGAAGCAAATAGGAATCAATGGCTTGCGCACTGTGCCGCTATGGAGTCACGGATTCAGGTCAGGGTTACCGGAACCAGATAGGCAATCATCACCCTGTAAAGGTCGCTCTTCGGTTCGCCGGTTCAACCAGTCGCCTTTCACTGTGCCGTTCAAGTATGTCCGTATATCACTCGACTGCGAGGTCCCTCTCGCAGACGCACAGCAAAAGGAGGCTGCCCGAACCGGCTGGGATGGCGGCACCTTTGAAAATGACGATGCCGGGCAGAGTAGTTTGATGTTTGCGGATTGAATTTTATTCAATTTAGTGGAAATTGAAGGTGCACTTATCATTATTGCAAACTTTATCACAACATGATGATGGGCCTGCCTGTTATAAACCCGGCCCAAATATGACGGTCACGACACCAAACACAATCAAACCTCAACGCAAAGGATGCGACAGATGGATGACTCCGTTTTTCTGGACGATAAACACATCAGCTTAG
>JARRJP010000023.1:0-23486 GCA_037389025.1 Reinekea sp. | reverse complement strand
GAACGACATTTTACCCATTCAAGGGCCTTTTTTATGCCTGAAAATAGGGATTTACCGAAATTTTTTGGGTGAGTTTGAACTCCGAAACTTGAGTTATAAATGCGCCCACGCTCAGATCGAATGTGATGAACAACACGATTGCTACTACAATTTCGGGAACAATGCCCGGAAGTTTCTTGAGGCATTCCTGTACTACAAGTACCCCAATGCATTAGAAAAAGATGACAAGCTAGCGCGTTTTTTCGGAGATGATGCATTGGCTGCGTCACTAACGGATCGCATCAATAATGAGTTCTCCCATTTAGCTGGTGTATTTGAGAGAAGTGTTTTGCCTATTGATGTGCCCGAGATGAAGACAACGGCAAGTTTTATATTGCGGAAAATTGAAGAAAAAGATCCAGATCAGTATTCGGCGTTACTTCAAAGTATTGGGGTAGGAAATGCCTAATCGGGTAACCGGGGGTATCTAACCCCCAGTCCCCACAACACCCTGCACCGAAACGTCGGACCGGCGACTCCGCACAGGGCGTTTCACTATGAGTAGTGAAGCTTAATCCATCCATCGCGCAGCGATACTAATCCGGCTTTCTTTAACCTGAATCCGTGACTCCATAGCGGCGTAGTGCGCAAGCCATTGATTCCTATTTGCTTCCCAAAAATTTCAGTGAACCTATGGGTGCACCTGCAATTTTTGAAAAACAAATAGAAATCAAGCTCTTATACTCTGCATCCACTGAAGGAGTCACGGATTCAGGACTGAGTAATGCTGCGCAATACGCGTTCTCCAGCTCGCTGACTTTTCACCAGGATGATGAAGTCGTCGGCGTACCTCGCGAACGTGTGACCGCGCTTTTCCAGTTCTTTATCCAGAGGGTCGAGCATGATGTTAGCCAGCAAGGGCGATAATGGGCCGCCTTGTGGCACACCTTCTCTTGTATCTTGGTAGCGCTGGTTCTCGATAACCCCAGCTCGTAGATATCGAGCAATCAGCCGTTTCAATCGCTTATCCTGAACCCGTCGGCCCAGTAACGACATCAACAGATCGTGATTCACTCGATCAAAGAACCTGGACAGATCCATATCCACAGCAATGCGCCGCTTCTGCTTAATGATCTGCTGTACCTGCTTCACCGCTAGTTGTCCGCTCCGATCCGGCCGGAAGCCAAAACTGTTTTCAGAAAACAGCGGATCGACGATGGGCGTGAGCACTTGGGCGATGGTTTGTTGAATCACTCGATCAATCACCGCCGGAATACCAAGTGGTCGCTTGCCTCCGTCGGGTTTTTCGATTTCAGTACGCTGAGTCGTGTCATTGCCGGTCGGCATTCGCGTATTCAAGTGTGGCAAGGCTCCTCCTTTCTCTTATTATTCGGGCGGGGCCGCCATCGGATTCACCGTGTCCTGCCCATTACGGCAAGCGTTTGGCTACTATGCCGTCTGCTGACTTCTGTTTACTCACAATCGCAGTCACCCACGTTGCGCTATCGGTTGTCATCAAGTTCGCTCTCTAGGCCTGAATCCGTGACTCCAGAGTGGATGCAGGGTGGAAGAGCTTGATTTCTATTTGCTTTTCAAAAATTGCAGGTGCACCCATAGGTTCACCCCAATTTTCGGGAAGCAAATAGGAATCAATGGCTTGCGCACAGCCAAGTGAACCTGAGCAGTACTGAAACGGCACTGGAAGATTTGAAACGCCTGATGCCGGAAATCTCCGCACAAGCCCGAGACGAATTTAAAAACGCAGCCAATAACAAAGCAAAAGTGACCGCGAGAAAATCACATGGTTTTCTGACATTTCGATGCCATGAAGTCATGTTGCATCATGCACTTGGGCGGTTACCTGTACTGGAAACCGTCCATAGATTTTACTGACGAGGCAAAAACAAAAAGCCTTGCATCTGCGAGGCGTTTTTATGGGTTTGATTCAGGATCATAAACGACGGGCAATAAAAAGGACGTATCTCGCCATGTCACAAAAAGGTCGCTGTTCACACAATTTATATTCAGCATCAAACACTTCAGCTTCATCGTACCAGTCAATAACCGTTTTTTCGGCCAGATCGGAAAACGACCGGATACCTGCCTGCGTCAAAATATCAAAGTCCGATGCAATAAGCTGCTGACGCACTTCCAGAGGATCAAGTGGTGATACCGGCGTTAATCCTTTTTTATCGCCACCAATATTGCCAGACATTGCACGCGCCAAAGTACCCCGCATTAAGTGACGTAACATCAGCATATTCCGGTTGTACACCATCAGCCCCAAATAACCACCCGGTTCTACCCATTGCAGGATTTGTTGCAGGGTTTCATAAGGAGAATCAAGCCATTCAAGCACCGCATGAACATTTACAAATGGATAAAGTCTTTGCGGCTGAAAATCAATTATGGATTGTTGCGAAGCGCTGAAGCGCCCTGCCTGCTGATAATCCGACAGCACTTCGCTGACCGACGTAACCATCTCTGCTGAAATGTCGAAATAATCGACAATAGCCTCATGTGCAAGAAACCAATGACTCATCTGCCCCAGCCCACCTGCTGCATCCAGCACACGAATATTACGTAATTGTTCCAGCGGCAGGTATTGATTATACAAGGCATCGATCAGGTGCATTCGCAAGCGCCCTTTACGGGTTTGATAAATCTGCCCCTGAAATCGTTTCACCAAACCATCAAAGCTGACATAGGCCATCTGCTAACTCACACTTAATAAAACCTTATTGTACCGAGGCAGCAGTATTGCGCCAGACAAGGCAGATGGAAACAGACTCTTGAAACAACACCGATAGAACGCTATAGAGGAATCAATGGCTTGCGCACTGCGCCGCTATGGAGTCACGGATTCAGGAATACTTGAAGGAAAGGGCAAACATTGAATGCCTGCCCTTTAAGGTTACAAAAAAAGGCTCAATCTTCGGGGTAAACCTTGGCAACTGATATTTCATCACGTAATAACGGCTGGTCGGTATAACCGCTGTTAAACCGGGTTCTGACCACAACACGATCAGAAGACACCCGAGTCATTTCTCCGGTAAAGACTTTCCCATCTATACGTGTAATCTGCACATTTCTATGGACAAACTGTCCGAGATCCCTGGCCGGAACTTCGCGCAAGACGCGTTCCAGCCTCTTGACAGGCTCAACCTCCGCAGAAGCCTGCTCTGCCTCCGGTTGAGGACCTACACGATATTCTTTGCGAATATCAGCCAGCTGAAGATGTTTCCATTTGTCCTCATCCCAACTGATATCACCTACTTTTATTTCTGAATCGTTTACCGTTAAACTAAAGTCCAGCATCTTAACCAAGTCAGGTACTGAATAGAGCTGAAAATCTGCTGCGGTAAAACCAGTGATCGGACGCAGATGAATATCAACACGGGCTCGTTCAGAAGTGATTTTGGAATACAGGTTCAGCGCATCAAAGTCTGCTTTGAAATCAATCTGCTCCAGCAAGGACGCAAACATCGAAACGTTCAACTGTTGCCATTCTTTTCGCTCCATGCCGGCCGAGCGAGCACAGAAGTCTGCCTGCCTGGCGACATATCCCAAATCGGCATAGTGCACATGAACTTCCGTTGTCGATATATCGGCCGGATCAAAACCGAAGGCGGCAGATTTGTAATTTTCTATAATGCCGGACATTCCCATCACAGTCTGGTCCATAGTCAGGTTGCCGATACCATCAAGATACAGATCAATGGTGCTAACCATCACATCGGTGTACATGTCATACTCATAACCAACTGCCAAATCGAATGTCAGATTGCGAAACCCCATATCATAGAGCTGCTGCGGCCCCAGCGAAGCGAAGCGACCACAGCCCAAAGCCACCACTTCACTAAAAACATCACTCTCATAAGACTCATCCATCACGGAGACAAAGGCAGGGTCAATATCAACAGAGAACTCGTTTATCGAGAGTTTCAGCTGCGTCGGTAATCTCCCATCTTGCAAATCCCTTTCCATTTTCATGGCATTCACCAGGCTGCCGGTAGCAATACTGACACTGCCAACATCAACAGTCGTCTGACTCAATGGGACAAAGAGACTAATATCATCAACTATCAACTCTCCTTCCAGGGATACCTTGACTGAATCATAGGACGCTTCCACAAATGGCATTGAGGAAAAAAAAAAAAACTTTTTCATTGACTCAATTTCCTCGATTTATTCTCTGTGTGTTATTCATCTTAAGCCAGCATCTAACGGAGTCCAACCTTCAGCGACAGATAAAGGGGTCTGATATTGATCTGCCTCTCGCTTTCAGGCCAGAGATTTAAACCTGAATCCGTGACTTCTTCTGTGGATGCACTGCGCTGTTATGGAGTCACGGATTCAGGTTAAATGCATTGGCAAGGTGATCAATCACCAGGCGAACCTTTGGCGACAGATAACGATTCTGCGGGTATATCGCCCAAACTCCTTCACCATCGTAACGATACCGGCTTAACACTTCCATTAAACCACCGGATGCCAGGTAAGGTTCAACGTAGTAATCCGGTAATTGAACCAACCCCATACCAGCCAAAGCGGCATTCAAAAGCACGACTCCACTATTGCAGCGCATCCGCCCCTGAATAGCTATGGAACGAACCTGCCGACCCTCTTTGAAGCGCCAGTGATCGCTGGTGCCAACCAGGCACTGATGCTCGGACAACTCACTCAGCACGTAGGGTTGTCCGTACTGGGCCAGATAGTTCGGGCTGGCACAAACGTACAAATGCCTTCCGCACAGGCGCTTAGCCACTAGACTGGAATCTTCCAATTGCCCTAGGCGAATCGCCAGATCGATCCCCTGCTCAATCAAGTCAAGCCGTTGATTGGTTAATACCAGATCCAGTGTCAGTTGAGGATTCTGTAAAATAAGACTCTGCAGTAACGGAGCAATTTTGCGCTCACCATAGGTAACAGGTGCTGTAACTTTTATGGTGCCGGTTGGCACCTTCTGCATTTCAGTAATATTCAATTCAGCCTGATCCAATCCCTCGACCAGCGGCTTACAGGATTGATAAAACAGCTGACCGGCCTCTGTGAGCGATACTTTGCGTGTCGTCCGCAATAAAAGCTTAACCGCCAAACGGCCTTCCAGCGCAGCAACCCTGCGACTGATGTTGGCGACTGAAGTAGAGAGCCGTTCAGCCGCTTTGGTAAAGCTTTCCGTTTCAGCCACTAAAACAAACTCAGTCACACCTTCCCATTTCGACATAAAATTATTACTAATATGTAAAAGTATTTCTGCTTTTTACTAGATTATTAAACAGAGTTAAAGACCTACACTGCCCCTTTCTCAGAACCTGAATCCGTGACTCCTTCAGTGGATGCAGGGTGTAATAGCTTGATTTCTATTTGTTTTTCAAAAATTGCAGGTGCCCCCATAGGTTCACCCCAATTTTTGGGGAAGCAAAGAGGAATCAATGGCTTGCGCACTGCGCCGCGTTGGAGTCACGGATTCAGGTCAGAAGGTAGCTCTGACACCAACACATCACTGAACTGGCGCAGAGTCCTTCTATGCTGCTGAACCTTTAAACAGAAAGAGTCAAATTATGTCTGAACAATTCATTAAATCCCGTGCGGCGATTGCCTGGGGTCCCAAGCAACCATTAAGTATTGAAGAAGTCGATGTCATGCTGCCTAAGGCTGGTGAGGTTCTGGTTCGCATCGTGGCAACCGGCGTCTGCCACACAGACGCCTTTACGCTTTCCGGTGAAGACCCTGAAGGCGTATTCCCGGCAATTCTGGGCCATGAAGGCGGCGGTATTGTTGAACAGGTTGGTGAAGGTGTGACCAGCGTGAACGTCGGCGATCATGTCATCCCGCTTTACACCGCAGAATGTGGAGAGTGTAAGTTCTGTAAATCCGGCAAGACCAATCTGTGTTCAGCAGTACGCGAAACCCAGGGTAAGGGACTGATGCCTGATGGCACGACCCGTTTCTACAAAGACGGCAAGCCAATCTATCATTACATGGGTTGCTCTACCTTCTCGGAATATACCGTTTTGCCGGAAATTTCACTGGCTAAGGTGAATAAAGAAGCACCATTAGAAGAAGTCTGTCTGCTCGGCTGTGGTGTGACAACCGGCATGGGCGCCGTATTGAATACCGCCAAAGTACAAAAAGGTGATTCTGTGGCAATCTTCGGTCTGGGTGGCATTGGCCTTTCTGCCGTTATCGGTGCTCGCATGGCGGGTGCAGGTCGTATCATCGGTATTGATATTAACGAGTCCAAGTTTGACCTTGCCAAGCAGTTGGGTGCCACAGACTGCATTAACCCTAAAAACTTCGACAAACCGATTCAGGAAGTCATTGTTGAAATGACCGATGGTGGTGTTGAATATTCTTTCGAATGTATCGGCAACGTTAATGTCATGCGTCAGGCACTGGAATGCTGCCACAAAGGCTGGGGGGAATCTGTCATTATCGGCGTTGCCGGTGCCGGTCAGGAAATATCAACCCGACCATTTCAGTTGGTCACCGGTCGCGTATGGCGTGGTACAGCCTTTGGTGGCGTTAAAGGTCGCTCTCAGTTACCAGGCATTGTTGAACAATACCTGGCTGGTGAATTCGGCCTGCAGGAATTCATCACTCACACCATGGAACTGGATAAGATCAACGATGCGTTCGACCTGATGCACGCAGGTAAAAGCATTCGTTCTGTTGTTCACTTTAAATCCTGATGCCAGCGGTATTCAGCCACTCACTTACCTGGGAGAATCAACATGCTTGAACTGGTCAGTCAGTCCAAGGTTTTCGAAGGCTGGCACAAACAATATTCGCATCTGTCCACCGTGTTGAACTGCACCATGCGCTTTGCAGTGTACCTGCCTCCCGGTGCTGACGAACAGCACCCGGCACCGGTGCTCTACTGGCTTTCAGGGCTTACCTGTACAGATGAAAATTTCATGCAAAAAGCCGCTGCCTTTCAAAAGGCAGCAGAACTGGGAATAGCTATTGTGGCACCGGATACCAGTCCGCGAGGCGACGGTGTCGCTGATGACCCGGACGGTGCTTATGATCTGGGTCTCGGCGCTGGCTTCTATGTCAACTCAACCCAGGCACCCTGGAAGGATCATTATCAGATGTACTCCTACGTGGTTAGCGAGCTACCTAAGCTGATCGAGGAGAACTTCCCCGTATCGCAGAAACGAGCAATCGCCGGACATAGTATGGGCGGCCATGGTGCATTAGTGATCGGAATGAAAAACAGTGAACGCTACCGCTCTATTTCTGCATTCAGCCCGATCTGCAATCCAGTCAACTGTCCTTGGGGTCAGAAAGCCTTTACAGCTTATCTTGGCGACGATAAGGAAGCATGGAAAGCCTATGACGCGGTTGAACTGATGAAGCAGCAAAGCCAATCAATACCAATCCGCATTGATCAGGGTGAAATGGATTCGTTTTTGGAAGAACAGCTCAAACCCTGGATACTGACAGAAACTGCGGAGCAGGCAGGTCACTCAGTGTTGTATCAAACACATCCTGGCTATGATCACAGTTATTTCTTCATTCAGAGTTTTATCGGGCAACACTTGGAATTTCATGCTCAATACCTGAAGGATTGATATTCTAGACATAAAAAAAGGGCCGTTTTGGCCCTTTCATCTTCCTACCGTGCATTAATCACGTACTTCTTTTAAATCGGCTGAGCTCGCAATCAATTCCATACCCAGATGATCATTCAGTGCTTCCGGGTTGTACACAAGGTCAGCTAAAGTATATTCATTCAATGTTTTTTCAAATGATTTAAGTGCTACCACTAAAATCGATTGGAGCTTACAAACCGGCGAAATAACACAAACACTCGGATCACCACCCAGGCATTCGATAAAAGCCGTATCCGTCTGAGTGATACGAAATATTTCACCTAATCGAACATCTTCAAGTTCCCGCAACAAACGCAAACCACCACTGCGACCCCGCTCGGTATGAACCAATCCATTCTCGACCAGGCGGGCAGAAACTTTCTTCAGGTGATTAAGGGAAATGCCATAGGCTTTGGCAACTTCTGCCAATGAGATCGTTCGATCTTGATTGGCCCCCAGCATAATCAATATCCGGAAGGCATAATTAGTGAAACTGTTTACTTTCATAACTTATTCTTATTTTTCATTACCTAAGACGCTACGGCCGAAGAATAGCATAATCAGGTATTTTATCCGCCTGTTTCATATCAAAAGTTCTGCTATCAATTACGTTATAAAATCCTGTAATTAAATTACAAAAATATCAATACTGATCGATCATCACACCGAGCAGCTATAAGCCAAAAAACCAATATTTAGGCACAAACTCCGCTAATTAAGGCTACTTTAGCGGTATTAAAGCACCATTTCGAAACTTTTCACCTTAAATAAACATTGAGCAACAAGTAGTAGTTTTACCAAAATATTGATCTGAAATAGTAAAAAATACAGAAAATATGATAGTGTGCCGCAGCAATTGATAAGTAATGTTCCATATTTTGGACAAACCAGAACACAAAGGGGTCGCCTAGATGCGAAAGACTAAAATTGTTTGTACGATCGGTCCTGCTTCAGAGTCAAAAGAAATGCTGACCAAACTGGCTGAAGCCGGTATGAATGTCATGCGCCTGAACTTCTCTCATGGCGATCATGATGAACATGGCATGCGCATTAACACCATGCGCGAAGTATGCGCCGAAACAGGCAAAAAAGTCGCCATTCTGTTGGATACCAAAGGCCCTGAAATCCGAACCATGTCCCTGGCTGACGGCGATATCATGCTGGAAGCCGGTCAGACCTTTACACTGACGACTGACCAGTCCGTTGTTGGTGACAAAACCCGCGTGGCCGTCACCTATGAAGATTTTGCCAAAGACCTGTCTGTTGGCAATACGGTTCTGCTTGATGATGGCCTGATCCAGATGGCCGTTACAGAAATCAATGGCAATGAAGTGGTTTGCCGGGTCGAAAACACCGGCGAATTGGGTAATAAAAAAGGCGTTAACCTGCCAGGTGTCAACGTCAAGTTACCCGCCCTGTCAGAAAAAGATAAGGCAGATATTATCTGGGGTGCACAACAGGGGGTCGATTTTATCGCAGCATCCTTTATTCGTAAGGCATCTGATGTTGAAGAAATTCGCGAGCTGTTAAAAGCCAATGGCGGCGAAAGCACTCATATTATTTCCAAAATCGAGAATCAGGAAGGCGTTGATAATTTCGATTCAATCCTGGCTGCTTCAGATGGCATCATGGTTGCGCGCGGAGATCTCGGCGTTGAGATTCCGGTTGAAGAAGTCATTTTTGCTCAGAAAACCATGATTCAGAAATGTATTCTGGCGCGTAAACCGGTTATCACCGCGACTCAAATGTTGGATTCCATGATTAAAAATCCGCGACCAACCCGCGCTGAAGCAGGCGATGTCGCCAACGCTATTCTGGATGGTACCGATGCAGTAATGCTCTCAGGCGAGTCGGCCAAGGGTAAATATCCAGCGGAAACCGTCGCTATCATGGCCCAGATCTGTAAACGAACCGATGATGTCATGAAGCAGATCGACCGACCATTACCAATAGAGAGCGGTACGCTTCGAGTGACTGAATCCGTATGTAAGTCCGCAGTCACTACCGTACAGGATCTCGGCGCACAATTGATCGTGGTCGGGACAAAGCATGGCAAATCAGTTAAAGCCGTGCGCAAATATTTCCCGAAAGCCCCTATTCTTGCGATGACCTCTAATAAGAAAACGTCACAACAGCTTTGTCTGACTCGTGGTGTAACAACTTCCGTTGTTGAGGATTTTGAACACACCGATGACATAAACGAAAAAGCCAAAGAAAAGGCTCTGCAATATGGGCTGGCAAAACCAGGCGATATGATTGTTGTCGTTGCCGGTGCATGGTTTGAATCAACCAATACTGTTTCAGTTCAGTATATCGACTGAAGTGATGGTTCGGTTGGCAACAACCCATTAAAAAGCCGGGATCTACAGTGGATCCCGGCTTTTTTTATGGCCTGAAGGAGTCACGGATTCAGGCATGGGTAAATGATCAGAAATAGGTTATCAATGCCTGCCGGACTTCCGGCAACAGAATATTGTTGCCCGACAATAGATCAGCCACCATAGAAGCCACATACGCCTGAATTTCCGGGCTCTGCTCATTCAACCAGTGACTGGCTTTCTGGCAGATCACGTCAACCGAATCACTTTCCAGAACTGGTGCCCCCTGTGCAATCAAGGCCTCGTATAGATCTACCTGATCAACCAAATCGGCAAACATCATGAGGATTGAGCCTCTTTCAACACGCCTTCCTCGACCAGCATATCCAGAATTGCCTGAGCTTTTTCGTCGGTCGATTCAGACTTCATCACCCGTCCACCATCGCCTTGTGTTTTGGCGGTGGCTGCCTTGAAGCGATCTGCCGCCGTTTTGGCTTTCACCTGCTTCAAACGCTTAGGCCGCTTCTGCGCGGGGGCGTACTGCCATTGTTCAACGCCCGCAACTGGATCAGTGACAGTAACGGAACTGATCATGCCACGGGATGCAGGACCGTAGGCGCTCTGTCGAGGTAAAGCTGCGGCACTGTCCACAGTCAATACACAAGGCAGAGAGACTGACAGCTTGCGACGCTGACCTCTTGGTAACGCCTGCAATACTTCGACTTTGTCTTCACTAAGACTGACCACTTCAGCCACCTTGGAAACCAATGGCCAACCCAGTTTTTCAGCCAGCAGTATCGGAAACATGCCAGAACCTTCACCACATTCGGAGCGGCTGCCGGTAAGCAGAATTCTGCTCTGCTGCTGTTTCAGATAACTGACACTGGCATCCACTGCATCACAATCAGCCGATTGCTCCAACAGTGTTAACTCAGGAACTCCCATACCGATATAGCTGCGCAGAACCGGCTCATTGGACTCGCCAACGTGGATCAATTTCAGGTTGTTCAGATCCAGCAACTGAGGGTAGCAACCAACCAACTGCAGACCCATCTCCAGAGCACGAGCATCCTGATCCGCTCGTCTCGGACGTTGAGATTTCGGATGCTGACCGATTGAGACAAAGACAGATACCTGCAATTTATGCGACATCATCGACCACCTTTTGTTGATTCAACTTTTCGGACAGCGCTTGAAGAATCTCTTCACTATCACCAATCACACTCAGGTTCGCACGTTTAACCATGTCACAACCAGCATCTATATTGATGGCAATGACCTTTTCACACTGACCAATGCCCTGTAAGTGCTGAATCGCGCCGGAAATACCAACAGCAACATAAACTCGTGCACTGACCCAGGTCCCGGTCGCACCGACCTGGCGTTCACGCGGCATAAAGCCATCATCAACGGCCACCCGGCTGGCGCCTTCTGTTGCGCCCAATTGCGTGGCAACGGCATGGAACTGATCCCAGTTTCGAATACCATTACCAGCAGACAGAATAAACTCAGCCTCGGCCAGCGCAATCTGGCTTGGGTCGACAGATACCGGCCCCAGATCCTGAATTCGGGAAATGGATTCCGGTGCCTGTTCAAGCGGCATCAATTTGGCTTCGCAACGAAACTCATCAACAGGATCAGCACATTCTTCAGCCAGAACCAGAATCCGAGTCAGTGGACGACTGATATCAGTCAGATCACCACCACCACGACAGCTAATCTGATCTGCAGATACCTTCCATACGCCTGTTGCGGCACGCTCAGCGAGGCGAGCAGCAAGCCGAATACCCAGCTCATGCCCACCAGCCTGGCTGTCAGGGAACAACCAATGGCGCGGACTGATCGCCAAATCAATGGACTGCAATATCGCGATTTTGTTCTCCGGCGAATAACCATCATATTCTTTGCCGGTAATAACCATCAGCCGGTCAGCACCAGCCAGATCAAAGCCCTGCTCTTTTATGTCTGAGTCAGAACCTGCAAACACAACAGCAACCACGGCACCATTCTGAGCACTGGCGTTTACCAGTTGATGTCCCTGACCTAGAACGTCTTTGTCATGCGAGGTCAGACGACCACCGACCAGATCAACCACCACAGCAACATAAAATTCCGCTTGCTCAACTGTATGCAGCGGCAACTGCACTTCAACCGCCTCCTGAGACGTTGAACGCCGCACAGTAGTGTGTGCTGCGTTACCAGCCAAGCGGTCAATACGCTTAATACCATTGGGGCCAATAAATCCGACCGCATGTGGGTTCTTGCGAATCAACCCGGACGGGCCTCGAACTTCGGTTTCCACGGTTGCCTGATGCAGTGGGTGCAGTCGATTTCGGGCAATCCACTGCGCACGAGGATCTCGACGAATCACATTGCTCATTAGTGCACCTCAACCAAACATTCAGACACAATTTCAGCGATGTCTTTCACTTCCGGTCTGGGTTCAACCACACCTTCTAACATAGCGGTACATTGCTGGCAGCCGACTGCAACGACGTCGGCACCGGTTGTCTTGATATCTTCCATACGCATGTCTGCAATACGTCTCTCACCCGGAATATCGGTGATTGGTGCAGCGCCGCCACCGCCACAACAACGTGAACGAAAACCGGAACGCTCCATCTCGGCCAGATTGACACCCAACTGTTTCAGCAATTCACGTGGCGAGTCATATTCACCGTTGTAACGCCCCAAATAGCATGGATCGTGATAGGTAACCGTACCACCCTTAAAACCATCCAGCGTCAACTTGCCTTGGGCCACCAATTCATTGATAAAGGTCGTATGGTGCATCACCTGATAATGACCGCCCAAGTCGCCATACTCATTCTTGAGGCAATGGAAAGCATGAGGGTCAGTCGTCACTATTCTGTTGAACTGATATTTGGACAGCGTCGCAATATTGCGCTTCGCCAGACTCTGGAACGTTGCATCATCACCCAGGCGACGAGCAACATCCCCACTGTCTCTTTCTTCATCTCCGAGAATGGCAAAATCGACATTGGCGGTCTTCAGAATTTTTACAAAGGCACGCAGAATACGCTGGCTGCGCATATCAAAAGCACCATCGCTGACCCAGAACAGCACATCAGCCTTCTGCACATCACTCATGCGGGCCAGATTCTGATCCGCTGCCCAGTGAGTACGGCTGCCAGGCGCATACCCACCCGGATTATCTGTCGCGATGATATTATCGATTACCTCGGCACCCTTGCCTGGCGTCTGGCCTTTTTCAAGCGTTAGATAACGACGCATATCAACAATGGCGTCAACATGTTCGATCATCATCGGGCACTCTTCCACGCAGGCACGACAGGTCGTACAGGACCACAGAGTATCCGGGTGCACCAAACCTTCAGTAATCACCTGATCTGGATTGCCAGCCGCTTGCCGCAAACGTGCATTTGGGTATCGACTGCCGGCATAATTCTGGTCAGTTCCGCCCGCCAGACCAACGACCATATCCTGAATCAATTTTTTTGGATTCAATGGCTGGCCAGCGGCAAACGCCGGACACATAGCTTCACATCGACCGCACTGAACACAGGCATCAAAACCCAGCAACTGATTCCATTTAAAGTCTTTTGGCTTGGCAACCCCAAACGTGGTTTGGGCTGAGGCATCGTAAAACAGATTAATCGGCTTCAGGCCGGTAGAACGACCACCACCGAAACGCTCGGGGCGACGATGAAAAGCCAAATGTAATGCTCCGGCAAATGCATGCTTCATCGGCCCGCCCCAGCCCATGCCAAACAGCATTTCTGCCAAACCCGCTGCGACAGCAAACAGCAGAATGGTCATCAATACACCACTACCAAAACCATCAGGCAGTATGCCGGATGTCGACAGAGTCAACAGGAAAAAGGATGCTGAAAAAGTCAGCAGGCTTTTGGGCAGGCGCATCCACGGCCCTTTGGAAAGCCGCGAAGGCGGATTAGTACGACGCTTGAAGACAAAAATGGCACCGACAAACATCAACAGAGTGGATGCCAGTAATCCCCAGTTCAACAGTTTCAGATCGAGATTAAACAGATGAACCACAATCACCAGCAACATGGACAGCACAAAGCCGCCCGCCGTTGCCACGTGTGTGTTGGACATATATTTGTCCCGCTCCACAACGTGGTGAAGGTCGACCAGATATCGCCGCGGCATAGCCGCCAAGCCTGCCAGAATGTTCACTTTTTCCGGTTGCCCTGCTCGCCACATCGAAATTCGACGCACAACGCCTACAACCAGCAACACCAGTGCTGCTGCGATTAAAACCGACAACAAGGATTCGAAAAACATTGCATAAACCTTATAGATCTTTGCACAAACGCAACGCATCGTAGATGGCTGCATGGGTGTTCCGCTGCGATACACAGTCTCCTAAGCGCCAGAGAATCATCTGTTCATGAGATTCACCCAACACCGGCTGTGCTTTTGCAGCAAACAAGGCTTCGTTATCGATCTGCCCCTTGTTGCACGACTCACCTTTCAGCTCGTAATACAATGCTTCGTTCGGACGAATGCCATTTTCCACTACAATCTGATCGACAACCCGTTCTTCTTTCTGGCCGGTGTATTCGTTCTCCAGAACAGCAACCAGCTTGTCACCTTCCTGATAAACTTTTTCCAGCAACAGATCAGATGTCATGATCACTTCTTTTTCATAAAGGCTTCGGTAGTAGGTTGGGAAGGTCGTACCACCGATACCTACGCCTGGTTTGATATCATCCGTTACCAATTCAACCAATGATCCTTTGGAAGCCAGATAATCAGCAGCCGACATTCCAGAGAATTCACAGATTGTGTCGTAAATCAGTACATTCTTACCTGGCGCAACGGTTCCGTTCAGAATATCCCAGGTTGAAACAACCAAGCCTTCTGCATCACCCCATTGTGGATTCTGATCCAGGAATGGTCGGCCACCAGTGGCCAGGATGCAGACATCCGGCTTCAGTTCACGCACCAGATCGGCGCCAGCTTCAACACCATAGCGAATATCGACTTTCAGGCGCTCCAGCTCCATCACCAGCCAACGGGTAATACCAGCCATCTGGTCACGCTGTGGGGCTTTGGCCGCAATACTGATTTGCCCACCCAGTGCGTCGGCTTTTTCCAGCAGTGTGACGTCATGACCACGTTCAGCGGCAACACGCGCGGCTTCCATACCACCAGGACCACCACCAACAACGACGACTTTTCGAACCGGACCTTCTGTTTTGGAAATAATATGTGGCAGACCCATATACTCGCGTGATGTTGCTGCGTTCTGAATACACAATACGTCCAGCCCCATATACTGACGGTCGATACAATAGTTGGCACCAACGCACTGACGAATCTGGTCTACCTGATTCATTTTCACTTTCGCAATGAAATGCGGATCCGCAATATGCGCACGAGTCATACCGACAAAATCAACGTAACCAGCTTCCAGGATTCGCTGCGCCTGATTCGGGTCTTTAATGTTCTGTGCATGAATCACCGGCACAGAAACCACTTCTTTGATACCAGCCGCCAGGTGCAGGAATGGCTCAGGCGGATAACTCATGTTAGGGATAACGTTAGCCAGGGTGTTGTGGGTGTCACAACCGGAACCGACAACACCGAAATAATCAACCATACCGGTATCGTCGTAATATTTGGCAATCTGTTTCATATCATCATGAGTCAGACCATCTGGATGGAATTCGTCACCAGTAATACGCATACCGACAACAAAATCGTCACCGACTTCAGCACGGACAGCCTTTAAAACTTCCATACCAAACTTCATGCGACCTTCAAACGTACCACCCCATTCGTCAGTACGCTTGTTAACGCGCGGAGACCAGAACTGATCAATCATGTGCTGGTGCACAGAAGACAGCTCAACACCATCCAGACCACCCGCTTTCGCGCGTGCGGCAGCTTTGGCAAAGTCACCGATCACACGCCAGATTTCTTCTTCTTCAATCGTTTTACAGGTTGCACGGTGAACCGGCTCACGAATGCCAGAGGGGGACATCAGGTTCGGCCAGTTTTCACCGTCCCAGCGGGAACGACGACCCATGTGGGTAATCTGAATCATGATTTTGCCGCCATGCTTATGAACAGCGTCAGCCAGATTCTGGAAATGCTCAATAATTCGATCCGTAGAAAGGTTTACCGAACTCCACCAGCTCTGTGGACTGTCGATAGACACAACACTGGAGCCACCACAGATACAAAGACCGCATCCGCCCTTGGCTTTCTCTTCATAATACTTAACGTAACGATCTGTCGTCATACCACCATCAGTGGCATAAACTTCAGCGTGTGCAGTACTCACTACGCGGTTACGAATAGTCAGCTTATTAATTTTCAGTGGCTGAAATAAGGCATCAAACTGAGACACGATTTACCTCTTTAACTCTCAAAAGTACGGAAAGATGATTACGCAAGTGGTGTCACTTCGAACATGCCGAAGTCACAGCCCTCTTCCGCCGCGCATTGGGTTTGTTTCGCTTGAGTTTTCACCGGATATCCCAGGCTCTCGGCAATCTGATCCATGGCACCGGCAAACCAGCCAGTAAACATGTAATCGACTTTGCGATTGACTTTGCCGTACTGGTAAACGAATGCCGAATGATCCAGACGAACACGCGCGGTTCCGTTCTCAATATCCAGTTGTTCAATGGTAAAAATACCCCAACCACGCTGTGACAAACGCTTCATGTAGTGTTCAAACACCGCATCGCCGGAAATGCCATGTTCTTCAGCTTCTTTTTCACACCAGTAGTGAGCTGATTTGTAACCTGCCTTATAGAGGATTTCAGCGTATTTTTTTCGCCTAGCTCTTCTTCAATCGCCATATGGTTATTGACGAAGAAATGTCGTGGCACGTACAACATAGGCAGTGCGTCGGTAGTCCAAACGCCGGTCTCGTCGTCTACCAGAATTGGCATTTCGGGTTGATGAGCCCCCATAGCTTTACTCTCCCCAGACATCGGCCAGAACACGCATCCAGTTCTCGCCCATAATTTTTTGTACTTGTGTTTCGGTAAAACCACGTTTCAACAGTGCTTCGGTCAAGTTCGGGAATTCACCCAGAGTACGAATGCCTTCTGGGTTGATAATCTTGCCGAAACGGGTCAGACGACGGGCATAACCTTTATCGTGCGTCAGCCATTCAAAGAACGGCTGACCATGGCCTTGGGTAAAGTCGGTCCCAATACCGATCTGGTCTTCACCGACGATATTAAAAATGTACTCAATCGCTTCGACATAATCTTCAATGGTTGAATCAATGCCGTTCTTAAGGAATGGCGCAAACATGGTCACGCCGACAAAGCCGCCATTATCAGCAATAAACTTCAATTCTTCGTCCGACTTGTTACGCGGATGATCCTTCAGTCCAGAGGGTAGACAGTGCGAGTAACAAACCGGTTTTTTGGATTCAATAATCACGTCTTCAGAGGTTTTCGAACCAACGTGGGACAGGTCACACATAACGCCAACCCGGTTCATCTCAGCAACGACTTCACGACCAAAGCCCGACAGACCGCCATCGCACTCATAACAGCCGGTACCGATCAGATTCTGGGTGTTGTAGCACATCTGAACAATCCCAACGCCCAGGTCCTTAAAGACCTGCACATAACCCAGTTGATCTTCAAACGCATGTGCGTTTTGAAAGCCGTACAACAATCCGGTTTTGCCTAACTCTTTGGCTTTGCGGATATCACTGGTGCTGTAAACCTTCATCACCAAATCGGAATTCGCTTCGATTAGCTGGTTCATCTCAACAATATTATTGACCGTATTCTGGAAGCCTTCCCAGACAGACACCGTACAGTTGGCCGCACTCAGACCACCTTTTCGCATATCTTCAAACAGATCACGATCCCATTTAGCGATCACAAGCCCGTCAATAATGATCGAGTCGTCGTGTAATGTGGTGCTCACAGTAGTAAACCCTGTTTTGGAAGTTAAATCGCAGTCTAAAAGGAAAGTTAAACCTACAGGGTTACTATAAGCGACATGGGTTGTCGAAAACCCGCCAGCAACTGAACAGGTTTAAAATGAGGCGATAACATTAGCCTGAAAAGAGGCAAACCCGGTACTTTCAGCGCAACATTACAACAGACAAAATTGACGCCAACGGTCAAAGCACCATACATCTGACTTATTGGTCTGCTATTTTACAAACCTGAATCCGTGACTCCATAGCAGCGCAGTGCGCAAGCCATTGATTCCTCTTTGCTTCCCAAAAATTGGGATGAACCTATGGCTGCACCTGCAATTTTTGAAAAACAAATGGAAATCAAGCTCTTACACCCTGCATCCACTTTGGAGTCACGGATTCAGGTGCAATTTAGCCTTCTGCCGGTAAGCATGCAGTAGCGGTTCGGTATAACCGCTCGGCTGCTCAACGCCTTTCAATACCAGATCCAACGCAGCCTGAAACGCAACACTGTCGTCAAACCGACCTGCCATTGGTCGGTAGTCTGCATCACCGGCGTTCTGTTTATCGACAATCGCTGCCATGCGCTGCATGGTTTCAATCACCTGTTCTCTGGTGGTGACGCCATGCAATAACCAGTTCGCCATGTGCTGACTGGAAATTCGCAATGTGGCACGGTCTTCCATCAAACCAATATTATTGATGTCCGGTACTTTGGAGCAGCCAACGCCCTGCTCTACCCAGCGCACAACGTAACCGAGAATGCCTTGCGCGTTGTTATCCAGTTCTTTCTGGATTTCATCTGCGCTCAGAGAGTCAGGATCAGCCAATAACGGGATCTGCAGAATATCGTCACGGCTGGCCGCTTCGCGCTGAGCAAGCTCTCTTTGTAAGTCAAATACATTGATCTGGTGGTAATGGGTGCTGTGCAGCGTGGCGCCATTCGGTGACGGCACCCAGGCTGTGTTGGCACCGGATTTCGGGTGGCCGATTTTCTGTGCCAGCATGGCTTTCATTTCATCCGGCATGGCCCACATGCCTTTGCCGATCTGGGCCTTACCTGGCAAGCCGCAGTCGAGCCCGGCATCGACATTGTTGTTTTCATAGGCCTGAATCCAGGTTGAGGTTTTCATCTGCCCTTTCGGAATCATCACGCCAGCTTGCATACTGGTGTGAATCTCATCACCGGTGCGATCCAGGAAGCCGGTATTGATAAACACCGTCCGCTCAGAGGCGGCTTTAATGCAGGCGCGCAGGTTCAGTGAGGTGCGTCGCTCTTCATCCATTATGCCGATTTTCAGGGTATTTTCAGGCAACTTCAGTGCTTGCTCGACACGCTCAAACAGCGTCACCGTAAAAGCGACTTCTTCGGCGCCATGCATCTTCGGTTTCACGATGTAGATGCTGCCGGTTCGGCTGTTGCGCACTTCGCCAAGGCCTTTTAAATCATGAATGGCGGCCAGCGAGGTGACCATTGCGTCGAGAATACCTTCTGGAATTTCATCGCCAGCTTCGTTGGTGACGGCCGGGCTGGTCATCAGATGGCCGACATTGCGCACAAACATCAGGCTGCGGCCGTGCAGCATCAGCGGTTTGCCATCGGGCGTCAGGTAGGCACGATCGGGCGCCAATGAACGAGTCATGCTTGCCCCGCCTTTGTTAAAGGTGGCTGACAATGTGCCGCGCATTAACCCGAGCCAGTTGCGGTAGACTTCGACTTTATCTTCGGCATCCACGGCGGCGACGGAGTCTTCGCAATCCATGATGGTGGTTAACGCGGCTTCGACGATAATGTCTTTCATACCTGCCGGGTCGGTTTTACCGATGGCGTGCTGACGATCGATCTGAACATCCAGATGCAATCCGTGGTGTTTCAACAGAAGGCTGACCGGCTGTGCTTCAGTACCTTTGAAGCCCACCAGCAGTGCAGGGTTTTGCAAGGCGCTGGTGGTATCGTCGTCCAACACGGCGATCAACTGTCGGTTTTCAATGCGGTAGGCGGTCACTCGGGCATGGCTGCCGACTTCCAGAGGCAGCACCTGATCCAGATACGCCTTGGCAAAGTCGATCACTTTCTGACCACGCGCCACATCGTAACCTTTGCCTTCGATGGCTGGTTCAATAGCATCGGTACCGTAGAGCGCATCATAGAGGCTGCCCCAGCGTGCATTGGCAGCGTTCAGTGCAAAACGGGCATTTTTAACCGGCACAACCAGTTGAGGCCCGGCCTGCTGTGTAATTTCAGTATCGACATTTTCAGTCGTAATCTGAAACGGCGCAGGTTCTTCCTGCAGATAGCCAATCTCTTCAAGCATGGCCTTATAGGCTGAGGCATCGTGTGGTTGCCCTTTACGGGCCTGATGCCAGGTATCGATCTGCCGCTGTAATGCATCACGTTTTTCCAGCAGTGTCTGATTGACCGGCGCAAGATCGGAAAATATCGCTTCCAGCGACTGCCAGAACTGATCGGGCTCGACACCCGTGCCGGGCATAATCTCATTATTCACCAGCTCATACAGAGATTGAGCAATTGTTAGTTGTCCATGTTGGATTGTCGTGGTCATGAGTCGCCCCTGTTATTTGCTTTCTTGTTCTGTTTGGCATCATATTGCGCCCAATCTGATCTATCTAATAAATATTTATTATTCATTACATTCATAAAACAAATAATAGGATAAATCAGACCTGAATCCGTGACTCCTTCAGTGGATGCAGAGTGTAAGAGCTTGATTTCTATTTGTTTTTCAAAAATTGCAGGTTCACCCCAATTTTTGGGAAGTAAAGAGGAATCAATGGCTTGCGCACTGCGCCGCTATGGAGTCACGGATCCGGATCAGAAATAAGGCGCAGGAATTTCCTCGGCCACATCGACAATCAAACGACGCAGCCAACGATGTGCCGGATCGTGATGCAGCAAGGGGCTCCAGACCATTTTCAACAGTAATGAGGGGATTTCAAACGGCGGTGCTTTTACGGCCAGACGTGGATTTCGGACCTGCAAATGCGCTGCCCGTGCCGGAATGGTCACCACCAGATTATTCTCTTCGGCCAATGACATGGCCGCCTGATAATGCCTTGTAAAAACAGCAATATTTCGCTTTTTGCCCATCTGATGCAGTACTTCATCAACAAAGCCCAGCTTTTGGACATCATCCGGATCCACACCGACGCCGACACCATAACCGGTCTTGGAGACCCAGACATGGCGGGCCTTAAGGTAATTGGACAGGCTGAAGTTATCGAGAATCGGGTTATCAGCACTAAGCATACAGCAGAAGTTATCGGACCAGATCGTCATCTGATGAAAGGACTGTGGCAGGGAATCAAAGCGATTGATCACCATATCCACCCGGCCCTGCTCCACATCGGAAAAGTTCACATCACTGGGGGTCATGATGTCGAGCGAAACATAGGGTGCTTCGACAGTGAGCCGCTTCAGCAGAGCCGGAATCAGCGTGGACTCAGCGTAATCACTGGCCATGATACGGAATATACGGTGGCTTTCCGAGGCGTCAAAGTGGGCGCGGGGCTGCACTACCTTCTCCAGAGATTGCAGCGCCAGGCGCAACATCGGCTCCAGTTCGCTGGCGCGTTCAGTCGGTGTCATGCCGTCGCTGGTGCGTATTAACAGGGGGTCTTCAAACAGATCACGCAAACGGCGCAGGCCGTTACTCATCGCTGGCTGGCTGATGCCCAGCTTGTGGGCTGCTTTAGTAACACTTCGCTCTCTGAGCAATGCATCCAGATAAACCAGTAGGTTCATATCAACCCGATTCAAGTGCATTTTATTCACCTCATGAATGTTGTTTTTATTTTAAGCGAAATTTCGCTGTTTTCTCAAATTTCACAGACATTAATTCATACTTATTATGTTGAAAATTATACATATAAATTAGACGAATCATACTGCCGAGCCCTATTGTTTGCTCAACCCAGTCAGTCGACGGACGCAAACCAGCACTGACGCATTCTCAGAGTTAAGAGTTTAGAGCCCAGAAAACAAGAAGAGGAATTCGACATGACTTCAACCTACGAAACCGACATTCAGTCCGCTGAGGCATTGAAAAATATTGCTGGCGCACCTTGGGATGCGATCGATGCGGAAGCAGTGGCCCGCATGCGAGCCCAGAATAGATTCCAAACCGGTTTGGATATTGCCCGCCATACGGCAAAGATCATGCGTGAAGACATGGCCGCCTACGACGCTGACCCATCGCAGTACACCCAGTCGCTGGGCTGCTGGCATGGTTTTGTTGGTCAGCAAAAGATGATTTCCATTAAAAAACACTTCGGTAACACCAAAGGTAAATACCTGTACCTTTCCGGCTGGATGGTGGCGGCGTTGCGCTCAGAGTTCGGGCCGCTGCCGGATCAGTCGATGCATGAAAAAACGGCAGTGCCGGCATTAATCAGTGAGCTATATAGCTTTTTGCGCCAGGCCGATGCCCGCGAACTGGGCGGTCTGTTCCGCCAGCTCGACGCAGCACGCAACGCCGGTGATGAGGTAAAAGCCCGTGCAATTCAAACTCAGATCAACAACCACCAGACACACATCGTGCCGATCATTGCCGACATTGATGCCGGTTTCGGTAACGAGGAAGCCACTTATCTGCTGGCAAAGAAAATGATTGAGGCCGGGGCCTGCTGTATTCAGATCGAAAACCAGGTGGCGGATGAGAAACAGTGTGGTCACCAGGACGGTAAAGTAACTGTGCCACATGATGACTTCCACGCCAAAATCCGCGCGGTGCGTTACGCCTTCCTCGAACTGGGGGTTGATGACGGTATTATCGTTGCACGAACCGACTCACTCGGTGCCGGCCTGACCAAACAGATTGCCGTGGTACGCGAAGAAGGTGATTCCGGTGATATCTATAATAGCTTTCTGGATGTCGAGGAAGTGACCGTGAGCGAGATGACCCAGGGCGATGTGGTGATTAACAAGAACGGCAAACTGTTGCGACCCAAGCGCCTGCCTTCTGGACTGTACCAGTTTCGCAAAGGTAGCGGTGAAGACCGCTGCGTTTTTGACTGTATCGAATCGCTGAAAGCTGGTGCAGACCTGTTGTGGATCGAAACTGAAAAACCACACATCGGCCAGATCGGCGGTATGGTTGACCGTATCAGGCAAGCAGTGCCGAATGCCAAACTGGTTTACAACAACTCACCGTCCTTCAACTGGACACTGAACTTCCGTCAGCAGGTGTTCGATGATTGGACTGACGCCGGTAAAGATGTCAGTACATATGACCGCGACAACCTGATGAGTGTGGATTACGACGCTACAGAGCTGGCATGTGAAGCGGATCAACGTATTCAGAGCTTCCAGAAAGACGCCAGCGAACAGGCCGGTATTTTCCACCATCTGATCACGCTGCCGACTTACCACACCACGGCGCTGTCGACCGATAATCTGGCCAAAGAATACTTTGGTGAAGCCGGTATGCTGGGTTATGTTTCCGGTGTACAGCGAAAAGAAATCCGCCAGAGCATTGCCTGCGTCCGCCACCAGAACATGGCCGGTTCAGATATGGGTGATGACCACAAAGAGTATTTCTCTGGTGATAACGCGCTAAAAGCAGCGGGTCAAGACAACACCATGAATCAGTTTGGCTGATTCGCTGACTTTGTAGCGAAGAACTCTAGTGTGGAGTTATTTAGCGGCTCGTTTGAGCC
>JARRJP010000022.1:0-24188 GCA_037389025.1 Reinekea sp. | reverse complement strand
CAGTGCGCAAGCCATTGATTCCTATTTGCTTGCCAAAAATTGGGGTGAACCTATGGGTGCACCTGCAATTTTTGAAAAACAAATAGAAATCAAGCTCTTCCACCCTGCATCCACTCTAGAGTCACGGATTCAGGTAGATAGTCAGAGCTATGAAACTTCCTGGTAGGCCCATTCAATCCAGGGCAGTAGTGCTTGCAGATCCGCGCTTTCAATCGTGGCTCCCGCCCAGATGCGCAGTCCGGCCGGTGCGTCTCGGTAGGAGCCGATATCGTAAGCCACGGCTTCACTTTCCAGTAATCTGGTCATCTCTTTTACCTGGGTTTCTGTCAGATCCAGGGTCAGACAGACGCTGGTATTGGAGCGAATGTTTTTGTCACTGGCCAGAAAGTGAATCCAGGGTGTTTGAGCAACGAAACCTTCCAGTACCGCCAGGTTTGCACGTGATTTTTCGATTGTACTGTTTACCCCTCCAATGCTTTCAACCCAATCCAAGGCGTCCAGATAATCGGCAACACAAAGCATGGATGGCGTATTTATGGTAGAGCCTTGGAAAATGCCCTCATTTAATTTTCCGCCTGAGGTCATTCGGAAAATTTTCGGCATTGGCCAAGGCGGCGTGTAGCTTTCCAACCTTGCTACAGCACGAGGTGACAGAATCAACATGCCGTGGCCGCCTTCACCTCCCAGCACCTTTTGCCAGGAGTAGGTGATGACATCAAGCTTCTCCCAGTCCATTTCCATGGCAAATATGGCTGAGGTAGCATCGCATATGGTCAGGCCCTGACGATCTGTACTGATCCAGTCTGCATTTGGAATGCTGACTCCAGAGGTCGTGCCGTTCCAGGTAAAGACGGTATCGTGATTGGCATTGTATTGAGACAGATCCGGCAACTGACCATAGTCAGCAGTATGGCTGGTGACTTTATCCAGCTTTAGTTGATTGCTAATGTCATTGATCCAGCCCTGGCCAAAGGATTCCCAGGCAAAGATATCGATTGGCCTCGGACCAAGCATTGACCACATTGCCATCTCCATGGCGCCGGTATCTGATGCTGGAACAACGCCAACTCTATATCCTTCAGGCAGGCCCAGAATATCTGCTGTCTGTACACAGGCTTTACGCAAGGCATCATGACCAATCCTGGCCCGGTGTGAGCGGCCCAGCGTGCCCAGATCCAGTTGGTTGATTTTATAGCCGGGGCGTTTGCTGCAGGGGCCAGAAGAAAAATTAGGGTTCTTGGGTTTTAGCGTTGGTTTCATTGCGTATGACAATCCATAGTGCAGAAAGGAAAGGTTGCTAATTAAATCACAAAGCAGGCAGCACCCAAATGGATTTTCATGTGGATATGTACTTTGATTATAGTTGGGTAAGTAAATACCTGAATCCATGACTCCATCGTGGCGCAGTGCTAAGCCATATTTGCAGAGAACAAGAGACATGACTGATAAACGCTTTATAGAAGATGCCTACCTTAAACGGTTGAATACTGAGGTTATTGATGTTCGTACTGGAGATACACCCTGTTTCACCGTGAAGGAAACCGTTTTCTATGCCATGAGTGGTGGTCAGCCAGGTGATACTGGCTCGGTTATCAATTCTGCCGGAGATGAAATTGCAATAACCGATACCCGCTACGATTCAGACCGGCAGACCATTGTGCATTACATTGCTGCAGACAATGCTGGGAAACTGCGATCCGGCGAGGCTGTTACGCTGATGATTAACTGGCCACGTCGGCACCGGTTAATGCGCATGCATTCGGCCATGCATTTGTTGTGTTCGCTGATCCCCTATCCGGTGACTGGCGGTGGTGTTGGCGAAACGGAGAGTCGGGTTGAATTTGATATGTCGACGGGTGATTTTGACAAAGAAGAATTGAGTCGCCAGTTGACGGAGTTAACCGAGCGTGCCATTGATATAGAAACCTCCTGGATAACAGATGACGAACTGGATCAGAATCCTGAGCTGGTTCGAACCATGAGCGTGCAGCCGCCGCGTGGCACTGGTCGTATTCGTATGGTCAAGATTGGCGATCATGTTGATTATCAACCCTGTGGTGGAACCCACGTAAAAAATACGACTGAAATTGGTCCGCTGCAGGTGACAAAAATAAAAAGTAAAGGCAAGCAAAACAAACGGGTCAGTAATTTTCTGAAGGTGGTCCGTCTAAAGTCAGTCGGTCCCATCTTCTCTTGATCTGAGTCAGATTTTAGTGACTATCACCTGAATCCGTGACTCCTTCAGTGGATGCAGGGTGTAAGAGCTTGATTTCTATTTGTTTTTCAAAAATTGCAGGTGTTAGGTTCATTGAAATTTTTGGGAGGCCGGGAGGAATCAATGGCTTGCGCACTATGCCGTTATGGAGTCACGGATTCAGGTATCAATAAAATCTGAAAAACTTCCCTAAATATACTGGGTTTCTGGTCGACATAGATGTGAGGCCCATGATTCTGATTCAGGTAAGATTTTAGCGTCGTTAATATCGAACCTGAATTGTGATGCTTATTGAAGGAATAGCCGTTTATGATGAATTCGTTGCGTACCCAGATCTACACACTTGTGCTTATCCCTCTTTTGATTATCGGTTCGGTCTGTGCCTGGACATTGATCAGGACGGCTTCCAGTCTTGGTGATTCGGTGTCCAATATTGCAGAGCAAGCGGTATTGGATGCAGAGCGTCATCGCTTACAATCAACAATGGAGTCAGTCTCCAGCCTGCTAAAGCCCTATTTGGATATGCCAGGGGAAACCGGTAAAGCTGATGCCTTGGCGATGCTTAAGGGGTTATCCTTTGATGATGGCATCGGTTATATCTTTGGCTATGACTACAATGGTGTTCGGGTGTTGCTGGGTCAAAGTGATGCCGGACTGGGGCAGAATTTGATTGATTTGCAGGACAAAAAAGGGCAATACCTTATTCGCAATATGCGGGATATAGCAAGGGACGAAGGTAGTGGTTTTATAACCTACTACTTCCCCAAACCCAATGAAAAGGAACCTTCGCCTAAATACTCTTATGTTATTGGTATTGATCAATGGAATATTTATTTAGGTACCGGGCTTTATTTTGACTCTGTTGATAGAGTACTTGCTGACATTAACAACTCCCTGGCCGTCTTGAAAAAACACAGCCTGCTTAAAAACCTGTCGATAACATCGGTGATTCTGATTCTTGCCCTGTTGGCCAGCGCGTTTGCTGTCAGGGCATTGCTGTCCGGCTTATCGCATCTGGCTGAATCGGTTGCGGCTTTTGCTTCAGGTAAAGGAGATCTAACTACTCAATTGCCAGCCCGCGGTATTCGAGAGCTGGACTATATTTCACAGCAGTTCAACGAATTTGTTACTAATCTGGCACAAGATATCAGCCTGCTGAAAACGACTGGCCGTAGGCTTATGGCAATGTCATCAGAAGTCAGTCGAAATCAGATTCGTTTGAGCCATGAGGTGGACCAGCAACGCGAGAATACGCTGCAGTTTGCATCCTCAGTTGAAGAGATGAGTGCGACCATTAATGATGTTGCCAGCAACGCAGAAAATGCCAGAGAGGTCACTGCGTCGGTCAAGGAAGGAATCGGCCAGGTACTTGATCAGGTGAATCAATCATCAGGCCGGATAGAAGAACTGGGTACTATATTAACCAAGGTTGATAGCTCTGTTCAGGAGCTGGGTGGTAACGTAGATAGCATCAACTCGGCTTTAAGTGTTATTCAGAGTATATCTGAGCAAACCAATCTGCTGGCGCTGAATGCGGCAATTGAAGCGGCCAGGGCTGGAGATCAGGGGCGTGGCTTTGCTGTTGTTGCCGATGAAGTTCGCTCCCTGGCGCAACGTTCACGGCAAAGTACAATTGAAATCAGTGATATTCTGGAAAAACTGAAGACCAGCACTGAACGTACAACAGCCGATGTCGGGACCACGGTTGAAAGCCGTGAAGCGGTGAACCAGGCGATGAATACGATTCGTGAGTTGGTGATGTCATCCACTGAGTCTACAGGTCAACTGGCGGAAATTAATACGCTGGTTGCGACAGCGGCTACGGAACAGACATCTGTCGCTAATGAGATTACTCGATCTATTAATGATATTGCGCAGTTTTCCGAGCAGATTCTGGAAGGCAGTGAACAGACCAAACAGCAATTCCTTGAAGTTGAAGAGATGGCTAAACAGATTGATTTGGTTTCCGGTAAGTTTACGGTGTCGTAAAGATGTCTAGTGCAGGTTCAACCTGAAAAAATTGGGGTGAACCTATGGGTGCACCTGCAATTTTTGAAAAGCAAATAGAAATCAAGCTCTTCCACCCTGCATCCACTTTGGAGTCACGGATTCAGGTAAGTTTTATTCAAGTTGAGGTTTAACCACATTTCGAGTCGCCGCAATTAAGGCAGGTCAAACAACCATCCATCACAATGGCCGCTTTGGTGTTACATTTTTTGCAAAGCTGTGCATCGGCCGGGAAATCACCTGCATTATTTGAGGCTGAGGACCCATTTTGCCTGGCTTCATATTCAGCGCGTTTTTCGGCGATCAGTTTTTTCTGGTGTTCATCCAGGGAATCATCGGCGATCATGCCTATCATTTTCAGGTGACGCTCGACCACTTCGCCGATTTCGGCCACCAGCGATGGCATGAACTTGCCTCCGCGTTTGAAGTAACCACCCTGCGGGTCGAATACGGCACTGAGTTCGTCAACAATAAAGGTGATATCGCCACCTTTACGAAATACGGCTGAGATTAACAAGGTCAGCGCGACAACCCATTGGTAATGCTCCATGTTTTTCGAGTTGATAAAAATCTCAAAAGGGCGGCGCACTTCATGCTCAGTACTTTCATTCAGCACGACATCGTTGATGGTGACGTACATGGCATGTTCGGACATTGGCGGTTTGATTTTGTATGTCGAACCAATCAGCATTTCCGGGCGTTGCAGCGATTCATGCATCTGCACGATGCTGTTTTTTTCTTGTTCGGCTTTCAGATTGGCCTGTTTTTCCGGCGTCAGCACTTCGTAACCGACAATTTTCTGGTCAATTTTTTTCATTGAGGTCATCTCTTAAAACTTCCCGTAATAGCCTTCTTTTAATGCATCAAACAGGTTGGCTGCTGTATGCGATTCACCATCGTATTCCACCATTTCGTTGCCTTTGGCTTCGAGGATGGAGCCGTCTGCCAACGTGAAGCGGTACAGTGTGTTTTCCAGATCCTGCTCTTTAACAAGGACACCCTGGAAGGCTTCCGGGTTAAAGCGGAATGTTGTACAGCCTTTCAAGCCCTGCTCGTAGGCGTACAGATAAATATCTTTGAAACGCTCGAACGGATAATCAGTCGGTACATTTGCCGTTTTTGAAATGGATGAATCAATCCATTTCTGTGAAGCCGCCTGAATATCCACATGCTGTTTCGGTTCAATGGTTTCAGATGAAACAAAATAATCCGGCAAGGTTGCTTCCGGGTCGGTGCTGTAAGGCATGGCCTTATCGTTGATCAGCTTGCGGTAAGCCAGCAGTTCAAACGAATAAACATCCACCTTCTCTTTGGTTTTGCGACCTTCGCGAATGACGTTGCGAGAATAATGATGAGCAAAACTCGGTTCAATACCATTGCTCGCATTATTGGCAATTGACAGGCTGATTGTGCCGGTTGGTGCGATAGACGAATGATGTGTGAAGCGAGCGCCGGTCTGCGCCAGCTCGTTGACCAGTTCTGGTGCCTCTTTTGCCAGTTGCTGCATATAGCGGCTGTACTTGGCATGCAGAATCCGGCCTGGCAACCTGTCTCCGACCTGATAGCCATCGCTGAGCAGCTCAGGACGTTTACGCACCATTTCATGGCTGATTTCAAACTCTTCATCCATGATTGGCGCAGCACCTTTCTCTTTTGCCAGCTCCAATGCACTTTCCCAACCGGCCAGCGCCATCTGCTTGGTGATTTCTTCGGTAAAGGCGACTGATTCACTATCCCCATAGGTCATGCGCAACATGGTCACGGTACTGCCCAGGCCCAGATAACCCATGCCATGACGACGTTTGGTCATAATTTCATGACGTTGCTGCTCTAGTGGCAGACCATTGATTTCAACGACATTGTCGAGCATACGGGTAAAGATTTTGACGACTTCACGATATTTATCCCAGTCAAAACGGGCATTTTCGGTGAAGGGTTCCTCGACAAAACGGGTCAGGTTAATGGAGCCCAGCAGGCAGCTGCCATAAGGCGGTAATGGCTGCTCACCACAGGGATTGGTGGCGCGAATGGTTTCGCAGAACCAGTTGTTGTTAAACTCGTTAACCTTGTCGATCAGGATAAAGCCCGGTTCAGCAAAGTCGTAGGTGGAGGACATGATCGCATTCCACAGATTGCGTGCTTTGATGGTGCGGTAGACACGGCAGGCGATCTCGGCCTTGTCGTTCTGCAGATAGCCGTTTTTGACGTGCCAGTCTTTCCAGATAACCTGTTCCGGGTTGCTGGTATCGAGCTGGTCACGTTTGACTTCGGCCTCCGACACCGGGAACACTAAGGGCCAGTCGGCATCGTTAATGACTGCTTCCATAAATTCGGTAGTGATCAGTAGTGACAGGTTGAACTGACGCAGACGGCCGTCCTCGCGTTTGGCTTTGATAAAGTCCAGTACGTCTGGATGGCTGACATCAAAGGTGGCCATTTGAGCACCACGACGACCACCGGCGGAGGAAACGGTGAAGCACATCTTGTCGTAGATATCCATGAACGACAGTGGCCCGGAGGTATAAGCACCTGCACCGGAGACAAAGGCGTTGCGTGGACGTAATGTGGAAAATTCATAACCGATACCGCAGCCGGCTTTCAGCGTCAGGCCAGCTTCATGGACTTTTTCCAAAATGCCGTCCATGGAATCGTTAATGGTGCCGGAGACAGTGCAGTTGATGGTCGAGGTTGCTGGTTTGTGCTCCAGAGCGCCAGCATTGGAGGTGATGCGACCAGCCGGGATAGCACCGTTTTCCAGTGCCCAAAGGAATTTGGCCTGCCATTCCTGTTGTTTTTTCTTGCCGGTTTCAACTTCGGCCAATGCTTTGGCTACACGTTCGAACGTGGCTTCCATATCGGCATCCACTGGTTCGCCACGGCTGTTTTTCAGCCGGTATTTGGCATCCCAGATGTCGATGGAGGCTTCCTGATGAGCAATATTGATGCAGTTATCACGCTCCAGTTGTATATTTCCTGTCATGACTTGTAGCCCTTCATAATGGTATGGTGTCTTTGAGTTTGAAAATGTCTGTGCGAAAACAGTTGAATTATGGTGCTGGTTTTTGTAGGCGTTGTTTTCGCCCAAACACTAGTTGTAGTGTTTGAAACAATTTTAGGACACTACCTGTAGTGGTCAAAGTGTTTTTTATTAACTAGTCGTCTTGACTTTTCCAAAGTCCGATAAGGGCGCTATTCAGCGCCGAAATTTTATTTTCGGGTTGGCTTCGACACTATTCAGTCTCCATGTCGGAGTGATAAGCCTCTACCCGGTTGCGTCCATTTTGCTTGGCTCGATATAACGCCTGATCGGCACAAGAAATCAGGTGGCTGATGGAGATCGCTTTGGCACTGTTCAGTTCTGCCACTCCGAAGCTGGCGGTCAGGAAAATCTGGTGCTGTTCGAATATGGTTGGATACAGTCGCAACCCTCTGCATATAGTGTTGGCAATATCAGTTGCGGCCTGTACTGCTGTATCAGGCAACATGATGATAATTTCTTCACCGCCGTAACGCGCAATGAGGTCACGCTTGCGTAGATTGAGGCCGTGTAGATAAGAGGCGGTGAATATCAGGCATTCATCACCGCCCTGATGACCATATTGATCATTGATTGTCTTGAAATGATCCAGATCCATCATGATGACACTGAGCGGCTGGTCAAAGGAGGATGCGATTTGAAACAGTAGGTTGGAGCGGTATTCCAGGGTCTGACGATTGAACAGGCCGGTCAGGTGGTCTGTTTCCGAGAGTAGCTTGATTTCCTCATGTCTGGCTTCCAGGTGTGAGGCCTTTTCTTCCAGAATGGCATTGCGATCAGACAGTTGCTGGGTCTTTCTATCGACTTCCTTTTGTAGGTTGGCAGTCAGGTGTTCTGAGGTTTCCAATGCAGCAACAAAACGTGATGCCTGAATCTGGGTTTGCAGAAACAGAAAAATAAATAATGCATATTCGGCGATGTAAAAGTTATAGCCAGCGGTGTTAGCCGCATAGATATCGTTGAAGATTGCCAGTATCAGAGGGATAAAGCTTCTCAGAATATGTTTGGAGTCGGGCATACGGCGGATAACACCATTACTGATGACACCCAGGCAGATTGCAGCGTAAACCAGTAGACTAATCTGATAAGCAGTAAGATTGCTGGTCATGATTTCTATTGGCAGTGAAAAGGTAATAACCGCCAGCACAGCTAATAGCAGATAAGATACCTTAATAATTTGTTTACCATAGCGAATGGGAAACAAATACATCATATAGTGTAAAGCGGCGATGGCTGGCCAGGGCAGCAATAAATATTCCATCCGATAGAGATAGGTCGTTATTTCAGCGCTAGGAATAAAATAATCGATATAGCGTGATGCCAGTGCTGAGCGCAGCACACCGGTAGCACAGAAGATTGCCAGCAGAAGCAGAACCTGCTCCTTTGGTCGCCGTATGTAGATCACCATATTCTGGATAACCACATAAAGGCCCAGACCCGTCAGAAAGGCACGGCTGGCGATATCAATTGCCAGTGATTTGAGTACAGCCTCCTGCTCTCTAATGGTGGTATGGCCATACAGACCGCTCTTGGCCAGATGATACGCCGATACATAGACCACCAGGCGACCATTATTTGAATTGCGTGGTAGTTCCAGAATATAGGTATTCTCGGCGATTGTTTCTTCGGCTTTGGACCTGCCCATTTTACCTGAACGCCCCAGAAACATAGCGGGTTGGCTTTGTTCGATCCACCAGGCCTCCCAGGCATTACCAATAAACTTCATGCTGATGGCGGGCCTGATAAAGCCTTGCTGCAGGTGGTGGATATCTTTGATATAGGTGGCGATTCCGTGAATGGTGGTGGCTTCCGGATCTGCAAGGGGAATCTGATTCCAAAGGTAGTCTGGTGTGGATACCAGAACATATTCGAGCTTATCGCCAGTCAGCTCTGCCAATGGCACCCATCTGTTCCAAATTAATGCCCAATCTCCTGACAAATCCAGTTCTCCTGACTGTGTCCGGTGGGCGGCATCGACGAACGGGGGCTCAGCGAATTCTGCACGTGCATGGCATGAAACGTTAATCAGTAACAGCAGTAATAACGAATGCAGAATAAGTCGACTCAAGTATAAATTCCTTCCAGCCTGAGAAAAATTCAGGACCCCTGAATAAAATGCCTGAATCCGTTTGTGATGAGTCTTTCAGGTTGGCCCGTCTGATAGATTGAAGTCTAGCAAATATCTGTGATCGTGCTTTTGGCGCAGTGTCATGCCATCGTATTCAGGTATTAAAGGATGGGGAGAGGAGGGGAGCAATCCGCAGGGTCGGATTGCTCTGTCGATATTAATCAGCCATTTTCTTTTTCAGAATGGCGTTTACCTGGCCCGGATTGGCCTGACCTTTGGACGCTTTCATAACCTGGCCGACAAAGAAGCCGATCAGTTTGTCTTTACCACTTTTCAGTTCTTCAAACTGATCCCGATTAGCGGCGATGACGTCATCAACAATGGCTTCAATCGCTCCGCTGTCCGTGACCTGTTTCAAGCCTTTGGCGTCGATAATGTCATCAACGCTGCCTTCACCATCGGCCAATGCCTGGAACACGGTTTTGGCCGCTTTGCCGGAGACCGTATCGTCTTTGATGCGTGCCAATAACAGCCCCAGGCTGTCTGCCGTAATCGGGCAGTCGCGGATATCGCGCTTGCTTTGATTGAGGTATTTAGACAGCTCACCCATACACCAGTTGGCGGCCAGTTTGGCATCGTTACAGCCTTTGACCACAACTTCGAAGTAGTCCGCCAGATCACCATTGGCGGACAGCACACTGGCATCGTACTCGGTCAGGCCATAGTCGCTTTCGAAACGCTTCATCTTCGTATCTGGCAGCTCTGGTAAGGTGCCGCGAATGGCATTGATGTAATCGTCATCGATTTCAACCGGCAGCAAATCCGGACATGGGAAGTAACGATAGTCGTTGGCTTCTTCTTTGCTGCGCATGGAACGGGCGGTTTTGGTGTCACCGTTGTACAGGCGGGTTTCCTGAATGACTTTGCCACCGTCTTCGATGACATCGATCTGCCGTTCCACTTCCAGTTTGATTGCCTCTTCCATGAACCTGAACGAGTTCAGGTTCTTGGTTTCAGTTCGGGTGCCATAAACATCCGAGCCTTTGGGGCGAATCGAAACGTTCACATCAAAGCGCATCGAGCCCTGTGACATTTCGCCATCGCAAATGCCGATGGCGGTGACGATGGTGTGCAGTTTCTTGGCAAAGGCGACGGCTTCGGCAGAATTGCGCATATCCGGTTCTGTGACGATTTCAATCAGTGGTGTGCCAGCACGGTTTAAATCAATACCGCTCATGCCGTGGAAATCTTCATGCAGCGATTTACCGGCATCTTCTTCCAGATGGGCATGGTGGATACGAACGCGTTTGGTTTCACCATTGTCGAGCATGATGTCAACATGGCCCGGCCCAACGATTGGCGATTCCAACTGGGTGGTTTGGTAGCCTTTTGGTAAGTCAGGGTAAAAGTAGTTTTTACGCTCGAAAAAGGATTTCTTGTTGATCTCGGCGTCAATCGCTAAACCAAAGGCAATCGCTTTTTTCAACGCACCTTCATTAAAGACCGGCAACACGCCGGGTAATCCCAGATCAACCACATTGGCCTGGGTATTCGGCTCGGCACCAAAAGCTGTGCTGGAGCCGGAAAAGATTTTTGACTTGGTGGATAGCTGAACGTGAATTTCCAGACCGATCACAGTTTCCCATTGCATAGTCTGTGCTCCTTAAACCGCAGGTTTTTTGGTGTGCCAGTCAGTTGCCAACTGGAACTGATGGCCGATGTTCAACAACCGGCTTTCATCAAAATAGTTACCGATGACTTGCAGGCCGATAGGCATCCCGTCTTTAAAACCACAAGGGATGGACATACCAGGCAGACCGGCCAGGTTGACTGATAGGGTGTAGATATCTTCCAGATACATATCGACCGGGTCTTTGCTCTTGGCGCCTATTTTCCAGGCAGTGGATGGTGTCGTCGGCCCCATGATGACATCGACTTCGCTCAATGCTGCCTGAAAATCCTGTTTGATCATGCGGCGCAATTGCTGGGCTTTGCGGTAATAGGCATCGTAATAGCCAGCTGACAAGGCGTAAGCGCCGATCATGATGCGGCGTTTTACTTCATCGCCAAAACCTTCAGAGCGGGTACGGGTGTACATATCCATCAGGTCTTTCGGGTTATCGCAACGATAACCGAAGCGCACACCATCGAAACGCGACAGGTTGGTGGAGGCTTCTGCCGGTGCAATGATGTAGTACGCCGGAATCGACAGTTCAGTACGCGGTAATGAAATTTCTTTGACTGTGGCCCCTTGCTGTTCAAAGGTTTTGACGGCTTCCATCACGGCGGCGCGAATACCATCATCCAGACCGTCACCAAAATATTCCTTCGGCAGGCCGATTCTCAAACCTTTTAATGCTTGATTAAGGCCGGCGCTATAGTCCTCAACGGGTTGATCCATTGAGGTGGAATCCCGACTGTCAAACCCTGCAATGGCATTTAGGATCAGTGCAGCGTCTTCAGCGGTTTGCGTCATTGGGCCGCCCTGATCGAACGAGGAACCGTAGGCAATCATGCCCCAGCGTGAGACACGGCCGTAGGTCGGTTTCAGACCTGTAATGCCACAGAGCGCAGCCGGTTGGCGAATGGAGCCGCCGGTATCGGTGCCGAGCGCCGCCGGTGCAAGTCTGGCTGCAACGGCAACGGCAGAGCCACCAGAGGAACCACCTGGTACGGATTCCTGATCCCACGGGTTTTTGGTCGGCCCGTAAAAACTGGATTCAGTCGATGAGCCCATCGCGAATTCATCCATATTGGTTTTGCCCAGCATGATCATGCCAGCATCACTCAGTTTACTTGTTGCCGTTGATTCATAGGGCGCGATGAAATTATCGAGCATTTTTGAACCACAACTGGTTTTAACGCCAGTAGTGCAAAAAATATCTTTGATAGCAATTGGCAGGCCAAGCAAAGGCGATTGCTCGCCATTGGCACGACGTTGATCCGCTGTTTTTGCCGCCGCCAATGCCTGTTCATCGGTTACAGTGATAAATGCGTTTAATGCGCTGTCCCTGGCTTTAATCTGCTCAAGGTAAGCTGAGGTTAATTCTGTGCTGCTGAATTCTCCGGCGGCCAGAGAATCTGAGAGTTGCTTCAGTGTTTTATTTAACATGGAAATGCCTTATTCGATAACCTTTGGAACCAGAAACAGACCGGCTTCGGCCTGCGGTGCATTGGTCTGCAGTGCCTCGCGCTGATTGGTTTCGGTTACCGCATCCGGGCGCAGCCGTTGTGCAGCATCCAGTGGGTTGGCCAGTGGCTCGACACCTGTGGTATCAATCGCCTGCAATTGGTCAACCAGATCCAGAATACTGGAAAGACTGGAAACATAGTCATTGATTTCGCTGTCGTCGATAGCAAGGCGCGCCAGCTTCGCCACTGTTTCAACCTGAGAGCGATCTAAGCTCATTCTGGATATTCTCCTTGGTAAATTGTGAGCATCATATTGCCGCAGAGTCCGGCGGTGCTCATGGCAGAATCAGCGCGTGGTCATTAACGCGGCGGAAGAAAAATCAACTGCCGGATTTTTGATATTTAAAACGACAGATTCTGCAGTGTTTGGACGAGTTTTGTTTGAAATTTGGTCAAACGTAAATAAAAACCACTAATGCATAGTACGTTAGCACATTTACTCCTTGCCCAAAAACCCCACCGTTGTTACATTGCGGGGCGGTTCAAAGCCCTTGACTGACATAATGGCAATATATGAATCGGTTTCTGCTGAATTTCCGGTAATCTTTTCGAATCGCAGACAGGCTGATCCACACTCAGACCGTACTCGGTCTTGCTCATCGGCTTTTGAACCACCAGTCATCAAGTTATGTAAAGCGATTAAAACATGTTTAAAAAAATCCGTGGTCTTTTCTCCAGTGATTTATCAATTGATTTAGGTACAGCCAACACCCTGATTTATGTTCGCGATCGCGACATCGTATTAAATGAACCTTCCGTTGTTGCTGTTCGTCAGATAGGCACACAAAAATCTGTTGCAGCGGTAGGTGAAGAAGCCAAACGCATGTTGGGCCGAACGCCCGGCAGTATTCAGGCGATCCGTCCGATGAAGGATGGTGTTATCGCTGATTTTCACGTTACCGAAAAAATGTTGCAGCATTTCATTGCCAAAGTGCATGAAAACAGCTGGTTCGCACCGAGCCCGCGTGTGCTGGTCTGCGTACCGTGCAAGTCCACTCAGGTAGAGCGTAAAGCGATTCGCGAATCAGCCTATGGTGCCGGTGCTCGTGAAGTTTATTTAATTGAAGAGCCAATGGCCGCAGCCATTGGCGCCGGTCTTCCGGTTGAGGAAGCACGTGGTTCGATGGTGGTGGATATCGGTGGTGGTACGACCGAAATTGCGGTGATCTCGCTGAACGGTATTGTTTTCAGTGAGTCGGTACGTGTCGGTGGTGACCGTTTTGATGAAGCCATTGTTTCCTATATCCGCCGCAATTACGGCTCGTTGATTGGTGAAGCAACCGCTGAACGGGTGAAAATCGAAATCGGCTGTGCTTATCCTGGCACCGAAATTCGTGAGATTGATGTGCGTGGTCGTAATCTGGCCGAAGGTATTCCGCGCAGCTTTACGCTGAACAGCAATGAAGTGCTGGAAGCGTTGCAGGAAAGCCTGTCATCTATCGTTCAGGCGGTAAAAAGCGCATTGGAACAAACGCCGCCTGAGCTGGCAGCAGATATCGCCGAGCGCGGTCTGGTACTGACCGGCGGCGGTGCCATACTGCGTGATATCGATCGACTGCTCAGCGAAGAAACCGGGCTGCCGGTGTTAATCGCTGATGACCCGTTGACTTGCGTTGCGCGCGGCGGTGGTCGTGCACTGGAAATGATGGACGAAAGCACCTTCGATTTTCTAAGCACTGAGTAAAATACCTGCCTGACTCCTACCAGTAACTGTAGAATAATTATTACAGGCTTGATTTTTATCAGGCCTTTTCTTTATTTCTCGGGTGTCTGGATGGTTTGAAACACTGGATTCAGGTGTAACCTTTCACACACTCCACTCAAAGTCTACTAAGGTCCAACCGTAAGGAGTTTAGCCATAAAAGCCTTATTTTCCGCCGGTCCTCAGCATGGCTATCGTTTTGTCATTGCTCTGGTGGTTTCGTCACTGCTTATGTTTCTGGATATTCGTTTTACCCAGGTTGACCAAGCCCGGCAGGCGCTTTCCTATCTTATCTCTCCTGTGCAATCACTGGTGTCAATGCCGAGTGACCTGGTGCGCTGGTCAAAAGAATCCTTTTCTGAGCGTGACGAACTGCTGGCATCGAATCGTGCACTGCGCAGCCAGTTGCTGGTATTGCAGCAGAAAGCTCAGCAACTGGCGGTACTGGAGGCGGAGAATGATCGCTTGCGGCAATTACTGAATGCGACTTCACGACTGGAAAGTACGTTTATTACGGCTGAACTGGTCAGTGTTGATCCAGATCCCTTCAGTATTCAGGTAATCGTCAATCGTGGTGCCCAGGATGGCGTTTATATTGGTCAGTCTGTGGTTGATGCCGATGGTTTGTTTGGCCTGGTCGTGCAGGTGGATTCCTTTACTTCACGGGTTGCGCTGGTTGCCGATGTTAATCTGGCGGTTCCTATTTATGTTAATCGTAACGGCATGCGCAGTGTTGTTGTGGGTACTGGCGACCTGAACAGTCTGGAAATGGAGTTTGTACCGGATACCGCCGATATCCAGATTGGCGATACGCTGATCACTTCCGGGCTTGCCGGTCGTTTTCCGGCTGGCTATCCGGTTGCCGAGGTTATCGCCATTGAACATGATCCGGGAGAACCTTTTGCGCGTATTCGTGCCAAACCTATGGCTCAGCTTGGCCGATCACGAAGTCTTATTATGGTATTCCAGGAAGGCCAGGATAAATCATGAAACAAAAACCTTCTCATGGCTTGTGGTACATCGCTCTGACCTTCTTTATCGGTTTTTATCTCGCTGCGATCCCTATGGGACGATTTGAAATTGCCCGTCCGGACTGGGTCGGTATGCTGATTATTTTTTGGGTTTTGATTCTACCGGAGCGCTTTGGCATTTTTATCGCTTTTCTGATCGGGCTGCTGTTTGACACGCTGGCGGGAACGCTGCTGGGATTGTACGGGCTGGTTTATGCAGTACTTGCCTATACCGTTCTGTTGCTGCATTCGCGTTTGAAGATGTATCCGCTCGGCCAACAGGCAATGGTGGTATTCCTCATTCTTGGCGTGACTCACATTGTCTCGCAGTGGTTGAAGATCTGGCTGATGTCTCTGGTCTCAGGTGAACTGCATATCTGGCCGGCTCTGACTTCTGCGATGGTCTGGCCCTGGGTTTACGGCATTCTGCGTACCTTTCAATTACGCTTGCGGGTTCAATAATGAAACTGATTCTGGCTTCTCAGTCACCTCGACGGCGTGAATTGCTGGCGACGCTGGGTGTCCGCTTTGACACTCTGTCTGCTGATATAGATGAAACCCCGCTTTGCGATGAACAGCCTGTGGATTATGTGCGCCGCCTTGGTCTTGAAAAAGCCGCTGCAGGGCTTGCTCTTGCCGACAATGCCGATGCGGTTTGGGTGTTAGGGTCGGATACCTCTGTTGTTGCCGACAACCGCATTCTTGGTAAGCCTGAGTCCCGAGACGAGTTCGGCTCCATGATGTCGCTGCTTTCCGGCCGTACACATCAGGTGATGAGTTCGATTGCGCTGGTGTCTACCGCCGCGACGTTTTCAGAGGTTGTAATAACCGAGGTGCGTTTTACCGTACTCAGCGATGAGTTGATTGAGCACTATTGGCGCAGCGGCGAACCACATGATAAGGCTGGAGGTTATGGTATTCAGGGGTTGGGTTCTGTTCTGGTTGAGAGCATTTTGGGCAGCTATTCTGCCGTGGTTGGTTTACCATTGTTTGAAACAGCGAGATTGCTGGGTAAAGCGGGTTTGCCTGTCTGGCAAGGTGCATTAGTCTTATAACCAGAAGATAAAACCTGAATCCGTGACTTCATAGCGGCGCAGTGCGCAAGCCATTGATTCCTATTTGCTTCCCAAAAATTGGGGTGAACCTGTGGGTGCACCTGCAATTTTTGAAAAACACATAGAAATCAAGCTCTTACACCCTGTATCCATTGAAGAAGTCACGGATTCAGGTAAAAAAGCCAGTGCATGGCACTCCACATTTGAATTTGGGAACGGGTATGACGTCTGAGATTTTGGTCAATGTAACGCCAATGGAAACGCGTGTAGCGCTAGTCGAAAATGGGGCGGTTCAGGAACTGTATATCGAACGCGGTCAAACCCGGGGTATTGTCGGCAATATGTACAAAGGCAAGGTTGTGCGCGTATTGCCTGGTATGCAGGCGGCCTTTGTCGATATTGGCCTGGAGCGTGCTGCTTTTATTCATGCCTCGGATATCGAACACGAGCGCCTCGATAATGAAAGTCATAAATCCATTCAGTCTCTGGTGCGGGAAGGTCAGGCGCTGGTGGTACAGGTGATCAAGGATCCGATTGGTACCAAAGGGGCTCGCTTAACCACAGCCTTGTCCATTCCATCGCGTTATCTGGTTTATATGCCAGCTTCCAATCATATCGGTGTGTCGCAGCGCATCGACAGTGAGGATGAGCGCGAACGGCTGCGCACTCTGGTGACCAGTGCCAAACAGGAAGAAGATATCGAACTGGGCGGTTTTATACTGCGCACCGCAGCAGAAGGTGTTGGCGAGAGCGAGGTTCGCTCTGACATGAACTACTTGAAACGTGTCTATCGTGTACTTCAGGATCGCATGAAGAACAATGACCCGGCCACTGTCATCTATGAAGATTTGCAGCTTTATTTGCGTGTTGCCCGTGACATGGTGCGTTCGGATGTCGAGAAAATCCGCATCGATTCCAAAGAGACTTTCAACAAGGTACAGGATTTTGTGACCAAGTACACCCCGGAAGTCGTTGATCTGTTCGAGTATTACCCGGGTGAGAGACCGATTTTCGATCTGTTTTCCGTTGAAGATGAAATATCCCGCGCATTGTCGCGCAAGGTTGAGCTGAAATCAGGTGGTTATCTGATCATTGACCAGACGGAAGCTATGACCACGATCGACGTTAATACCGGGGCCTTTGTTGGTCATCGCAATCTGGAAGAAACCATTTTTAAAACCAATCTTGAAGCGGTTTCTGCGATTTGCCGACAGCTGCGTCTACGTAATCTGGGCGGTATTATCATTATCGACTTTATCGATATGGAAGATGAGGAACACCAGCGCCAAGTACACCGAATGCTGGAAAAACACCTGGAACGAGATCATGCCAAGAGCAAGGTCACTGGTGTCTCCGAGTTGGGTCTGGTTGAGATGACCCGCAAACGTACACGTGAAAGCCTGGAGCATGTGCTGACAGAAAACTGCAGTGTCTGCCAGGGACGTGGTCGCCAGAAAACTGCTCAGACTGTCTGTTATGAAGTGTTCCGTGAAATTTTGCGCGAAGAGCGCGCTTATAATAACGATCAATATCTGGTGCTTGCCTCGCAGGCAGTGGTGGATCGGTTGTTAGATGAGGAATCTTCAAATGTGGCCGACCTGGAAGAATTTATTGGCAAACCGATCCGTTTTCGGGTTGAGCCAATGTACAGCCAGGAGCAGTTTGATGTCATCCTGCAGTGATCTGCAATCTGAATGAATGCTGATACATTGCTCTGGGACTGAATTGTGAGTGAAGAATCTTCTTTAAGCTTCGGTGTTGCTGCTCGCAATGCTGTCCTTAAGGTACTTGCCTTTTGGGTCTTGTTAGTGGCGGCTTATCTGGCTTTGGGTCGCCAGTTATTTCCCTATGTTGAACGGTTGAAGCCGGAAGTCGAGATCTGGTTGTCTGATCAGTTGGGCACGACAGTGGAAATCGGCCAGCTCAGGGGGGAGTGGAATCGCTTCAACCCAGTGCTGTATCTTTATGATGTCAATCTTGGTGATCGGCTCTCGATTGAATCGATGACTTTGGCCCCCGGGATTTACGAATCGATTTCCCGAGGTGGCCTGTCATTTATCCGCTTTGAAATTAACGACTTTCGTGCTGAAGTGGTACAGACGGAGACTGGCTGGCAGATTACCGGCCTGGCAGCACGGCAGTCCGACAGTGTATCACTTGATCTGGCCGCGATTTTGGCGCTGATTCGGCGTCAGCAGGAAGTTTCCTTTTCCCAGGTTATTTTTGATGTCAAACCATTGGATTTGCCTCAATTCAGCCTGCAAATGGACGATGGCCGCCTGACCAGTTATGGGGAGGATAATGGTCTGGTTGCCAATGCGCTGCTGCGCGCTGGCAATCTGGAAGTGCCAATTGAACTGCAGGTGGAAACGACCGATAACGTGGTTGCTGAGAATCGGGTCTACTTCCGCCATGGCGGCATTGACCTTTCCCCCTGGCTTACTGATGTTACGCCGATGCTCACTAATGCCAATATTTCCGGCGAATACTGGATTCAGCTGCAAGGTGCGCAGTGGAAGCAGGCGACCGGTCGGTTGCGATTGAACTCAATGTCTATTGAGGGCGATGACCATGAGATCCAGATTCAGGACGGTCATGCCGAACTGTTTCTGACCCAGGCTGAGAAGGGATTTGACAGTGTTATTGACCTGATGGGTTATCAATTGAATGGTCAGGTATACGGCCCGACGCAGGCCAGTATGCAATATAGTGACGAGCATCTGACGCTTAAGTGGGACACATTACCCGCACAGTGGGTAACCAATGTACTGGCACTGGATGATAGTCGAGGCTTCTGGTTGGGTCTGTCACCCAGTGGCACAGTAGAGCAGGGACTGCTGAACTGGGATCGCAACACAGCAGAAAATTTAACCCTGTCTGCGGATATTGTTGATCTGGCATTGCAGCCTTATGAGTCCATACCGGGGTTATCGAATCTCGATGGCAGACTTTATATGAAGGGTAATCGCGGTCAGATTGTCGCTCAGGGCTCAGATTCCCGGTTTGTGCTACCCAATGTTTTAGCCGATGAGTACAACGCTCAGATCAACCAAACCACTCTGAACTGGTTGATGCAGGCTGGTGAAGGAACCTTTGCCAGCGGTCGTGCCAGTCTGGTTCTGGAACCCAGGATCGCCTCCGTTTCAGAACAGGACTTGCCCGTTCAGGTGTATTGGCGCTCTGATGGCGCTAGCCGTGAAGCGAAAGCCCGGGGACGTGAATCATCGCTGGAACTGCAACTGGATATTGCGCAGGCTGATCTGTACTGGACTAAGGTACTTGCCAGCAGTCAGCCGGTTGGCAGTGAGGTCAGCGCCCTGATTCGCCGACGTCTGCAGGCTGGCAGTTTTCAGGATCTCCAGCTCAATTATCTGAACAGCTTTGACGCTCAGAGTAACACTCATCCACAGGTTTTTATCAGTGCTGATTTCCATGATGTAGAAACAGAATTTCTTGATGACTGGCAAGCTGCTCAGTCGCTCGACGGCGAGCTTTATCTCGATAATCAGCATCTGCTATTGAATGCAGCAACCGGGCAGTACGCCGACTTTGAACTGAGCGATATTCGTTTTGAACTGCCATACCAGCAAAATCGTATCGACCTGGAACTTGACGCCCAGAGCAGTGTTGGCAATACCATGCAGTTCCTGCAAACCGGCCCACTGCGAAAGCTTTATGGTGACCAGATTGACCAATGGCATGGTAAGGGCGATGTTGCGGTTGATCTGTCTCTCAGTGTGCCGTTGAACGACCCGGCAACGTTCGATGTACAAGTGGCTGCGCGGGTTGATGCTGTTGAGTTTGTCATGGATGACTTTGATCTTCACTTTACTGATGCCAAAGGCATTACGGGCTACAACCGCGAGCGTGGTCTTTATATCGATGAACTTACGCTTAAGCATGAAGGACAGCCTCAAACGGTACAGGTCAGAACTGTTATGGATGGCATTCGGCCGAGCTATACCATTGATGTGCAGGGTAAAACATCGGCTGCCTATTGGGGTAAGCGTTACGACGATGTTTATCTTGCCCAGTACGATGAGCTGGTTGAGCATCATACCACCATCAGGACTGCGCCGCAGTTTGTGCAGATTGCCAGTTCGGCGGATCTGATCAATATCCCTCTGACACTCCCGGAACCGCTGAATAAGCCAGTCGGTGAGTCGTTACCGCTGCAACTGACGATTAATCTGGATGAACGGAACTGGACGACGATCAGAACCCGGATCGGAGAGCACCTGCAAAGTTATATTGAAATGAATCAGAACAAGGAGATTCAACGCGGTACGGTCGCCTACAACAGTGAGTTGAATGTTCGCGATGACAAGGGTCTCTATTTTGATATCAATCTTGCCCAGAGCAATGGTGATGACTGGTGGCGAGCGATAACGGACTTGCGCCAGCTTTACCAGGAGGCTGGTGGTAACGGAACCGGCTTAGCCCCGTTAATCCGTGCGATTCATATCGAGGCCGAGCGGGTTGAATATCTGTCCCAGCCTTGGACACAGGCAGATATTACTATCCTGCGTAATGAGAATGGCTGGCTGGCGTCTTTCATGGCTGAAGAAGGCCAGGGCAGGGTATTGATACCGCATGATGACGAACCAATCTTTGCGGATCTGCAGTGGATTTCCATTACCAGTGGCGAGGATGAGATTCCATTTGAAAAACAGATTGACCCCTTAGCCGACTATCAGCCCTCTGCGGTACCTGATATGCAGGTGCAGATCAACAAGCTGATCTGGAATCAACGTGACTTTGGCAACTGGCGCGCCGTGTTGCACAGCCATGACGACAGGTTGGATGTCACGGATATTACCGGTGAAATGACTGGTGCTGAACTGACGGGTACGCTGGAATGGCGTATCGGTGATGGTGTACCGATGACAACCTTTATCGGTTCAGTGAGCATCGGTAATATTCTTGATGTGCTCAATACATGGCAATACGCCCCAGTGTTGACCAGCCGTGGTGGTCGTATTGATTTTGATGGTGGCTGGCGTGGCAGTCCGGCATTCTTTGATTTCAAACGCCTTACCGGCACTATGCAGATTGCGCTGAATAAGGGAGCCATCAAGGCAGTTGAAGAATACAACGGCGTTAAGCTGATTGGGTTGTTGAACTTTACCCGAGTGTTGCGTCGTGTGGCACTGGATTTTTCCGACCTGCTTGAATCCGGCATTACTTATGACACCATCAGTGGCGAACTGCTGTTTGATCGCGGTTTTGCCCGGGTCGGTGAAAAGTTGCTGATTGATGGTTCAGCGACCAAGTTTCGTTTTAGTGGTGATGCTGATCTGCTATCCAATTCTCTGGATGCGGATATGGTTTTGGTTGTACCCCTGTCGTCAACCTTTCCTCTGGTGGCGCTGCTGGCGGGTGTATCGCCACAGGCGGCAGCGGCCATCTATGTTACCGAACGCGTTTTCAATAATGAACTGGAGCGCATAAGCTCAGCCCGTATGCACGTGACCGGCAGTTTTGAAGATCCCCAGATTCGTTTTTACCGGGTATTTGACAACGGCGTTGGTGACGGAGACGATTTATCCTCGGTGACCGGTCGTCTGCTTGAGGTTGTACCCGAAGGAGTGAAAACACCATGAAGACTACGATTAACCTGACTCTGGTTCAAATGACCAGCTCGCACGATGTTGATGCGAATCTGGCGGACATTAGCCAACGTCTGGATAAGGCTGATCTGACCCGGACTGACATACTGATACTGCCAGAAATGTTTATTCAGTTTGGCGAGACAGAGCGCGCTCGACAATATCGTGAATCGGCTGATTTCAATGGTCGGGCTGGTCAATGCATTCGCGATTGGGCACGTCAGTACAATATCTGGATCGTAGCAGGCACCGTACCGGTACTCGACTCAGCAGCAGAAAAGCCTTATGCCCGTTGTGTGGTGATTGATTCAGCGGGTGAGCTGGTGGTTCATTACGACAAAATTCATCTGTTCGATGCTACCGTTTCCGACGCGCAGGGCCGTTATCGCGAATCAGACAGTTATGATGCAGGGCAGCAACCGATCGTGTTTGACAGCCCCTGGGGCAAACTGGGTCTTGCTGTTTGTTATGATCTGCGTTTCCCGGAACTGTTCCGGGCACTGAATGACCAGGGTGCGCAACTGGTACTGGTTCCGTCTGCCTTTACCGCTAAAACCGGTGCCGCACACTGGGAAGTACTATGCCGGGCCAGGGCGATTGAAAATGGTTATTTTTTGGTTGCCGTCAACCAATGTGGTCGGCACGATGAAAAGCGTACTACCTGGGGCCATAGTATGGTTGTTGACCCTTGGGGTGTGGTGACTGATGTGGGTGAGCAGCCAACGGTAAAAACGCTGACGCTGAATCTGACCCAGGTCGATCAGGTGCGCCAGCAACTACCGGTTAATGCGCATCGGCGCTTGAGGTGAGATGTTGGCGCTAAGGCGAGAATGCCTTTTCCTTACCCTGAATCCACTTTGGAGTCACGGATTCAGGTCTCACACTCAACCAAAAAACTGCGCGTATCCACAGTATCACCTTCTGAGTTGATCTGTTGTTCCGCAATTTCAAAACGGCCGGAACGATGCTGAATAAAATGACTGCGACAGCGTGTGCCGTAATCCGGGCTGGTAATGGTCTGCGCGGACAGCATCCGTTCTCTTTCCGTTGACAATCCGGTTGGTGGCAGTTGCTCATCCGATGCAATGACTGTTGAGGTCAGAATGCCATGATCTGTCAACGTTGTGATCATCGCCTCACGGTATTGTTGCATTTGCGCTTTAGCCTGAACCACCTTGGGCCAGGGTGTATCCAGAGCATCATTGGACAGACCGTAGATGCCCGTGCTGAGGTAGTCTCCGTCAGGATAGTTACTGCTGCACCAGAACAACCGGTGACTGTCACCAAGAATCAGATTGAAGCCGCCGTATTGATTGGTACGTGGTGCCAGCCATTCATGAAAAGATTCTATGTCAGCGAAATCAGACAGATAGGTAATCACCAGCTCACCACGGCTGCTGGGGGCCGTTTTACTGATAAATCCTGGGCGAATATTGGTCAGCAGGGCAAAGCGTCCATCTTTGCTGAATGCCAGCCAACTGCCTCCGGCCAGGAGATCACGTCCGGCGAGAACTGGAGCATCTTGCCACCAGTGCATGGGCTCGGTAGCCCGGTTACGAAATTCATCCCGATTGGCAACCACGCGCAATGGCACAGTGGTACCAGGCTGCCAGTCAATGACTGCTAAACACATCTACATACTCCGCTCTATTCATCATTCAGCACTGTGCAATGCCAGGCGATTGCCTTCGCAGTCCACTATGACGGCGCGATAGCCGAAAGGTTCCATACTGTGTCGGCCCTGTTCAACCTTCCCACCCTGTAATGCGACCTTGGACAGCGCCTGCTCCAGCCGACCATTGCAGTTCAGATACGGCAGGATGCCCGAGGCGGGAGGCCTGTTTTCTACTTCGATCAGTGTAAAGCCAGAACCGATTGGTGCGAATTGAAACGCGGCTGAATTCATGGCTGGCCGCCGGTCGCGAGCAGGAATATTGAGCAGAGCTTCATAGAAGGCAATGGCCCGATCCAGATTAAGAACTGGAATATCGAGCCAGAGGACGGTATTTACTGCCTGGTAGGTCATGGTTTATTCATACAAGTATCTGTATTGGATAATACACTAGCCCGGAAATTTCACCACAGCTCTTGACCAGCGAAGGGCGGTAGCAAAGTGCTACCGGAGGTAATTGCGACATTTCCAGCTTTAAAGCCTGTGCAACACCCCTTAATTCGTGACAACTTTCACATTTTGAAACGCAGATCGAGCTGACCTCTTTACTAAACCGCTGCATTTCGTTTTCAATCCCTTCCTTATCAAAATGAAATCATGAAGGAAGTTTAATGACTGACA
>JARRJP010000021.1:32837-50770 GCA_037389025.1 Reinekea sp. | reverse complement strand
CTTAACTTCCGTCGGATCACCTGCAAAACCGCTAAGGCTGAGGTTGGTACATTTAAGCTCACGTTCAATGTGGCCGAGCTTCTTGAACAACGACAATGGCAAGATGTTAATGCTTGGCCCTGTCTGGGAACTGCTTGAGAGTGATCCGAATTTTGAGACCACTTTTGAGTTTAATGATGATCGAGACACTGTAATCGAGCTGATTAAGAACATTGAGTCAGCCGAATGGGTTACATTAGAGAAATCCTTGCCAGATCAGGAGGATCTGGAAGACTTGGGCGATTTTTTGACGCCCCATCTGATCCTTCTGCCTTCTGAAGAATATCTGCCTTCATTTCAGTTAATCTATCGTCAAAGAGATGAAACTGAACTGCAAATCAGTGTGCTGGGCGATGGCTATAACCGTGTCGAGGTAAGTCGTGAAGCGCAATAATCAGGGCTTTACTCTTATCGAGGTGATGGTGGCAGTGGGTATTTTTGCTGTCACTGTCTCTGCTATCGTACTGTCTACTTCTCAATCCATATCGTCTGCAAAGCAGCTAAAGGATAAGATTCAGGCGCGCGATGTTGCAGAGCAGTTTATTACTAATATCTGGATTAGCAAAGATTTGCCGGATGATGGCGTTCATCATGAAGAAGTTGAGCAGGGTGATCGTCAGTGGCTTGTCGATCTTCAAGTGGATACCATTCCTTATTTCAAAGAAGAACCATTTAATATTATAGCGAAGAGAATTGAAGTTAAAACCAAACCTGCTAATGAAGATCAGTACTCAGATGTTTATATTGCAATCGTTAGTGAGCCCGGCCCATGAACAGAACGGCAGGTTTTACATTAATTGAATTACTTATTGCACTCGGTATCAGTGCGGTTGTAGCCGTTGGTACGGTACAAATATTCCGTTCCACCATCTTTGTTAAAGAGGCTATGTTGGGGCAGTCAGATCAGGATTCTCAATTAACTCGAGCGCTTAGAGTTATATCGCGAGATATAACACAGTTCGTGCCTAACCGACCTGTTCGCGATCCTTACGGTCAGTATAAACCGGCCATTGCGATCAGTGACTATGATGGTTTGTCGTTTACTCGATCAGGCTGGGCTGATAGCCCGTTTCTAGGTTATGAGCGTTCCAAGCTGCAACGAGTCAGATATCAATGGGTTCAACCTGGTGCCGAGCATTGTCCATTACTTGAAGATGATGCCAAGAACGAGCTTGGTGGATGTTTATTGCGTTCTTATACTGTGCATCTTGATGATGATGGGTCATTTGAATGGACCTATCAAACTATTTTAAGGCCAGTAGAAGAGCCTGAATGGCAATTTTTAGTTAAGGATGGAACATCGGAAGAAATGTCGTATAAAGATGAACCACCAGCGAAGAATGGCCAGCCAGAGACACCAGATGATCAACTGTTAGCCATAAAGCTTGAGTTTGTCAGCGGTTCTAATAATGTTTCCAAAACTTATCTTATTCCAAGAGAGCCAGTGAAGTGATGCGCTCCTTTAAAGCTATAAATAAGCACCAGAGCGGTTTTGTTTTATTGCAGGTCATGCTGGTCTTCTCAATACTGATTGTCATTGTTGCACAACTGCAGTACAAACAGCGTGTTCATATTGAGCGGGTTCGGCAAAGTCTGTTTTTAAGTCAGGCTCAGTCTTATGTTGATGGAGCTGTATCGCTGGCGCAGTCAGGTCTTACCGCTGACCGGAAGGTTCGTGGTGGTGACCACCTTCGTGAAATCTGGAATCGGCCTTTCTCTGCGCCTATGACCGATGATGGAACATGGACGCTTTATCTCAGTCTGGATGATCTGCAGGGGCGTTTCAATATCAATTGGCTAGCTATGACTAGTAGTAACCGGCAGGGTGCCCAGAAGGCTTTTAGTAAGCTGTTATCTTTGCTTAGTGCAGATAGTGAGATTGCAACTGAACTCTATAACTGGTTCGATGCCGATAGCGGTATTGATTACGATTATGCAGAGCTGGATCCATCTTATGCGCCTTCGTTTCATGAAATGGCAGATATATCTGAATTAATGTTGCTGAACGCAGTGGATAGAGACCAGTATGAACTGATTTTTCCTTTTTTAAGTGCGTTACCGGCCGACAGTAAGTTGAACATAAATACTGCCCCGGAAGAAGTTATCGCCTCAATAGCTGATTTTATATCGATTGACGATGCACAGGCGGCGGTCAGTATTCGTGACGATCATTTCAACGAAGTAACCTTTGAAGGTGGCTTTGCATCACTTGATGAATTTAAAAACATGACGGTTTTCAATAATAACAAAAATAAAGATACCTATCTGCCACTAACAGAATTAACCTTGGACAGTGAATGGTTTGATCTGTACGCCTCAGTCAAGAACGAAGATTTGGAGTTTCAGCAGCGGGATGTTATTTATCGAAACAGCGCTGGTGAAACGACGATAACACTGGTGGATCGAGCTGTGACTGATTCTAACCCGATTCCACATGACCCAGAAAAGAGTATACCAGCTTCAGAAACTCAAAATAGTGAATCAGCTCAGGGGTCTCAAGGGCCGGGTGTACAATCAGGAAACGGCCAGTCAAATGGAGGCGATCGTGAATAACCTATCCGATAGACTTCCGAAAGAAATAACAATGGAGATTGAATGAGCATTCAACTAAGTATTTATTGGCAAGCACCGGATCAGTTGCAATGGTACTGGGCTGACGATACGGATGTTTATTCCGGTACTCTGGAAGAGTTACTGGATCAGAAGCAGGAAAAAAATACCGATGTCTGCCTGACTCGATTGTTTCTGCCGTCTCAGTGGTTTACCACTCTGGATATCCAATTGCCGGCATCTGTTCGTAATGCTCATGCATCAGTGTTGAAGTTTGCCGCAGAAGAGCATCTGGCGCAGGATATTGATTCAGTCCATTTGGTGCTTAAATCAAAAGCAAAGGATGGTAAAGCCACCATTATTGTGACTGAAGTTGAACGTTTCCGAACCGTTGTGCAAACACTGAAGGCACGCGGACTGGCTATTATGGAAGCCTACGACGCCCAGTCGTTCTCGATTGATGATGAGTTTACAGAAGATGTCCTTATTCAGCTAAGTAATGAAACAGTATCGTTGTATTTTGAAGATCGTATATTCAATATTCATTATCGTGGCTTCACGCAGTGGTTTGAATTGTGGCTCGAAAAGCAGGGGCTTGAGGAAAACGAAGATCTGACGGTTCGCCTGATTACCGATTCAGCTGAAGGTATTGGCAGAACGTTGTCTACCGAGCTTGGGGCTGCAGGGGTATCTGTTCAGTGGGTTGTTCAGCCATCAAAACAACTTACGGACTGGCACGAAAAGGCTAATGACAAGAAGCACCCAGGCAATTTAATGACAGGTGAATTCAGTCAGGGCAGTGGCGACAAGCATTTCTCTTTGTGGTTACCCGGACTGGTTGCCAGTATAGTGGCCTTGGTATTCTGGAGTGTAGTTTCCATCTTTCAGATTCATAGCCTTAACAAAAAAACGGAACAGACTTGGCAGGCCAGTGAAAATGTGTTTTTGCAGGTCTTTGGTCAATCAAAACGTATCCAACGACCCCTGATGGTTCGGGAGATGCGTAGCCAAGCCTCTTCAGCCAATGCAGATAGTGGTAGTGGCGTGAATGCCTTAACGGTGCTGAACGATCTGAATGGTTCAGCAGCATCCTTGATCATGGAAGATTTTCGATTCAATAGCAGTCGAGATGAGGTTAATTTCACATTAATCCAGCCAACTGCTGTTGAAGGGGATGCCTACACCTCTTTTGAATCACTTAAAGAGCAATTGATAGCCAAAAACTATCAGGTTGAATATTCCGCAAATCAGGACTCCGACTCATATCGTGCACGTTACAAAGCAACTGCGGGAGGTCAATAATGCCGGCTGTATTTGAACCATTAATTGAGCGTTGGATGGGGCTTTCCCGTCGGGATCAGCAGGTAGCTGTTGGGTTATCTGTGGCATTAGTTGTTGCTATCGTAGTTTTTGGGTTGATAGTTCCTATCGCGAAAAAGAAAGCCGATGCTGAACAAAATTACGATTCAGCTTCCTCTGTCTTAAATGAGTTGGTCAGTCTTGCTCCTCAAGCGATGGCTACAGGTAACTCAAGTGGCCCAAAAAACCCAAACTCTTTAAATTCTGATATTCGTCGTCAAGCCGCACGCAATGGCGTCGAGATTCAGCGTTTTGAGCCTGATGGTGACTTTCTGAAGGTTTGGCTTGAAGACGTTCGGTATCCGTCGGTTGTGCAGTGGTTGGGCGCGTTGGAAGCAACCGGTATAGAGCATTTGGAGTTAACGATGGAAGATCGGCCAAAGCCTGGTTTTGTGTCTGTTCGGGTAACATTCGGGTACCGCCAGTAAACTCTTTACTCTATGTCGTGTCTTGAATCACGGATATATTATGAAATCACTCCGGGAGCGTATTGCGAGGCGCGGCTCAGACGTGTACTTTTGAGAGCATTAAGGCTTTCGCGAGTGGCAGTCGGTGCTACACTTAGTATTCGTTTTATTTGGGACGCTACACCAGTTCTCTAGATAGAATCTCAAATCAGTCTTGCGGTGTTACTGGATTGGTGGCTAAATTGACTGTTATTTTTGGTAAGTACTAACATTCAACACTGAAAACAACAAGAATAGGGTTATATATGCCGCAGATAGATTTGAATGAGGTGGAAATTGTCCGAATTGACGAGCGATTCAGTCGCCAGGCGCGTTCACTGCTTTACCATTCCTATAAAGATGAGCCTACATTCCAGTATCTTTTAGATGGTCATCGTCCAGGTTACAAGCAGCGTATTCGAGCGACAATTCGTGAATTGATTCGTCTGAATATCAATCGGGATGAGTTCGTTTTTGGTGTAATGCACAAGAAAGAGCAGCGTTTACTCGGTGTTGCATTTTTTAGTGACTTAGAAATAAAAATGGATATTTCGCGTCAGTTTTTATGGCGGATGAAAATGATGCTGACTACTGGTTTTGAAGGAACTCGGCGCTTTGTTCGTTACTTTACGGAAGTACAGGAGAGTCTCCCTGCAAAGAATCATCGCATGGTGAGTCTGATAGGTATCCATCCAGACTTTCAAAAACAGGGCTTGGGGAAAATGCTCCTTGAGAAAATTCATGAATTGACCGATCAAGACCAAAACTCAATAGGATTGTTTTTGGATACAGGCAACAATCGTTATCTTGAGTTCTACAGAAGCCTTGGTTACGAGGTGTATACGGAAATACCGCTGGGTGTTCTGAAAGAGTATGTTCTTTTTCGACCTAACCCTAACTATGTTGACCGCGCGGCCTGATAGTTAAAGCGGACGTTTTACAGGTGAGCTCGATCAACATTAAACCTGAATCCGTGACTTCAGAGTGGATGCCGGGTGTAAGAGCTTGATTTCCATTTGTTTTTCAAAAATCGCAGGTGCATCCATAGGTTCACCCCGATTTTTGGGAAGCAAATAGGGATCAATGGCTTGCAGGCTGTGCCACTATGGAATCACGTATTCAGGTTAAAGTCATTATCGGCAGAAAGGCTTTTACGGTGTAAAAGCCTTTTTCATTTCTGGTTTGTGTAAATGATATGTTCACTTCCCATAGTGCTAATTGACTGGCTTGGAAATGGGCTTAAGTATCAGTTGAATGTTATTTTAAGTGGATATGAGATACGCGGTGTTTCTTTGGCGTATTAAAGTCCATAGCTCTCAATACGAGCTATTCGTTACAGGCTTGTATATCTGGATCTCAAGAGGTTTTCTATGAGCTTTGATTATGATTTGTTGGTCATTGGTGCTGGTTCTGGTGGCGTACGAGCTGCTCGAATGTCTGCCCAGCTTGGTGCCAAGGTTGCTGTTATTGAATCCCGTTATCTGGGAGGAACCTGTGTTAATGTGGGTTGCGTGCCAAAGAAATTATTTGTCTATGCTTCTGAATTTAATCAGGCCTTCAAGGGTGCACAGGGGTATGGCTATTCGGTGGCTCAAGCTCCTGACTTCAACTGGGCGGTTCTGCGTGACAACAAGACTCGAGAGATTGAGCGGCTAAATGGCGTTTATAGCCGCATGCTGGAAGCAGCGGGTGTTGAGATTATTGAAGGTTTGGCGGAATTTGTTTCACCACATGAAGTCAGTGTTGGGAAGAGGGTTTATTCTGCCAGGAATATTTTAATTGCTACGGGAAGTTGGCCTGTTAAATCTTCAATCGTCGGCAATGAGCATGCCTATACATCAAATGAATTTTTCTATATGGACGAATTTCCCAAGCAGGTTGTTATTGCTGGTGGTGGATATATAGCGGTTGAGTTTGCTGGTATTTTGAACGGACTAGGTGCGGAAACTCATCTGGTATACCGGGGAGAGCCTGTTTTAAGAGGTTTTGATGAAAGCTTCCGGCAATTTGTTTCAGAAGAGATGACCCAGAGCGGGATTCATTTGCATTATCATTCGACGATTCATTCGATAGCAAAATTAGAGTCAGGACGGCTAAAAGTTGTATTCAATAGTGGTAATTCTGTGGAAGTTGACGCCGTTATTAGTGCAATGGGGCGTAAGCCGTTGGTGGAACCATTGCAACTTGATAATGCAGGGGTAAATCTGAACCATCACGGCAGTGTTGAAGTTAACGAACATTATCAAACCAATGTGCCGCATATCTTTGCGGTTGGTGATGTTACGGGACGAACCCAGCTTACACCGGTTGCTCTTGCTGAAGGCACGTATGTGGCGCACCACCTTTTTTCCGATCAGCCTCCACGAAAAGTAAACTACCAGCTGATTCCTACGGCTGTTTTTTGTCAGCCTAATCTTGGAACGGTGGGGCTGACCGAAAAGCAAGCTTCAGAGCAGTTTGATCTGGTTGATGTCTATGAGAGTAAGTTCAAGCCAATGAAAAACTCCTTGTCTGGTAATTTACAGCGAATGTACATGAAACTTTTGGTTGATCGTAAAACGGATAAGGTCATTGGATGTCACATGGCCGGACAGGATGCCGGTGAGATTATTCAGGGACTGGCTGTTGCAATGCAAGCAGGTGCAACAAAGGAGGATTTTGATTTGACCATCGGAATTCATCCAACGGCTGCAGAGGAATTCGTAACCATGAGATCTATTGCACGGACGGTGGGTCTCAGTGTTGACTGAGTATTGGCCGATCAACGATATCATCCTGAATTGAAGATCTAATCTTGTTTCTCGTCTCGTCGGGCTAGTGTAGTGTCTTGAATAAAACCTGTATTAAAAAAACTCCTGATGTTCACAGCGAGGCAGCGGCTCGCTTTTCTCTCGCCCTTGTCAAGAGCCGGACTGACGTGATCTCTCAGGGCAATTCGCTAGTCAGCCATTGCTGGAGGTTGATCAATGTCAAATCATGATTCAGATAAGCTCCTCGTTCAATAAAAACTGAATTACCTAATTTTCGGACATCCGGCACAATGGTATGACCGGAGAACACCCAATCGACACCATCAATCCAGGTCTCATTATTTTTATGTAACCTGGATCGTCCCCAAATCAGGTTCTCAGTTTCCAGATAGCGCTGATCCCAGTGAGGCTGGACATATTCCGCATGGCAAATACCAATGTTGTGATTTTGACAGGGTAGTGAGATAGTCAGGGGGAGTTTGGTTAAGGACTCTGCCCATTTTGTCAGCTCATCTTTTGGTTGGCCTAGCGACCATTTGCCGCCATTCAGAATCCATTGGCTCCATGATGTATCCGTTTCAAGACTTATAGCGTTAATCAGCATTTGCTCGTGATTTCCGCGAACGGCCCAAAACCAAGGTTCATCAATGAGATAGAGGCATTCAATACTCTCAGGTCCTCGATCAATTAAGTCGCCGACTGAGATGAGCCTATCATGCGCATAAGAGAATTTGACTTGTTTTAAAAGAGAGTCCAGTTTTGACCGGAAACCGTGTAAATCAGAGACTATAAAATCCCGGCCCTTGACGTTTTCGGTCAATTGCAAATGATAATGGTGTTGGTTTAAATGCAAATCTGTGCTCATAAGACCAATATCAGCATGACTAGCAGGTAATAGCAATAATGACCTAAGTCACTGTGCGCAACATCACGCAAACGCGTAAACTCCAAGAAATAAGATGAATAATCCGAAACAGCTGTGTATCAAAACTCATTAGCACAAAACATCGAAGGTATGACTGGCTACTTTGGTTGGGCTGTTGTCTGTTATCTGACTTTGAGCTCTCAGCCCACCGATACCTTAACGGGGCAAATCAAACTGATCGCAATTGTTTTTACGCTATTGCTGTTCATTGTTGCATTTTATCTGACAACTCGCGATCAGCCCTTCAGGTTTAAAGATGCCAGGACACGGCAGCTTTCTGGTTTTGGACAGTTGATTGCTGTTATTTCGGTACGTTTACTGTCTGATTCAGGTGTCACTCCTATTCTCTCCGTTGCTTTGGCCGCGCAGCTGCCTATCTGGTTTTCGCGTGCTATTGCTAACTTACTTGTACTGTGTTTGATATTGATCGACTTTTGTTTCAATGCCTTCTACTGGAAAATCGATGGTCCTGTAATGTGGACAGCATTGGCGGGCGCTTTTCATCTGTTCGCCTTTAGTATGAGTCAGCGCGTGATTCAGGAACGCGAAGCCCGAGATGAAATCTCGATTCTTAACCGAGAATTGATAGCGACACAGGCCTTATTGCAAGAGTCAACCAAACAAAGTGAACGGCTGCGCATATCAAGAGACTTGCATGATGGGCTAGGACACCATCTGACGGCATTGATTCTGAAGCTTCAATATCTGACCTATACAACTGAGGGTGATAATAAGCAGCATGTCGTTGAAGCTCATGGAATGGCAAAACAGCTACTGACTGATGTTAGAGAGGCGGTTCATGAAATGCGTGAAGGTTCTAATATTGGGCTGAAAGATGCCTTGGATGCCCTGATTTCTCAGATTCCACGATTAAGTATTGATATAGATATCGACCCATCTGTTCACCTACCGGATGCCAAAACAGCAGATACATTATTTCGGTGCGTTCAGGAAGCCATAACGAATACTTTGAAGCACGGCAATGCTTCAAAAATGAACATTTCACTGGTGCGAAGTGCCAGACAAATAAAATTGTCAGTGTCTGATAATGGCTCTATAGAAGGTGAGTTTATTGAAGGCAATGGTCTGAAAGGAATGCGCGAGCGCATTGAAAAATTACGCGGTAAGTTGAATATAACTACAAACAAAGGGTTTGGGATCAATATTTATATCCCAGACATGGAGGCTCTATGAATAACGTACTGCAGACCGTTAAGGTAATGCTGGTTGACGATCAGAATCTGGTTCGAGAAGGAATAAAATCCTTATTAAAGTTGGCTGGACATATTGACATCGTTGGCGAAGCCGGTGATGGAGAAGAGGCCCTGGAAAAGATTGACACCATACGACCAGATGTTGTTTTGATGGATATTCGCATGCCAAAACTGGATGGTATAGAGACGTTAAAAAAGATGAAAGAGCAGGGAGATGAAACGCCTGTTATTATTCTAACGACATTTGACGATCATGAGTTGGTTCTGAATGGCATTCGTGCAGGTGCTCGAGGGTTTCTGCTAAAAGATGTGTCACTCGAGTCTCTTGTAGAGGCTATAGATGTTGTTGCTAAAGGTGAAACTTTGATTCAGCCGGCTGTTACCGAACGGGTTATCAAAGGCTTTACTGAGCTTAAAAAGGATGGATTCAGCAAAATAGAAAAGGATCCAGTGCAAGATCCCTTAACTCAGCGAGAAATTGAAATACTGCGACTTATGGCTGGTGGATATTCAAATAAGGAGATATCTCGAGCAATTTTCAAAAGTGAGGGGACGATCAAAAATCATGTATCCAATATTCTAGCGAAGCTTGGTGTTCGAGACCGTACCCGGGCAGTATTAAAGGCGCTTGAATTGGGTGTTATTTAACTTGTTGTTTTAATAAGGTGTCGCCTGAATCTGTGATTTCAGAGTGGGTGTAGGGTGTAACTGGTCTAGCAGCACGGGCTAGTGTAGTGTCTTGAATAAAACCTGTATTAAGAAAGCCCCTCCCTTGTCAAGAGCTGAAACGAAGCGGTGGACTTCTGGAGGGCTTCTCGACGAGTGGGGCGCCGTTTTTGCGAATAATACCAATGCCGCAACGTTAAACCGGCGGGTCATCTTAATATGCGTTTTATTTGAGACACTTCACTAGTGTCTGCCCGAATGGGCAATGGGAAGTAATTGGGTATTTCGATTGCGCCCCTCCCCCAGCTTCGTTAAATGTCCAGAGTTGGTGATGCGGAGAAGCTGAACAACGGTATTGAGCTGTTTGTCGTTGTGGTTAAAATCATTAGTTAGAACCTGAATCCGTGACGCCATCGCGGCGCAGTGCGCAAGCCGTTGATTCCTATTTGCTTCTCAAAAATTTCAATGAACCTATAGGTGTTCTGTAATTCTTGAAAAAACAAATAGAAATCAAGCACTTACACCCTGCACCCACTCTGGAGTCACGGATTTAGGTAGAAGCTTTTTGGACGTAAAGCTAAAAAAGTAGCTGCTCTCTGGAGCATGATGGAATCTCTTCAATTATTAAGTCAATATGATTAATCTAGTAGGCTTTCACTGATCGAATCAGTTTTGATTTATTGGGTTGTTATTCTTGTTGAGTGGTTCACGTTTTTTGTGTTTACCTTCCAATTCTAATAGTGATATATTGATCCCTTAAATCAGGATGATTCAAAGTTTAAATCCGGTAAATGGAGTTTTTATGAAAGCATCTCAGCTCAAAAGTCCTCTCGTTTTCTTATTTTTTTCTCTTCTTGCATTTGGTTGTGCTGCACCCTCTCTTGATGTTGATCTTTCCTCTGATGGCAATCTCAATCAAGATAGTACAGGAACATCATATTCTGTTCTGGTTCGGCTGTATCAGTTGTCAGATCCATCTTTATTTGAAAAGGCCTCAGTAAGTAGCTTGTTTCGTCAGGATGATGAAATATTGTCCGCTACATTGGTTAGTAAGAAAGAGCTCTCTGTTGCGCCAAATACTCAAGCAGTGTTAGAGATTCCGAAAGATGAGGCGTCTAGATATCTTGGTGTGGTCGCTTTTTATCGCGACACAAAATCTGAGCGGCAAATTGCTGTAAAGAAAGTTAATTATGGGAAATTGAAGTTTTCAACTAAGCTGCAGCTTCAGTTGGTTGATAATAATATCTTTCTATCTTATCGATAAGTCAGTGGTACTAATTTTATGTCAGAACTCAGCAAGGTTGTTTGGGCTGAAGGGGTGTTTCTTGGCCAGCAGCATTTCCAGATGTGGGATCGACAGCTTAACTCGCGAATGCACTTTGCACTTAAGGCTCATATTCCTTTCTATTGGGGAGTGGTTTCCGTCGCTTGGAGTGATGTAGCTCTGAGGGAAGGGCGGTTTGAGCTTCAAAAACTTCAGTGCATTATGCCTAATGGATTGGCAGTAAGTTTTGATCGTGACCAAAATGGGCCTCTTTTTGTAGACCTGACGGCTATAGATCGTCATGAGGTCGTTCTATCTCTAGCTATTCCTTTGAGTGATTTGGTTGAAGGTGTAGCGGGATATCAAAGTCAAGGGCGTATTGGTGGTTGGATCGCCCAGTTTGACAAGTTATCTGACGACATGGATGCGACTCGTATCCGAGAAGTGATGACAGCAAAACCTAATTTATTGTTGCGGACAGATGCTGATCCTGATGATCAGACGCAGTGCTTACGTTTAGTGAAAATTCAACGGCAGCGCAGTGGCAACTTTGCAGTGGTTGATGACATGTTGCCGCCATGTCTGTCAATTGATGCAATGTCTACGCTAAAGGATTTAGCGCAAAGTGTTGTTGATATGTTAGTAAACTTGGTTAGAGATTTTACCAAAAATCGCATGAAGATCGGCGACATTTCAAGTTACTCAACTATTGAAATGGCTGATTTTTTGTTTCAAAAAGAGCTGGTTACTCTTTTGCCTGAGTTTAGGCAATTCATTCATCATACTCTATTGCATCCCTATATATTCTATAAATCTTTGATAAAGTTGCACCAAATTATCGCAACATATTTGCAGCCTGAAGCAATTGATCGGGTTGTTGAATATGACCATAATTCACTGGAGTCTTGCGTTTTTGTTCTTGTGAATGAGATAAAAGATATGTTGTCTCTTAAGAAAGAAAGACCTGAATCTCAGATTCAACTTAGTGAAGTGGCACCAGGACGTATGGAAACAACAAGTATACCGCGCCACGCACTGGAAAATTTCTCTTTTTATTTGGCCGTCGATGCAAAGCAAGACTCCGTTGATTGGGTCGGTCGATTCACGAATATGACTAAATTGGCGTCGTTGGAGCAGTTGGATACCATGATTGCGAGTGGTATTCCTGGTGTGCCAATGAAGCATATTCAGCGTCTCCCTCAGAAAATTCGAATTAAATCCGGTTATGAGTATTTTCAAATACAAACAGACCATGAGTTGTGGCGTTATGTTTTACAAAACCAAAAATTTGGTCTTTTTTGCATGGGTGAGTTTTCGGATGCCAGCGTAGAGCTGATTGTACTGGAAGAGAAATAGTAATGGATGAGATGGATATAACGCTGGATGCGTTAATTGTCGAGGTTTGTTCTCCAATTTTCAGCTATTTGACGCCACTTCAGACTTCGGAGGAATTTGATTCTATAGATGATGATTTGCGAGAAAAAATTGAAAAGTCCTTTGTAGTGTTAGAACGTCGTTGTTTCGAGTGTCAGGTTCAACCCGAACATATTCGTGATATTAAATATGCAATGTCAGCTTTTGCAGATGAGGTGGTTCTGAATTCTAGCTGGGAGAAAAAGTACCATTGGATGAGCAAACCATTGGCGATTGAGTTCTTTGGTGATAGCTCCATTGGGCAAAGTTTCTTTGCTCGACTTGATGTTCTTCGTGAAGATCTTGATGTCAATTTTGATATTGTACAATTGTACTTTTCTGTTTTGGTGCTCGGGTTTCAAGGAAGATATCGCTTAACAGGGTATGAGCAATTGCAAGCTTATATGAGTACTTTGCGTAGTGAGATTGAGAAGAAGTCGGGTAAGATTAATCGCGTACTTGCTGACTATGCTGCTCCTGAGAGCCACATTAAGTCCAGAATTGCCGGGCAGCAGTCTTATTGGGTCATGGCGGTATTGTTATTAGCCTCGGTGATTTTAATGACTGCAATATATAGTCAGAAAACTCAGGCAGCTATTGCTGATAGTGCTCAGCGAATTGAGTTAATGGCCGGAGAAAATTATCTCTCTGGTATTAAGGAGGAGGTAGAGCAATGAGAGTACTAGTTATGAAGCTCCTTCCTTTTTTGGCTCGCTTTTTTACTGGTATCTTTGCCGGGTTTGTGGGATTGGCCGTTATTATCTGGTTCGCTGGGCGATATGTTGGTTTAACATCGGTCCAATATCGAATTATTGCAATTCTAGCATTGTTTGGTATTTATCTGTTATGGATCGTTTCTCACTTTTTATATACTAGATTACGTGGGCAGAAGTTAGCTGAAGATTTAGCGGAAGATTTGGGTGATGACGAGCTAAAAAAGAAGCTGCAGGATGTTTTATCTGCACTTAAGTCTACTAATTTGGGGCGCAAGTTTCGCGGAAGGGGGGCGTTATATGCCTTACCTTGGTATATGATAATTGGTCCATCTGCAGCAGGCAAAAGTACATTTTATGCTCGCTCAGGCCTCAATTTTCCATTTAAAGATGATGAACGATATCATTTCTCAGGTATTGGCGGTACAAAAAATTGTGATTGGTGGTTTTCAGATCAGGCTGTATTGATTGATACAGCAGGCCGTTACTCGGCAGAGGAAGATGGTCCAGAGTGGTTGCATTTCCTCAGGTTACTTAAAAGAAATAGACCTCGTGTTCCTGTAAATGGGGTTATTTTGGCTTTGCCTATGGATGAGCTGTTGATGTCCGATAAAGACTCACTGCAAAGTCATGCAAATAATACTCGAAATCGCTTACAAGAGATTATGTCCGAGTTAGGGCTGATGGTTCCTGTTTATATTGTATTGACGAAGTGCGATATGGTTCGGGGTTTTGATGCCTTTTTTGAAGATTTAAGTGAGTCTGAGTCAACCCAGCCTTGGGGGGTCTATGTATTGGATCAAACCGAGGACCGGAAGGCTGATGTGGTTGGTATTTTTAGAGAGAGAATTAACACCTTAACTGATCGACTACTAGAGCAACGAACCCAAAAAATGCTGCTGACCAAGTCAGTGTTAAAGCGTGCAGATATATATCAATATCCTACTCAATTTACCGCCTCAGCTGACCGCCTATTAGAGTTTATTGAGTTGTTATTTAAAGATAGTCCTTATCATGAAAAGCCTTGGTTTGCTGGCGTTTATTTTACTAGTAGTGTGCAAGAAGGCACGGTCATAGAGAACCGTGGTGGTTTAGTGAAAACCATGTTTTCCAAGGTTATTAGTAATACTCATCGTGCAAATACTAATGGTCGAAGCTATTTTGTTTCTGAGCTTTTTACGCAAGTTGTATTTCCACTTAAAGAAGCAGTTAGAGGTAGTAGGAGTCGACAGCGATTTAACCTGGCAGCGAAGAGCTTTGCATTTACTATAATGGTTGGCGTTATTGTGGGCTCAGGTTTAACACTGACAGGTACCTACACCGCAAATTTAAAGCTTTTATCGAATTATGAGACAAAGGCAGAAACTCTGGTTGAGCGTTTGGAGTCACCTGAAATTTCCGAGGTGGAAAGATTGAATGCGCTTGCCGCATTGCATCGTCACTTTCAGGATCTTGAAGAGATTTCGACATACTCACCTCTTCGATTATTTACTCGCTATGATTTAATTGGTACTCATGGTGAGCCAATGAGGAATCTTTTGGTTCGAACTCTAGAGCGTGCCATGACAATGCAGATTCGGCCGTATTTCATGGAAGAATTTTCTGATCTTCAAGTGCGTTGGGAATCAATGTCAGATCAAGATCAAAATGAAATGCGCCTAGCCTATTATGATAATTTGAAAGTCTATCAAATGCTGACTAGTCGTCCAGATCAGTATGATCGAGATTATGTTTCTAGGCTGCTGGCTGATATTTGGTTTCAGAGCTTTGGTGAAGACAATGTGGCTTTATCGTATGATCAAGACATTGGTGAATTAAAGGGCCTGGTTGCACTTTACCTTCAATATTCCTTTGAGACTTTGGATATGAATATGCCTAACATTTGGGATCAGGGTAGTGATATTGTCACTATGGCTCAAAAGGACTTAATGACTCCCCCAGATGCAGACTTGTTATATCAGCAAATTATTAGCAAAGGCAACTCTCTATTCGAAGATGTTTCATTGAGAGATCTTCTGGGTCCTACGGTAGACGGAGTCTTGAGAAACAAGCTTGTGTTTAGTGGTATATACACCGAACAAGCATGGCATCAATTTGTGAAGAAAGAAATCAAACAGTCGTCTTATAGTGCCAGTAAAGGTGACTGGGTGCTCGGGTTGGAGTCTGTTGGCTCGGATGATGATAAAGTCGAAGCTTCTGCAGACAAGTTAGAGCAGAGTATCCGAAGAAAGTATTTTTCAGATTATGTGGATAATTGGACCAAGCTTGTTAAGGATACCTCGTCAATAAATAATCGGGATTTAGCTGAAAGTATTCAAATAATTAAAATGCTTTCAGAGGAGGAAGGTCTTTTACATACATTGTTTGGTCATATACAAAAGAATGCGTTCTTGGCGGAAGTAGAGCAGATAGAGGTTGAAAATCCGTCAGATGATGGTGATGATGCAATCAGTTTACCTGCTCCGCCTGTAATTCCGGCATTTGCAAGTTTAAGTAAGGATCTTAGAGTGCTCTTGAAAGATTCTGATGATTCAGGTGTTGCGGACGTATTAGAAAACTATTTAGCGGAAGTGGCTCCTCTGGCAGATGAGTTGGATTCCATAAGAGTTGCTTCTGATGTTGATATGGAAGCTCGTAACTATGCTGCGGGTGTATTGTCCGGTGATTCAGGAAATAAGAAGCTTTATTCTGCATGGATAAATGTAGATAACCTACTTCAACGTCAAGAAAAGTTATCTAGAGTCATGATTTCAAATCTTTTTACTTCTCCATTAAAAACTGTGTGGGCAGGGATGATTGATGCGAGTGAAAGATCCTTGCAAGCCATGTGGCAGGATACGGTTTATCGTTCTTACGGTGGCTCAATTAAAGGACGTTTTCCATTCAATGATAAGGGGGCTGACGCTGCGGTCAGAGATGTGACTCAGTTTTTTAGTCCAGATGTCGGACTCTTGTGGAGTTTTGTTGATGCCGAGTTGAAACCATTTGTTCAGATTCGTTCTGGAAATTGGAAGGTACGTACTTGGCTTGGCCATGGGCTAGCTTTTAATAAAGATGTATTTTCTGGAGTTAATTCAGCTAATCAGATTGTAACTAGTTTGTTTGATGATCAAAATGTGGTTAGCATGAGATTCTGGGTTTCTCCCGTGCCGACACCCGGTGTTAGTGAATCTATTTTTGAGGTTGATAGTAATACATATCGGTATCGCAATGAGCCTGAAGAGTGGCGTGAGTTCAACTGGTCTTTGGAGTCAAGTCAGTTTGCGAAGGTTCAGATTCAACTGAATAGTGGATCTGGCTATGCTGATTTGTCATATGAGGGGCCATGGGCATTTCTTAAGTTACTACGAAGCTCGGAAGTTACTCATACTGGTGGAACTCAGTTTAACGTTCTATTCCCTCTTCAATTATCTGATGGGAAAAGAGTAGCTGCTCAATATAAAATAAGAGCAGATCGAGTTGGAAGTGTGTTAAATCAAAGTCTGTTAACGAGGTTTTACCTTCCGAGGAACCTGTTTAAGGGATGAGTATGTTCAAACGAAAGCCTCAAAAGGGAACAGAAGAACAACAGGCTTTGCCGAGAATTTCGATTACCGGGGCATTAGGTAAGTTGAATTCCGAAGCTGACTTTGTTCAGATTGATGCTAACTGGAGAGAAATTAAAGGTCTTGATGAGATTCTTCAAGGTTTATACTTAAATCTCTCCCGTAGCGCTCAGAAACGACCTTTTTCTGGTTGTGGGCTGCTTTTGACTGGTGGGTCGGATAGACAAGGTCTTGTTTCAATTGCTTACCCTAGTGCAGATAGGGCTGGACGCTTATATCCTTTTGTTATATTTAATCGCCTTTCTGATGCAGGTTTTTATTATAAGCCTGAAGCGCTTTTTGTTTCTGGGCTGTGCTCTATAAGAAAGGGTTTGGATCATGCCCTTGAAAGAGGAGAAACTCCGAATTCTGGTTGGTTAGTTAGCCTAGGTGCTTTGCCTGAGCATCAGTCATATGTGGATTTTCGAAATGCAAAGCGCAATGCAATGTCGTTGGCAGAAGAGATTTTGCTAGATGATTTTCTTATTGCGGCTGCAGGTCATGATCAAAATAGGCGTATTGATTTCATGGTTGGTATCGTTTTGCTTATAACAGCGTTAAAGCAAGGTCGTGTACATAGGGCGTATCATGGAATATGGCTTCCACTTCCATTAATGGAAAAGAATGAAAATGTAGTAGCTTTCTGGCTTCAACTATTAAGCGCCATTATGGCTAGTAATCATCAGTGGCGCCCTGACGTTGCCTGGACATCATCTGTTGGTAATTCCAGGCTTTTTGTATTTACCAAACCCCTGACAAGCACCGGTTTACAGGCTACTATTGACGATGAATCTGCGGTTAGTGGTTTTCTCGGCTGGCAAGATATAGCAAGTAGTGAGGATGCTCATACTAGGGTTAAGCAATTATATTCTTCTTGGCAGAATCGTAAGGGGATAAATTTGTTAGACGTGGCCATCGAGTGGTATCAGCTGCTTTAAGGAAGTTAGTAATGGAACAATGGATTGATCTAGCAAAAACGTTTGTTAATCCAATAAGTGGTGATCTACCTA
>JARRJP010000021.1:0-32829 GCA_037389025.1 Reinekea sp. | reverse complement strand
ATCAGATGTGGATTTCGAGAAGATACGGAACCTTTCTGAATCAATTCTGAAAGATTCCGCTAAAGATCTTCGTGTAGTATCGTACCTGATCATGGCTCTGGCTCGGATAGAAGGCCTGGTAGGGTTAGCTAAGGGGATGGCTATTTTATACGAGCTGGTAAATCAATATGGTGAATCCTTGTTGCCAGCCAAACCAAAAGCTCAACTTTCTGCCATACGATGGTTTCAGCAGGACAAAGTGTTAACCTTTGCTCAAGCGTCAACCAAAGATGTATCACTGGATGATGCTGAAGGTGTGGTTAGTATCCATGGATTGCTTTTTGAAAAGCTATCTGAATTTGTTGGTGAGCCGATGTCATGGCCAGATTTGAAGAAGTGGCTTGATGAGGAAAAGAGGAAGGTTGAACCTGTTTCTAATTCAGGTACGTCGGAAGTAACAAATACTGAACTTTCTTCTCGTCCTGCACCAGTGTCAGCTCCAGGTGCTTCTGCAGTGTCGGGCCAATCAAGTATAGGTTCAACTGCGCAATATACACAAACGATCAAGTCCTTATTGGCGTATTTTCGAGAGCAATCACACTATTCAAAGATGTTTGGTGTGGCTTGTTCATGTCAGTGGGGTAACTTGAAATTACCACCCAATGAAAACGGTAAAACACGTTTATCAGCACCTCGCGATACTAGCTTAAATCGTATTCGAAATGCGCTAGATAACGAGCAATGGCAGGAGGGGTTGCTTGCATGCTTGGATGCTTTTATGGAGCCAGGTGGGCAATTTCTATTGGAGATTGTCAAGAATGCTTATGATTGCGCTCGACATGCGGGTGAGAAGGAGACGGCTCTAATTATAGAAAGTCAAGTAAAAGCATTGGTAACTCGCCTTCCTAAATTACAGCAGTTAAAGTTTGACAATGATGACCCATTTGTATCATCTGTTGTGTCATCCTGGATTGAACAGATGACCGAGTCGTCTGGAAATCAACAGATTGAAGGAGATGGTGCAAATGTTGCGGTGTTGCTTCAGCAAGCAAGAGAAGTATTGAATAGTGATGGTGTTGGTGCAGCGTTTGAATTGTTGGATAACCGACCTATTAGAAGTCGAATGCAGGGTGTGCAAATCGAGTATTGTAAAGCACAACTTTGCATAGAACAGGATCGTAGTGATATAGCATTGCCTATTTTGCTGCAACTTGAGAAAGACGTCGAGCAACTGCAACTGGTTAATGTCGCTCCAGATTTTGCTATGCAAATCTGGCGTGGTTTATATCGGTTGCAGAAAGATCGTTTGGCGAACATAGAGCAGGAAGGGAGTAGATTGGATACGGAAAACCATATTGCTCGCCTGCAGTCATTGATGTGTACCACTGACGTTGCCAGTGCAATGCAGTGGCTCTAGGAAAAAGATAGGAGATAACATGGGCGATAGCTTTCAAAATGAAATTCCTCGAGCACGAGTTAACATCGCTTTGGATCTGGAAACTGGTGGTGCCACCGTTAAGAAGGAACTACCTCTAAAAATTCTGGTGATGGGTGACTTTAGTAATGGAAAGGGTGATGGTGATTTAGCGGAACGTCAACGTATCAATATCACTCAAAATAATATTGAGCAAGTTATGGGAGACCTTGCGCCGGAAGCACACTTCTCCGTACCTAATCGAATAAAGCCCGATTCTGATACCGAGATAAAAGTCGATCTGTCTTTCAAGAACTTTAAAGATTTTCATCCAGAGCAAGTTGCAGCACAGATTCCAGAAGTCAGCTCTTTGTTGGCAATGAGGAATCTCTTAAAAGATTTGAAGTCCAATCTTCTTGATAACAGTGCCTTACGAAAAGAGGTCGAGCGTATTATGCAAAGTAAGGTCGATTTGGATTCATTGAAAGAAGAACTTAATAAATTAATTAAGTCATCATCTAATGAACAAGAGGTTACAGGGGAATAAGCATGGGTATGGCAGATGCAAAAAATGCTGTTTCAACTGAAACTCTCACTGAGGACGGGTCAATATATAGTCGATTATGTAGTTTAATCGATATCTCTCCTCTTGAGGGTAGTGTGGAAATTCGAAAATTTGAGACTTCCAAAGCAATGGGAGACGCTAAACAGAACGAGCGACTCACGGCAGGTCTTCAAGTTTTTCTGCAAGTTGCGATGGACTCTGGTGAGCAGATTGATCGTATTGATAAAAATCTTCTGGATCAGTATATATCCCTTATTGATGAAACAATTTCTAATCAGCTGGATGAAGTCCTTCATCATCAGGCATTCCAGAAAATTGAATCGTCTTGGCTCGGATTGAAGTTTTTAGTAGATCGAACAGACTTTAAAGCGAACAGTAAGCTTGAAATGTTAGATATTACTAAAGATGATCTGAGAGAAGATTTTGAAGAGGCACCGGATACAACGCAGTCGGGTTACTTCAATCATATATATACGCAAGAATATGATACCCCTGGGGGAGAGCCTATCACTACGGTGATTGGTAACTATGACTTTGATCGGTCAGCGCAAGATATTGAACTTTTGACAGAGATATCCAAGGTGTCCAGTGCAGCGCATTGTCCATTTATTAGCGCTGTTGGTCCTTCATTCTTTGGCAAGGAGAGTGTCGAAGAGCTTCCGAAGATTCAGGACTTGGCTTCCTATATGGATCGTGCCGAATATTTGCGTTGGAAGGGTTTTCGAGAATCAGAGGACTCCCGCTATATAGGGCTTGTCTTTCCTCGTTTTCTTCTGCGATTACCTTATGGTGAAAATAATCCGGTTCGCAGTTTCGGATATTCAGAATCGGTTACGGGTGAGCAGCATGATCGCTACTGTTGGGGTAATGCCGCTTTTGCTTTCGCGAGTAACATGGCTCAAAGCCAGAAAAAACATGGTTGGACTGTTAACATTCGAGGTCCAGAAGCTGGCGGAAAGCTTGAAAACTTACCTGTTCACTACTATGAATCTGGACGAGGAACAGAAGCGAAAATACCGACAGAGGTTCTTATTTCGGAAACTAAAGAGCTAGAATTTGCCGATCATGGTTTCATTCCTCTAAGTTATTATAAAAACAGTGATTACGCCTGTTTCTTTTCTGCAAATTCAACTCAGAAGCCGGTTGAATTTAATGATGATCTTGCAACCGCGAATGCTCGCATAAATTCTCGTTTGCCATATATATTATTAGTGTCAAAAATATCGCATTATCTAAAAGTTCTTCAGCGTGAAAATATCGGATCATTGAAATCCAGGCTGGACTTGGAGAATGAGCTAAATACATGGTTGCAGGGTCTTGTGACTAAGATGAATAACCCTGATCCAGACTTGGCTGCCTCACATCCGCTTAAAGATGCTCAAGTTTTTGTGACGGAGTCCATAGATAACCCCGGGTACTATTCGGTTAATATGCATGTACAGCCACATTTCCAAGTCGAAGTTTTGATAGGGCCTTAACAAATTCCAAAAAAGGCGCGGGTAAAAACCTTGGAATACACAGTTAAATAATTGTGAGCGTCCTACAGTAAAGCAACTCTTAAGGAGATATTTGATGGCGATTCCTGCCTATTTGTGGATCACCGATGATCAAGGAAACGAGATCAACGGTTCAGTTAATGTTGCAGGCCGTGAAGGCTCAGTTGAAGTTTTGGCGTTTGAGCATGTGTTACGCATTCCTACGGATGCGGATTCTGGTGAGCTGACAGGTACTCGTAAGCACGAACCCTTCGTGATTACTAAAGCCTTTGACGCTGCTACTCCGTATTTGTATAAGGCGTGTTCCAATGGTCAGACACTGTCTAAACTGGTATTGAGCTGGTACAAAATCGATGAAACTGGTACAGAAGTGGAATACTTCCGTCATACATTGGAAGGTGTTCGTGTTACATCGGTTGGCCCTAAGATGGAGAATGTTAAGGATTTGGATAAAGAGCGCTATCCTCATTTGGAAGCAGTTTCTGTTCGTTATCAAAAAATCACTTGGACATATCTCGATGGCAATATTGAGTTCTCTGACTCTTGGATCGAAGGTCGCTAATTTATAGTGACCATAATCGCACCCGAATATCGGGTGCGATTTTTTATTTTATAAAAGGACTGATGATACTCGAAGTCATTTTTTATAGTGATTTTTCCAGAAAATGTAAAATGCGGTAGTTTCTAAAAGGATAAGAGGATGTACGCTCTGTACGATATCATCACCGGGAAGAATGGGCGTGGTGAAAAGATAGCAAAGTTTCCAGACCAGCAGGAGTTTTTAGAAAGTATTCATGACCACCTTATTCGACTGTTAAATGCCCGCCAAGGGGTATTACGTCACCTACCTGATTATGGTTTGCCTGATCTGGATACTTTTTACAGAGAATTACCCTATTCAGAGCAAGATATTGCGTATGCTGTGAAGACTGTTATTGAAAAATATGAACCTAGACTAGAAAACGTACGTGTACAACCTAGAGCTCGAGATATACGAAAATGTGTTGTACGCATGGAAATCAGTGGTCGCTTGCAGGATGGTACTCAAGTCCGTTTTCAAACATTATTTAAGAGTAACTATCAAGCTCAGATAATGCAGCCGCATAGGATGTTGTGACATGCAATCATATCGAGAGTATTTCGAAGCAGAAATGCGATCACTTCAGGATTTGGCTCAAGAGTTCGCAGAAGCCTATCCTGAGCAGGCATCAATGCTCAACCTGAATACAGTAAAAGATCGTGATCCTTATGTTGAACGGCTTCTTGAAGGCATGGCCTTCCTTACTTCGCAGATTCGTCATCGGTTAGATGATTCGATTCCAGAAATTAGTCAGGCTTTATTAGTGATATCGAGGCTGAACAGGGTGTGCGCGCTCAGGATATTGGCCCGTTAAATGCTATTTGTGATTTTACAACTACACATCCTGTAACTATGTATCCAGTAAGAATTTCGCATCTTGGTAACCATGAAAAGTTGGGTGGTGGTAGTGTCATCGAAATAACTTTAAGTCGAAATGAGCAGGTTAATTGGGTTGATATAGGTATGTCTTTTCTTAAGTTTTATGCGAATACTGATTGGCAATTGGCATATAGCTTAATTCATGCCCTTACTGATGTAGGGGCTAATATTAGTATTTCTATACCTGGTCGATTAACTGCCATCAGTCAAAGTGGACATGCTTTTAAGCTAACTCATTTGAACCCGCAGGATAGTATGCTTCCTTATACCGGAAGGTCTCGATCAGCATTTAGTGTGATGCATGACTATTTTTGCGCACGTGAAAAATATTTATTTGTCGAATTGACGGGATTGGAAAATGTCGCGCTACCTGATACCGCCGAGCAAATAACTATTCGAATTGATACACCGGTTAGTTTGCCCGTTGATACACAGTTGAGCGTTAATCATCTGAAGCTTAATTGCACTCCTGCAGTGAATTTGTATCGTGATGATGCCGAGCCTATTTCTGTTGATCATACGCGTAGTGAGTACAGAGTAAACCCAGAAAGGCAGTGTGCTGAATACAGCTCTATCTACAGCGTAGAAGTTGTTAATAGTAGAGATCAGAATACCGGGGAAACATACGATTACTCTCCGTTGTACGCTATGCGTCATCGTAAGCAAAACGATAGAGTATTTTTTGCCAGTCAACGTGTTGCTGGGTTAGATAATCGTATTACATACTTGGCGCTCAATGCGACACCGCCATTTCACCCTGAGACGGTTAGTGCCGAAGTCTTACTTACTAATAATCAATATCCTCGTCGTTACGTCGATATAGGCTCTATCAACATATTGAATGGCCCGATTTCTAATCGTGTGGGTGTGAAAAATATTACTCGACCAAGCAAAACTCTGACCCCTCCTGCCTATCAAGATCTTCAATGGCAGTTGATTTCCTTATTATCTTTAAATCTTAATTCTCTAGAATCAGTTGAGAATATTAAGCATTTGCTTAGCCTGTTTGACTGGACTGATCAGGTAGAGAATAGACAGAAAATTGATGCCCTTTCTGGTATTAAAACTCGGACAACTCATCGATTAAAAAGGGGGGTTTTATTTCAGGGTTTGGAAATTCGGGTTGAGCTAAACGAAAGCGGCTTTAGTAGTAAATCAGATATGTATTTGTTTGGTGTGGTTATACATCATTTTTTTAGCGCTTTTGCAAGTATGACTGAGTTTGTACAAACGAGGGTGGTTCAGTTGCCATCATATAAGGAGTGGGCATGGAATCCTGTATTTGGCAGCAAAACCCTATTTTAAGTGATATTTTAAAAAATGCTCATAAGTATCATTTTCATCAATTGTTGTTTTTATTAGAACAGTTATTACCAAGTAGTAGTGGCCATATTTTTGATTCCCAAGTGCGGCTAAGGCCAGATGATAGTCTTGCTTTTCCTGCGTCAGATGTTCGTGCATTCAGAGAAATTTCTGGAAGTCGATATGAGGTGGTTGCTAGGTTTATGGGGCTGTATGGTGTGGATTCTCCTTTGCCTCAATATTTTTTAGATGAAGTTACTGAAGGTGGTGAATCTGGCACCAGATTAAAAGCCTTTTTGGATATATTTAACCATCGCTTGTATAGCCTCTTACATCAGGTATGGAAGAAGCAGAATCTGTTTACTCAGTTGGATGACAGAGGATTGTATTATCGATTAGTCAGCGGAATGACAGGTCAATACTGGCGGCGAGAGCACGATGCTATGGCCTTCGGTGGGAGTTTTCTTGGACGTTCTAGAGATGTAGAGTCACTGGAAGAAATCCTGCGAGAAACCATATCTTTAGAAGAGCTCTCAATTGATGATGAAGTCATTTCCTGGGTGGCCGTCGAGGATGGTTTGCAGTTAACTGGGCAGCAGGCTTTGGGTATGGATACATGTCTAGGTAATGCAATTCCTATGATGGGAAAGAAAGTTAATATAAATGTGGGGCCGGTTGATCAATCTATTTCCGATGAAATTAGGCCCGCTGGTGATATGGGCAAAAAAATGGCAACATTGCTTAGAGCTTATCTACCGGAAGGTGTTGATTTCGATGTTTCGATTCAATTGACTCCTAAAATGAAACAGGACTGGATCCTTGGTAGTGATCATAGTCTATTAGCTATACATACTCAGTTTGGTGAGAGTTCTGGCCGAGGATTAACCTTTCAATTAAACTCTGCTCAATATTTTGAATCTGCTTAATATTTAAAAGGATTTATATGGACGCGAAAACATTACGGGCTCTACTTGACAAGTTAAACAACGAATGCGGCATTGCCATGGAGGCAGCTGCTGGCTTTACTGCCAGTAGAGGTCATTACCAAATTACTGTCGAACATTTATTGATCAAATTATTGGAGGATGATCGGCGTTTTTTCGTGGATTCTATCTTTTCTTATTTTCATGTTAATGTCGATAATCTTTGGCAGAATCTAATAGAAGCGATTAACAATCTACGCAGTGACCATCAAGGGAAACCAGGTATTTCTGAGTATCTGTTTCAAGTCTTGGAAAAAGCATGTGTCTTGAACTCAGTGCATTATCGAAGAGATATTATAGACTCCGCAGCTATCCTTGAAGCCATTATTGAGTTATCCGTTACTTTTCCAACCTTTAGCGCATACCGAGCTTTGGATATTATCTCCCTGGATGAATTGAGAGCTCATCGTTTTCAAATCTGTCAATCCTCTGACGAGGGAAAGGCAGACCATTTTGGAAATCGTAGTCATAGTCCTATGGCTAGCAATACTCCTACCAACACTGAAGAAACTGCTTTGGCTCAATTTACAACTGACCTTACGGAGCGCGCTAGATCCGGTGAGATGGATCCTATTACAGGTAGGCATGAAGAAATTCGTATGGCGATTGATATTTTATGTCGTCGGCGTAAAAACAATCCGATTCTGGTTGGCGAACCAGGAGTCGGTAAAACAGCTGTTGTAGAAGGTCTTGCTCAAAAAATCGTTGAAGGTGAAGTTCCCGATTTACTTAAAAATATCCGCATATGTGTTCTAGATATGGGATTGCTCCAAGCTGGCGCAGGTGTTAAAGGTGAATTTGAGCGTCGTTTGAAAGCAGTCATTGATGAGGTTAAGAATTCTGACCAACCTGTAATGTTGTTTGTTGACGAAGCACATACATTAATTGGTGCTGGTGGCGATGCTGGTTTAAGCGATGCTGCTAATCTGCTTAAGCCTGCTCTAGCTCGTGGTGAGCTACGAACAATAGCCGCGACAACATTCAGCGAATATAAACAATACTTTGAGAAAGATCCGGCACTTGCCAGGCGTTTTCAAATGGTGAAAGTCGAGGAGCCGACTATCGATGCAGCTGTGTTGATGTTGAATGGTATAAAGAGTAAGTATCAAAGCCACCATCAAGTAATAATTACAGATGCAGCAATTGAAGCGGCAGTCAAGTTATCTGATCGTTATATTACTGGTCACTATCTTCCCGACAAAGCTATTGATTTGCTGGATACCGCCTCGGCGAGGGTTCGTATGGGGCAGTCTGTAACTCCTCAGCAGATAGAGACATTACGTGAGCGGCAAAAATATCTCGAAACTCGTTTAGCTCAGGTTCAGTCGGAACAGGCTACAGGGTTGAGTATTAATGATTCTTTGGTAGAGGCTTTGCAACAAGAGCTGAAAGACTGTTTGGCAGGAGCGGAGGAGTTTACGCAGCAATGGAACCAAGAGTCTTCCCTTGTTCAACAAATTCAGGCTCATCTCAAAGAACTGACTGACAACCCCGAGATGATTGACTCTCGTGAATTGATTCAATCTTCTCAGAGATTAAGGTCTGAGTTAGCCGCATTGCAACAAGAAAGGCCTCTTGTGCAACCAGAGGTAAACGAAATGGCCATTGCTGATGTTGTTGCTGATTGGACAGGTGTTCCTGTAGGTAGTATGAGTAGGAATGACTTGCAATCAGTGCTGACTTTTGAGCAGTCTATAGGCAATAGTGTTGTTGGTCAGGACTTAGCTTTAGCCTCAATGGGGCAAGCCCTGCGCGCATCGAAATCAGGTCTTCGCACTAATGAAGGTCCTGTTGGCGTTTTTCTGTTGGTTGGGCCTAGCGGTGTAGGTAAGACAGAATCAGCCCGGGCTGTTGCCCAGCATTTGTTTGGTAGTGATCGAGCACTGATTACGATTAACATGAGCGAATATCAAGAGTCTCATACTGTGTCTCAGTTAAAAGGGTCGCCTCCAGGTTATGTTGGCTACGGCCAGGGTGGTATTTTGACAGAAGCTGTACGGCAACGACCTTATTCTGTTGTATTACTGGACGAGGTTGAAAAAGCGCATCCTGATGTGATGAATCTTTTCTATCAGGTATTTGATCGAGGATTTATGCGCGATGGCGAGGGTCGAGAAATCGATTTTAAAAATACCCTGATTTTAATGACTAGTAATATAGGTGCTTCTGAAATACAGCTAAGATGCTCTGATACTCCGGTTGATGAGCAGATAGCCAATGTTATGTCGGAAGGCGATGAAAATACGCTTGAGAAACTGGCCGAGTTACAGCGAAAGTCAGAAGAAGAATGGCGGGCACCTTCGCTGAGTGAGCTACAGGAACTCATTAAGCCTCAGTTGTTAAGTCATTTCGCTCCGGCTTTGATAGCTAGGATGCAAGTTGTGCCATTCGTGTCATTAGGTTCAGATGTATTAACACAGATTGTAGGTCTGAAACTGGATGCCATTGCTCAACGACTGCATTCTCAGTATCAAATCGAGTTTCGTTGCGATGCCGAGGTTCTTTCACATCTGGCTGCTCAATGTGAGTTGAATGACTCAGGTGCCAGATTTGTAAACGCGCTTATTGATCAGCAGCTTATGCCGGGAATTGCCCAAAGCTTGCTGCAATTCATTACGGAAGGTGATATTCCTGATATATTAACGCTCACTCTTAACGATGAAAAACAACTGGAATGCGTATTCGCTGATCGAGCAGCTAGTGTAGAGTCTTGAAAAAAGCCTGTATTAATAAAGCACCTCCATATGTTCATCGCGAGGCGCAGCTCGAAGGCAGTAGCCCCTCCCTTGTCAAAAGCTGGAACGAAGTGGTGGACTTCTGGAGGGCTTCTCGAAGAGTGGGCCGCCGTTATTCCAAATAATACCTATGCCGCAACTTTAAACCGGCAGGCTATCTTAATATGCGTTTTATTTGAGACACTACACTAGTTAAGGCGAATCTGGATTTTAAGTTGCAGTTTTGTATTTGGTGTCGAAACAGCAACTAGAAAGGGATTCGTTACTAAATGAAGTATATAAATAGAAGGAATTGGAAATGTCACAGTCTTTGGCAAATATAAATCGAGTTGCCCGGCAGTTCGGTATGGCGGATGAGTCAAAATACTTCATCCAAGTCGATCAATATGATTTTGATGCGTTCTTTGTAGAGTCGGTCAAGATTAATGAATGGACTTTGACTGAAGCCAATTATCGTTTAGAAGTCAAAGTTCTAACTAATCATAATGTTGACACTACTTCATTGTTGAACAAAAAAGTGGTCTTCAGCTTTTTGTGGCGTGGATCCATGGCGCCGATAACTGCTGAGATCGAACAAGTGATCGAAGGTTTTGGTAATGACGATCATAACGGTTATCGATTGTTCCTGCGTTCTCCGTTAGCGGCGTTGAGAGAGTCTAATCATAATCGTGTTTTCATGGATAAGTCATCTTTGGATATAGCCAAAGACATCTTGACAGAGTTCTCTGCAGGACGTTTTGCGGTATTCGTTAAGGCTCAAGCACCTGCTGTTAGAAGGATGACAGTTCAATATCAAGAGAAAGACTGGGACTTTTTGTACCGGATCTTATTGCAAGATGGGATTATGGTGCATGTACATCAGGACAATAATGCCATAGAAGTGTATTTAATAGACGATGTCAGTCAATTACCCTTTGAAGATGCACCTATTGAATTGGCGTATCGAACCTCACGCGGTGTTGCTGCCGATGAAGAGTCTGTTTCTCAAGTATTTTCTATGCGCGAAAGTACTCCACATTTGGTGCAGGTCGCAGACTATCAGGCAAATGAAGACCAGAAATTGTTTGCTGAGGCTGAGAGTGACCAGGATGGTACAAATGTTGACCATCGCTGGGGGCTAAATGTTTCAGATTCTGAAAGTGCGGATCAATTGGCAGAGCGTTTGGCTGTTTCATATAAGGCAAAGCAAGAAAGCTTATTGATTGAGTCCAATTGCCGTGGATTGCGCCCAGGTATGGTGATTAATCTAACCAGCCACCCGCATTGGAGCGGAGAATACATAATTATCCGGTGCGAGTGTAAAGGTAGTCAGTCTGAAGCAATGAATTCAGGTGTCAGTAGTGGTGCCAAGGCGTTTGAAAGTTCTGTATTGGCGGTTCCCTCAGGAAAACCATACTTACCCGTTCTGCCGAAGCGGAACCTGGTCACGAATACATTTACATCTGTTGTATCAGAAGAAGTAAATCATGCCGGTTATTATCAAGTTCGATTACCTTTCGATATGACGTCCAGCCAAGGACAGACCAGTATACCAACTCGTATGATGCAAGCTTTTGGTGGTGAGGATCATGGGATGCATTTCCCCCTGGTAAAAGGGACTCAAGTCAATATTGGCTTTGAAAATGGGGATCCGGATCGTCCCGTTATTCTGGGTGCTTTACACAATGATCAGACACCTAGTGTAGTGACAAGTGAGAATTCCTACCAGAATTTGATTCGAACTCGAGGGCAAAGTGAGCTATTACTAGATGATACTCCAAAAGAAGAATTAATCAGATTGAATACCGCTGAGGAAAAGAACAGACTTCAGCTAAATGCCACTGCTGACAGCAATTTTGTTGAGTTGCATAGTGAAGAAGGTGATCTCAATCTTAACGCTGGTAAAAATATTCAGATTGAATCTGGAAGTGATATGAACGTCAGTGTAGGTGGTAATCAAGAAATTACCGTTGCTGGTGATTATAAGCTTATGACAGAAAAAGGTGATATCAGTCATCAGTCAGGGACTGATATACAACTTACAGCTACACAAAATATTGACTGGATTACTGAAAAAGGGGATATCATCCTTCAAGTTGGAGCTCAATGGTCGGTTGAAGCCGCCGAAGGTGTTAGAACTCATGTTGTTAATGGTAATCATCAAGTCGTTGTTGATAATGGTGCCTATTCGATGGAAGTAAGCGCAGATGTTGGTTTTTCTGCAGGAGATGCAGTTACCCTAACTCAAGGTAGTGGCGCCATTGCTATTGACAGTAGTGGCAATATTTCCCTCGAAGGAGGCAATGTTGATATAACTGGTGACAAAATTGCTATCAAAGGCAGTAAAGTCGGTAATAATTAATAAAGGAGAGGCTATGCTTGAGCGCATATCTGGTGTTTCTGCCGTAAAACTGCAGTTGGAGCTTAATCGCAGTGCCATTGCAGAAGTTGTTGAAATGCAACATGGCAATCCAACAAAAGTCTTGTGGAAGCAACGAGTCTTGGATATAGCTATGGCTTCGCCTTCGATATTTGGCTATGAACTAGGCAGTAAAGTTCTGATTCAAAATGTGGAACATGAAATAGTGGTGGTTCAGCTAATCGTCAATCAAGGGCGAGATCACCCTGTTTTGTATAAGGACAATAATACTTGGGTATTGTCATCTGAGAAGGACTTCGATCTTAAAGTTGGAAACTCACTTTTGAGGATTACCAATCAAGGACAAGTCTTGTTACAGGGTGAGGACATTACTACTAATGCAGAGGGGTTGAATAGAATTCTTGGCAATCGAATTGAGTTGAATTGATAACCTGTTTGATTAGGGGATGGAATTTAGCCGTTCGTAGAGTTATCTGTTTGAGATCTATTACAAAGCTTTGCACTTATGCTCAAATTGAATTAAGGTTGATTGCCTATCTGGGGTGAATTTGGCACGATTTATTGTGATTGAAACAAGGTTTTTATTCATATTAGGGATGTAAACGTGAAACGGATATTCATAAGTACTGTTATTGCAAGCTGTATTTCTATTACTCAGGCAGTAGAGTGGGATGCCAAGCAATGGTTTGTTGGCGGAGGCTTTGGTTATGCCATACCGACGGCTGAGGACTTTGAAGCGGCACCACTTTTGTCTTTCAATACTGGTTTTAACGTCCCTGTTCTGGTTGAAGGGCACCTCCGTACTAGTCCGTTGGTTCAGATTAATTACATACCTGCCGTTCCAGAAGAAACTGAAGGTCAATATGGGGGTAATTTCTTCTCGGCGTCGGCAGCACTGTTTGTTGAACATGACCTATCTATAGGTGGTCAGACTTGGTGGTGGGGAGTTGCCCCTCAAGTATCAGCGAGTTTTGTGCTTGGTCAGTACCAATGGCAAAAGTTTGATGCTGGTTTGCAGGCGAAGGAAGTGGATGGTGAATTCGCCATCAGTGCGGAATTGGTCGGTCGATTAACAATTCCAGTGCTACCGTCACTCGAAGCTTCTCTGGTTGGTCAGGTTAGTCCTATGTCAGGCTCGTTCCATTCCGCATCAATTAATTTATCGTTTGGTTTGTGATTGTATTGAGCAGTATTGTGAATTGCTTCATTGGTTTGGTTCAATTGGTTGGATGCAAATCAAATGACCTGACTACTGGAAATAATCTCCTGATAGATGTTTACAGTTTTTGAATATGCTTTAAAGGCTCCTCAGGGAGCCTTTTTTGTGTCTCATTCAAGGCGCTAAAGAGAATGGCAAGACCGAGATATCAAATAACAGAATACGATTGGTTGGATTGTCTGGATTGGGTCGATCATCAGATTAATCAACCGCATTGGCTCGAACAGGCTGATCATCCAATTCATACCTTGGGCATAGCAAAAATACAGCGCCATTTGTCTCAATGGCGAACGGCCCAATATCCTACAAAAACAGCTTTGAAGCATGCCCAGAGCATTTTGGAACAGGTCTTTACTATTGACGACTGGGGACGCTTACGGAAGGCGCTTTCAGCCAGGAAACGACGTCGGCGTGAGCAACGTATTGAGCAAAAATCAGTTAATATTACATTAACTCCTAATGCTCATCGTATGATTATTGAATATCGAAATCTAACCGGATGTCAGACGATTAGTGAGGCGATAGAGCATGCTCTGAATGATGCTTTAAGGGAAGCTGCTGAAAATGCTGAGCAGGTACTAAGTGAACGCGTCATGCAGCAGTTGATGTGCTTGAAAGCATCTGAGATTGTTGAAGTTGTTGCTAAATATCTGGATATTGCTGCGCAACGTCGCACTTTGGCAAATTCGTGCAAAATCGCATTTCAACTCTTTTCCAAGCGTCCTGGTCGGGATAGTTTAAAGTTGCTCTGCGATCGCTTCTGTGAAGATCTGATCTGGAATCAGGTGCATTTAAATATATCTTATGATTCTTTGAGTTTGTTTGATCAGGTCGCTATCGAAAATTCTCACGGACAGGAGTTAGAATGAAAAAGTTAGTATTGGTTACTGGCGGTGTTCGTGGCATTGGTGCCGCAACATCCCTTAAATTCGCCCATCATGGGTATGATGTGGTTTTGAACTATCGATCTGATCAACAGGCCGCCAATACTCTGACAAATCAAATTGAAGAGCTTGGGCAGGCTGCTTACTCCATTCAAGCCGACATTTCTGTTGAAGCTGACGTGTTAAGACTCTTCTCAGAAGTGGATAGGATCGGCCAACTGTCTGCTTTAATTAATAATGCTGGCATATTGGCGCTACAAGGCAAATTGGTCGAGTTTACCCGTCATCGTTTAGAGCAAATCTTTGCTACTAATGTCATTGGCTTGATGCAATGTTGCCAGCAGGCCATTCTCCGAATGTCAACAGATAGAGGTGGTAGTGGTGGTGTCATCATCAATGTTGGTTCCGGTGCCTCCCGTTTAGGTTCTGCGAATGAATATATTGATTATGCCGCTTCGAAAGGCGCTGTGGATTCCTTAACGACCGGTTTGGCAAATGAAGTCGCTGCGGAAGGTATTCGAGTCAATTGTGTGCGTCCCGGACTGATTTATACTGATATACATGCCGCTGGTGGAGAGCCTGGTCGTGTTGATCGCTTGAAAAGTAACCTTCCGCTGCAGCGGGGTGGGACGGCGCAAGAAGTAGCAAATGCTATATATTTTTTGGCCAGTGATGAATCTACCTACACTACGGGGGCATTTTTGGATGTGACTGGTGGTCGATGATTGCATCCTGTTCACCTGAATCCGTGACTTCTTCAGTGGATGCAGGGTGTAAGAGCTTGCTTTCTATTTGTTTTGCAAAAATTGCAGGTGCACCCAAAGGTTCATTGATATTTTTGTGAAGCAAAAAGGAATTAATGGCTTGCGCACTGCGCCGCTATGAGCTGTGGCTTCATGGATTAAGGTGTTCAGTTAATCCCGCATATCAAGCATTATTTTTCCAGTAGTCAGGTTATTTCTTGGACGATTTGACACTTGGCTCCCCTCCATGTTTTTTATCCCTCCGCTACGCAGATTGGGTCGCAGTTTCTTTGTAATGCCTTGGCGTTTTATCTGATTGCAATTCACGCCGTTATTAGAATTGAAACCGTCGCAAATGATTAGCTGATATTTATTGTCCTTGATCTAATCGAGGGTAGATTGCTGATGAATTTTTAAAAAGGTCGTCCGAATGGAAACTAAACAGCTTTATATACACGGTCGTTATCAGGCCGCCACTTCCGGAGAAACATTTGAGACGAAGAATCCGGCAACAAGCGACGTCTTGGCAGAAATTCAGCAAGCCTCTCTCGCGGATGTTGACAAGGCTGTTCAATCCGCTCAGAAAGGCTTTGAAGTATGGTCTTCAATGACGGGTGTAGAGCGTGGACGGATACTACAAAAAGCCGTGGCTATTTTACGCGAACGTAATAATGAGCTGGCAATGATTGAAACTTTGGATACAGGCAAGCCTCTACAAGAATCTATTAGTGTCGACATAGTCACCGGTGCTGATGTCATTGAGTATTACGCTGGTCTTGCAGCGACGATTCACGGTGAGCAACAGGATCTGGGCAGTACCAATTTCTTTTATACTCGTCGTGAACCTTTGGGTATCTGTGCTGGTATTGGAGCATGGAATTATCCAATTCAAATCGCCATGTGGAAAGCAGGACCCGCACTGGCCGCTGGCAATTCGATGATTTTCAAACCTTCCGAAGAAACGCCATTAGGTGCCTTAAAACTTGCAGAAATCTTTACTGAAGCTGGAATGCCAGATGGCGTTTTTAATGTAGTGCAGGGTGACTATCGGGTTGGTCAGGCTTTGTCTCGTCATCCGGATATTGCCAAAGTGTCATTCACCGGTGAATGTGGCACTGGTAAGAAGGTTGTGGCTGATGCTGCTGGTTCGCTGAAAGAAGTGACTATGGAACTGGGTGGTAAGTCTCCTTTGATCGTTTTTGAAGATGCCGATCTAAAGAATGCTGTCTCAGGTGCTATGTTAGCTAACTTTTACACTCAGGGTGAGGTATGTACTAACGGAACCCGTGTTTTTGTCCACGACAGTTTGTACGACGCCTTTTTGGAGCAGCTCGCCAAGCGCACTGCCAAGCTGACCATTGGTAACCCTGTGGATATGTCTACTCAGGTTGGTGCGCTTATTTCTGAGCAGCACCTGGAAAAAGTAATGAGCTACATAGATGCGGCAAAAGTTGCTGGGGCTCGATTGGTTGTCGGTGGTGAACGAGCTATCGGGAACGGTTTGGACAAAGGTTTTTTCGTCAAGCCAACGGTTTTTGCCGATTGTACTGACGACATGTTGAACGTCAAAGATGAGATTTTTGGGCCGGTTATGTCTGTGCTGCGTTTCACTGATGAGAACGAAGTAATCAAGCGAGCCAATAATACTGACTATGGTTTGGCCGCTGGTATATTTACAACCAACTTGGCCAAGGCGCATCGTGTGATTAAACAGTTACAGGCTGGTATTTGCTGGATTAACAATTGGGGGGCGTCACCTGCGCAGATGCCTGTTGGAGGTTATAAACAATCCGGTATCGGGCGTGAAAATGGTTTGGAAACGCTACACCATTACACCCAAACGAAGAGCATTTTTATTGAGTTGGGTGATATCGATTGTCCTTATGAGTAACCAATGGATCGGCTGGTATTGCTTTAACCTGAATCCGTGATTTCTTCAGTGGAAGCAGAGTGTAAGAGCTTGATTTCTATTTACTTTTTAAAAATTGCAGGTGTACCCATAGGTTCACCCCTATTTTGGGGAAGCAAAGAGGAATCAATGGCTTGCGCACCGCTATGGAGTCACGAATTCAGGTTGAAATTAAAAAAAGAAGTTAAAGAGAGTCATGAATCAATTTCAGTACGACTATATTATCATCGGCGCCGGCTCAGCTGGTTGTGTGCTGGCTGACCGTCTAACGGAAAGCGGTGAACACAAAGTTCTACTACTTGAAGCTGGTGGTAGTGATAAAAATATTCTAATCCAAATGCCAACGGCCTTGTCATATCCGATGAGTATGCCGAAGTATGCCTGGCAGTTTGAATCCGAAGTTGAAGAGGGGATTGGCGGTCGCCAATTGCATTGTCCTCGCGGCAAGGTGATGGGTGGTAGTTCTTCAATTAACGGTATGGTTTATGTGCGTGGTCATGCCTGTGATTTTGATGAATGGGAAGCACAGGGGGCGCGTGGCTGGAACTATCAGCAATGTCTGCCTTACTTTAAAAGAGCTGAAAGCTGGGCTGGTGGTGAAGATGAATACCGCGGTGTAAACGGTCCGTTAACCACTTGCAATGGCAATGAAATGCGTTTAAACCCGTTGTATCAAGCGTTCATTGATGCAGGAGGGCAAGCTGGTTATCCAGTCACCAAAGATTACAATGGCTATCAACAAGAAGGCTTTGGGCCGATGCACATGACCGTAAAAAATGGTGTGCGTGCATCAACCTCCAATGCCTACCTACGGCGAGCCATGCCGCGTCCCAATCTGACTCTGATTTCCGGTGTGGTTTGCCATAAGGTATTGCTGGACGGCAAGAAAGCGATTGGAATTCAGTATGAGAAAAGCACTCAAACCACAACCGTGATGGCAAGCAAAGAAGTCATTCTTTCTGCGGGTTCTATTGGTTCACCTAAATTATTGCAATTGTCCGGTATAGGGCCGAAAGAAGTGCTCGAAAACGCCGGTGTTGAAGTTCTGCATGAATTGCCAGGAGTAGGTGAAAACCTGCAGGACCATTTGGAAGTTTATTTCCAATTCCACTGCAAGCAGCCGATCACTCTCAATGGTAAATTGGATTTATTCAATAAGGGTTTGATCGGCGTGCGCTGGATTTTGTTTAAAGATGGTCTTGGTGCCACCAACCATTTTGAATCCTGTGCTTTTATTCGTTCTCGTGCCGGTTTGAAATTTCCCAACATTCAATATCACTTTCTTCCGGCGGCGATGCGTTACGATGGCGGTAAGGCGATTCCAGGGCATGGTTTTCAAGTGCATGTTGGCCCTAATAAACCGGAAAGTCGTGGTCGTGTTTGGATTAAATCTGCGGATCCTCATGTCAAGCCTGGTATCAAATTCAATTACATCAGTACAGATCAGGACCGTCAGGACTGGCGCGATTGTATTCGGCTTACCCGTGAAATTATTTCCCAGCAGGCTTTCGATCCTTATCGCGGTGGTGAAATTCAACCCGGTGATGCCGTACAAACGGATGAGCAGATTGATCAATGGGTAAATGACAATGTTGAAAGTGCTTATCATCCATCCTGTTCCTGCAAAATGGGATCCGATGATGATCCGATGGCGGTGCTGGATGAATTGTGCCGCGTGCGTGGTATTGATAATTTGCGAGTTGTGGATTCATCGATTTTCCCAACCATCACCAATGGTAACCTGAATGCACCAACCATCATGGTGGCTGAAAAAGCTGCTGACATGATTTTAGGTCAGTCGCCGTTACCATCGACAAACGTGCCAGTCTGGATAGCTGAGGACTGGCAAAACACTCAGCGAACGATGAACGCTGAAGCATAGATTCAGGGGTAAGCCATAATCGTCCCCCAATCAGGAGAGAGTCATAATGATAAAACAAACATTAACCGCGGTAGCACTTGCGCTGAGTCTGTCGGCATCAACGGTTTTTGCCGCTGGTTCTTGCGACATGGTTCGTTTCTCTGACGTCGGCTGGACTGACATTACTGCAACAACTGCTGCTACCAGTGAAATACTCACTGGTTTGGGATATAAGACCAAGACTCAATTATTGTCAGTACCTGTAACCTACAAATCGCTGGCTAATAGTGATATCGATGTATTTCTCGGTAACTGGATGCCGACAATGGAAGCTGATATCGCAAATTATCGTAAAGCTGGCACGGTTGAAACTATAAAAATGAATCTGGCAGGTGCCAAGTACACTCTGGCAGTACCAAAGTATGTTTACGATGCTGGCGTTAACGATTTTGCAGACATCGCAAAGTTTGCTGATAAGTTCAAGGATAAAATCTACGGTATTGAACCGGGCAACGATGGTAACCGCTTAATTCAGGACATGATCGATACCAATGCTTTTGGTCTGGAAGGTTTTTCACTGGTTGAGTCAAGTGAAGCTGGCATGTTGTCTCAGGTATCACGCGCGGTAAAACGTAACAACTTTATCGTGTTCCTGGGCTGGGCTCCACATCCGATGAATGCAAATATAGACATGGCGTATTTGAGTGGTGGTGATGAGTACTTTGGTCCTAACTATGGTGGTGCCAATGTATTTACTAATGTGCGCAAGGGCTATGTTGATGAATGTCCAAATGTCGGCCAGTTGCTGACGAACCTGCAATTTACCTTGCCCATGGAAAACGAAATCATGGGTGCAATTCTGGATGATGGACAGGATCCTCAAGCTGCAGCCAATACATGGTTGAAAAACCATCCTGAAATACTGAATGGCTGGTTAGATGGTGTTGAAACTATAGATGGAAAGCCTGGTCTGGCGGCGGTTAAATCTTACCTGAAAATCTAACCTGAATCCGTGACTCCTTCAGTGGATGCAGGGTGTAAGAGCTTGATTTCTATTTGCTTTTCAAAAATTGCAGGTGCACCCATAGGTTCCCCCGGTTTTTGGGAAGCAAATAGGAATCAATGACTTGCGCACTGCGCCGCTATGGAGTCACGGATTCAGGTCTAACTCAAAAGGTGTCGGCCTGAATTGTTAATGTTCGGGCCGGTATCGATTGACTGGAGGGCACATGAATTGGTTAATCGAACATAAACTGCCAATCGGGAATTATATGGAAATCTTTTTCGACTGGCTGACGCTCCATGCGTCCGGTTTTTTTGATTTGATTTCAGTATCGCTGGAGTGGGTAATACTGTCTATGGTGGATTTTTATTCCTGGTTACATCCTTCCGTGCCGATTATAGCAACCGCCGCACTTGCCTGGTTCCTGCACCGTAGCTATGCGCTGGTTATCTTTGTCGTGTTATCGCTGTTATTGATTCTGAATCTGGGTTATTGGCAGGAAATGTTGGAAACGTTTGTCCTGGTTATGACCGCCACCATTATTTCGATCGTCATCGGCGTCCCGATTGGCATATTCGCAGCACACAATCGCTGGTTTTATACGTTGATTCGTCCGGTTCTGGATCTGATGCAAACCATCCCAACCTTCGTTTATCTGATTCCTACACTGGTTCTGTTTGGTTTGGGTGTCGTTCCTGGTCTGATTTCCACCATTATTTTCGCTATCGCTGCGCCAATTCGGTTAACTTGCCTAGGCATCAGTCGCGTGCCTTCGGAGTTGCTTGAGGCGGGTAAAGCGTTTGGCTCCAAGCCAATGCAATTGTTATTCAAAGTCGAGTTGCCTGCAGCCATGGCTAACATCATGGCTGGTATTACTCAGTGTATTATGCTGTCTCTATCGATGGTGGTTATTGCCGCTCTGGTGGGCGCGGATGGACTTGGCAAGCCCGTGGTTAGAGCGTTGAATACGGTTAACATATCCCAGGGTTTTGAAGCTGGCATCGCTATCGTATTAGTTGCCATTATTCTTGACCGGATTTTCAAAGCGCCAAACACGGCGGAGGGGTCCTGATTATGGCGGCAATTCAAATTCGTAATCTTGATGTGATTTTTGGTGATCGAATCATTGAAAGTGCTGCGCTGCTCGATCAAGGACTCAGTCGTCAGGAGATTATCGATGCCACTGGTGATGTAGTCGGTGTTCACAACGCCAATCTCGATATCGAGCAAGGGGAAATCTGTGTTTTGATGGGGCTGTCTGGCTCGGGTAAATCAAGTTTACTGCGTGCTGTTAATGGTTTGAATCCTGTCAGTCGCGGACAGCTCAAGGTGTGCGATGGCGACAAGATGGTTGACCTGGCAAACTGCGACGAAAAAACCTTACGCCATCTGCGTTCCAATCGAATCTCGATGGTCTTCCAGAAGTTCGCTCTAATGCCATGGTTAACGGTCATCGACAACGTTGCTTTTGGCCTGGAAGTCATGGGCATGGCCAAAACAGAGCGCCGCCAAAAGGCACTTGAGCAGTTAGAGCTGGTTGGCCTGGCTGAATGGAAGGACAATTATCCGCATGAGCTCTCAGGAGGAATGCAGCAGCGTGTTGGTTTGGCGCGAGCTTTTGCAATGGACAGTGATATTTTGCTGATGGATGAGCCATTTTCAGCCTTGGATCCACTCATTCGGCATCAACTTCAGGATGAATTGATTTTATTACAGAAAAAACTGAACAAGACCATTCTGTTCGTTAGCCATGATCTGGACGAAGCACTGAAAATTGGTTCACGTATCGCGATCATGGAATCTGCACGGATTATTCAGTGTGGCCCACCAGAGGACATTGTTCTTAAACCGGCTAATGCTTATGTTGAAAACTTTGTTGCCCACACCAATCCGCTCAACGTACTTGGTGGTCATACATTGATGACGCCGGTTAGTGACTTGGAGCACAAGGATGGTCGTTGTCTTGCGGATCAGGCTCAGCAGCTCTGGTTAACTATTGAAGATGGGCAAGTGATTAGAGCAGAGAAGAACGGCGCAGCATCGGTGCCATTGCAGGCCTGCTCGATGGATGATGAACAGTTGCCGACTTCAGGCAATGTTGCCGTAATCGATGCCAATGTCTCTATGAGGAGGGCAATTGAATTAAGCTACAGTACAGAAATGCCCGTGCTGTTGACTGAAAATGGCCAGTTTGCCGGTGTATTGACTCAGCAGAACTTTTATCACGCTTTGCTGGGTAAACATTTTACTTCGGCGGCTTAAGTCTCGGATTCAGGTTTGATTTATCTGGCCGTGTCTGTTCTTGCTGTTGGAAAATAAGCAACTCGGTGATTTCTTTTTTTGCTAGAGGCTTATAAAAATAATATCCCTGTATTTGATCACAATGCCGATCCAGTAACAGCTTCAATTGGTCTACTGTTTCCACTCCTTCAGCAGTAACCTGCATATTGAGTTTGTGGGCGATGTCGATAATCAATTCAACGATGGCAACATCGTCCTTATTGCGAGGAATATCAATCACAAAAGACTGGTCGATTTTTAGACGGCTAATTGGTAAGAACTTCAGCGAACTTAAACTGGAATAGCCTGTACCAAAATCATCAATGGCAATTTTTACCCCAAGTTTTTTAACTTTTTCCAATGACTTCAAGGCACCGGTATCATTTTGCAGCATCGACTCTGTAACTTCGAGTTCCAAACAGTCTGCCGGACAAAGAGTCTCGGTCAGAATGTGCTTCAATGAGCGAATAAAATGCCCGTTGACCAGTTGTAGTGGGGAAACATTGACTGAAATTGTCTCGACAGAGAAACCATGATCCTGCCAACTCTTCATCTGAATACAGGCCTGCCTTAAAACCCATTCACCGATTTCAATAATCATTCCACTGTCTTCTGCAACCGGGATAATATCTTTAGGTGAGATAAGTCCTTTGTTTGGATGATGCCAGCGAATCAATGCTTCCGCACCGCTAATGTGTGTGTTACCGGCAGTAGTCACCTGTGGTTGGTAATAAAGGCTGAACTCATTTTCCTGAAATCCCCGGCGCAAGTCATGATTGAGTTTCATAAACCGATTGGCTTTTTCCATCATCGCCGGCGTGAAAAACTTATAACGGTGCCGACCGTTACGTTTTGCTTCATACATGGCTGAGTCAGCGGTTCGAATAAGTGTATCGCTTTCGCCACCGTCATCTGGAAATAGAGATAGACCAACGCTGCAGGAAATTTCAATGATGTGTTCGTTGACCGTCATCGGTTTGCAGATGGTGCGCATGATCTTTTCGATAACAGTAATCACGGACCGCTCGTTTTGTATCGGATCCAGAATAATGAGGAACTCATCACCACCCAAACGACCAATGGTGTCGTTCGCTCGCAGGCAGTCACTGATCTGGCTGACGACTTCTTTCAACACAATGTCGCCGATTTCATGACCGAGTGAATCGTTAATCCATTTGAAATGATCGACATCAATAAACGCAACGGCAAATCGTTCGCACTGGCGTTTGCCACGTAATACAGCCTGGGTCAGGCGTTCCTTGGTGAGTAGACGATTTGGTAAACCAGTTAACGGATCGTGATGAGCTAAAAATTCTAACTGCTTTTCCATGGATCGAATTGTTGTTATATCGGTAATAACCACAACAAAGTGATCCGGATTCTGCTCTGTATTCACCGAATTTATGGTCATCAGCGCGGATAGCCTTCGTTGTTCATGGCAGATGATTTTTACTTCCTGGCGCCAGGAGCCACCCTCGCTTAACACCGAATCCAGTTCTGCCTGTGCCGCAGCGCGAAGTTGTTTCAAGTCGACATAATCTTTCAGATGACCGAAAACAAGCCCATACTGAAAACCGGTCAGGCTGGAAAAACTCTGATTGGTGCTGATAATCATGCCATCCGTATCAAGGATCAGAATGCCATCCTGGGTAACGTCAAAAACCATTGCGGCTTCTTTCAGGCGTTGCTCAGCATTTTTCCGGTCAGTGATATTCTGGATGACGCCTACCAGTAACAGGTTATTGGCAGGTTCATTAATCACTTTGCCTTGTAATCTTAACCAGCGAACCGGTTGTGCTGCCCGGAATTCGACATCACAGGGCTGATTGGCGCTCAGGCTTTGATCAATAACCCGGTTTACCCGTTTGCGATCTTCGACAGACACCAACTGAATAAAGTCATCACGATCCCCAGAAAATAAGCGCTCGGAATAGCCCAGGATGGAGTCTGCTTCGCTGGCAGAGAGTACTTCACCCGTTTCATTTCGTTTTAACTCCCAGTCGGTCATATCCGCAGCAGATAATGCCAAGCGTAAGCGGGTTTCGTTCTGACTCAAAGCCTTTTCTATTCGGGTTCTTTCCAATGCCATTTGAATGGTGGCGTGCAGTTCCCGTTCTGAAAATGGTTTTAACAGATAACCATGCGGTCCTGTTTCACGAGCACGTGCCAATGTACTCTCTTCTGAATATGCCGTCAGATAAATGATGGGCGTTTTATAGCTTTCCTGAATCAGTTTAACTGCCTCGATACCATCAAGGTCACCTTCAATGTGAATGTCCATTAAAATCAGATCCGGATGGTATTCTCTGGTGGCATCCAACGCCTCCGGCGCATTGACTGCCAATGCTGGAACGTCATAGCCCAAGCGAATCAGTCGCTGCTGCAGATTCAAGCCGACAATTCGTTCATCTTCAACAATTAGGATACGGGTTGCTGACATAAATAACGGTTCCTGGTAAAAATCTACACGATTTCTTCTCGAGTGAATGTCAAGATAAAGCGGGTAGGATTGGCCGATATTATCTCCATCGTTCCCTTGATTTGGTCGGTCAGTAAATTCACCAGCCGCATCCCGAGTGAATTACTGTTCTGGATATCGAGATTGTCTGGTAACCCCTTACCGTTGTCCTCGACAGACAGGGTGACCCGTTCGTCATTGAGCGACAGGTTTATCACTATTCTGCCGGAAACTAAATCTATAAACGCATGTTTTAATGCATTGGTCACCAGTTCGCTAATGACCAGTCCGCAAGGAATCGCCTGATTCAACGGAATAGAAACCGATTCTGCATTAATTTCATATTCAACCATGCGTTCATTCATAACATAGGACTGTATTATCGAAGGAATAAGTGACTGCAAAACCTGTTCGAAGTTTACACTCGCGAAATTATTGGACTGATAAAGTGTCTGGTGAATCAATGCCATTGATTGAATGCGGTGTTGGCTATCACGCAGCATCTCCAATGCTATGGGATCTTCAATCTGTAGTGATTGAAGATCCAGAAGACTATGCACAATCTGCAGATTATTTTTAACCCGATGATGAATTTCACTGAGCAGGACATCTTTTTCTTTTAATGCGGCGTGAATTTTCTGTTCTTTCTGTTTACGATCTGAAATATCAACAATGGCCGACATGACTTTTATGCCATCATCTGTCTGAATTGGATTAAGACCAATTTCAACCGGAAACTGGCTGCCATTTTTGCGCCGAGCATAAAGGTCATTATTTTTCCCCATCGGTCGGGCTTCAGGGGTGTTAAAAAAGGTTGCTCTCATCTTCGGATGAGCAGGCTTGAATTGCTCCGGTACCAATATTTCAACCGGTTTATTCAGTAAATCCCTGGCTTGGTAACCAAAAACAACTTCAGCTTGAGCATTGATCATTTCGATTCTGCCTTCCAGGTTAATCATGATCATTGCATTAGGCGCAGCATCAATCACCTGACGTAATCGTTTTTCCTGCTTTTTTCGCTCAGAAATATCAACCAAAGAGGACAATACCTTGATACCTTCATCAGTTTCGATCACGCTCAGGCCGATTTCCACAGGAATTTTACCTCCGTCCCGATGTTGCGCTGTCAGGTCCCGGCCCTTACCAATCGGTCTTGACCGTGGTGCGGTGAAAAAAGCATCACGCAGTTGTGGATGACCGGCACGGATATGCTTTGGTAGCAGCATCTCGACTGGTCTGCCTAACATTTCATCGCGTTGATAACCGAGCAGGTCTTCAGTCTGACTGTTGACCATTTCAATGATGCCCTGATTGTTAGTCATAACAATGGCAGTGGGAACAGAATCGATAACCTGATGGAACTGGTTGTTTATCTGCTGTTCGCTGGAAAGGTCGTTTAACTCGCCAGCCTTCAGTTTCATAGTGACGATGTCGAGCCATGTCCAGCTCATGACTGGGGAGATTATTGGCAACGGCTTCTTTAGTGTAAAAAATTGAGAAGTGTTGACCGATGATTTCGTTTTCGTTATAGCCCTTGATCTGTCTGGCGCTCTCATTCCAACTGATTACGTTACCGCAGGCATCCAACAGATAAATGGCATAATGCTGACTCTTGGAAATAAGTCCTGGATAATGTTCCTGTTCCTGTTCCTGTTCCTGTTCCTGTTCCTGTTCCTGTTCCTGTTCCTGTTCCTTTGCCATCTGTGATTCCGATAAATCCGCCATGTTGCCATTCTTAGTATCATCACTCTGAGCCGGTAAGGTTAGACTATTTTCATTTTGATGCACTTGCTGAAATATTTTACAATTAAGACGGATTGTTAATATTTTGATAAAAAAGAATACATTTTGGTTATTTGACTAACGGTCTGAATCGATCAAGAATTGCCGACAGAGCAATGACTGATAACTTTTGGATACAAAGGTGGCAGCATTGTTAATTTTCTGGCTGATTTCTGAATCGATACAGAACATCTAAGACCAAAAAGCAAAAAAGGAGATAAACCATGTATAAAAAAATGATATGCAGTGTATTGACCATGGCCTTGGGAGCCAGTGTCGTCCATGCGGCAGATGACGAGACTCTGGTTATCTGGGGTGCCCGCGATACTGATCAACTGGCACTGGTTGGTCAGAAATTTGAGGAGGATTTCGGTATCAAGCTGGTTATTGAAAAGCCAAGTGAACCGGAAAAACAATATACTGTTGTCGCTGGCAGTGGCGGCGGCCCAGATATTTTCTTTTTTGCCCATGACAGTATTGGTGAATACGTCAATGGTGGTCTTCTTAGTGAAATCAAACCCAGCAAAGCAATTCAAAACGCCAATATTTCCGTTGCTTGGGAGGCTGTGAGCTTCAATGGTCAATACTGGGGTTACCCTGTTTCAACCGAGGCAATTGGTTTGATACCTGAATCCGTGATTCTTCAGTGGATGCAGAGTGTAAGAGCTTGATTTCTATTTGTTTTTCAAAAATTGCAGGTGCACCCCAATTTTGGGGAAGCAAAGAGGAATCAATGGCTTGCGCACTGCGCCGCTATGGAGTCACGGATTCAGGTTGATATATAACAAAGACCTGATTGCCCAGCCACCTTCAAGCTTTGAAGAATTGTTCAAGTTTAATAAAAGTCTGAAAGGGAAGGGCGTTGAAACCATTGCCTGGGATTACGCCAATGCTTACTTCTCCTATCCATTGTTTTCAGCCAACGGCGGCTATGTTTTCAAGCGTACAGACGAAGGTTTTGATACCTCCGATGTCGGTATTGATTCGGAGAGTTTTCACACTGGTGCGCAGTACATCAAAGACCTGATCGGTAGAGGTGTGATGATAAAAGACACCGATTATGGTGTCATGGATTCCAAGTTCAACGACGGCAAAGTAGCCATGATGATCAACCGCCCATGGAGCTGGGGAAATCTGGAAAAGAACGGCGTCAACTATGGTGTCGTGCCTTTACCAACGCTGTATGGCGGTACTGCTAAACCATTTGTTGGTGTTTATTCTGCGATGATTAATGCCAACTCAAAAAACAAAGCGGCAGCGATCGAGTTTCTGGAAAACTATCTGTTGACTGAAGAAGGTTTGACGGCGTTGGGTTTGGGCGCAGTACTGTGGTTATATGCGGTTTTCTTTCTGTATCAGAATGGCAGCATACTGTTCGCATTAGTGTGGCTTGGTACCCTTTCTTCCGTCTGCATTGTTTATTGTGATTCGCGATTGCAAACAGCACGTTTTCTATTGCCATCGTTAATGACCGTGACTCGGCTATGCTGGATGGTGCCAGCCCCTGGCAGACGTTTCGGTATATCATGTTGCCCTTGTCTGGTCCGGTGCTGGCGGTCGTCTTTATCCTGGCATTTATCGGTATTGTCAGTGAATTCCCGCTGGCTTCGATTATGCTGAATGAAGAAAGCAAAATGACGCTGGCCGTAGGGATGCGTTTGTTTCTTCAGAAAAACGAATACCACTGGGGTGATTTTGCAGCCGCAGCCATCCTATCTGGTATTCCGATCACTCTTGTATTCCTGTACGCGCAGCGTTGGATTGTTGATGGCCTGACAGCAGGTGGGGTAAAAGGCTAATGACTTTAAAAAACTCTTTGGAACCGAAAATGACACTCAGCGCGGTAGCAAAACACCTTGGTGTGTCGCGCACGACTGTAAGTAATGCTTATAACCGGCCTGATCAATTGTCAGCCCGGTTACGAGAAGAAATTATCGAGAAAGCGCGTGAGCTTGGCTATCACGGCCCCAACGCAGTCGGGCGTTTATTGCGTATCGGTAAAACCCAGTCTATCGGGCTGTTGTTTTATGATCGATTCAGCGCAGTCTTCGATGATGAATTTGCCTTGCAACTCATTCAGGGCATCATGGTGGAACTTGAACGTGTTGGAGTCAGCCTGCTGATGGTGCCAACCATGACGACTCAACAGGAATCCAGCCAGGCGCTGGGTGCATTGGTCGATGGGTTTATCGTGTTCTGTGAAAGCCAGGAAGCAAGCCCGGTACTTGAAACCATTCGTTCACGTGGCTTGCCGCTGGTTGCGATTGACCATCATTACGACGGCATACCAATGATCGGTGTCGATGACTGCACAGGTGCAAAAGTCGCCGCTCAGAAGGTTATCGAACGTGGTCATAAAAACGTCATTATTGTTTCCATCGCGTTTAATGTTCATAACGAACGGGGCTTTGTTGATCCAGGATTCGTGCATGAATACCCTGATCGAACACCGGTACGCCGAATTCGCGGTTACAGTCATGTCTTCAACAAAGCGGATGTGCAATATCGCATCTTCGAAACCGCTCAGGATGATCTGGTATCACCGCATGCGACGGGTTTTGCCGAACAGATTATTGATAATTTGGCTGATGCTACAGCGATTGTCTGCATGGCGGATCGGTTGGCGATTGCCATTATGGATGTCGCGCGCCAGAAGGGACTGCGTATCCCCGAAGATCTGTCCATCGTCGGTTTTGATGGTATCCGCAGTGCTCAGGAACGTAGTCCGGCGCTGTCCTCCATCTGTCAGCGTGCTGATGAAAAAGGCCGCCTGGCTGTGCGTATGCTGTTGGGTGATGAACCAATGGAATCCCGTATACTTGGCGTCAGTTGGCTTGAAGGTCAGACGCTGGGTCCTGTACCAGGGAAAAATGTAACTGATACCTGAATCCGTGGCTCCAGAGTGGATGCAGGGGCTTGTGTACTGTGCCGCTATGGAATCACGGATTCAGGTGATATTTATCTTCAGGCGCATCATTGCTGTTAAGGCAGGGCGCCGATCTTGCCGGACAGGTATTGGCAATAGAATGCACTCAAGATGACTTATTATCCTGCCTACCTGAGAATCAAATCCTCAGAATAGGAAGGCTCTTTACCAATATCGGAGAGACTATGACTCAACACAGCCATACCCAGACGCCAATTACCCGGAAATGGTGGAAAGAAGCGGTGGCTTATCAGATTTATCCACGCAGCTTTCAGGACAGTAACGGCGATGGCATCGGTGATATTCCCGGCATTATCAGTCGGCTAGACTACCTGAGTATACTAGGCATTGACGTTATCTGGCTGAGCCCCGTGTTTGAATCACCGAACGATGATAACGGCTATGACATCAGCGACTATCAGGCGATTCTGTCGGACTTCGGTACCATGGACGACTTTGATGAACTGCTTGAGCAGGCACATCAGCGCGGTATCCGTATTTTGCTGGATCTGGTGATCAATCACACCAGCGATGAACACCCCTGGTTTATCGAATCAAAATCCTCGAAAAACTCGCCCAAGCGCGACTGGTATATCTGGCAGAAAAGCGATAACGGACTGCCCAACAACTGGCACAGCATTTTTAGCGAACCCGCCTGGACGCACGATGCACACACCGAAGAATATTACCTGCACGTTTTTTCCACCAAACAACCTGACTTGAATTGGAAAAATCCGAAAATGCGGCAGGCGCTTTACCAGATGATCCGTTGGTGGCTGGATAAAGGCGTTGATGGCTTTCGTATTGATGCCATTACTCATATCAAAAAAGCAGAAGGGTTCCCGGATGAAAAAAATCAATCCGAGCAACTGAGTAAACCCAGTACAAAGATGTATACCAATCTGCCAGGAATTCATGATTACATTAATGAATTGTGTCGCGAAGCTTTTGACGGTTACGATATTATGACCGTTGGTGAAGCCAGTGGTGTTGAGGTGCATGATGCGCCGAACTGGGTCGGCGAAGATGTTGATCGTTTCAATATGATTTTTCAGTTCGAACAGTTACGGCTCTGGGGTCATGCCGACGAAATGTCGCTCCATTTACTGGAGTTGAAAAAAGTTTTGAATCGATGGCAAACCAAACTGCATGGCCGTGGTTGGAACGCGTTGTTTGTTGAAAATCACGATGTACCACGCACGGTTTCTATCTGGGGTAACGATACCCATTTCTGGCACGAAAGCAGCACCGCCATAGCCACTATGTATTTTCTGATGCAAGGGACACCCTTTATTTACCAGGGGCAGGAACTGGGTATGACCAATTTCCAGTTCACCTCATTAGACCAGTTCGACGACGTTGCTGTACGCAACTATGCTCAGGTGAAATTTGCCGAAGGCTGGAGCGAAATCGACATCATTAACGATATTCAGAATACCGCGCGTGATAATTCGCGTACCCCGATGCAATGGTCAAAGGCAAATGGTGCTGGTTTTACAACTGGGAAATCCTGGTTGCCGATTAATAAAAACCATCTCTGGTTAAATGCCGAATCGCAACGTGATGATCCGCATTCGGTATTTAATTACTATCGTAAATTGATTCAACTGCGAAAAACCTATAAAGGCCTGGTTTATGGTCGCTTCCAGATGTTGATGGCCGATCATGAACAGATGTTTGTTTACCAACGGCATTGGGATGATGAGGTCTTTATTATCACCGTGAATATGTCCGACGACATTGCAGAGATTGAACTGCCGGTGGCTTGCGATCAGGCCGAAATATTGATCCATAATATCACCGATGCGGATGGCGCCAGTGGCGTATTTAAGCCTTGGGAAGCTCGGCTTTATCGACTAGCCTGACGAAAGATCAATGCCATGGACCGCTTTCCTAGTCACTTTATTAGACCTGTATTAAGAAAGCCCCTCCAGAAGTTCACCGCGTGGCGCAGCTCGAAGGCAATGGCCCCTCTCTTGTCAAGAGCTGGAACGAAGTGGTGGGCTTCTGGAGGACTTCTCGAAGAATGGGCCGCCGTTTTTCCGAATCAAACCTATGCCGCAACGTTAAACCGGCGGATTATCTTAATATGCGCTTTATTTGAGACACTACACTAGTCATGTAGACTTCTAGAAATGGGATCTCCAATTCTAAAATTCGAGAAATTCGCAACGAATCCAGACCGCTGTGGTGAGCATGCCATAAGTCCGATTTGACAGGATTCAGGCATGTCTAAGTGCGCTAGGCGTAACATAATCCAAACACCGTGTTCGTCCAAATATTGAATTCGAATGGCCTCACCATGTCTAGTCAATCGTATTCGAACTTCACCTTCAAATTTTGTCGGCTTAATCATCGACCAATCTGACCAAGTTCGAGTTACTACTGTACTAATATGGGCTGCTCCGTCGGTGTATTCTAGTCCTGTTTTTATCCAGTTTTCATCATCAACCCGTAGCATAAGTCCTAACTGGTCGTAGAGTACTTCGAAGTCGGCAATCAGGTTTACTTCGCAAGTAAAGTCTCCTTTATAGTCTATGAAGAAAAAGTGCCCATCTTTTCTTTGGAAATCATAAAAAGTTCTCTGCCAAAAATCCGTTTCATTTCCTGTAGTGATGGTGCAGTGTGTATCGTCGGTTTTCCATTTTGGTGGTTCATTTAACCATTTAAATTCATTGTACATTTCAATATCCTTTCTTTTTTTGCTCTTCAGAGTTAACTGTGGGTGCTTTTACCCTCGATTCTAATTCGACTGACAGGCAGCATAAAGAAATTTTTGATCACCTAAAACTGTATCTCGTTTTCAAACGCTATTCTCGGACAGCCACCCAGTGTAGTGTCTTGAATCAAACCTGTATTAAGAAAGCATCTCCAAAAGTTCACCGCGAGGTGCATCTCGAAGGCAATGGTCCCTCCCTTGTCAAGAGCTGGAACGAAGCGGTGGGCTTCTGGAGACCGCTATTCTCGGACAGCCACCTAGTGTAGCACTACACTAGTGCCTGTCAGGAAACGCCTCATTTAAATTTGGCATTGCACCAGCCCAAATGAAAAGTCTATTTTTAGTATGTGTGTACCGACACGATGTCGGTGGCGAGTGTCACATGGATGTGCTTGAACGTCAGGCTAAAAATAGACTTTTCATTTGGGGGAAATAGAAGCCACCCTTCCAGATGCATATTCTCCCCCAACTTGATCACCCATTCTGGTTTTACTTGATCAAGTTAATGCCAGACAGGCACTAGTTAGTGCAGTGTTTAAACCACATCAGTAACGACTTGGTATATACCCCCTTTACCCCCTACACACATATACTCAGACACACATATACTCAGACAGGCACCTCAGAAAAGAAAACCAGAAATTAGGTCATAGACCAATATTTCTCGGGCTATTTTCTTCAAAAATCAAAATTCTAGTGTGTATTTCAATCGAATCGCTGAGATTACCGAATTCCGCACACGCAGAATTCTTC
>JARRJP010000020.1:0-21321 GCA_037389025.1 Reinekea sp. | reverse complement strand
CCGTTGTTCGGCCAATTCCTGAATCACTTGACGCTCGGCATCGCACAGCGGTTCCTGATTGAGATAACGCTGAACCAGTCGATTACCTTTGAACAGACTAAACCAACGGTTTAATACGTCATCTGTAGATAAGCGGGCTTGATCCGATGCATTGATGTGCAGTACGACATGGTAGTGGTTGGACATCACCGCATAGGCGCAGACATCAATACAGAAAATCTGACCTAAATTCTGTATACGTTGCTCGATCCAGCCGCGTCGATGTTCGTAATCAACCCCGGTCTCGTGATCCTTTCCGGCGAGAAAGGCCCTCCGGACACAGCGGGAAACACAGTGATAATAAGGTGTTGCGTCTAATGAGACCTGTTCGCTCCTTGGTTTAGGCATGAGTCGGATCCTTGATTGAAATTAATGCTGTATATCCAACCAGTTTTTAATGAGTGAGTCAACTCTTAGAGTGCCTGTCCGGTTAAGAGCCGCGCTTAGAGCAACTCTTAGAGTGCCTGTCTGGTTAAGGACTGGTTAAGGACCTGCCTGTCTGGTTAAGGACCCCGGTTAAGGACCCGGATGGCAATGTAACTGCGATTCGTTTCAGTCGAAAAACGAAGGAGCCGCGTACTTAGAATGCCTGTCCGGTTAAGAGGTTCGCTTAGAATGCCTGTGCGGTTAAGTGCGTCCGGTTAAGTGCGTCCGCCAAACTGTGAGGTGGTCTAATAGATCTTACCAGTCCAGTTAAGGATGGAGAGGACGTAATGAGCAGAAAGAGTTACACCAAAGAATTTAAACTTGATGTCATCGCTCTGGTCGTTGAGCAGGGTTACAAGATTACTGAAGCCGCCAGAAGTCTGGACATTAATGCCAACATGCTCAGGCGTTGGGTTAAAGAACAGCAGGACCAGGAAGAACAGGCGTTTCGGGGAAATGGCAAATTGACCGATGAGCAGCTTGAGATACGCCGATTAAAGGAACAGGTTTGCCGCTTGGAGATGGAGAAAGACATACTAAAAAAGGCCACAGTCGGGATGCCGCACCACTTCTTTGCAGAAGAAACGAAGTGAAATATTCGTTTATCACCCAATATAAGAAGACTTGGCCTGTCAAACTGTTGCATCGTATCGGGTGCGAATAATGACGCGGCCAGGTTTGCTGAGTTTTTCTCGCTGGTACAGGCATAAAAAAACCGGCGTTTGCCGGTTTTTAATACTGCTATTTTTTAAGATCGCGTTGTTTCTGGCCGGTATAAAGCTGACGAGGTCGGCCAATGCGATACGGGCCGGAAATCATTTCTTTCCAGTGAGCTATCCATCCCGGTGTCCGACCAACAGCAAACAGAACGGTAAACATTTCAGTCGGAATACCCAATGCTTTGAAAATAATGCCGGAGTAGAAGTCCACATTCGGATAGAGTTTCTTCTCAACGAAATAAGGATCTTCCAGTGCGATTGTTTCCAAACGACGAGCGATTTTCAATAATGGATCGTTTTCTTTGCCGAGTTCCGCCAGTACTTCATCTGCGGTCCGCTTCATGACTTTGGCGCGAGGGTCATAGTTTTTGTAAACGCGATGACCAAAGCCCATGAGGCGGAAAGGATCGTCTTTATCTTTGGCGCGAGCGATGAACTCATCGATATTGGATTCATCACCGATCTCGGCCAGCATGTTCAGAACCGCTTCATTTGCGCCGCCATGTGCCGGTCCCCAGAGAGCCGCAATACCAGAGGCAATACAAGCAAACGGGTTTGCACCGGAAGAGCCGGCCAGTCGCACAGTCGATGTGGATGCATTCTGCTCATGATCAGCGTGAAGCGTAAAGATTTTATCCATGGCCCGTGCCAGAGTAGGGCTGACTTCATACTGCTCGCAAGGGTTGCTGAACATCATGTGCAGAAAGTTGCCGCCGTAGGATAGATCGTTGCGTGGATAAACAAACGGTTGGCCAATGGAGTATTTATAAACCATCGCTGCCAGAGTTGGCATTTTTGAGATCAGGCGGTGTGCGGCAATTTCTCGATGCTGCTCATTGGTGATATCCAAGGAGTCATGATAGAACGCAGACAGGGCTCCGACAACACCAACCATGATGGCCATAGGGTGTGAGTCGCGACGGAAACCTGAGAAAAAGTCATGCATTTGCTCATGGACCATCGTGTGGTGCATTATTATTCGGTCAAATTCTTGTTTCTGCTGCGTATCGGGCAGATCGCCGTGTAAAAGAAGGTAACAAACATCCAGATAATCACATTGTTCTGCGAGTTGATCGATCGGGTAACCGCGATGCAGAAGAATGCCCTTGCCACCATCAATAAAAGTGATTTCAGAATCACAGGAAGCAGTAGACATGAAACCGGGATCATAAGTGAAAAAACCGTTCGCAGTCAGGGATCTGACATCAATAACGTCTGGACCTAAAGTGCCTGAATAAACCGGCAGGTCGATCGGGTCATGTCCTTCTATGACCAGCTTGGCGATTTTGTCGGCCATGAGGTCTCCTCTCTATTTTAAGCAGGTTTTAGCGTCGACGTTGACGCAAAGTGTTATGGAAAGGTGTTTCGCTCTGGTTGTTTTATAAGCAATTGTAGGCAGAGCGAGAATGGGCTCACTATAGGGTTTTGGTGTGGAAAGTCAATTTATGTGACGGGTCTTTGAATTAATCCATTAGTATGTCGTGCTAAAGTAGGATGTTAGCGTCATAAAGCTCAAATACCCGGTTAAAATAGCTTTTAATGACTGTCTAGGCTTTTATTACTGCCCAAACCGTGCTTGTTATCGTTTGTAATTAGAAATGGCGCTGCCTATAATCTTTGCCGCTTTCTGAGGACGTGTTCAACGTCGCTCATCAATGAATCCCCATCGATTGGGGTTGCATAAGAAAAAGAGACTAAAGCCGTGAAAAATAATCGACCCGTTAATCTCGATCTATCGACGATTCGCATGCCAATATCGGCAATTGCTTCTATTACCCATCGCATAACCGGAGTGGGTTTGTTTGTGGCCATCGGCTTCCTGCTGTGGGCGCTTAACCTGAGTTTGGAATCTGAAGCCGGGTTTGAACAGGTAAAAGGCGTTATGACCAATCCGTTGGCTAAATTTATTGCCTGGGGAATTGCATCATTTGTTTTCTATCATCTGGTGGCTGGCATCAAGCATCTGTTTATGGATGCTGGGCATTTTGAAACCAAAGAAGGTGGTGCTGCTGCGTCCAAGTTTGTTTTCGGTTTATCTGCTTTAGGTATCATCTTATTAGGAGTCTGGATATGGTAAGAAGCATTACAAGTCTGTCTCGCAGTGGACTGCTGGATTGGTTGGTGCAACGAGTTTCCGCCGTCGTTCTCGGGTCTTATGCTCTTTTTATGTTCGGTTATCTACTTTTTGCCGGCGATATTGATTATTCACAATGGCACAGCCTGTTCTCTCATCTCTTGTTCAAACTTTATACCCTGGCGGCAATGCTTTCTCTTGTTGCTCATATCTGGGTGGGTCTGTGGACGGTTGCCACGGATTACCTCAAAAATACCTGGGTACGCTTTATCTTTTTGTCCGTGATAGCGGTAGTGAACTGTTCCTACTTTCTTATTGGTTTTTCTGCGGTTTGGGGTGCATAAATAATGGCGAACATGAAGATAATGACTTTTGATGCCATCGTCGTTGGTGGTGGTGGTGCTGGCCTTCGCGCAGCATTACAACTGGCTCAGTCCGGTTTGAATACGGCCGTAATTACAAAAGTGTTTCCAACCCGATCGCATACCGTTTCTGCTCAGGGCGGCATTACCTGCGCGATTGCAAGTGATGACCCGAATGACGATTGGCGCTGGCATATGTACGACACCGTTAAAGGGTCGGACTATATCGGTGACCAGGATGCCATTGAGTATATGTGTTCAGTGGGGCCTCAGGCGGTTTTTGAATTGGATCATATGGGGTTGCCGTTCTCCCGTACTGAAGAAGGCCGTATTTATCAGCGTCCATTTGGCGGTCAGTCAAAGAATTTTGGTGAGGGTGGTCAGGCCGCCCGCACCTGTGCCGCAGCGGACCGAACCGGTCACGCCCTGCTGCATACCCTTTATCAGGCTAACCTCAAAGCAGGTACCTCGTTCCTGAATGAATGGTATGCCGTTGATCTGGTCAAAAATGCCGATAACGCCGTTGTCGGTGTTATCGCGATTGAAATTGAAACGGGTGACGTCGTTTATATTCGTTCCAAAGCGACCGTTCTGGCAACCGGTGGTGCAGGCCGTATCTATGCCTCAACCACCAATGCATTGATCAATACCGGTGATGGCATCGGTATGGCACTGCGCGCTGGTTTCCCGGTTCAGGATATGGAAATGTGGCAGTTCCATCCGACCGGTATTTGGGGAGCCGGAGTTCTGGTCACCGAAGGGTGTCGTGGCGAAGGCGGTTACCTGATCAATAAAGATGGTGAGCGTTTTATGGAGCGTTATGCGCCGAATGCCAAAGACCTGGCCAGCCGTGATGTCGTCGCGCGTTCTATGGTTCTGGAAATTCTGGAAGGTCGTGGCGGCGGTGATGATGCTGATCATGTTTATCTGAAACTCGACCATCTGGGTGAAGATCTGCTCAAATCCCGTTTGCCGGGCATTATGGAGCTATCCAAAACCTTTGCTCACGCTGACCCGGCCAAAGAGCCGATACCGGTAGTACCAACCTGTCACTACATGATGGGCGGTATTCCGACCAATGTCGGTGGTCAGGCACTAATGCGTGATGCAGACGGTAATGAAGCCATCATTGAAGGTTTATACGCCTGTGGTGAGGCTGCCTGTGTTTCTGTGCATGGTGCCAATCGCCTCGGCGGTAACTCGTTGCTTGACTTGGTTGTCTTTGGTCGTGCTGCTGGTATGCAGATTGAGGAATCGCTGCGTCAGGGCTTTGAGAATACACCTGCTTCGGAATCAGATATCGAGCAGGCACTATCCCGCCTGAATGCGCTGGAAACGCGCAAAGAAGGTGAGCAGGTCGCTACGGTGAGGAAAGACCTGCAAAACACCATGCAGCTGCACTTCGGTGTATTCCGTGAAGGTGACAAAATGGCGGAAGGCCGTGAGAAGCTGATCGAATTGCGTAAGCGAGTTGAAAATGTCGTTTTGGCAGACCGTTCAAAAGCATTCAATACCGCACGAATTGAAGCACTGGAGTTGGCTAACCTGATGGAAGTGGCTGAAGCAACCGCAATTTCAGCAGATACCCGTACTGAAAGTCGTGGTGCACACGCGCGTTATGACTATGAAGAACGTGATGATGAAAACTGGTTGTGTCACTCGCTGTTTAACCCGATCGATAAGTCTGTTGGCAAGCGTGAGGTGAATTTCTCACCGAAAACCGTTGAAACATTCCAGCCTAAGAAACGTACTTATTAAGGAGATTGGGTTTTATGAAAGTCAGTATCTATCGATTCAATCCTGATGTAGATAAGCGTCCTTACATGCAGGATTATGATGTTGTTATTCCTGCCGGCAAAGACCTGATGGTGTTGGATGTTCTTAACCTGGTGAAAGAGCAGGATCCGACCTTGTCCTATCGACGCTCTTGTCGTGAAGGTGTTTGCGGTTCCGATGGTATGAACATTAATGGTACCAATGGTCTGGCCTGCGTTACCTCGCTATCCGAAGTGGGTGGGGCAAATTCTAAACTGGTGTTGCGTCCATTGCCGGGTCTGCCGGTTGTGCGTGATCTGGTGATTGATATGTCAACCTTCTATAAGCAGTACGAGAAGGTTAAACCCTACTTGATCAACAATACACCAACGCCAGCGATTGAGCGTCTGCAGACCCCGGAAGAGCGGGCTAAGCTGGATGGCCTGTACGAATGTATCTTATGTGCTTGCTGCTCCACTTCCTGTCCGTCTTTCTGGTGGAATCCGGAAAAATTTATTGGTCCGGCAGGATTGCTGCAAGCCTATCGCTTTTTGGCTGACAGTCGCGATTCTGCTACTGAAGAACGATTGGCAGAACTGGATGATCCGTTTAGCGTATTCCGATGTCGTGGCATTATGAATTGTGTCAACGTTTGTCCGAAGGGTTTGAATCCGACGCGCGCGATTGGTCATATCCGTTCTATGCTGCTAAACAGCGCAACCTAACGAAAAGAGTTAAGGGGTAACCAGGTTACCCCTTTGGTTTAACTAACCTGAACCTGAGTCGGTGGCTGCGACAGGTTCTGAGAGTAGGAATCACGAATGCAAAACGCCTCCATGGAAGAACAATGGTTGTCTTCTCATTTTTCGGGTGGCAACCAGACGTATCTTGATGAAATGTACGAAGCCTACCTGGCTGACCCTAATTCTGTCCCTGAGCAATGGCGCTCAGTCTTCGATAAACTCCCCAATATCAGTGAAGAAATCACAACCGATACTCCGCATAAACCGGTTCGTGATCATTACTTACTGATGGGGAAAGCACCAAAGCTGGCAACCGATACCCTGGCACCGACAATTGTTTCCGAGCATGAACGTAAACAGGTACGTGTTCATCAGTTGGCAACTGCGTATCGATTCCGAGGCCACCAAAAATCAATTTTGGATCCATTGAGTCTGGCCGAGCGTAAACCAGTGCCTGACCTGGATCTCAAATATCACGGCCTGTCAGAAGCCGATGCTGAATCTGTTTTTCAATGCGGCAATCTCTATATCGGCAAAAAAGAAGCACTTCTGAAAGAGATTATTGACGCATTGGAGCAGACCTATTGCAGTTCTGTTGGTGCTGAATTTACTCACATTGTTAACACTGCTGAGCGACGCTGGATTGAGCAGCGTATGGAAAGTGTCCGTTCAAAGCCGGATTATTCCATCGACGCCCGTAAACATATTCTTGAACGTCTGGCCGCAGGCGAGGGTATGGAAAAATACCTTGGCTCCAAATACCCCGGTACCAAGCGTTTTGGTCTGGAAGGCGGTGAAGCACTGATCCCGTTGATGGACGAGCTGATTCAGCGTAGCGGTTCCTATGGTGCCAAAGAAGTGGTTATCGGGATGGCGCACCGTGGTCGTCTGAATATGTTGGTTAATATTCTTGGTAAAAACCCGGTTGACCTGTTCGACGAATTTGAAGGTAAATCCTTCCTGGCTGAAGGTTCTGGTGATGTTAAATACCATCAGGGCTTTTCATCCAATGTCATGACCAGCGGTGGTGAACTGCATCTGGCCTTGGCATTTAACCCATCGCACCTGGAAATTGTTTCTCCTGTTGTTGAGGGTTCAGTTCGTGCCCGCCAGGATCGCCGTAAAGATAAAGCCGGTGATCTGGTTATTCCGGTCAACATTCATGGCGATGCAGCGTTTGCCGGTCAGGGTGTTGTGATGGAAACGCTGCAAATGTCCCAAACCCGGGGTTATGGTACTGGCGGTACGGTTCATATCATTATCAACAATCAGGTTGGTTTCACGACTTCCAAGCAGGAAGATGCCCGCTCAACTGAATACTGTACTGACATTGCCAAGATGGTTCAGGCCCCAATCTTCCATGTTAATGGTGATGATCCTGAAGCGGTTGTATTTGTGACTCAACTGGCAGTGGACTATCGGCAACAATTCAAGCGTGATGTTGTTATTGATCTGGTCTGTTATCGCCGTCGTGGCCATAACGAAGCCGATGAACCAGCGATGACGCAGCCACAGATGTATCAGATTATTCGTAGTCATAAATCTACTTTTGAGATTTATGCTGCCAAACTGGTGGAAAATGGCATTGTTACCCAGGCTGAAGTCAAGCAGGTGGCGGACGATTATCGTAACGCATTGGAAAATGGTCAGCACGTTGCCAAAGCACTGGTAAAAGAACCCAATTCCGAGTTGTTCGTAGACTGGACACCCTACTTGAATCAACCGGTTGTGGATGATTTTGATACCTCAGCCGATTTGAAATACCTTCAAGACCTGGCTATCGAAATTAACACAGCTCCTGACGGCTTTCCTGTTCAGCGCCAGGTTAACAAAATCCTTGAAGACCGGGCCAAGATGGCTAAAGGCGCCTTGCCGATTAACTGGGGTTTTGCTGAAACACTGGCTTATGCCACCTTGTTGAAGCATGGTCACCCGGTTCGTATTACCGGTCAGGATGTTGGTCGCGGTACCTTCGTGCATCGTCATGCTGTTTTACATAACCAGAAAGATGGTAGCAGCTACATCCCGCTGACAAAATTGTCAGCCGACCAACCCAGCTTCGAGATTTATGATTCTTTCTTATCTGAAGAAGCAGTACTGGCATTTGAATATGGTTATGCTACCACCACACCGAATGCGCTGGTGGTTTGGGAAGCCCAGTTTGGTGACTTTGCCAACGGAGCCCAGGTGGTCATTGATCAGTTTATTACTTCTGGTGAACATAAATGGGGTCGCCTCTGTGGTCTGGTGATGCTATTGCCTCATGGTTACGAAGGGCAGGGACCCGAGCACTCATCAGCTCGTCTGGAGCGTTATCTGCAACTTTGTGCCGAGCAAAATATCCAGGTTTGTATGCCAACCACTCCGGCCCAGGTATTCCACATGTTGCGTCGTCAGGCGATTCGCAATCTGCGTAAACCTCTGGTGGTGATGTCACCGAAGAGTCTGCTGCGCCACAAAGATGCAGTTTCTACGCTGGAAGAGCTGGCGAACGGTAAGTTCGAAACGGTTATTGGTGAAGTGGACAGCAACATCGATCCATTGAAAGTGGACCGTGTTGTGCTCTGTTCCGGTAAGGTTTACTACGATCTGATCGAAAAACGAACCAAAGAGCAAGTTAATAACGTTGCGATTGTTCGTATTGAACAACTGTACCCGTTCCCGGAACATCGTCTGTTTGAAGTCATGCGGCAGTATAAAAAACTGAAAGATGTTGTCTGGTGTCAGGAAGAGCCAATGAATCAGGGGGCCTGGTATTCCAGTCAGCATCATATGCGCCGTGTTTTGCACAGCGTTGGTGAAAACCTGTATCTGCATTATGCCGGTCGTGAGGCCAGTGCATCACCTGCGGCAGGCTACATGTCTTTGCATATAGAACAACTCGAAAAATTCCTTAATGATGCGATTCTGAATATTCAGTAATCGTCAGGTGAATAGATAGGATTCATTCATGGCAATCGAAATTAAAGCACCACAATTTCCTGAATCTGTCGCCGATGGCACCATCGCGACATGGCATAAACAACCTGGCGAGCCTGTTTCTCGTGACGAACTGTTGGTGGATATCGAAACCGATAAGGTCGTTCTCGAAGTTGTCGCTCCGGCTGACGGAAGTCTTTCAGAAATCATTAAGGCTGAAGGTGATGTAGTGCTAAGCCAGGAACTGATCGCGCAATTCGTTGAAGGTGCGGTTGATACTGCAGTACCCTCGTCATCCGAAGGCGAGTCTGTCAGTTCTCCTGCTGCCGCTTCTGATACGCCGATGAGCCCCGCAGCCCGCAAATTGGCGAGTCAAAACGATATGGGCTCGTCTGATATCGTTGGTACTGGTAAAGGTGGTCGTATCACCAAAGAAGACGTCATTAAAGCGGCTGAAGCTAAAACTAGTGAACCGGCGGCGACAGCAAAACCAGCTACCCAGGCTCCTGAAATGTCTCAAAGCATGCCGGGTATGATGCCGCAGATGTCATCGGACAGCACGCTAGCAAACATTCCTCAGGTGGCACGTTCTGAGAAACGTGTCCCAATGACTCGTCTGCGCAAGCGTATCGCTGAACGCCTGTTGGATGCCAAAAACAGCACCGCCATGCTCACGACCTTTAACGAAGTGAACATGAAACCGGTGATGGAGCTGCGCAAGCGTTATAAAGATCAGTTCGAAAAAGCTCACAATGGCACTCGTCTGGGTTTTATGTCGTTCTTTGTCAAGGCCGCTACCGAGGCATTGCGTCGTCATCCAGAAGTGAATGCCTCTATTGACGGCAATGACGTGGTCTATCACGGCTATTACGATATCGGTGTTGCGGTATCTTCAAATCGCGGACTGGTTGTACCTATTCTGCGTGATACCGATCAGATGAGTCTTGCCGGTGTTGAAAGCACCATTCGCGATTTCGGAGAGCGTGCGCAGGCCGGTCAACTGGGTATTGATGAAATGCAGGGCGGTACATTCACCATCTCAAATGGTGGAGTATTCGGATCGCTGATGTCGACCCCGATTCTGAATCCGCCGCAGACTGCAATCCTGGGTATGCACAAAATACAGGAGCGCCCCATGGCGGTGAATGGTGAGGTGAAAATCCTGCCAATGATGTATCTTGCCCTGTCGTATGACCATCGTCTGATTGACGGCAAAGAGGCAGTACAATTCCTGGTCGCCATCAAGGATATGCTGGAAGATCCGGCTCGCATCCTGCTGGAATTGTAATCCTGACCCTATTCTTGGAATTGGGGCGTTAAGCCCCATTTAATGTGCAAATTTATTCAATAAAGGTAACGTCACCATGGCACATCAATTTGAAGTAGTCGTAATTGGCTCTGGTCCTGCGGGCTATGTTGCGGCTATTAAAGCCGCCCAACTGGGTAAGAAAACGGCAATCATTGAAAAGTGGGTAAAAGAAGATGGTAAAACGACTTGGGGTGGCACTTGCCTTAACGTTGGTTGTATTCCATCCAAGGCGCTGCTGGAATCGTCGGAAAAATTTGCTTCAGCACAGCACGACTTTGAAATGCATGGTATCAGCGTTGAGTCCGCCAAGATTGACGTCGCCAAAATGCTGGAACGCAAAAATGGTATTGTTAATCAGTTGACCAGCGGTGTTGCTGGTTTGCTGAAGGGTAATGGCGTCACTTCATTCGAAGGCAAAGGCCAGTTGAAAGCAAACAAGGTTGTCGAAGTCACCAAGCACGACGGCAGCGTTGAAACCATTGAAGCACAGAACGTTATTCTGGCGATGGGCTCCATTCCGGTAGAAATCCCGCCAACGCCGACCGATGGCGATATTATTGTTGATTCCACCGGTGCACTGGAATTTCCAGAAGTACCTAAGCGTCTTGGTGTGATCGGTGCCGGTGTTATCGGTCTTGAACTGGGCTCTGTCTGGAAGCGTCTCGGTTCCGAAGTGGTTGTACTTGAAGCGATGGACAAATTCCTGGCCGCTGCCGATGGTGCAATCTCTAAAGATGCCTATAAATCCTTCACTAAGAAGCAAGGTATTGAAATTCGCCTCGGTGCTCGCGTCACCGGTTCAGAGATCAAAGGCAAGCAGGTTGAAGTGACTTTCCAGGATGCCGACGGCGAAAAGAAAGAAACCTTCGACAAACTGGTCGTTGCCGTAGGTCGTCGTCCTTATACTGAAGGCTGCCTGTCCGAAGACAGTGGTGTGAAACTGGATGAACGTGGTTTTATCTTTGTTGATGATCAGTGCCGTACCACCGTTCCTGGCGTTTACGCCATTGGTGACGTTGTACGCGGTCCAATGCTGGCCCACAAAGGTTCTGAAGAAGGCATTATGGTCGCCGAGATTATCGCTGGTCATAACGCTCAGATGAATTACGATGCGATCCCAAGTGTTATCTATACTCACCCTGAACTGGCCTGGGTTGGTAAGACAGAAGAAGAATTGAAAGCCGAAGGTGTTGACTATAAAGCGGGTAATTTCCCATTTGCCGCAATTGGTCGTGCAATGGCCGCTGGTGATACTCAAGGCCAGGTCAAAATTCTGGCTGATGCCAAGACTGATCGAGTTCTGGGTGTTCACATCTTTGGTCTGGGGGCGTCAGAAATGATTGCTCAGGGCGTGATTGCACTGGAATTTGCTTCCAGCGCAGAAGACCTGCAATTAACCTGTTTCGCACACCCAACTCTGTCAGAAGCTGTACATGAAGCAGCGCTGGCAGTTGATAATATTGCTATTCACAAAGTGAATCGCAAGAAACGCTAAGTTTTTTTAACAAAGAAAGAACGGTTCTGCCGTTCTTTTTTATATCCAGTGGAAGCTGATCGAAACTAATAGTAAAAATAAATTTCCCCGATGCTTCAAAATCAAAGACGGAAAAGACAATGAACCTTCACGAATATCAAGGTAAACAACTTTTCAAGCAATACGGCTTGCCCGTATCTGAAGGCTATGCATGCGATACCCCTGAAGAGGTGGTAGAAGCTGTAGGTAAAATTGCTGGCGACATGTGGGTTGTCAAAACTCAGGTTCATGCTGGTGGCCGCGGCAAAGCCGGCGGTGTCAAACTGGTCAAGTCTGCTGATGAAGCCAAAGAATTTGCCGCCAATTGGCTGGGTAAGAATCTGGTTACTTTCCAGACTGATGAAAAAGGTCAGCCGGTCAGCAAGATTCTGGTTGAATCCTGTACCGATATTGCGACTGAATTGTATCTGGGCGCGGTTGTTGATCGCGCGACTCGCCGTATCGTTTTCATGGCTTCAACAGAAGGCGGTGTCGAAATCGAAACCGTTGCCGAAGAAACACCTGAGAAAATTCTTAAAGCGACGATAGATCCTCTGGTTGGTCCACAGCCTTATCAGGCGCGTGAACTGGCATTTAAACTGGGCCTGTCTGGTGAACAGATCAAGCAGTTCACCAAAATCTTTATTGGGCTTGCTAACCTGTTTATCGATAAAGACCTGGCATTGATTGAAATTAACCCGCTGGTCATTACCGAAGCAGGTAATCTGCACTGTCTGGACGCCAAAATCGGTGTTGATGGTAATGCGCTGTATCGCCACAAAGAACTGCAAGCCATGCAGGATCCAACTCAGGAAGACGCGCGTGAAGCACACGCCGCTGAGTGGGAACTGAACTATGTTGCGCTTGATGGCAACATCGGTTGCATGGTTAATGGTGCAGGCCTTGCCATGGGTACGATGGATATCGTTAACCTGCACGGCGGTTCACCAGCTAACTTCCTCGACGTTGGTGGCGGTGCAACCAAAGAGCGTGTGGCAGAAGCATTCAAAATCATCCTGTCTGACGACAATGTTAAAGCGGTTTTCGTTAACATCTTCGGTGGCATCGTGCGTTGCGACATGATCGCAGAAGGCATTATTGGCGCGGTTGAAGAAGTGGGCGTAAAAGTACCGGTTGTTGTTCGTCTTGAAGGCAATAATGCCGAGCTGGGTTCCAAGAAGCTGGCTGAAAGTGGTTTAAATATTATCGCTGCGAGCTCATTGACCGAAGGTGCTGAGAAAGTGGTTGCAGCAGCAGGAGGTGCCGCATGAGCGTATTAATCGATAAAAACACCAAAGTTATCTGCCAGGGTTTCACTGGTTCACAAGGTACTTTCCACAGTGAGCAGGCCATTGAATATGGTACGCAAATGGTCGGAGGTGTCTCACCGGGCAAAGGCGGTTCTACTCATCTGGGTCTGCCGGTTTTCAATACGGTGCGTGAAGCGGTTGAAGCAACTGGCGCATCTGCATCCGTCATCTACGTTCCTGCACCTTTTTGTAAGGATGCGATTTGTGAAGCGGCGGACAGTGGCATTGAACTGATCGTTTGTATTACAGAAGGCATTCCGACGCTGGACATGCTGGAAGCCAAAGAATACGTAGACCGTAAAGGCGTGCGTATGATCGGCCCTAACTGTCCGGGTGTGATTACACCGGGAGAATGTAAAATTGGTATTATGCCAGGTCACATTCACAAGCCTGGTAAAGTCGGTATTGTTTCCCGTTCCGGTACGCTGACTTATGAAGCGGTTAAGCAAACGACTGATCATGGTTTCGGCCAGTCTACCTGTGTTGGTATTGGTGGCGACCCGATTCCGGGTTCCAACTTTATCGATATCCTGAAAATGTTTCAGGAAGACCCCGCGACCGAAGCAATCGTTATGATTGGTGAAATTGGCGGTACTGCGGAAGAAGATGCGGCTGCTTTCATCAAGGAAAACGTCACTAAACCTGTCGTTTCCTATATCGCTGGTGTCACAGCGCCTCCGGGTAAACGTATGGGCCATGCCGGTGCGATTATCTCAGGCGGTAAAGGTACGGCGGATGAGAAATTCGCAGCACTGGAAGATGCCGGTGTTAAAACCGTGCGTTCTTTGGCGCAGATTGGTGATGCATTGAAAGAAGTAACTGGCTGGTAAGTTAAGCTGCCAGTTACATCTATTAAGGCGACTACGGTCGCCATTTTTTTGTTGATGAGAAATCAGCGGTTGTCATCAATCCATTGTTTTACCTGAATCCGTGACTTCATAGCGGCGCAGTGCGCTCAGTTCCTATAGTATTGTCCATCTGTGAAATACAGCAGCCTGACCGCAATAAACGCTCTTATCGTTTATCAGATTCCATACCGTCGCATTTTCTATCCAGAAACGGTTGCCTGTCGAGGATATACGAATACCGCAGTAGTCATCTATAAAGCCATCACTGGTCACTCGATCCAATAATTGTTGTCGTTCCGCTCTGTTTACTGGTTCTGCTGATTTTCTTGACGGAAGCTGGGTAAACTCTTGCCAGTCCATTTGAAATAAATCGAGTGCTGTCCTGTTGCCATAGTTGAAGATGGGATCATCCTCCGTATTGTGCGAGAGAAGTCCGAAGGTCCCCTCGTAAAGCGCTTTGTATTTTTTGATACCGGTCAGCTCGTTGTTTACCAGATCCTTTCCGGTCAAGCGGTGATAACTTGATATCAGTAATTCTGCATGCTCAGCAAGATAATTGTTTTCAGGATCAGGTTTACTCATTGGTTGTATGGTCATCGATATCAAATCTCTCTAGTGTAGTGTCTTGAATAAAATCCGTATTAAGAAAGCCCCTCCAGATGTTCACCGCGAGGCGCAGCTCGAAAGCAATGGCCCTTCCCTTGTCAAGTGCGGGAACGAAGCGGTGGACTTCAGGAGGGCTTCTCGAAGAGTAGGCCGCCGTTTTTGTGAATAATACCTGAATCCGTGACTCCAGAGTGGATTTCAGCTTCGTATCCCAGGCCTGAATCCACGGAAGAAGTCACGGATTCAGGAGTAATTCATCTTCACTTTATGCGGCGCTTGTTCATCAAAAATTTTCAGCAGCAGTTTAGGGCGGGTAAGGCCTGCGGGGTTAGGTAAATAGCTTTTTCCAGTTACTTTCAGCCGACTCTTTTAGAATGGGGATAAGGCTAAATATGATGCCTAACACAGCTCCAACTATTGGAGCTGCAGCGCCACTGATTATTGAAGATATTTCCATGCTCATCCTTATTTCCTAACGCCCTCATTTACGGTAAATTGAAGCGCAACGGAAATTTATCCGCAACATGCGTTTGTTAAGTATTTTCATAAGTCACGTTTATACCGAGCAACCATATCTTCTTGTGTTTCGGGATCATCGATTATCGAAAGTTGGTCGTTAATCATGGCTCCCATAGTAGGAAAATCTGAACGATCAATTTTTGATTTAGGAGACCAGAGCTCAGAGCGCATTAATGCTTTGGCACAATGTAAAAACACTTCCTTGATGGTGATCTCAATACATGTTCGGGGAGGGTTTCTGCTATCAGAAAACAGATCCAAATGCTCAGCTGATGTAGAAATACGAGCAAGCCCGTTAACTCGAAGCGTTTCATCAATCCCAGGAATCAAAAACAAGCAGCCAATATAGCCAGTGTCAATTATATTAACGAGGCTATCGAGTCGGTTATTCCCTTTACTGTCGGGCAATATAATACAACTTTTATTGAGTATTTTTACGAAGCCTGGGCTTCCTCCTCGAGGGGGAACAGTCAACTGAGCCCGATTTCGCGTAGGTTGATATTGCAACAAACGGGGAGTGCTCAATGAAGTTACTGGCATGACGCTCCAAAGACGGTAACTGTTTATCTTTAGCGCGCCCTTTTGGATAGCCATAGAATTCTCTGAGCTTTTCTTCTGACTCTATATACATAATTCTCTTTATACTTAACGCCCGCTTAAGGGACAGCCAACGCCAGCACTAACTTTCCGCATAACACCGTAATCACACAAACCAACGCATAGTAAAAATGCCACGCGTTGGTTGTCCCTCTTGAAGCGTTCGTTAGCCATTTTTTCCCATTAAATCAATTAGTAAGCTGGAAAACTTTTCTGGATTTTCTTGGGGTAACATGTGAGATTTATTTTCAACAACCATCAATTGTGAGTGTCTTGAAGCTCGTGCATCACTCTGTGTGGCCAGCTTAAATAAGTCTCGTGTTTTATCGCCATACCCAAATATTAAAGGCAGTTCGATATTCGATAGACTTTGGGCATCAATCGATGGATGTTCTTGCTGATTCAGTTGCAAAGGCAATGTATAAGCTTGCTTTAACTGTAAACTCTTCACCTCAGTTGGTTGCTTATCGAAGTAGCCCTGACAATTCCCAGAACCGTCAATCAATGATTCAACAGCTAAACTCAAATTCCCCTTATGTACATGATTAAGAACAGGCTCAAACATTGAATTTGCATCCGTAACCCAAGTTTTCATTTCATCTTCTTGAACACAGCCGGGATATCCTAGCTCATACAAAAATACCTTAGACAGTGGCAATTGAGACGTTGCTATCATGTTCAATACAACATCTGCACCATAAGACCAGCCAACAACATTCACGGGCTTATCTGTAACTAACTGTTTCACAAGCTCACATAGTTCTTGAGCGTGTGAATTTAGACCAAAACTTAAGCTATCATCATTATCAAAATGACTTAAAGTCACTGAAACGACATCAAAATACTGAGCTAAGGAATCTATATGAGGGAGCCACATAGAACCATCTGTTAATGCTCCATGAATCAAGACTAAATATTCACCACTGCCTTTTTGAAAATATTTCACATTATATTCCTATTAAGGGCTAACGCGGAATTCAGCGGCTTGTTCGCTGTAATGAATTGTTAAGTCACTCTTCTTTGAGCAAAAAGCTAGTAATTATACATCGTGCAGGAGCAGCGGAATCATCGTAAAATACAACAACAGGTTTCCCTGCAACTTTGGCAGCCATCATTACAGACCAAAATCTATTTTTATCATCTCTAGAAGCATTTGAGCCGAAAGTTAGTTGCCCATTTGTACAGGCAGAACCGGTATACCATGCCACAACATTGTCTCCGGTATAGTTTTGAAGCCTCCAAGCAGTAGGAGTAGCGGATATGGGGACATTCGCTGCAAATATATTCATGCTTGCAAAAGTAAAAATAAATAGTGCGACTAATCGATTCATTATATATTTCCTCGTATATGTATACTTAACGTTTTTGTGCTGGCGTGAATGATAGTGAGTCGAAGGCCCGCCGCGTAAGCGGTTTTAAGCGGGCCCGTTCCAGCCACTCAGTTACTTCCCAAGTAGGCGAACTATCGAATCATCGGCCGGAAGAAGTTCAAGCTCATGATCACTAATATTTAAGTCTGTTTCGCTTTCAAGCTCCCACTGCCACCCATAAATCTTTCGATGTATTCGAGTAGGTGAAGGCATGCCATTCGTGTAGTCATAGAAATAAGTGGTCTCAACTGTTTTTATATCACCTTGATTGTTAGTATCGCTGCTTATAGTTACTATTAATTGACTATCAAAGTTCACTTCAACATCAGAACTGCTAGAAATCCCACCACCGCCTCCAGATTCTGATTCAAAAAAAGCAATAATTGGCATGTCAGCTTGAGAATCAACAAGAGCATGTCTAGTTTCAGTCCAATTGCCTGCTCCCCATTCCTCACCCTCGATTCGGACATGAAAGAGCGAATCTGAACCATTTACTTTTTTTACCGACGGTAAGGAGTATCGCTTAATACAGTCCTCTTCATGTGGAGGAAATATACCCTTTCCATTTATTGAGAGTCCTAAAACACTGCGGGTGTCATTAGAATGCTTTTTATAAAAGTTAAAATTAGTATTACTAACCGTAGTCATTGCTACCAGTGCATATTCTGAAGCTATCTTAAGATTTATGGCTAGTTCTTTACCGTTCTTTTCATTTCTCCAAATTCCAGCCTTTATATTAACTGAAAAATCAATTTTATTCCAAATATCGCCGGGAGAATTAAACTGGGCTTTAGTAGTTAAAGTCAAAAGATCACTGACTACGTATTGCGCGAATAATTTTTCAAAGTTATCTGGGCCTAGATTTCCTTCAAGCTCCTTCGCGATAACTTCAATTTCGTTTAGAAACGATAGTATCTGAACGACGCTATAGTTATTAATTTCTTTTTCTTGACGTATTTTCAGGGAAAGGTATAGGTCATCTTCCTTGCTAAATGCAGGATAAAGAGAATGATAAATAGCCTCCCAGTGCTTATCTACGTTAAAAACTGTTTGATTCGCTCGAAGGCTAGACAAAAGACATCGCCGATCTTGAAATTACGGGACCCCGACTTACATTTTTACGTAGGTTAGAATCTATTTCAACTTTTCTATCTTTTTCAGGATCGTAATAAATTACAACTTTTCGTTTTTAATGTAGGCATCTCCATTGACGATGCCTACTCGCAAAGAGTTATAGCTGACGGCAATAACCCAGTCGCCATCCTTAATATCGTATATAAAGTTCTTTATCTGATTGAAACTTACGGACTCTTGGCGTTTACTTGATTTTTTAATCTGTGACTTTTTAGCCACGATATCTTTTAGCCAGCCTTCTTCAGGTAAGAATTTCTCACGATCCTCGATTGTGATTCCGAGGCTATTCAAATGCCCCAAAGCCATCAGCCCATTTCTTGTAAAATGATCGTAATACAGCCCTCCATCTGCCCTCACAACCCAGTATCTTCTTTCACTTGGAACTTCATATATTCTCAATTGTATTCCTTAGCTCAGGGCCGATAGAGAGATAACGCCGCGTTCATCGGCTTGTCCGGTGCAATGCTTTGTTATGGCTTTCTCCTTTCGAGGTTATCCAACATAAGTTCAGCAATTGCACCAATAAACTCAACTGCTGCTTTTGCCTCTGCGGCCCGTAAATCCGGCACCCATGGGCGGCCATGTCCAGTTCCTTGTTTGTTTCTAAGGTTGTTAATTGAGCAAGCAGTTTCATAGAGTGAACGCTCTAATCTACAACGCTGATGCTCGCCTTGGACAGGCGCTTGTTCTGGCGTAGCCATTTTAAGTGCAACAAATGCTTGTCCGAGAAGGCTTGGAAAGTTCGCAGTGGATGGATAACTGCCCCATAGCTCTTGTATGACGTGAGCTGCCACTGCCTCCATTAAGTCTTTGCTTGTTCCTACTACAAGTGCCGCATCTTCGATGCCTTTTTTTGCTCGGTTTACATAACCACGCAGAGCTTGAGTAAGATTGCGACCCGAGAGACTATTGAGTGCCACAGGTGACATTGACCCGTCTTCGCCCAAGACAATTCCTTCTGGGCTTAGAGCAGCAGTTAAATCAGCAATTGCGTCAGTCCCAACAAAGTTAGGCGACGAGTCTCGAAACCCTCCACAGCCCTTAACGGAAGCAATTATTCCAGCAGCTAATTTCTCTGCTTTAGCTATGTCATTCTCTATTGCCCAATTTAGGACTGTACGAAGCCTCTTGGCTTTGCCAACAGGAGAACCGTCTTTATTTGGGTCAGCATTAATCAATCCAGCTCTATTAAGCTGGAACTCAATATCCGAATGACTGGGATCTCGCCTATCTTTTTGCGCATCATCAACGAGGCGGGCCAAAGAATAAATGATTGTGTCGTTTACAGGGATTTTATCCATTGCATCCTATCTTCGATTCTGGGCAGGCCATAACGTTGAAGCTGTGCGGCGCAAACGGAGCGCAGCGTAGTTTGCGTCCGAACGAGCGACTTGTTATGAACGGCGTAAAAGTGCTTTAACCGCATCCCCATATTCAAAACCCAACTTTGCGGATGGTGTTTCTGGTTCAGAGTTGATTTCACTGCCAGAAAAAAGAAAGTGAGCCTTAATTGTAGAAAGCTCTAAGGATTTCTCTGGATCTGATTCATCAAATATTTCATCTATTAGTTCTTTCCTAATCAAAAATAGCTCTTGTGATTCTTTTATAGACAAATCTATCTTTTGCTGTTTGCCGATGTAGGTTAGCGCCCAAAATATTATGGAGAATATACCTAGAACAATAGCGGAGAAAGCAAATGGCGCTGCTTTTATAACTTCAAGTATGTCAATTTGTATGCCCGAAGTAAAAATGTAGAATACAAAAGTATATGCAAGTAAAAACAGGATGGTAAAAATGATCGCTGCTGGATTTCTGAACAGTTTTGAATAAATTGTTAACGTCGTGCTCATTTACAGCTCCCTTCTAATTGTTCTCAGAATAGTGTCGCAGTTCAATTGGCTCATAACGCCGTGCTCTGCGGCAATTTTGGAGCGCAGTGGAAAAATTGTCCGACAGCAGCGCTTGGTTAGGCATTATAACCTCTGTAACTTGCCATTTTCTCCGATAGTAAAATCAGACGTTTCGTCAAACACGGTCCAGTAGTGGCCTTTTATGTTGGTTTCTTTTTGTACAAGAAGGTCAGATTCACACCACGTATCGAAATCTAACGACGTCTCGATTAAAGTAACTCCTATGGCTGCCAAATCAGGAACTTGAATAGTTCCTTTCAGCTCAAGTTTCTTAAGTTTCCCGAAACCATCCGCAGGGAAGTCTAGGTCTGTTTTCCCGAAAACATCTTTACCGATATGGAACTCACGTTTATGCATAAGCACCAAAAGCCCAAGAATAAGTTTATCCGATTGGGCTTCGAAGTTCTTCGTGTCTTGCAGTAGCCCAAGACTCTTAAAAGTTTCGGTGAAGCTGGACACAATTTCACTGGGGCTGAACAGAGGTTTTATTTTTATGAAGCTTGACGCCTCATTGACGATATTCACAATATCTTTACTTGGTGATCTGGTACAGCTGTAGCCATTTCTTTCTTCTGAAAAAAATTCTTTAAATATCCTCTTAGCTTGCTTTCTACTAAACCCATACTTCTTCTTCAACACGTGACTTTCGATCTCCTCCAGTTGAAAGAGGACAAAATCGTAAAACCATTTATCGATTGGTGAACTTAAGTCCAGTGGCTTTTTGTGGTATTGAAACTCACTATACGCCCGCATCCGACAGTACACTCTATAGAGCGAGAGGAACGTAAGACCAGAATCCCTCTTATGATGAGCAATAAAGTGAGAGATTTCCCTAAATATACTTTTAGCGTTTGAATACTCACGCAAACGAATTAGAAGTAATTCAATATCGTTTTCAGAGAAACAGCCTCGCTCCATCCGTTGGATAGCTTCTATGGCCTTAGCTTCAATCGCCTTTGGCAGCACTCGGTTCTCCATTTGCCTAACAGTGTATTCTACGTCACCTGACAAAATATCCAGAATACGCTTTTCCCTGAGCAATTTAATACCACCCAGTCTCCTCAACCCTCATCAAACTTAGCACACAGCCATTCCCTGTCAATTTCACTCACCGGATATTCCGTCACGCGACGCAGTATCCAGAAAAAGTGGTCGCCTACAGGCCGCT